>CAUSBY010000016.1:0-101350 GCA_963530025.1 uncultured Weeksellaceae bacterium
TAATAATAATAATTGGCATTGCTCTTTTCGGAAAAAATAATTTCCGCCGAATTATATTCCTTTAATTTCCCTCCAAATAATTTAATGATACTTTCTTCAATAACCATATCAGCCTGACCTATTCTCTTATATTTTTAAAAACACTAAATGACAAAATCTTTTTGCTCAAGCTAATTGGCCGAGCTCAATCTTAAAAAAAGTTTTGATAGGTGCGGAATAGGTATTGGAAATAAGCTTATCATAGTTTCTCTTTAGTTCCACCAAAATTAAAGAGAACTTATCTAGAACTTTATGACTTGGGTCATAATCGTCATTCTAAGTGATTGAAAAAAATTTATAATCAAATATTATTTCAAGTCAGTTATACATACAAAATTTAAAGCAACTGATAAATTGGCCCGATATTAATTACTGACCCATTTAATGACCTTTTCCTCCAGATCCTCCAGATCGAAAGGTTTGGGCACATAATCATCTGCCATTGCCTCATCTGCAAGAGATGCAATATCATTATTGGCAGTGATATATATTACAGGAACGTTTTTATAATCAGGATGAGCTTTTAGAAGTTTTGTAGCTTCCACTCCACCAATTACCGGAATCCAATTGTCCATAATAATCACATCGGGTTGAAAGTCTGACACTTTTTGGATAATATCATCCGCTGTTTCAGAAACCTCAACTTCGTATCCAAGATCATTTAAAACAATAAAAATCACTTCTAAAATTGAAGTTTCATCATCAAAAATCAGGACTTTTTTCTTGCTCATAATATATTGGTAATATTTATTTTTTTATAGTTTATTTAATTTTATTGAAAGATTTTCTGGTGTGATGATCTCATCATATTTAATAATCTCCATTGCCATCTTAGGCATATAATTAACTTCTGCTGTTTCAGGATCTTGAATCCAAATCTGTCCTCCCATTCTCTCAATATGTTTGAGACCTTCAACGCCATCTGAATTAGCACCAGATAATAGTATAGCAAGAAGATTATGACCAAAAATGTCTCCAGCCGAACTAAAAGAAACATCAATAGATGGACGAGAATAATTAAGTTTTTCTGATCTATCCAAAGACATTGTTTGTTTATCATCAAACAAGAGATGAAAATCTGCCGGTGCGAGATAGATATTATTATTTTCAATTTCTGCTTTATCATCAATTTCTGTAACCTTAATAACAGAAACTTGTTCTAATAATGTTGGTAAAATATTCAATCCAGAAGCTTTACGATGTATAACAATGACTATTGCAAATTTTATGGGTTCATTCAGATTTTTCAACATACTTAGTATAACCGGCAAGCTCCCTGCAGATCCGCCAATGATTACTAATTCTATGTTAAAATCTGATTCTTCCATTTTATAATTGCTCCGTTTTTTTCCAGATGCGCTGATTATCAATCTGCTGATATTGCTTTCCTAAATCCGAAAATCGTAAAGTTTCTTTGGATCCCAATGCAAGATATCCAAGATTTTCCAGACTATTATCAAAGAGTTTGAAAACACGCTCCTGAAGTTCTCTGTCAAAATAAATCAAAACATTTCTACAAATAATCAGTTGAAAGCTATTGAATGAACTGTCTGAAACCAAATTGTGTGTAGAAATAATCATCTTCTTCTGAAGTGATTTATCAAATCTTGCCACGTCATAATTAGCTGTATAATAGGTTGAAAAATCTTCTTTCCCACCGGATAGTTGATAATTCTCCGAATATAATTTCATCTGCTGAAGAGGAAAAACCCCTGCTCGAGCAGTTTCCAGAACAGATGGATTAATATCTGTCGCATAGATCAAACTTTTATCATACAATCCTGCTTCTTTTAGCAGAATCGCCACAGAATAAGCTTCTTCTCCGGTAGAACATCCGGCCAGCCAAATTCTGATGAGCGGATATGTTCCCAATTGTGGTAATATCTTTTCTCTTAGACTTAGAAAAAAATCGGGATCTCTAAACATCTCGGTTACATTGACTGTAATCTCTTCCACAAAGCGTTTCAGATAATCCTGATCATTGATTATCGTGTATCTTAATTCGGCAAAACTGGCAAACTTATCGATGACACAGATCCTGTTGATTCTCCTTTTGAAAGAAGCTTTGCTGTACATTGAGAAATCGTAACCATACAGATCGTAAATATCCTTAATCAGATATTCTAATTCTTCATCTTTAATAATACTTGGCTCTAGCATCAGGAAACTTTTTCTATAACGTTCAATAATTGATCCACATCGATAGGTTTCTTGATATAATCTGTAGCACCTGCGTCAATACATTTTTGGTAATCCTCTTCCATTGCCTGTGCTGTCACAGCAATAATAGGAATATGATTGAGTTTATCAATTTTTCTGATCATTCCAATAGCTTGATAACCATCAATATCGGGCATCATCATATCCATCAAAATTACATTAATTTCATTATCATTTTCCAATTTATCAATGGCTTCTTTTGCACTGAGAGCAGTTTCTATAAGAAATCCTTTTGCTTTCAAAGTTAACTTAAGAGCAAAGATATTTCTTGGATCATCATCAACGATCAAGATTTTCTTATCCATCTTCTGACTATTAACTTTCATATAACCAAACACGTAGAAGTGACAGCAACTGATCGATATCAACAGGCTTGGTAATGTAATCCGAAGCGCCTGCCTGAATACATTTGTCACGATCTCCAATCATCGATTTTGCGGTAACTGCAATAATTGGTAAATCTTTGAAATCCTGCATTTTTCTGATTTCTCTGATGGTATCATAACCATCCATTTCCGGCATCATCATATCCATCAAAATAACATCGATGTCGGGATTTTCATCAATTTTATCAAGTGCCTGTTTCCCATCCATTGCCAGAACAACTTCAACTTTATATTTTTCCAAAGCTTTTGATAAAGAGAAAATATTTCTGACATCGTCGTCGGTGATCAAGATTTTTTTCCCACTTAAAGTTTCAGTTAGAGTTCCTAGGTTTTTAACTCTTCCCGATTCACCGGATTGATTATTTTCTTCCACCAGATGAAGGAATAGACTAATCTCATCCAAAATCCTCTGATAAGAATGTGCTGTCTTTACAACAATAGAATCTGCGTATTGTTTGATTTTAAATTCTTCGGATTGGGTTAAATTACGTTCTGTAAAAATAATAACCGGAAGATTCTCCAGACCTTCATAACTTTTGATCCTTTCAACAATCTGATAACTGCTTCCTCTGGCTGAACCAACATCTACAATAACACAATCCACATTATCCTTTTGGAATGCTTTTACGCTGTCTTCCACATTATTTTCCACGGATAACGATATATTGTAATTACCTAAAAAATAAGATAAAGCTTTGGCGTGTTGCGCATTTTCTTCAACAATTAAAACCTTTTGCGGTGAACGTTTCAATGCATCTTCAATCTTTTTGAATACATTGTTCATCTCTTCCATCGCTACCGGTTTATCAATAAAATCAATAGCGCCTCTCATCAGACTTTCTCTCTTAGCTTGCAGAGAAGACATCATATGAACAGGAATAGATTTGGTTTGACTATTTGTTTTCAAATCATTCATCACCTGCCAACCATCTTTTACAGGCAACTGAATATCTAGCAAAATAGCAACCGGTTTATATTCCAAAGCCATAGAAAGTGCATAATCACCTCTTACAACTATCACAGCTTTGTAATCGTTGACATGGGCATATTTCAGAAGTGCTTTTGCAAAATGTACATCATCTTCGATTATCAGAATCACTTTGTCACCTTCCGAAATATGATTACGATCGTCATCAATATCTTCCGGAATTTCTAAATGTGTTATAGAAGTTATCGTCTCATCATCAGTTTCAATGATGGTTTTAATTTCTTGTACATCCTGAGAAATCACATCAATCAAGCTTTGTTCATTAGAAATGATTTCGGTGGAGTTTGACGGTTCTTTTGGAATAATTAAACTGAACTCACTTCCTTTTCCTAATTCGCTTTCCAACGTAATTTTACCGCCTAAAAGTTTAGCGATTTCACGGCTGATTGAAAGTCCCAAACCGGTTCCTCCAAATTTCCTCTGAGTAGAACCGTCTGCTTGTTGAAATGCTTCGAATATCAATTTCTGTTTCTCTTCAGGAATTCCCATTCCGGTGTCTTTTACCGAGAAAACTATGAAATCAGAATTTTTAGGACATTCAGAAATGTTTAAATTGACAGAACCTTCTTTGGTAAATTTAAAAGCATTAGAAAGTAAATTTCTTAAAACTTGATCCAATCTTAATCGGTCTGTATTAAGTGTTTTATTAATTGAATCATCAAGATTTATATTGAATTGAACACCCCTTTCCTTAACAATCGGCATAAAAAGATTCTTGAGATCTCTTGTCACATCTTCCAGTAAAACCTGTTCATTAATCAGATTCATTTTTCCGGATTCTATTTTCGCAAGGTCAAGAATTTCATCTATTAATGTTAACAAACTTGTTCCGGAACTTTGAATCACTTTTGCAGATTCTACCTGATCTTCATTAAGATTTTCATCGGAATTTTCTGCCATCAATCGAGATAACAGCAAAATAGAATTAAGAGGCGTTCTCAATTCGTGCGACATATTCGCCAAGAACTCTGATTTATATTGCGTGCTAAGTGCTAGTTCTTCAGCTTTCTTCTGAATTTCAACATTTCTTTCCGCAATGAGATGATTCTTTTCTTCCAAGGATTTTGAACGCTCCTCTAACTCTGTATTGGTTTGTAGAAGTTCTTCCTGCTGAACTCTCAACTCTTCTTCCGAAGCCTGAAGTTTTTGAGTCTGCGCTTCTAATTCTGTATTGAGGTTTTCCAATTCTGCGTGCTGAACCTGCAATTCTTCGGACTGAGCTTGTGTTTCCTCCAATAATCGTTGTTCTTTTTCTCTACCTTTCGCAGCGCCAAGAGCAATTGCGATATTTCTAGCACCTTCATTAAAATAATCGATTTTAGTATCATCAAAATTGTGTGTTGCACTCAATTCCATAATACCAAAAATCTGTCTTCCGGATATAATTGGAACAAGGATAATTCCATTAATCTTAATTTTACTGCTTGCAAAACTTGCCACAAAATCTTTCTCATCAAGATTATTGAAGACATTAATTCTTTCTTGTGAAAAAGTTTGTCCAACCATTCCTTCGCCCGGTAAGAAGCTTTTTTTCATATGTTCTTCTAATCCGAACGCATTAAACAATTTCAGCCTCTCATCTTCATAAAGATAAACAGCGCCGTTTATACAATCCGCGTAAGAAATGAAATGATTCAACGCATTATCTGCAACTTCTTTTACAGTTTTGTTTCCAACAAGAGATTCGTTAAGTAGAACCAAACCTGTTTGTCTCCATTCGCTTTCATTGATTTGATCGAAAGACGTTTTCAAAGACTGCGTCATATGATTCAGAGATTCTACAATATCTCCAAGCTCGTCATCGCCTCTATCCGAGAGTTTGACATCATAATCACCACTTGCTACTTTTCCTGCAACTTGCTTAATAATGCTAACTCTTTTAGAAATCTCCAGATCTTTAGCTTTCAGTTCTTTTTCGAGTTTATCTCTTCTAATAAGGTCACTTCTTAATCTTAAATAGAAAAAAACAGTTACAACTATTGCCGCAAGAGCCGAGAATATAATGAATATAACTGTCGTATTAGAAGAATTGTTAAGTGCTTTATTTTTTATAACTAATTGGCTTTCCTCATGTTTAACAAAATCGGCAACAATCTGTCTGCATCTGTCCATGTAAACTTTGCTGGAAATGATCTGCTCCTGTGTCATCAATAATCCATTACGTCTATTAATCACAAACTGTCTCATATTTTCCATACTATGATTAGCATTCTGCTGTAGATTTTCTACTCTTTTCAACTGCAGTTTATCGGTTGTCTCTATTTCTTTTGCCCTTTCTATTGCCTTTGCATAATCAGAAACACTACGGTTATAAGGCTCCAAAAAAGATTCTTTACCCGTCAGCTGATAACCTCTATTTCCGGTTTCAGCATCTAGTAATGCAATCAAAACATCTTTAACTGCAGTTACAGAACGTCGGCTTTGAGAAGATTTTTCTCGGTTGTTCATCTGATTCTGGATACTCCAATATGAAGCTAATGAACTGGCCAGCAATATCAAAAGAGACAGACCAACGCCGAATTGCAGATTACGTATAATTTTTTTTGGCATACGATTAATTTAGTGGTAATGTAAAATAGAATGTGGAACCTTCGTTAACTTCGCTGGAAACACCGATTGTTCCGTCGTGTTGTTCAATGATTTCTGAACAAATAAATAATCCGATTCCAAGACCTTGAAACTGAACCGAAGATTCTTCCACACGATAAAACTTTTGAAATACAGAAGGTTGTTTATATTCAGGAATTCCGATTCCGAAATCTGTGACGCTGACTCTCACATTTTCTTCATCAATGAAAGTGGAAACAAAAATCTGATGATTGTCCGGAGAATACTTGATAGCATTACTTAAGAAATTGATTAAAACCTGATCTATCCTCATCTCATCCAGAGGAACCAAGATGTCGGGTTTTGGTCCGTGACGTTCGATATTAATTTTATTGCTATCGTGAGTCTGCAAAATTGTATCGATTGAATTCTGAATAACCGATTCCAGATTGGTAGGTTTCTTATTGATTTTCAGTTTACCATTTTCGATTTTGGAAACGTCAAGAAGGTCTGTGATGAGACTATTGAGTTTTTCAATCTGAGTCAAGACTTTGTCCACATAACCTTTTTCAGGACTTTCAGCATCAAATTTCAGTTTACGATCCATCAGCTGAACATAAGCTTTGATACTTGTCAAAGGCGTTTTCAGTTCGTGGCTTGCAATACTTAAGAACTCATCTTTCTCTTTTTCTACTTTCTTTTGGTCTTCTATATCGGTAAAAGTTCCAACCCAGTTTTTAATGGTTTCGTTTTCAAAAACAGGAGTCATTCTTAGCAGATGATATCTAAAACTAGTTGATTTCAAATGTTTGATTCTGACTTCGAGTTCAAGAGGTTTATGCTTTTTCTGAGATCTTTCAAATTCCTTCAAAATATCTTTATCATCAGGATGAGTTTCGGGAAAAATTGATTTAGAACCAGAGTAATCGTACCATTTTGCATTTACAAAAGTTACCTGCCCGTCTTTGTCCAAAGTAAAAGCAATCTGTGGCAAAGCTTCCAGCATCAGATGAAAATGATCAATCTCAGATTTCATCACCACCTGAGATTCTCGCCTGCCTTTGACTTCCAATTCCAGATTCTGATGGTTTTTCTTGAGTGCAAGATTGCTTTCCTGAAGATTATAAAAGGTTTTAACCTTTAGCATCAAAATCTCAGGATCAATAGGTTTTGTAACATAATCAATCCCGCCTGAAGCATAACCTTTTGCTATGAATTGTTTCTCTGTATTGACTGCAGATAGAAAAATAATCGGAATATCTTTGGTTTTACTGTATCCTGCGAAGGTTTCTGCTACTTCAAAGCCATCCATTACAGGCATCTGAACATCCAGAATAATCAAAGAATAATGATTTTTCAGAGCTTTTCCTAATGCTTCTTCGCCGGATTCTGCTGTATCAATTTTGAAATCGTGAGATTCTAATAGCTTTTTTAAAGAATAAATATTGTTTTTATTATCATCAACTATTAAAATCATAAGATAAATATTGTGGGTGAGTAATTTCTCGTTTCATTTATTTCAAAAATAATGAGATTTTTTTAAGTAGAACACAATTTTTATTGGTTTATAAATATTGTGTCATTTAAAAGTTCATAATCTGTTTATCATTAGAACAATAATCAATTGACATTATGCAGTTTGTGAAGATGCATAAATATTTTGATAAACATTAAAACTTGCCAGCCTGTTATTCTGCTGAATATAGGTGATTTCAACTAAAAAAGATCCAAGTTTATAAATAACAAAACGCAAATCGTTTTTTGAACTTTCGTTGATTATCTGTCCTTTTGTAGTAACTAATTTACACTGGTCTTGAGGTGACAAATTTTTAAAATCAAAATAGGAGATTTCTATATCCATAATTATAGTTTTGAAATTTGGAAAACACTATACAATTTCTTTACCAATCGAAATAAATAATCAATAAAAATATTTTAATATGATTATATATTGAATTTTCAGCAAATCACCCAATGACGTAATACCTATTCAGAAGGGGTTGGATTTTAATTATAGATTCTTGTTGATAAAATTTTCAATATTAATGATTAAATAATGGATTAACTACATTTCTTCTATACTCAAAAATACAATTAAGTGTTTTTTTTGACAAGAAGCCAGTTAATAAAATCACCCAAAATTCCTAATGGCATTTTGTACTTTAGAATATCTCACATCAACACACCATTATTGCAAGGAGTAAACTCATGATAGTGATTCCAAAACTTATAGGGGTCTTTTTAATTGATAATCAATAAAGCTGTGCCAGAATCGATAGCCTCTAATCTCACTTTTCCAATTAAGCTTTATATGAATAAAGGACGAACCGTATAATCTATTTTCAAGCCCTAAGAAGAACATAATCAAAAAACTTAGGCAGTCATATAAAATGAAAATGGAGGTGACTTCTAGGGATGGTGACCCCAATGGTATTATTGCTGGTAAAGAGTCTGCAGTTTCAGCTCATCAAAAAGCTTTAGACCGTAGATATCTCGGTTTGGAGATTGCGATTATCATCTTGGACCATTTACTTATAAAAAATTTGATGATTTAAATGTTAGCATTAATTAAAAATCGAGTATTCCATCGGCAAGTACCTTCCATTGTATTTTCGTTAATTTTAAGAAGCCATAGAAAGTCACTAAAAATTTTTGATGATATTCAAAAACCAGCATTCTTTATATTCATTTATAATTCGTAATAGTTTTATAATATTAAACAGGTTTGTCTTTAAAAACTGATATTTTTTAAATGAGATAATACTTCCAATTTCCGTTTTTTACAATTTCCATATTCAATAATATAATAAATTTCGCCAGGCTATAAAATAGATTTAGTCCATATACTGTAAAATGCAAACAGATTAAAATGCTACTATGATGAATAATAATAAAATGCTTAGGGAACAAAAAATAATTGATATCCAATATAAATTAACTTGTAACTATGTATATCTAATGTCTATCATATTATTAGGATATACTGGGATATTCTATTTTTACATGAAAGATATTTTTCTGGTATGCTACTTATTATTTGGTATTATCAGTCTTATAACTTCTTGGACTATAGTACGCAATAAAATCTCTATTGATAAAATAATAAAATGGTATTTTATTATTGCCCCGCTTTTCAATATTTACATTATATTGCAATTTGCCCAAACATCTGTTGCCAGCTACGTTTGGATGGTTCCCCTCCCTTATGGAGCTTACATTTTTTTTGGAAGAAGGGAGGTGATTTCTTACTCATTATATGCACTTTTTTTAATTTTAATCGGATTGGTTTTAGCCAATACAATCAATTTTAATTTCATAAGACATTCTCCAAGCAAGATACGGGTTACTGATACCTTATTATTCATTGCAAACATTATCATCGTGTGTTTTTTATCATTTTATAAAGATAAAATCAGAGAACTTAAACTACTTACTAAAATTGAGGAAAAGGAAAAAATTATCTTACCTGTAGTTCTGGATATAAAAGACCTTGAAAATGCCGAATCTATTTTTGAAAAAATAGAAACCGAAATGCAAATTAATCTTCTATTCAAAAATCAAGATTTTAATATCTCAACATTAAGCACAATATTGAAAGTCAGCAACAATTACATTTCAAAATCAATAAGAATAAAAGGATATGCCAATTTTAATTCTTACGTAAACACTTACAGAATAAATCACGTGAAGAAAGTGATGTTAAATACCGATTTTGAAAAATTAACTCTGGCTTATGTTTACTCCGAAGCAGGATTTACCAGCCAAGCCACATTTAATAGGGTTTTCAAACAAATAGAAGGCAATACTCCATCCGAATACTTGCTAAAAATAAAAGATGGCTCTATTTCTTGTCAGGAACAACCCAATTCTTTAGTGTTAAAATAATTGGCTTAAAATACCTATATTTTAGATAAAAATCACGTTCAACAATCATTAATTAATCATATAACAATCAAAAGTCACTATTGATTGTTCCTAATCGACTTTCATAAATACTTCCTGCTATCACTCATATACCTTTGCCACAATAGAATTTAATCAATTGATAGTGTTCTATTGAAAAGTGTAAATGAAATGTCTAGTCAAACCAATATTTTAGATAGAATAGGAACAAAAATAATGAATGATCCACAGGTTCAGAACTTGAGGTTGACATTTTTATGTTTATTTTTCTCAATATCCGGGTTTGCGCAGGTATACATACATGACAGTATCCAATTTTTTGTTTCACATGATAATGTTCTTTTTGAAGCAGATGATATAAAGCAGGAAATACATCCTACAAAATTATACTTCACAAAGGGAACTGAACTTTCCAACTTTCAGGAAATTTCTAATGTAAAAATTATCTATCTGCAGAATGCTCCTGCCAAAAATACTTTAAATCGGGTCTACACCAAAAAGAGAAAAGAAACAAAAAAATCACATGTAGCAAAGCAGAAAATTCCGCAAACCGATTCTCAGCAAATTTATCTGAAAGAAAACACACAAGACCAACCATTTTATTTCGGTCTATCCAAAACCGGAGGTATTAATATCACCTTAACACAGCAGGAGGAAATATTAGCAGTAACAAATGGGCAAAACACAATAAATCTTGATCACTTCTGCATAGAGCTAGAGATCTCAGACTACATTTCTAATAACTCTCCGTATGCTTTTGATACGTCTTTTAAAATCCGGCCTCCACCCGCCGAATTTTGATTTTTATTTTGGAAAAAGTGCATTTCTGTAACCTAATTATACTGATACAGAAAACACTTTTAAACTATATAAAATCCACAAGTGATACTTATGGAAAGGTAATTCCTTTTCTATTTTCAAAAAAAATAAAAATTAAAATAATGAAAAAACTATCATATTTATTTTTCTTCGGATTAATGACTTCAACCTACGCACAAGTAGGAATAAATACACAAAACCCACAAGGTATTTTCAACATTGATGGATTAAAAAACAATGCTACAACGGGAACACCAACTGCTGCACAACAAAAAGATGATTTTGTTGTAATGGCCAGCGGAAGTGTGGGAATTGGAACCACCCAGCCTCATGAGTCTGCAATTTTAGAACTTAATGTCAACGAACTGACATCAGGAAGTAAAAAAGGATTTCTCGGACCAAAATTAGCACTTAAAAGCAATGTAGATGTTGCTACCATCCCCAACCCGGCTGTTGGATTATTAGTTTACAACCTCGGGACAGAGTCTACATTCCCTGTAGAGGGTTTTCTTTATTGGAATGGCTCAGAATGGATAAAATTTGGGACACGTACCTCCATTCCAGGAAGCGTGAGTTCCCTCAATTGTAGTACTGCTACATTGACGCCAAAAGTCTATCAGTCCGGGATGCCTTATACAGGGATTCTTAAGGTGCCTTATCTAGGTGGAAATGGTGGCTCGTACTCTTCCGGAAGTCCGCTTCTCTCAACAGGTGTTACGGGACTTACAGCAGTACTGCAACCGGGAGATTTAGAATATGGTACAGGTGAACTGATATATAACGTTACTGGAACACCATCTGCTTCCAGCCCCAATTTGGCAACTTTTCACATCGTATTAGGTAGCCAAACCTGTACAGCCAGTGTCGGAGCAAATGAAATAGTAAGAGGTGAATCAGAATATTTTAATGGTGGAGCTCTTTTGGCATCTGCGACCAACGTTCTGTATAGTAGTGTAGATACGATGCCAACAGTAGAAAATACATTAAGATTTGATGTTTTTGCAAACTCTAGTTCTAACGGTACAGGGCCAGTTTCTATTACCCCGCGGGTATATAACATTTCTAGTACACCTGTAAAAATATGGTGGCAAGGTTTTACATCCATAGATGGTAGAGGTGATGGTAACGTCCTTCTGGCTTCTGGCGGCTATCAGGATTTGGATAATGGGATGTATTTGGGATATGGCAGAAATGATGTTGCTGGTACATCTACACCACGAACAAGTGTAGACTATGCAAACAATGCAGAGGGTTACTCTTTTGATTTCATTTTCAATAACAAATGGTACAGAGTGGAAATGTCATTTTTGGTGGATAATATGAATACGACATCAAATACTGATAACGTTCGAAAATGGTATTGTGTGATTACCAGAATGTATTAAAAATATTTTATGAATGTTATAATCTCATTTTAAAGCACAATGTTAAAATATGCTTATGTCCAATTAATCATATTGTTTTTAAGGCATTTAAAATGGCGAATCTGAATTTATTAAAAACAAATCAAAATAGAAACACAATTTCATATATTTAATAAGCTGAATTTTAAATGAGGTTATACATTTTTATCATATAAAAAACAATAAATGAAAACATAGCAGTACTTTGAAAATAATGTAGTCATGGAATCAAACGAGAATTTTTTAGTTAGAAAGCCTTTTAATACGTTTCTTTCAAATATTATCGAACGTTACTTTTACATTGACATTCCGGTATCTCAATTAACCGAGGAAGCTGAACTAATGATGCCATTTCCCCGCATAACATTTAGTTATTTTTTTGACCATCCATTTGAGGTCACTAATAATACTTTAAATGAATTAAAATTAATAAATAATGCTATATCAAGAATTTCTTTACAAAAAATAAATGTTTTACCTACTTCCAGTAGAATTAAAATTCTCGGGGCACATTTAAAACCTTTCGCATTAGCTTGTTATACTCAAAAAAGCATCAGCTCTTTGCCTTGGTTAATTGACATGGAAGAAGTTTTTGGTAATACTGCTAAGGAATTTTTACAGAAAATCCACCATCTTTCCAACATAGAAGAAATGTTTACCGAGATGGAATCTCTATTTTTAGACAACATCATAGACCGTGACCTGTCACTAATCATCAAGTCACTTGAATTGATTAACAGACATTCGGGAAAAATTGAAATAAAAATATTGTCCCAGCTATTAAAAGTGTCTGATAGAACAATAAGAAATCATTTTAACCATTATGTAGGATGCTCACCAAAGGAATATATCAGAATTGTAAAATTAAAACAAATAGCCTATCAACTGAAAAACCCACAAATTTCACTTACAGATATTGCTTACAATAATAATTATTTTGACCAGGCACATCTCGTTCACGAAGTGAAAAAAATTACGGGTAAAAGTCCTGGTAAACTTCGTGATGATATTCCCGATTTTAGATTTTTACACTTTTAATCAAGTTTTGAATATCCAATCTGCAACACTAATCATTCTAAGGTGTCTGTCAAACTATGCAAACTCAAAGTTTAATATCTACCTCAGAGAAATTTAAAAAGCAGGAAAGTATTCTCTTCTATTAGAAAAAGGGTTGTTTTGATATTTAGAAATAAACTAATCTAGATTATTTACATGCAAAAAAAACATTTATATACAATACGTTACGGTTTATAATATTAAAATACAACATCAAAATTTCAAACAAAAAAATCCCGTATTAACGGGATTTTAATTTCTTATATTCAAAATTTATTTTATTTCTACAGGAACTGAGATTTTATCCCAATCCATTGTAAATCCATTTTTGTTTACTTTATAAACCAAAGTTTCTTGTGTTGCCGGTAAAGCTTTTGTTTTTACATCAACACGTAAAGCATCTTGTGCTTCCTGATATTTGTAAGCGCCCCATTGTTTTGATTCTTTATTGAAAATCACAGTCCAGGTTCCGCTTTCTTTTGGAATCAAGAAAAAGCTGTATTTACCTTTAGGCAGTTTTTTGCCTTGAACAGTAATATCTTTATCCGTTTCGAAAGTCGTTGCTTCATTTGCTCCTGCACGCCAAACTTTATCATAAGGTACCAAATCACTCCAGATTGTACGCCCTTTTACAGACGGACTGTTGTAGGCAATCGTAATATTGGCTTCCTTAACTTTTCCTGTAGCAGTCATTGGTGGACTGGCAGGTTTTTTAGTTTCCTGAGCAAATGCATTTACTGAAATTGTCATTGCAGCTACAACCATAGTAGCAGATTTAATTATTGCTTTCATATTATTTTTATTTGTTGTTATTTTTGTTGATATTCATTTACGAATTTACTGCTTTTGGTTTATAAAACAGTAATCCGATTGCAGAAAATATAATCACTACTGCTGCCCCAATTACGTTAAGCCAAAGGAAAGAAACGATATCGAAATTGTAAATGGCAATAACCGTAATTTCCGATAAAATAGCAGAAATAAATACATTCTTTCCATTGATTTTTTTAAAGTAAAATGCGACAAGAAAAATCCCCAGTATCGGACCATAAAATAGAGAACCCAATACATTGACCGCTTCTATAAGCGAACCCATTTGCGTAGCAAACATCGCTACACCGATTGAGAAAATCCCCCAAGCTAAAGTGTGCAGACGACTGTATTTCAATTCGGTTGCGTCATCTGGAATTTCTTTTTTAAATATCAAATGAACATCCTTTAATGAACATGCTGCAAGGGAATTCAACGCAGCAGAAATGGAACCCCAACTCGCCAGAAAAATGACGGCAAACAGCAATCCGATCATTCCCGCAGGTAAAGTGTTTTTTACGAAATACAGAAAAATGTAATTTGTATCTGTTTTCTCTGCATTAAAATTTGATTTGTTAATAGCTTCTTCTACTCTACCGTGAAAATCTTTTACCTGAATTTGTGTATTTTTAAAATCCTGAATTGTTTTTTTAAGTTGAGGTGATTGAGTTTTTTTCAACTTTAAAATCTCCTTTGATTCTTCATTAAATTTTAATTGTAAATCTTGATGCTCTTTTTCAAAAACCGCAGCCTGTTTAGGTTTTGTTTCTTTTAAATGTTGATAAGAACGTTCGTTAAAATAAATCGGAGCTGGTTTCAAAGAAAAGAAAGCAAATAGTAAGGCACCAATCAAAAGAATCGCAAACTGCATCGGAATTTTAACCAATCCGTTCAACAGCAAACCCATTTTTGCGTTGGTATTGTCTTTCGCTGTAATATATCTCCCAACCTGACTCTGGTCGGTCCCGAAATACGAAAGCGCCAGAAAAAAACCACCAATGAGTCCGCTCCAAATATTGTATTTATCTTTCCAGTCAAATTCTGTGGTGATAACATTGAGTTTTCCTGATTTTCCTGCCAAATAAAGAGCATCATTAAAACCAATTCCATTCGGCATATTTTGAATAAGTAAATACCCAGCAAAAGCCATTGTTCCCAGAATAATCAGAAACTGTAATTTTTGAGTGTGAGCAATCGCTTTTGCACCACCAACATAGGTATAAATCAACAGAATTCCACCCGTTAAAACATTGGTTAAATAAATATTCCAGTTTAAAACACTTGATAAAATAATACTCGGAGCGTAAATACTGATTCCCGTTGATAATCCTCTGGAAAAAAGAAAAAGCAGTGAAGTAAGTACTCTTGTTTTTTTATCAAAACGGTTTTCCAAATATTCATAGGCTGTATAAACATTTAATCGCTGAAAAATCGGGATAAAAGTGATACAGATAACAATCATCGCCAAAGGCAAACCAAAGTAATACTGCACGAAACGCATTCCGTCCGTATAAGCCTGTCCCGGTGCTGAAAGAAAAGTAATAGCACTTGCCTGAGTTGCCATAATTCCTATCAACACAATGTACCAAGGCATTTTGTTGTCCGCTTTCAGGTAAGATTCGTTGCTTTTTTGACCACGACCAATGAATACGCCGTAAACAACAACTGCAACCAGTGTAAAAATAAGAACGGTCCAATCTATCGTACTCATGCCCAGAATTTAGTAAACAAATAATAAAATACGATTTGAACTACTAATGCAAGTCCCAATAGCATATACCAAGTATTCCAATTTTTAAGTCCCTTGTTCATTAGTTTTTCTGTGCAGATAAAAAGTTTAAAAATAATCTTGCCGCACCAACATTTCCTGCAGGCAACTGTCTGAAAAATGCCAACGGTGTATAAATAAAATTACCTTTTCCGTATTTTGCGTATAAAGTTAATCCCTGCAGAGGTTCTTCACCTGCATCATGCATTTCAAACAGAGGCTCGTAGTTTACATCCCATTGAGCAGGAAAATATGCACCACGCTCCTGTACCCAACCTTTAAAATCATCCGCAGTAATTTTATTTGGATAGTTCAGTAATTTATGATTTGGATTTAAAAATTTAACCTCAGCATTTTCTTCGGTAACACGCTTGTTCGCAATCGTAAAATTGTACATTCCCAATTGGTCAACGGTTGTATCCTGATTGGTGTTGTATTGCATTACCAAATTCCCTCCGGCTTTTACATAAGACCACAAAAATGGCATCCAGCGTCCTAACTTTTTCTCTGTATTATTGGCACGAACACCCAAAACAATAGCATCATATTGTGGAAGTTTATTTTGACTTCCGCCGGATTCATCTAAATTTCCATAAAAATCTTCGTCTTTCAGGACATCTACCTGAATTCCTGCAATACTTAAAAATTCAGGAATGAAATCTCCTGCACCTTGTACATAACCTACTTTTTTAACCTTAGACTGAATATCACCTTTCATCACAGCAACCGTTGCAGGCGTAAAATATTGTAAAGAAGGCAAATGAGGATATTGAATTAATACCTGCTTTTTATTATAAGTTACTCCATCTGCAACAAAATTTGCATCCAATTGCAATTGATTTGATTTTATTGAAGCAAGTTTGGCTTTTGGAATGACATAATCAACGGTAATATCTTTTCCATTAATTGATTTCACATCACCACCGCCTAATCTTTCTCCGTTAAACATCAGATTTACTTTTCCATTATTAAACTGTTTATTTGAATTAACTTTAAAATTTAAACTCAAATGTAAATCTTCATTTTCTTTGACCAGATAAAGCGGTTGCGTAAACTTCAGTTCCAATGCAGGAACGATACGCAAAACTTCAACAACGTCACCACGCACCGGGTCTAATTTTTTGAACGATAAAGGAAGTTTAACCTGAAACTTTTCCGAACCGATTTTTAAACCAAGCAAAACATTCAGTGGTGATTCTGCTTCAGGTAAACCAACTAAAGTATCATTCGGAACTGAGAAAGTTGCCGCATTTACGGGAGGTTTTGCCAACCAATATGGTTCTGTAAGTGTTGCATCTGCAGGAATCTGAATATCGTGCTGAATGGTAATTAAAGAATCCTTTGATAATTTTCTATTAAAATTTTCTGATTGATTTAGCCATTTTACATCTTCTAAAACAACAGGATTTTCAGCTCTTGAAATTAAATTTAATCTAAAATTGTGACTTTCTCCTGCAACAGCTTCTGCTTGATTGGTCACAACCTCGCCCATAAATCCGGCACAGCTTAAAATAATATTGTCAAGTGATTTAAGTTTATCACTTTTTAGGTCTAAATCTTTGAGAGCAGCAACCTTTTTTCGCAAAGCAAGCAAAGCAGGTAAGCTCTGTTCAGGATTATTGAAATTGAAATCTGAAATGATTTTATCTAAAGATTGTTCAATGTCAGCATTTCCTTGTGAAGTCCAGGTTTTAACTACTCCGTCAAAAAGTGTTGTTCTTGCAGGCTCTCCTGCAACTTGAGAAAAATACTCAGTTTTAATTCCTGCTACAGACTGTGTTCCTGCCCCCTGACTTTTATGTAAACTTCTGCTTAATCCTGCCAACTCACCATAACCCATTCCGAGTTGCGCATCATATTGCCCAACAGTAACTTTCAGTTGATTTTCAGCCGTCGTATTGTTGTTACCAAATCGGAAAGTATTCCACAATAAGCGTTTTGGCTGCCATACATTGACATATTTCAGTTGATTTGGGAAAGCATTTTTATCTCCTGCCAACTTAAAAGCTTTTTCCGCAACCACAGCCGAAGCCGCGTGTTGTCCGTGACCTGCCGCAGCAGTTGGAGGAAAACGACAAATAATCACATCCGGACGGAATTTTCGGATTACCCAAATCACATCCGCGGTAATGCTATCATCGTCCCATTGTTTAAAAGTATCGGTTGTATTTTTAGAGAAACCAAAATCAATTGCGCGAGTAAAAAACTGTTGGGCGCCATCTAACTTTCTTGCCTCTAAAAGCTCATGTGTTCTGACCAAACCCAATGCAGCACCTTGTTCTGTACCTAATAAATTCTGTCCGCCGTCACCTCTAGTTAAAGACAGATAGCCCGTTTCTACATTTTGGTCGTTGATTAACCAAGAGAGCAATCCTGTATTTTCATCATCGGGATGAGCCGCAAGGTACAACACTTTTGGCAGGTGTTTCAGTGTTTTGAGTTCACGGTAGATTTCAGATGATTTTGAGGGCCGAACCTGTTGGGCTGAGAAAACTGTATAAAAGCTAAGGATAAATACAGTGATTACTTTGTTGAACATTTGAATTTGCTTTGCAAGCAAATATAAGTAAATCGTTTTTCTTTCGTCCTTAAAAGAAAAAGCTAGTTGTTTCTTTTTCCAGACATAAAAAAACTATTTATCAAATCCTTAAAATTTAATATTTTATAATTCGAATTTTTTCACGTGAGATTATTGTAATTTTTTGATACTAAATATAGCAATTCCAATCTATCAATGAGATTCATTATTAACAACCATTTTTCTTCATCACTTATACCCTATTTTTGTAAAAAAGAATAAATGAACAAACTCAATTTTCTGGAAGTTATTGCTGCGATTGCTGTTTTTGTATCGTTGCTGCTTGCCGTATTTTTATTAACGGTGAAAACAGAAAGAAAACTGGAAAACAGATTATTTGCAGCGTTCCTTATCATTAATGCCATTGATATCAGCGGACTTTTTATGCATCTTTTTACAGATAGTTATAATCTGAAAGCTTTCAAAATATCTGCCTATTTATTGGTAATGCCACTTTTTTATCTGTACGTTAATGCAGTTTGTTACTCTGATTTTACCTTAAAAAGAAAGCATTTACTCCATCTTATTCCGTTCATTGTTGCCAATTTAATTTTAGTTCCAAGGCTTTATCTGGCAGAAGGCGCTGCTAAAGAGTCGTTCTTTAAAGATATGTGGAATTCCCCAGAAATGTTTTTTTATCAAGTAATCGGAGAACTGCAGTATTTCTTTTATATTGTTGGTGTATTTCTTATCCTAAAAAAATACAAGAAGATTTATCTTGAAAACTACACCAATCCAAACACTTTGCTATACAAATGGTTGTCTCAGCTTACCAAGATTTTTTTATTCATCCACTTATGTATTATCATAAAAAATATCGTAAGATACTCGCAGGATAGAGATTTATTTATCTGGTTGAATATTGTTGCCGGAACGGTGTTTTTATTGACGGCCTGTTGGTTTATATTGAAGGCATTAAATCACCCTGAGCTGTTTCGCAGAATCGATTCTACCTTACAACCGACAGAAAATTTTGTTGAAACTCTCGAAATTGAGAATAAAACCGATGAAACAAAAAGCTTCCAAATCGAACAATTAAGAAATTTTATGGTTGAAAAAGAACCGTTCTTAGAGCCTTCTTTAACGATTCAGGAGTTGGCAAATCAGGTGGAAATTCCTGTTCGTGATTTGTCTGTATTGATTAATCAGCACATCAATCAGCACTTTTTTGATTTTGTGAATGAATACCGTATTAAAAAAGCAATGACCATTCTAAAAGACCCCATAAAAAAAGAGTTAACAATTTTAGAAATTTTATATGAAGTAGGTTTCAATTCAAAATCTTCTTTTCATACCTCATTTAAAAAATATACGAATCAAACACCAACAGAATTCAGAAACAATTGATAATTAAATAATTGTAAATACTCGAACTCCAAATTGTAGATAATCGGACTCATTTTAATCAATAAAATGAGTCCGACTTTTTTTACACGGACGTTTTTCAAAACTTTCTACAGCATATTTGTACCAAATAAATTTAAAGTCAAATTAAAACTTAGAAACTATGAAAAAAATAAGTCTTTTTGTTTTTTTACTGATGTCTGTATTTTGTTTATCACAATTACAAACCCTAAAAATGGACACTCTCCTGACTGTAGAAATTGGTGGAATAAAACAGGCGATAGAAATCAAAACTGATGATGCTAATAAACCAATTCTGCTATTTTTATCAGGCGGTCCCGGAAGTTCAATGATGAAAAATGCGGATTCTTTCACCAATATTTTAAAGAACAAATTTACGATTGTTCAATGGGACCAAAGAGATGCGGGAAAAACATTGGAATTAAATACTTCACCCATTCAACCATCAGTAGAACTTATGGGAAAAGATACTTATGAGGTTATTAATTTCCTGCTCAAGAAACTGAATCACAAAAAGCTTTATCTGCTAGGCAGCTCTTGGGGAAATGCTTTAGGATTTTATATTGTTAGAAATCACCCCGAATTATTGCACGCATATTATGCTGTCAATCCTGTAATAAGCCAACTTGCGAGTGAGAAAGAATTGCTTAAAACATTAAAAATTTATTTTAAAGACAACTCTGCTGCAATGGAAGAATTGTCAAAAGTAAATTTTCCTTTTTCTAATGACGAATCTATGTTTTACTTAAGAAAGTGGCTTTTTTACAAAGATGGAAAGCAATATGTAACAAGTAACGATTTCAAAAAAGGCTTTCTTCAATGGTCAAAAACCTGGTCTCCTGCGTGGAATGAAGTAATGAAAATTGATTTACCAAAAACTTTAAAGAAAGTCAACTGTCCGATTTATTTCTTGGTTGGTAAAAATGATATTCAAACTTTAACTTCCATTACAGAAGAATATTATAAGCAAGTGAAAGCGCCTAAGAAAGATTTATTTTTATTTGAAAACTCGGGACATCAAATTCATAAAGATGAATCTGAAAAGTTTCAAAATACAATCATTAAAACATTAGATTAATATATTCCGTCAAGCTATAAAATTATTACAATGAGATATTTAAGTATCATTTTATTTTTTGTCTTAGTTGGATGTAAAAGTGTTCAGCAAATCAATAAACAAAAGGTTGAAAATGCAATTACAAAAAATGCGTTTCAGTTATTAGAGGACAAAAGATTTCATTCTGTTTCCATTGCAGTGCTTAAAGATGGAAAATCCACCATAAAACATTTTGGAGAATTGACGATTGGAAAAGGAAACAAACCAAACGATTCTACACTCTATGAATTGGCTTCTGTAACTAAAACTTTTACAGGCTATGTAGCTGCAAAAGCCGTACTTGATAAAAAAATAAATTTAGATGATGATATTAGAATCTATCTTGATGAGTCTTATAACAATTTGGAATTTAAAGGTAAACCTATAACAATCAAACATCTTATCACGCACACAAGTGGATTTCCTAATATGCCTCTAAAAAGCGAAAATAAACAAGCTTTCTTTGAAGGTTTAAAACTCATCAAAATTGAAACTAAACCCGGAGAAGTCTATTCTTATTCCAACACAGCTCCAGAGTTGACAGCCTATATCCTTGAAAAAGTGTATCAAAAACCTTTTGAGGAATTGATAATTGAATTTATTTTAAAACCCAATAAAATGAACCAAACCAAGTTTACACTCAATGAAAATGACAAAACAAGATTGGTAAAAGGCTACAACGATAAAAGTGAGTTAATGCCTAATTTCAGTAGAACTTTATGGGGCGGAATTTCGGGATTACACTCTACAGCTCCGGATTTAGTGAAATATATGAAATTGCAACTTGACCAATCAAATACTATTGTAAACGAATCTCATAGAAAATTACACAAAGAAGGTTCTGATTTTTGGGAAGGCTATCATTGGTACATCATAGAAAATGATAATGAATTAATTTACAGACATCACGGAGGTATTTACGGTATGCAGAATTGGTTTGTGATTTATCCTAAACAAAATATAGGAATATCTATATTGACAAATACGAGTTTTAATGAAACGGGGGAAATTTTAGAAAAAGTAATTGATGAGTTGTATAAAGACATTAATGTAAACTAAGAAAATAAGGTAAAAATATAATTTAATAGACTTTTTCAGAATAAGTAGAATGCTAAGTTTGTAAAATTAATTATGTTTTTTTTATGATATAATTGTTAAAATCTTTTTAAATCACTGCTAAAAACCTTTTGGTCTATTCGAATATGTGATTGCTATTTTTTATATAAGGAGTAAAGAAACAAACCTGGATATTAAATTGCAGTTAGGACTTTTAAAATATTATACTTTTAATATTCGACAAAAGACAATTGGCTCCATTTTAATTTAAATAGAGCCAATTTTTTGTTTTTTTTCAGAATTATTATCAATGTTCGTGCTCACCCGAGTTACTTAATTTTGCATTCACAAAGAAAGCACCTTTCACTACAATTTTTGAATTGGGAGAAATATCTCTAACAGAAGTAATTGCAGTATAACCCATATCAGAAGAACCTTTCACGATTTCAATTTTCTCGAAATTCATTGTTTTTGAATATTCATTTGTCCCTTTTTCTTCAGAATGTTCTTCCGCTTTTTTATTGGTCTGAACAAACACATAATACTTTCCATCGGCTTCTACAATAGCTTCATTGGGAATTGCCGGTGTTGTACTCTTATCCAGACTCACGATTCCTGTGATGTTCATTCCATCAATCAGACCTGTTTTATTTCCGGTAACATTAGCGTGAACGGAAATCGTTTTACTTTCATTTTCGAAGGACGAACCAATGCTATAAATTTTCGCATCATACTCGGTTTCAGGATTATTGGTCAGCTTAAAATGAACAACCTGCCCTACTCTCATTTTTGGTAAATCTTTCTCAAAAACCTGCAAATCAAGATGAATCGAATTGTTATCAATAATATCCAAAACCGGCGATGAAACATCCACATAACTTCCAATCTGTGCATTGATTGTACTGATTGTTCCGCTGATTGGTGCTGTAATAACCAATCCTGAACGTAAATTTCCATTAGAAACTTTTCCCGGACTGATTCCCATCAATTGTAATTGTCTTTGCAAAGAAGCTCGTTGAGTTCTCAGACTTTTCAGCTCTGCATCGGAACTTTGAAGATTCTTTTTTGCTCCCGCATCATTATCAAACAACTCTTTTTGTCTTCTGAATTCCTTTTCAGCAAAAGCAATCCTGCTGTTAACCGTAAGATACTGTTCCTGCAACTGAATATATTCGGGATTATTGATTGTCGCCAAAACCTGACCTTGTCTCACAAAATCACCAATTTGAACTTTAATAGTCTGAATAACTCCGCCATACAACGAAGTTACGGTCGCTTTTTTATTGTTCGGAACTCTAAGTAAACCATTGGCTTTAATAGTTGAAGTCAATTCTTTCATTTCTAATGTTCCCAAAGTCACACCGACAGACTTCATTTGTTCTTCGGTTAATTCTGCAATGGTTTGAGGGGCTTCTTCATGATTTTCTTCGGTCTGTTCGGTTTTAATTTCACCTTGAGATTCTGCCTGTTTTTTTCCACAACTTATGGCAAAAAGCGCTATGAATATTAATGAAATGATTTTATATTTGATTTTCATTTTTATTGATTTATGATTGAATTAATGATAATAACAGATTCGTTAACCTGCTGAATAGATTCCAGATATTTTAACTGAATATTAGTTGCGGTTTGCAAAGCAAAAAGATATTCCACGTAAGAAATTTCTCCTGTTTTGTATCCCAATTGTCCAGCTTTTGTAATTTTTTCAGCATTTGGAATCGCTTGATTCACGTAATATTCATACTGCTTTACATTTTGCTGGTATTGGTTCAAAGCATTTTCCAATTGCGTTTCCAATTGTTTTTGCTGGAATTTCGCATTCGATTCTGCCATTTGTTTTTGGTAATCAAAAGACTGCATTCTCGCTTTTGTTGCCCCGAAAGTCAAAGGAATCGAAACACCAACTGTTGCCGAATGAAAACGGTTTCCGCCGTTGAAATACTGCTCCATCCCATTCACATTCTGAAACCCAATCAACGACTGATTGGTGTAACCGATGGTAAATTCAGGAAGTCCCTGCGATTTTTCAACATTTTTATTCTTTTCCGCAATTTCCATTTCCTGATAAAATGCTTTTACAGTAGGATGTTTGGCAATGGCTGAGCTATCCAAAACGTAATCTGCTTTTAAAGGCTGATAATTTTGGTCAAACGGAACAGCAATATCTTCCGAAGTATTCAAAATCGTTTTTAAATTTTTATAAGTATTAATCAGATAAACTTCATTTTGTCTCAATAACAAATTGATTTCGCCTTTTTGAGTTTCAGCGGTATTAATTTCAATTTTCTTAATATCTCCGGCTTTAAACCTTACGGTAGCAATTCTTATGAAGTCATTATACAAACTGTCCAGATTTTTCAGTTTCGACTGATTGTATTGCAGATATTCAATCTGATAATAATACGTTCTGACCTGCTTTGCCAATTCGTTTTCTGAAATCTCCTTATCAATTTGTTTTCCTTTGATTTGCTCTTTAATCAAATCTTTTCTGGCTCTAAACAAAGTCGGAAAAGGAATTGTCTGAGAAATTGAAAAAGACTGGTCGAATTTTCTGGAGTTATATTGCCCTAATTGTGCATCAATATTCATTTTCGGGAGTTCCTTTGCGGTCGGTTTTAAAGCTTCAGTTGATTTAATATCCAAATCTTTTGATTTCATTAAATCATTATTTTCCAAAGCAATCTGAGTTGCCTGTTGAACCGTTAAAGGATTTCCCTGTTGTGCTTTAAAGGTTTGTCCGAAAAATAAAAATACCAGAACAATTACTGTTGTAACCGTTTTAGATTTTAAATTTTTAAAATTAATTTTAGAATTAAAAATAATATACAACATCGGCAAAACAAACAAAGTCAGGAAAGTTGCCGTCACCAAACCTCCGATAACAACCGTTGCCAAAGGTTTCTGAACTTCCGCTCCAGCTCCTGTGGAAATTGCCATCGGTAAAAAGCCTAAAGAAGCTACCATTGCCGTCATTAAAACAGGTCTTAATCGGGTTTTTGTTCCCTCCATTACTCGTTTGAAAATATCAGTTACACCTTCTTTTTCTAATTGATTAAAAGTTCCAATCAATACAATTCCATTGAGAACCGCAACTCCAAACAAAGCAATAAAACCTATTCCTGCACTGATACTGAAAGGCATATCTCTCAACAATAAAGCGAAAACGCCTCCGATTGCACTCATCGGAATCGCTGTAAAAATCAAGGCAGCCTGTTTAAACGAATGGAACGTAAAATACAGCAACATAAAAATCAACAATAGCGACACCGGAACAGCAATCATCAATCTTTTGCTCGCCGCCTGCAAATTCTCAAACTGACCGCCGTAAGTGAAATAATATCCAGAAGGTAATTTCACTTGCTTATCTAATTTTTGCTGAATTTCCTCAACAACACTTTGTACGTCACGTCCTTTCACATTAAAACCAATCACGATTCTTCGTTTTCCGGCTTCTCGGCTGATTTGTGCAGGTCCAAGTTTGTAGCTGATGTTGGCGACCTGAGAAAGAGGAATCTGAATTCCTGAATTGGTGGAAATCATCAGATTGTTTACATCGTCGATATTAGTTCTGTTCAGACTATCTAAGCGAACAACCAAATCAAATCGTCTTTCATTTTCAAAAACCTGACCCGCAGATTTTCCAGCAAAAGCGGTGCTTACAGCATTATTTACGTCTTCGATATTCAAACCATAATTCGCCATTCTTGTTCTGTCGTATTCCACATTAATTTGTGGTAAACCACTTACACGCTCAATCTGTGGTGAAGTTGCACCATTCACAGATTGGATGACTTTCGCTGTTTTATCAGCATAAATTGCCAGTGAATCCAAATTTTCACCAAAAATCTTCACCGCAACATCTTGTCTGATTCCTGTCATTAATTCATTAAAACGCATCTGAATCGGTTGATTTTTTTCAAAGAAAACTCCGGGAATATTTTCAAGCTTTTCTGAAATTTCATCTGCTAATTCTTCGTAGGATTTTGGGGTTTTCCATTCTTTCTGTTGTTTTAAAACGACAATTAAATCAGTCGCTTCAGGAGGCATCGGGTCGGTTGGAACTTCGGCGGCTCCTGTTTTTCCGACTACCATTTTTACTTCATCAAATTGCTTGATAATTCTTGAAGCCTGCATCGATGTTTCAATACTTTGGCTCAATGAACTGCCTTGCGGAAGAATGCAATGGAAAGCATAATCTCCTTCCTGTAATTGCGGGATAAACTCACCTCCCATTCTACCAAAAATTATAATGGCAAAAGCGAACAAGGCAACAGTTCCGCCAACCAGCCAGTATTTTATTTTTAAAGCTTGTTCTAATAATGGCTGATAAATTTTCTGAAGTTTATTCATCATTTTATCTGAAAAAGTCTCTTTATTCATCAGCTTTTTAGATAAAAATAAAGCGCTCATCATCGGAATATAGGTCAATGATAAAATCAATGCTCCCAAAATCGCAAAACCGACTGTCTTCGCCATTGGGGTAAACATTTTTCCTTCAACACCAACCAAAGTCAAGATTGGAATATAAACGATTAATATGATGATTTCACCGAACGCAGCACTGCTTCTAATCTTCGATGCAGAAAGGAAAACTTCTTCATCCATTTCGGATTGCGTAAGAATTTTATTGGTTTTTCTTAAACCTAAATGATGCAAAGTTGCTTCAACAATAATCACCGCTCCATCTACTATCAAACCAAAATCAATGGCTCCTAAACTCATTAAATTGGCACTTACTCCAAAAACATTCATCATTCCTAAGGCAAATAATAATGATAGAGGAATTGCTGACGCTACAATCAATCCTGCTCTTAAATTTCCAAGGAAAAGAACAAGGACAAAAATGACAATTAAGGCTCCTTCGATTAAGTTTTTTTCTACGGTACTAATGGCTCTTCCGACCAAATCTGTTCTGTCTAAAAACGGTTCAATCACAACGTCTGCAGGAAGCGATTTTTGAATAGTTGGAATTTTGTCTTTAATGCTTTTAACAACTTCGTTACTATTTGCCCCTTTTAGCATCATCACAACACCTCCCACTGCATCTACTTCCCCGTTGTACGTCAAAGCTCCGTAACGGACAGCGTGACCAAAACCGACATTGGCAACATCTTTTATGAAAATCGGAACGCTTCCTGTTTCGTTTTTAACAGCGATATTTTTAATGTCTTCAATGGAAGTCACGATGCCAATGCCGCGGATAAAATAGGCGTTTGGTTTCTTGTCAATATAGGCTCCTCCCGTATTCTGATTATTTTTTTCTAAAGCGGTAAAAATATCGGTAATACTGATTCCCATTGCTTTTAATCGGTTGGGGTCTACAGCAACTTCGTATTGCTTCAACTCTCCACCAAAACTATTGATTTCTGCAACGCCGGGAGCTCCATTGAGCTGTCTGCGGACAATCCAGTCCTGCATGGTTCTCAAATCTTTACTGCTGTATTTTTTCTCACTTCCTTTTTTAGGATGTAGAATATATTGGTAAACTTCGCCCAGACCTGTACTCACAGGAGCCATTTCGGGAGTTCCGACGCCTTTCGGAATTTCTTCGGAAGCCTGTTTTAATTGTTCGCTGATTAACTGACGGGCAAAATAAATATCGACATCTTCTTTGAAAACAACTGTAATAACTGAAAGTCCGAATCGGGAAATACTTCGGGTTTCCTCTATATCGGGAACATTCGCAATACTTTGTTCGATAGGAAATGTAACAAGTTGTTCTACTTCCTGTCCGGCAAGAGTCGGGCAAACCGTAATAATCTGAACCTGATTGTTGGTGATGTCAGGTACGGCATCAATAGGCAGTTTGGTGGCACTCCAAGTCCCCCAAATGACTAGCATCAAAGTCATTATCCCTATGATAATTTTGTTCTTGATGCTAAATCGTATGATATTATCTAACATTTGATTTAATTTTTATTGAATGTCGAAATCATTTCATCCAAAAAAAGATGAATTATGAGCGACAAAGATGAACAGGAATCCGTTGCAATGGTATTGCAAAGTTTCCACGACAAATGGATGAAAGACACACGTCTCCCAACAAATCAATAAAAATTTAAATTTTAGGGGGTTGCCAAATCTGGTCGTACACCAAATAAGCAAAATCGTTTTTCTGAAAATGAATTTTCTTTGAGAAATATTCGGGAGCCTTTTTGGATAAAGGCATTAAAGGCTCTATTTTAAAAGATGCTACCGTCATCTGACAGCAGTTACAAGTACATAAAGGCGAACAAATATCCCCTTTGTCCTTGGAGTGAGAATCTTCTGAATAACTGGAAATTTTCGTGAATTCTCCTGAAGAAGACTGTGCCTTTACATCATTGCACGGTAATATGGTCAATACCGCAAAATAGATTGTTAAAAATAGTCTTAGGAAATTCATAGGGCAAAGTTAGGGATATAATTTGATCTAAAAGCCTTATGATAAAAATTTGAGAATGATGAAAAATAAATTCATAAATTTGTCTAAGTGAAAAATTGGAATAGACATATCACTTTAATTCTACTTCTATTTTTGGGATTTATTTTTGCTCCCAACTTAAGTTATGCCTGTTCAAAAGCTCCCATTAAAACTGAGAATCAGAAAATTTTTCAAAAACATCACGAAAAAGTAGAGAAAAAAGATTGTTGCGAAGATAGATCTTGCAAGAATCATCAACACGATAACGGTTGTAATGGCCAATGCAAAAACAACTCTTGCAGATGCGGCAACTCGTCATTCAGCCTTTTTTCACTTTCTGATTTCAAATCAAATACTTCTTTTGATACAATTGAAAAACGTCAGTTTGAATTTACCCAATCCTATTATTCTTTAGGACATTACTCCATTTGGCAACCGCCAAAAATAGGTTAAGACCTTGGCTTAACAGCCACAATTCCGTCTTGTCAAAAGCGAATCTGCTTTTGGTTTATAGACTTTAAAATCAATTTTAAATTTTAATTAGAAATGGATGTACAATTGTCTATTTCTCAAAATGTAATTCTTATGAAATCAATATCAAAAATATTGATGGTAATCACTGTATTGCTATCATCAATCAATATCTCAGCTCAAATTAAAAATGCAAAGATAGAAACCATCAAAATCTATGGTAACTGTGATATGTGTAAATCCACTATAGAAAAAGCAGGAAATCTAAAAAATGTAGCCCAAGTAAATTGGAACAAAGACACAAAAATCGCAACTCTGAGTTATGACGAAAAGAAAACGAGTCAGGATGAAATTTTGAAACGCATTGCATTAGCCGGTTATGACAGCGAAAAATTTCTAGCTCCGGATGACATTTATTCACAGCTTCCGGAATGTTGTCTATACAAGCGAGAATTAAAACCAGCCGTACTTGTTAAAGAGAATACTATGGATATGAAATCTGAACACGGTAATCATAATCACTCTGAAATGGCAATGGAAAATTCAGAACAACAGAATCAATCTGCATTAAAACCAATATTTGAAAACTATTTTTCTTTGAAAGATGCTTTAATAAAATCTGATGGAGCTACTGCATCTATTAAAGCTTCAGCGTTGACAAAAGTTATACAAAGTGTTGATATGGAAAAGCTTTCAACTGAAGAACATACCGTTTGGATGAAAGTAATAAAAGACCTTGTTTTTGATTCAGAGCATATTTCAGATACAAAAGATGCTTCACATCAGAGAGACCATTTTACATCGCTTTCCGAGAATATTTATAAATTAATGAAAGTTGCAAAACAAGATGCTCCTGTTTATTATCAACATTGTCCGATGTTTAACAATGGTAAAGGTGCCAATTGGTTAAGCAAAGAGGAAGCTATTAAAAATCCTTATTACGGTTCGCAAATGTTGACTTGTGGAAGTACAGTTGAAACCATCAAATAACAGAAATATGATTACAATCAAAAATAATATTTCGAGGTTATTACAGACAATTTTTTTACTACTATTCTCTCAATCGCTTTTCACACAGAAAGTAGTACGTTATGAGTTGTTTGTGAAAGATACTTTGGTCAACTATGCAGGTAAAGAAAAAAGAGCCATTGCCGTAAACGGACAAATTCCGATGCCAACATTGACTTTTACCGAAGGTGATACGGCAGAAATTGTTGTTCATAATCAATTGAAAGAAAGCACTTCTCTCCATTGGCACGGCGTATTTCTGCCCAACAAAGAAGACGGAGTTCCTTGGCTTACGCAGAAACCAATCGCTCCGGGAGCAACTTACGCGTATCGTTTCCCTATCATACAAAACGGCACACACTGGTATCATTCACATTCAGGATTACAGGAGCAAATTGGGATGTATGGAAACTTTTTAATGAAGAAAAAAAAGGATGACAAAACGTTTAGAAAAGGAATAGATGATTTGCCAGAAGTTCCCATTATTTTAAGCGAATGGACCAACCTCAATCCAAAAAATGTTGACAGAATGCTTCATAATGCTAATGACTGGTCTGCGATTAAGAAAAATGCAACACAATCTTATGCAGAAGCCATTCGGGAAGGTTATTTTAAAACCAAACTTAAAAACGAATGGAAACGGATGACAGCGATGGATGTAAGTGATGTTTACTACGACAAAGTATTAATGAATGGCAGCAACGTTACTGATTTAAAAACCATCGATGGCAAATCACTGAAAGCAGGCGATAAAGTTAGACTTAGAATATCCAATGGTGGCGCTTCTTCTTATTTTTGGTTGCGTTATGCAGGTGGAAAGATTACCGTAGTTGCTAATGATGGTAATGATGTAGAACCTGTAGAAGTTGACCGATTGATTATTGGTGTTTCAGAAACCTATGATGTCGTGGTTACGATTCCTGCCGATGGCATAGCTTACGAATTTCTAGCAACAACTGAAGACAGAACGCAGTCTGCAAGTTATTTTATTGGCAATGGCGTCAAACAGTTAATTTCTCCACTTCCTCGTCTTAAATATTTTGAAGGAATGAAAATGATGAATGGTATGATGAAAATGAACGGCGACCTGAATGATATGGGAATGAAAATGAGCCTGAACAAAATGGATATGAATGTAGTAATGTATCCCGAGATTGTTGGAAAAGAAAGAAATAAAGAAGACCATAGCCAACATAATATGGATATGAAATCCGGAATGAAGATGGACGACGCCCCAAATCGATACAACGCCAATGCTTTGGGAGACATTACGACGCTTAATTATTCAATGTTGCAATCTCCATACAATACTACATTACCTAAAGATGCATCTGTAAAGGAATTGAAATTTACCCTAACCGGAAATATGAACCGTTATGTTTGGAGTATGGATAATAAAATTCTTTCTGAAACGGATAAAATTCCTGTGAAGAAAGGTGAAATTTTACGCATTACCATTTATAATAATTCGATGATGCGCCATCCGATGCACCTTCACGGATTTGATTTCAGGGTAATTAATGGAAAAGGAGAAAAATCGCCCCTTAAAAACGTATTGGATATTATGCCTATGGAAACCGACACTATTGAATTCCTTGCTAATGAAGAAGGAGATTGGTTTTTCCACTGCCACATTCTTTATCATATGATGTCGGGTATGAACCGTGTTTTTGCGGTCGGTGATTATCAAAATCCAAATTTACCGGATAAGAAACAAGCTTATAATATGTTGCAAAGAGAAAGCAATATGCCACACTTTATGGCTGAAAATGATTTTGCCACCAATGGAAATGACGGACAGGCAATGTTGCAGAATGCACGATGGAGTTTGGGTACAGAATGGCGTTTAGGTTACAACAGTATGCACGGTTACGAAATTGAAACTCATTTTGGAAGATACATGGGAAAAATGCAATGGCTTATGCCTTTTATTGGCTTCGACTGGCGATACCGTAAAATGGGAATTGACCAGCAGGAAAAAAACTTGTTTGGACAAGCCAATGAAAAAGATACTAGAAGAGCATTTAGTTTAGGTGTTATGTATACTTTGCCAATGTTAGTCAACTTTCAGGCGGAAGTTTACCACGATGGTATTATAAGATTAGCATTGATGCGTGAGGATATTCCGATTTCTAAAAGATTGAAAGGAGGATTTATGGTAAATACAGATAAAGAATATATGGGTGAACTGAAGTATATTATCAATAAAAACATCGGAATCCGAGCTCATTACGATAGTGATATGGGATGGGGAGCAGGAATATCTATTGTTTACTAACATGATTTAAAATCAAAGCTTTCTATATGCTTAGGAAGCTTTGATTTTTTTAGACTAAATTTCCTTAATTCGATTTTTCAGATATGTTGAATATTTTTTCTACCTTTGACTATTCAAAAAAAGGGAATGGTGTCTCCCTTACCCAACCGCCTTAAAAAAGCTGATGGCGCCTGATTAAAATTGGATGTTCAACATTTAGTCAGGATATATTATGCGTAATCATCAAAAATCGAAAGGACAAAAATCTCTTATTAGAATCAAAGTATTTTTTCGAGTTTACCCTTCTCTACCTTATATTATCAAATGGTTATTGATATGCCTTCTTATTGGAACTTGTATCGGGACTACGTCTGCTTTATTTTTAAAAACTCTAGGCTGGGTTACAGACTTTCGTGAAAATCATCTTTGGATAATTGCACTTCTTCCAATAGCAGGTTTTGCGATTGGATATATCTATAATCAATTTGGTAAAGATGTTGAAGCAGGTAATAATCTGTTGATTGATACCATTCACAATCCTAAAGATATTATTCCTTTTCGAATGGCACCTTTTGTTTATCTCGGAACCTTGGCAACCCACCTTTTCGGAGGTTCTGCCGGAAGAGAAGGAACAGCCATACAGATGGCGGGCTCTATTGCAGACCAATTTAGCAAACCTTTGAAACTCAAATCAAGCGAAAGAAAAGTTTTAATAATCGCTGCGATAGCGGCAGGTTTTGGTTCTGTATTCGGAACTCCATTGGCCGGAGCAATTTTCGGATTGGAAGTTTTTCTGATTGGCAGAATTAAATATAATGCCATCTTTCCTGCGTTTGCATCAGCAATCATTGCAGACTTAGTTACTAAACTTTGGAAAACCGGACACATCCATTATCATATCCCCATCATTCCTGATTTTTCCTTTTTAAATGGCTTGTATGCAATCATTGCAGGAATAGCTTTCGGGTTATGTGCTGCACTTTTCAGTAAAACTATTCATTGGGCGGGGTTGTTTTTCAAATCATACATCTCTTATCCACCGTTGAGACCTTTGATTGGCGGTATTTTTGTTGCTACCGCCGTATGGGCATTAGGAACGACAAAATATATTGGATTAGGCATTCCTACTATTGTTGAAAGTTTTGAACATCAATTGCCAGCCTACGATTTTGCATTGAAAATAATTTTTACCATCATTACTTTAGCAGCAGGTTTTAAAGGCGGTGAGGTAACCCCTTTATTCTTTATCGGTGCTGCTTTGGGAAATACACTAAGCTATTTTTTGCCTTTACCTGTTGGGCTTTTGGCGGGAATGGGCTTTGTAGCTGTTTTTGCAGGTTCTACCAATACACCTCTGGCTTGCAGTATTATGGCAATCGAACTCTTCGGGAGCAATTGTGGGGTTTATGTGGCCATTGCCTGTGTTGTTGCTTATTTATTCTCCGGGCATAGCAGTATCTATGGAAGACAAATGATTGGCGAACCTAAACACAATAGATTTGGTAACTATGCCGGAAAAAGATTGAATGAACTTTAATTCAACGCATTTATAATTTATATTTCATTCAGCTTAAAGTAAAATAAAACTTGAAGAAACCAATCTGAAAAATTTTGTTGAAGACATCTATTCTGAGTTTTCCGGAAGGAGTTGTAAAAATCTACGAATCATAAACCCAACCCTACGAATTGTAATTGAGTTTGCGTTATGAGAGTTTTGTTTTTAAATTTGAGAATAATAAAATACAAACGATATTACTTTTTATAGAAATAAGATATTAACAAGTGGAAGACTCTAATTGCACAATAAATAATGGTATCTTTTTATTAGTTTTTAGTAGACCTGAGTATAACTTAAATGCTATTTAATACCTTCAAAATATTATCTATATCTTCTATCCTCTTAAGTTCAAAAATCCCAAATGGCTCAATTTAAATTAAATTTGAGCCATTTGGGATTTGATTTTAAAAAATATTAATTCACGGCGAAACTGCCATTTTCTGATTAATGATAAAATCTTTCCTCAACTTTTCTTCAACTTCTTTGATTTGAATTTTCTTTAAAGGATTTCCTTCAAACCTTTCATAAAAGGAATTATCATTATCAAATGTAATTTTCTCAACAGAATAAATTTCTTTCGGAATATTTCCTCCAAACCACAATTCATCGGGCTTTTGTTTCCACGTGACTTCATAAAGAATCGCATCTTTCGGATATTTGGAATCTGAATGTTGTTTTGCATAATCAAAAGCAATTTCATTTCCATATAAAGTTGACATTGTGCTATCTTTTGGCTGAATTGATGATGTGATTGGGTTCATCAACAAAGGATTTTCCTTCAATTCATCATTTTGTTGAACAGATGCTCCGATATTCAAAAACTCTTTTGATTTTTGTTCGCAGGAAAAGATGATTGCCAATGCGAAGAATAGAATCATATTTTTCATTATTTCTGAATTTTTTTAAGTTGAGAAATCAAATACAATGGCGAAGTAAACACATAATCCCGATTTTCCATCGGCTTGTGACATTCGATACATTCTTTATCAAAGTCCGGCGTTTCTCCGTAAGGTTTCAGGTCATTTCCTTTCCATCTTCCCCAAGCCCAACCTTTGGTTTTCTCATATTTTTTCGCATCTTTTACCATTAATTCCACCTGAACAAATTCTCCGGTTGAAATACTTCCATTACTATTAACTCTTTGTTTCCAAGCGGTTTTGGCGAAAGAAGTTCCATCCGGCCACGGATTCGTTTTTTTCTCCTGAATGGCTTTTACCGCAATATCATTTCCGAAAATAATGCGCATCGTTCCGTTGTCAAAACGGTCTGTCGTGCTGATGGCTTTCCAGTTTCTATAATCGGGAATATATTGCAAACCATTTGGCGAAGGTTTTACAGTAGGATGTTTCAGTTCACCATTAATCCACGAATTGTATTGCTTTTCCGCCGAACTGATTTGCGAACTGTCCGAAACTTTTCTTGGAGAAAGTGACAATGCATAATTTTTAAGAATTTCAATTTGATGTTCATTCAATTTTGTAGAAGAATGTACCGCAGCATAACTCGGAATCGGCATTTCGCCTGATAAGACTTTATTAATCGCGTAGTAAATTGTAGAATTCTGCTGAGGTTTTGGCCACGAATTCCATTTTGAAAAATCAAGTGCTTCACGACCTTCCTTGATGTGAGAATTGACCAAAAAATTAGCAGGCGTAATTTTATCATACCAACGCAAATTGGCTTCCGAAGAATGACAATCAAAACACGAATTTCTGAGAATTGTATTGACTTCTTTGGGAACATTCACAAGGTCTTGCGTAGGTTTTCCGACATTAATATTTTCAGGTCTGAAAAACTGAATGAGCAGAAAACCAGCAAGTAAAATCCAAATGAGTTTATTGATGTTTTTCATTAGATTAATTTAAGAATTAATTATAAATCTACAATCATACCTTTCCACGCGGGTCGTCGATATGAATTTTTGAAACATCATAACGAACACCTTCTCGGTCAATAATTCTAACGTTTTTCACAACAGTACTCAAGGCTTTTAAAAATGTTTCTGAGTTTTCGTGGCGCTCATACGCTTCTTTATCTTTCCAGCCTTCGAGAAGATGAAATGTATTTTCATCGGTCAAATCTTGGGAAAAAGCATAATAAATACAGCCTTCCAGCTCGTTTGCGGCAATCATTTCGGGAATAACGGCGTCAATGAAAATTTGTCTGTCTTCAGCATGCACTTTGTAATAAGCGCTTACCGCAATTTCTGTGGTTTGTGTTTTATCGTGGTTATTGGATGTTCCAATTTTTTCTGAATGATTCATATTATTTTATTTAAAATTAAAGATTACAAAAAAGTCACAAATTCTTCAAATGGTTTGCGTACTTTTTTCTGATTAAGATTCCAGTCATTTTCTGTGTCTCTGTAGCCTAAAGCCAACAGCATTGAACTTCGTAAATCTTTGGATGAAAGTTGTAAAAATTCATCAAGTGCAATTGGGTCAAAACCTTCCATCGGTGTAGAATCTATTCCCTCTGAAGCGGCTTCAACAATCGCTAAACCTAAAGCAATATTCGCTTGTTTTGCCGCGTGATGAAAGTTTTCTTCGATGCTCATATTTCCGAAAAACTGTTTTGAAAATGCTCTTTGTTTATCATAATGACCAAAATCTACATTGCGTTTTTCTGCCAGATAATCGAATACGTTATCAATTCTTTCTTTAGAATATTCATCCCAAACTGCGAAAACCAAAAGATGTGATGATTCTACAATTTGAGGCTGATTCATTGCGATGGGTAATATTTTCTTTTTGATTTCGGGATTGCTGATAACGATGATTTCGTAAGGCTGTAATCCAATTCCTGAAGGTGCTAAATGAGCAGCTTCCAAGATGTTATTGATTTTTTCTGAAGAGATTTTTTCGCCCGTCATTTTTTTTGTGGCGTATCTCCAGTTCAGTAATTCTATGATATTTTTCATTTGATTTTATGTTTTAAATCAAGGCAAATGATTATTCGCATTTACCTTGATTGATTCGTAATTAAAAAACTCCTAATTGTCCTAAAAGTATCGTCCCTGCATTATAACAGTGGAATGATTTCACTTTGCCATTTTCAATTTTGAAGACGTCACAACAAGGCACTTCAATGGTTTTTCCAGTCGGTTCTAAAGTTCCTGATGCTAATTGAAGCGGTCCGTTGTGTGTTCCGTTCAATGACAATTCTACGATAACTGTGTTTTCATCTTCCAAGACGTACAATTCGTATAATTCTCTGTGCATATCTGGAAAAGCTGTAGCAAAAATATCCACCGTTTTACCAATGTCTTCACCATAATATTTGTTTCCTGAAGATACATCCCAGAAATATCCGTCCTCTGCAAAAAGTTCTGTAAATCCTTTTGAATCCTGAACTTCAGCGATTCTGTACAATTCACGGATTAATGCTTCGTTGGCTGAATTTTGATTGATTACTGATGCTTTCATATTGTTTTATTTTAAATGTTAAAGATTGAGTTTGATTAATTTTTTCAAAGGTTCTTTTTGTCATTCAGAATGGAATTTTGCGTAGCATTATGGAATGAAGAATCTTTTAATAATTTGAGATTTTTCGACTTCACTTCGTTTCGCTCAAAATGACAGTCTGTAAAATTTAAAAGAGAATTTAATTTTTGTTATCTACAAAAACGTACAATTTTAGAGCTTTCCCATTTTCAAAAACGAATAAATCCATTCCTGTTACAGCATCTGGTTTTTCGGGAGTTCCGTTTTGCCAATATAGTCTTGCAATGTTGTGATTAACATCTATTGCTTTGATATGGGAAAATTTAGAATTTGGACTTTTCTGTTGCAATCCATCCACAAAACCATTGATTTCTTTGTGACCAACTGCGATAAAATGACTGTCTACCATTTCGATATCATCTGCATAAATTTTTGACATTAATGCTTCACGTTTTTTAAGGTCTCTCTCGTTCCAGATGGCTAAATGTCCTTCTACTAAAGATTTAATTTCTGCTTCAGAAAGCGGTTTAGCATCTGATTTTTCGGTTTGATTTTTTACTGCATCTTTCGGAGACCATAAAATTGTCGCAGGATTTTTTTTCTCATAGCCTTTTCCGTTTGGATAAGAAACCAATTCCATTTTAGAACCCCAAGGTGTTACAAAATAAACCCAAGTTTCTCCTTCTGTATCTCCTGAAGGCATCAAAAACGGTTCTCCCAAGAATTGTACGCCTTTGTTTTTAAGATAAGCTACACTTTTGCTGATGTCATTGGTATAAAAAGCAATATGGCTTGCTCCGATATCATCTCCTCCGGGTTGTTGTGAACTACCTTTGTTGTCTTGATATTCGAATAGTTCAATGTTGGCTCCTGTTCCAGTTTTTACCATTTTGATGGTTACGGGACCTGTTTTCGCATTCATATGATTGTTCTTTTTCCAAGCATCATCCAAAGGAATCGGACCTAAAGTTGTTACTGCTGAAAATCCTAAAACGTCTGTGAAAAAGTTCACTGCCTGTTTCATATTTGGAATGTTGATTCCCACGTGGTCGATTCCAAGAATTCCTGTTTTTTCCTGCGCTGAAGTGTTTGAAACTGCTGTTGATAATAAAAGTGCACTTGCTACTGCTGTTGCGTTGGCTTTGATTTGTTTTTTTAAATTGCTCATTGTAATCATTTTTTTTTGTTATTGTATGAAGCAAATTTCCAACATTCAGGAGCCTTTTTCCATTGACAAAAGCTTGAAAAAAAAGCAAACAAATGTCAATGAAAATGATGATTTGAATAGCAAGCTTTCATCCTAGCCCCGATTGCAACGGCATCCTTTTGTGGAGCAAAGCGGAACAAAAGATATAGTGGAAAGCGGGAAATAGCTCCAAATAAAAAATCAAAAAAGGCTGAAATAAAATATTCCAACCTTATTAGTTATGATTTTAAAATCCTATTTATTCGCTGTATTTTGCCAGCCATTTCGCTTTCAATTCGGCTCTGGCATTGATGAATTCTAAATCTGTTCCCTGCGCAACGGCATCCAACGGAAAACGTAACGGACGAGAACCTTCTTTCATCTGAATCAATTCCAAAATTCCGTCTGCGACGGTTTGCGGATTCATATTAAATTCTTTCATCTTGCCAAATAACGCAGCGCCAATCGCATTGAATTGTTCTGTCGCAACTGGGTCATACAATGTTGCAATTTCAGGTTTATCAGCATTAACTCCGGCTTTTTCGCCTGTGTTCATTTCTGTTGGATAAACTCCGGGCTGGATGGAAACGTTGTCGATATTGAACTGTTTCAATTCGTCCTGTAAACCTTCTGTAATGCTTTCAACGCCGAATTTGGACGCAAAATATGGAACCATAAAAGGCGAAGTATGCGCACTTGCTCCGGAAGTGATGTTGATAATCAAACCGCTCTTATTCTCCCTCATAGAAGGCAACACGGCCTGATAAGTTCGGATAACGCCATAAAAATTCACTTCGAACATTTGTCGGATTCTATCCAAACTATACGCTTCCAACAATCCGAAACCTGAAACTGCGGCGTTGTTGACCAACACATCGATTTTACCATACTTTTGAAGTACTTTTTCGAAAGCATTGGTTACGGAAGAATCGTTGGTTACATCGATTTCAACGACTTCTAAATTTGGGAGAGCTCCCAATTCTTTGGCTACGGTTTCATTTTTTCCTGAAACGCCTCGCATTCCTGCGATTACGGTGTATCCTGCGTTGGCAAGTGTGGTTGCTGTTAATTTTCCGAAGCCTGTGCTTGTTCCTGTGATAAAAACTGTTTTGTTCATTTTGTCTTATTTTTAATTGTTAATTTTAATAAGACAAAGATGTTGCAAGATGAGGTTTTCTTCCATTGACAAAAGCTTGAAAATAATGCAAACAAATGTCAATGAAAATGAAGTGTTTTATTTCTTAACCATATTCCTACGCAGTCTGGTAAGGGTTTCGGGAGTGATTCCGATATAAGAAGCAATCATATGTTGTGGAATACGATTGACAATGTGAGGATATTTTTCAAGGAAATTCTGATATTTTTCTTCTGCCGTAAAACTGATATTCGCCAAAATTCTACCTTGAGAAACGATAAAACTTTTCTGAATAATCTGGTTGACCATTTGATTCAGTTGAGGAATTTCTACGCAAAGTTTTTCAAAATCTGATTTTTCGATTAAAATCAATTCTGTTGGTTCGATTGCATCTATATTCAAACGAGAAGGTGTTCCATTGATTAAACTTTCACGGTCGCCTGTCCAATAGTTTTCTGGAGCGAAGTTGATGATGTGTTCTGTTCCGTTTTCAGCGATGGAAAAGGTTTTTACCAAACCTCTGCTAATAAAAGCGTTGTAATGCCAAACGTCTCCTTCCTGACAAAGAAATTGTTTTTTACGAAGTTTTTTAGGCTTGCAAACAGATTCTATTAATTGTACTTCCGAATTGGAAAGTTCTATTTTGTCGGTAAGGTATTTTAGGAAAATCTCGAACATTAATTATTGTTATATAGCAAATTTAATCAAAATAAAAGATGAAATCATATTGCTACTAAACAAAATATACTGATTGAAGAGACCTTCAGCCAGTATATTTTTGTATTAAATTAAGTTTTTATCATTTCTTATTCACCTCTGCAATCGCATCCTGAATTCCACCACCTGCAATTTCAAAGAAAGACGGACCAGCCAACAAATATACTTTTTCTAATTTCTTAGTTTTGGAAAGATTATGCTCTCTGAGATAAATTTCAAAGCGGTTTGCTAAAACAATACCTTTTACCACATTTCCTGCTACCAAAGCCGTTGGAGAATCTATTCCGGCATCTTTTAAATCACTTGCAAAAGCAAAATTACTTACACCCAATCTCATCGCTTCACGAGCTGCAACCTCTCCTACTGAAGTCATCAATTCCGGAGTGAATTTGTTTCTGTCGCCTAAACCAATTAATAATAGTTTTTTAGCAGACATAGAACCTTTTGGCGGAGAAATCAAAATTGTTTCCAAAGAATGACCTTTGAATAAACCTGCCTGTCTTATTTTTGTAAATTCACCTTTCAAAGCATCGTCAAGGTGTACCAATCCGTTAAGGTTAGCTGGTAATGCCTGAGCACTATGGATATCGTTATCTGTATATTCGAAAACACAGGCAACTTGTAGCTGTGCATCAGCTGATGATGGTCCCTGAACCAATCCAATCATCGAAATCCCATCTACTGAACCCCAGTTTTTTGATGTTCCAGTTTTTGCAGGAGTTTGTGAGAAAACTAAAGTTGAAAGAACTATTGTTACGATTAATAATGATTTATTAATTGGTATTTTAAATGTGGTTTTCATAACAATTCAATTTTAATATTGATAATTAATTACATCGTCATCGGAACTTCCATCAACAAAATCTCCGTATTTTCAGAAGTTGATTTGATATTTAAATCTGCAATATCCCAAACTCCAAAACCATCTCTAGTTTCCACTTTTTGTCCTTCGATTTCCGCGCTTCCTTTTAGAATAAAAATATAAACTCCGTTTCCTTTTTTCTTAATTTGATAGTTGGTTTCAATATTATTTTCGAAGTTTCCTAAGTGAAACCAGGCATCCTGATGAATCCAAACCCCTTCGTCATCAGCATTCGGAGAAAGAATCTGCTGGAACTGATTCTGACCTTTTGTTTTGTCTAAAGTAATCTGGTCATATCGTGGTGTCACATTTCTTTTGTTTGGATACACCCAGATTTGAAGAAACTTCACCAAACTGTCATTATTTTTATTGAATTCGCTGTGCATAATTCCGGTTCCGGCACTCATCACCTGAATGTCTCCACTCTTGATAGTCGCCGAATTCCCCATACTGTCCTTATGTTCCAAATCACCTTCCAAAGGAATACTGATGATTTCCATATTATCGTGCGGATGCGTTCCGAAACCTCTTCCAGCTTCAACTTTGTCATCATTCAAAACTCTGAGAACACCAAAATGCATTCTTTCAAGATTGTGATAATTCGCAAAACTAAATGTATGATTACTCACCAACCAGCCTTGGTCAGCCTTTCCTCTTGAATCCGCTTTATGAATCACAGAATTGTCTTTGATTTTTGGATCTGTATTCGGTAAATGCTTGTATCCAATCGGTTCCAGTGGCTCGATTTCGTCAATCTCATTTTTCATTGTATTGCCTAATGACGCAGATGCTACAAACATTCCTGTTCCCAATAATCCTTTCTTTAAAAAATCTTTTCTGTCCATATTGTTATTTATTCGTTATTGATGGGACAAATTTATGGCGATGAAAAATCGTGTGCATTTAACTAGTTTAATAAATTAAAAATGCCAAATATTTTCATATTTGACATTTTAAGTTTTTATTATTTTCCTTTATTCACAAGACGCTTTCGGATTGTACTCACAAATTCCTTTGAAACTCCGAGATAGGAAGCAATATAATATTGTGCAACCCTTTGGGGAATTGATGGATAGACTTTTATAAATTCTAAATATCGGTCTGAAGCCGCCTTGGAAATAGTATTCACCAAACGATTCTGCAGAGTGAAAAGATTTCTCTGAACCAACATTCTGAACACTCTTTCAAACTTCGGAATTTTCTGTAAAAGCTCTTCTTTTGTTGTTGGATTCAGCATATAAATTTCTGAATCTTCCAAAGTTTCGATGTATAATTTTGACGGTTTTTGCTCCTGAAAAGATGCAATATCACTTATCCACCAATCTTCAATAGCAAATAAAATTGTGACTTCAAACCCGTTATCATCAAGGTAATAAACCCTCACGCAACCTTTCTGAATATAACCTTCGAACTGGCAAATCTCTCCTTCCCGCAACAAAACCGTTTTCTTCGGGAAAGTTTGAAGTGTTAAAGAATCAGTGAATATTTTTTCTTCTTCCTGACTGAGATTGATAAATCGGGTAACGTTTTCGATGATATTTTGAGACATAATGCAGTTTAAGACTGCAAATTAGGAAAAAGTGTGTAAACTTCGTTCTTCAAAAGTCCACTTCCACCCCCGTAATGGTCGATAACCTTCACATCTTTATCCAGATTTTCGCAAAAAACTTTAATATCATTTTCAAATTTCTCATCCAAACCTGAACTCAGCAAAACGATATCAACCTGATTTTCTTTAATATAACCGGGACAAATCGTTTCATCGCTTTTGATTTCAGCATTCCAACCTTCGTTATTTTCGATGATTCTTTTTAAAGTTTCGAGAATTTCTTGATTTTTTCCAATCACTAAAAAGTTTAAAGTTTTCATTTTTAAATTTTATAAATGTATAAACAATGACGTTCGCTCTTTCTTTTCAAGATTTTTCGTTTTGTGACCTTTTCCTGAAATATCTTCAACCAAAAGAATTTCTCCCGTTTGAAATTGTCTGATTTCACCCAGCGAAGTTGCAATCTCAACACCTCCGTCCAATAATACAATATATTGCTTTTGTGGAGCGTGATGAAAATCGTAATCATAATCTGCAGAAACCTTTCTGAATTGAAGTTTTTTGACATTAATATCTTCTGACAAAAATCCGATTTCGCCTTGATTGATTAATGGAATTTCGATGTCTTCGAAGTGAGATTCGCCATTTTCATCGCTGAATATTCTTGTGATTTTCATTGTTTTTTTGTTTAAATTTTAAATATATTTTAATTCTCGCAGATTTTTTTGATTTGGCAGATACTTGATAATTTGCTGAATCTGAAAAATCTGCGAGAGAATAAATCATTTAAAAACAATCGAATTCGCCAATTCAATTTCTTCCTGATTGATGGAATGTCCGAAATTAGCGTAAACTTTTTCCGTCACATCAGCATTCATTTCCTTCAAAATATTAGCTGTCGCATAAACTCTTTCAACCGGAACGTGGAAATCTGGATTGCTTGTTCCCAAGAAAATTGGAGTCTGCGCAAAATCACCTTTATAATTTTCACGATTGATTTTTTCGCCAATCACTCCACCGATAATCGCTACTGCTCCACCAAATTTCTGAGCGTTTCGTGCTAAAAATTCCAAAGTCAAACACGCACCTTGTGAAAATCCGAAAAAGTAAACATTTTCAGCTTTAATTCCTGAATCCAAAGCAGTTTGAACAGTTTTCTCAACAGTTTCAATTGCTGAAGACAACCAAGGTTCGTTTTGTTCAGTCGGTGCAATAAATGAAAACGGATACCAAGTTCCGTTGGTTGCTTGTGGCGCTAATAAAGCATAATCTCCCACATTCAAATGTTGGGATAAACTCAAAATATCCTGTGCACTTCCGCCTCGTCCGTGAATCATTATTAAAACTTTTTCAGTTTCATTCAATGATTTTCCTCCTGTTTTTATATCTAAAATATGACTCATTTTTATCTGTATTTTTCTGTTGGATAATTAAATTTTGGTAAAACTTCCATCAAATGTTCTCGTTGTTCTTCAAACTGCGTTGGTAAACTCAAATATTCTCCCAAAGAAGCCAATTCCTCATCTACATCAAAGCCCGGACCTGAAGTTGCGATTTCAAATAAAACGCCACCAGGTTCTTTAAAATATATGGAAGTGAAGTATTTTCTGTCTTTCACTTCGGTATGTTCCAACCCGAATTGGTTTAATTTTTCAATCATTTCAAGCTGAGTTTCTGCATTCGGAGTTGCAAAAGCGACGTGATGCACTGTTCCTCTTCCTGCCAAACCTTTCAAAGCTGTTGGTGTGCAAAGCAAATCGACATATTTTCCCGGTTTATCTTCCGTTGCAAATCTGAATCTGTCGGAACTTTCGGCAATTAATTTGTGATTCATTTGAGTGGTTAACAAAGCACCAGTTCTTTCGTAAGCATCCAACCAAATTTCCACGTGATGAATTCCTTTAATCGCAAAATCTTTCGGAATAAACCCATTGTCATAACCTTTCCTGTCATCTTTATCATTGAAAACCAATTCCAAACCTAATCCGTCAAAATCTTCCAGATAAATAAAAACTTCACCCGAAAACCTTTGCTGAGGCTGTTTGAAAGGAATATCAAACTTAGTCAAACGTTCCAACCAATAATCCAAAGTATCCATTGAAACCGAAAAAGCAGTCGTGTTCAGCATTCCTTTGCCGTGTCTTCCGTTGACCAGACCTTTTCCATACGGGAAAGTCGTCATAATCGTTCCCGGAGTTCCGAATTCGTCCCCGAAATAAAAGTGATAAACCTCAGAATAATCAAAATTGACGGTTGTTTTTACCAATCGAAGTCCTAGAATTCCGGTGTAAAAATCGATATTTTCCTGTGAGTCGCCTGTGATAGCGGTTACGTGATGAAGTCCTGTGATGAGAGACATTTTAGTTGATGGTTTTTGGTTGATAGTTGTTTGTTCTTAGATTTCTTCTTTAAACCAGATATCGTTGTATTCCTCTGGATTTCGTTTGAATTGTGCGTGAACATACGGACACAGCGGTACAATTTTCAAATCGTTTTCTCTTGCGTAGGAAACCAATTTGTTCAATAACAATTTGGCAAAACCTTTTCCTGCGTATTCTTCGGCAACTTCGGTGTGATAAACGGTTAATTTATTTTTGATGACCGAAACATCCATTTTTCCTGCTTTTTTATCGTCTGAGAAAAGCTGAATTTCGCCTTTTACATTTCCTAAAACTACTTCTGTTCTTTCCATTGTAATATTTTTTTCTTGTTGCTAAATTAGATTGTTAAATAGAAAAAAGTGATGACTTATGATAACTTCGGCAAGACTTCTTCGATTCTTGAACGCAAAGGTTCGTGCTGTTTTGGAAGTTTTAAATTAGTTCCTAATTCATTCAAAGGCTCATCAACAGTGAAACCCGGATTGTCGGTTGCAATTTCAAATAAAACACCGCCCGGCTCACGGAAATACAATGAATAGAAATAATCTCTATCGATTTTCGGAGTGATGTTCAATCCTGCAGACATTACTTTTTCACGGAATTCCATTAAAACTTTATCATCTTTCACTCGGAAAGCAACGTGGTGGTTAGTTCCTGCTGCATTTCTTCCTACAGGGATTTTATCGTTTTCAATAATGTCGACAAGATTTGCAGTTTCAATTGCATCCGTTGCAAATCTGTATCTTTCGCCTTCTTGTTTCTGTAAGTCGTATCCGAAAATATCAGTTAAAACTTTGATAGTCGGGTCCGCTTTTTTCAAAGTCAAAGTGATGTTGTGGAAACCTTTCAAAGCATTCTCATCTTTAATATCATCGGTTGTCCAAACTTTTCTGTCATCAGGTGTTGAAGATTCGATGAACTGCAATTGTAAACCGTCCGGGTCTTGGAATGAGATTAATTTCTCACCGAAAATTTCACCTTCCTCAACATTCACATTGAATTGTTGTAATCTGTTTTTCCAAAATCCCAAGCTTCCTTTCGGAACAGAATACCCAATATGAGTTGCCAAGCCAGAACCGTTTGTACCTTTCCCTACACCTTCCCAAGGAAAGAAAGTCAGAATAGTTCCCGGAGTTCCTTCTTCGTTTCCGAAATAAAAATGATACGTTCCCGGGTCGTCAAAATTGACAGTTTTCTTAACTAATCTTACTCCTAAAACTTTTGTATAAAAATCCAAATTTCTTTTAGCGTTGTCTGCAATCGCTGTGATGTGGTGCAGTCCTAATATTCTATTTTCCATTTTGTTGATTGTTTAATTTTGATATGACAAATTTATGGTGGTTAGAAATCCTGCGCATTTAACTAGTTTAATAAATTACGTTTTTCTCACTTAATTTAAGATTATGCAAAAAGGCAAACTCTATAGGTCTGCCTTTTAATTTCTTACTTTTAACTTTTTGAAGTTTTAATGCTTTGTTATATGATTTTTAATAATATCCAATCACTTTCATCCATAATCCACCAATTCCCATATAGATAATCAGTAAAACAATTCCGATTTCCAAACCACGTATCCACCAATCTTTCAAATCAACAAAACCACTTCCAAAGAAAACCGGCGCTGGACCGTGACCGTAATGCGTGAGAACTCCGTAAATAGAACCCATAAATCCAAGCATCATCGCTAAAAGCATCGGCGGAATTCCTAATGAAACACCTACTCCCAAAAGTGCAGCATACATCGCAGCAACGTGCGCAGTAGCACTCGCAAAAATATAATGACTGAAAAAATAAACCAATATAATTGCAGGAAATGCATATTGCCAGCTAAGTCCTCCTATTTCAGTTTTAATTAATTCGCTGAACCAACCGATAAATCCAAGCTCGTTAAGAGAACTCGCCATCATCACCAAGACAGCAAACCAAACTATTGTGTCCCAAGCTCCTTTCTCAGACTTGACATCTTCCCAAGTTAATACCGATGTAAGAAGTAATAAAACCAATCCTACAAAAGCAGTTGTTGTTGCATCTATTGAAAGCAAATCACCAGTTATCCAAAGAAAAAGAAGCACAAAAAATGCTAATAACATCAGCCATTCTGATTTTGTGATTTTGCCCATCTCCTTTAATTTGTCACTCGCCATTTTTTGTGAATCGTGTGTATCTTTCAATTCAGGCGGATATAATTTGTAAAGAACCAACGGTACAACTAGAAAAGCAACCACTCCAGGAACAAAACCAGCAACCGCCCAAGACATCCACGAAATATTAATCCCAAGATTTGCTGCAAATTTCTGACACATCGGATTACTTGCCGTTCCTGTCAGAAACATAGACGAAGCAATGAGATTCATATAATAACTATTCAAAGTAAGATAAGCCCCAAGTTTTCTGTGCGTATCCTCTTTTTCAGGAAGCGAACCAAAGCTGATTGCCATAGACTTCATAATCGGATAAATAATTCCACCTCCACGTGCTGTGTTACTAGGAATTGCGGGTGCAAGACAAAGGTCAGCTAAACCCAATCCATAAGCCAATCCCAAAGAACTTTTCCCAAAAATTCTGATGAAAAGAAATGCTATTCGATTTCCTAGTCCTGTTTTTATAAAACCTCTTGCAATGAAAAACGAAATACCAATCAACCAAATCACTTTATCTCCAAATCCACTTAAAGCTTTGGTAATGGATTTTCCTGCATCTCCAGGCGCCAACAACTGAAAAAATGCTGTAAAAGCTACTGCAAGCATACACATTGTTCCCATTGGCGCAGCTTTCAGAATGATTCCGATAATTGTCGCTGCAAAAATAGCAAAGAGATGCCAAGCATCGTTCTTAACGCCTTGAGGTGTTGGAATGAACCACAGAACAATTCCAATTAAAAACGTAATTCCTAGATTACGAAGGTTAACTTCTTTAATAATTGCTTCCATAATATTATTGTTTTTCTAAAATCTAACCTGAACTTGTGTCACAAAAAGATTACTGTTATAAATCGATGTATTTTCTATCGACCTTTTGAATCGGCTAATCTGCGTTCCAACTTGAATTCTCGCATTATAATTCTTCAAAAATTCTAACCCGAACATTGGTGTGATAATCTGCTGAGGATTAGAATCCAATTTGTAATTTTTATCAATGTATTCGTATCTGCAAGTAAATTCTAACGCACTGATTGTATGTTGAGCATTATCAATCTCATAACGCAATGCCGGTAAAAAATAAACACCCCAGATTTTATAATTTTTCAAACTCGAGATTCTATCTTCTACTGGTAAAGCGAAAAAAGCACTGTGATTATCACCTTCTTTCGCTTCTGCCTGCAAATCAAGATTCCATTTATCCGAAAACTTAATATGTCCTGTTGCATCCAAACCTAAAGCATAAACACTTTGTTTAAAAACTTCGCCAACGCCTGCATTTAAGCCAATATTAAAATTATATTTTGGAGCAATTCCGAAAACAAGACGTGTAGAATATTGCTTCCCATCGTCTTTATCAGAAACTTGATTTTTTCCATTGCCATTCACAATAGAAATTGCATATTGAAAAGGCATATTTCCTAATTTTAAATATCCAGTTACAGCAGCACCAATCTGAAAACTCGTCCAGCCTAACTTTCCAAATTCCGTATATTGACTACTCCAATCCAACGAACGAAGTACATCTACAGGATAGGATTCTTCAATCCCGAAAAGCGGTCGGAATTGACCAAAAGTAATCGCAATTTTAGGATTAAAAGTATATTTGATATAAGCATTTTCCAAAACTTTGTTGATTGGGTCATTTTTGAAATCAGCCAGATTGACGAGAATTGCAACCTCGGTGCGTTTACTCACAATCGCTCTTGCCTGAACTCTCATATATTTGAGTAAAAAAGTATTGCTGACTCCAGAGTCATCGGTATGGTGAACACCTTCTACACTTACATCTTTGTTAAGGCTTGAGACAAATCGTCCTTGAAATAGACCTTTGAAAACAAACTGAGGGTATTTTTCTGCGGTTGAAATTTTATCCGAAACAATCTTCAAAGAATCTTCGGTTTTGCTTTGTGAAATCCCTTTCGAGAAGCAGACAAGTCCTAAAAAAACAGCAAAAATGTAACGGCTAGAATTCATATTAATTGAGTATTTAGGTTATAGTTTTAATCAAATATTTTATCCTTAAAATCAATAGAAATTCAAAAATAATCCATAGTATCACCAGATGAATAACAGAATTCAGATTTTCGGCGAGTGAACCTCCGGATTGTACAATTGAGATATATGTTTTTAAAAACGGAGAAGTCGGTAAAGTATCAGACAACATCTGAACAAACTTCGGCAAAGCCTGATACGGCATAGAATATCCTGTAATCAAAAAAATCGGATAAGACGAAAATACCAAAACCTGAAAAGCAAAAAGCTTGGTCTTGAAAAAACTTCCAATCAACATTCCGAAGACAATAATTGTTGCGATAAATAAAGCTGAAATAACAGCCAAATCAAAATAATCCCCTCTAATCTCAACTCCGAAAACCGAGAAATTAACGATTGAAAAAAACAATCCGAAAATCATAAATGCAAAGAAATAAAGCAAACTTTTTCCAAAAATCATTTTAGAAATACTTTGCCTCGAAACCTGATAAAAATTCAATAATTTATTCTCTTCTCTTTCCGAAGTAAACGCTGCCGCAACGCCTATCAAAAGTGTTTGCTGTAAAATAATCGCCAACAATCCAGGTAAAAGAAACGCGCCGTAAGTCATACCAGAATTGTAAAGCGGACGATAATCCATATTAATCGGGTTGGTCATTTTCATCGATTCGTCCTCTCCCATTCCTTGTTTGTTGAAATACGTTTTTCTAACGCCAGCTCCAACTGTCAGACAAACTTTGGTAACTGTACTGAGCAAATCGCTGGAAGGCAAAAATCGAGATGCATTTAAAACCAGATTTACATTGGTTTGTTTTTGAGACAATATATCCTTTTCAAAACCAGACTGAATATAAAAATAACCCTGAACCTCTCCCTGATACATCTTCTCCTGAGCTTCATTAATATTAGAACTCGGAATGATTTCTATCATTGGCGTCGAATCAAATTGTTCCGTTAAAGCTCTGGAAATTGCAGTTCCGTCGTTATCAATCAAAGCCAGTTTTACTTTTTCTTCGCCTTTGTTCAGATAAATACTTCCATACATAAATGCGTAAAGAACCGGTGCCAAAAGCAAAATCAGAAACAAACTCGAATCTTTCGAAACGTTTCTAAGTTCTCTTTTCAATATGTCGAAAATCTCCTTCATATCTGATTTTCTTTAAGATATTGATTGATTTTTTTCTGGAAAAATACAATGCTCAACGGAAATGTAATTCCTATAAAAACTAGTAATTTGAAAATTTCCGGAGTTGCATAAGATAACGGAAGTTCCATAAAATAGAGCTTGATAAATCCGTCCAAAAAATGCGTATAAGGCATTATGTCTGCATAAAACTGGTCGTACCAAGGCATTGCCCATCTCGGAAAAGTAAATCCACTGAAAACGAAAGCTGGCGAAGTGAAAAACAGAGCAACATCCGTTACAAAAAGAAGATTATTGGAAATCGCGGAAAGCATCATTCCAATTCCGATGCAAGCCAACGACATCAACGTATAAATCAGGAAAAAATTGAAATCGGTTTTGGGTTTTCCCAATTCATAAACAGGAAAAACAACGTAAGCGACTAATATAAAAAGTATCCACGAAATGCAAAGATGAGCTAGCATTTTCCCAATAATAATTTGCGATGATGAAGTTGAAATCTTCAAAAGTTCGTCGATTGTATTTCTTCTAAATTCGAGATTTAAAATTAAAACCGAAGCCACAACCAGAGCCATTTGAAGCCCTACAGTAATCAATCCAGGCGTGAGATACATCTGATAATTGAAATCTGGATTATACAATGTTGTCGTATTTAATTTTATAGGTTGGACTAATGTATTTGCTTTCTCAGCGGACATACCTTGCTTTTGAGCTTTTTGAAGAACGACCGCCAATCCGCCTTTGATAATGACTTCGGCAGCGCCTTTATAAATCATTTTTGCAGGAACCAGATAAGCGCCATTGGTATAAAGTGTAATATTGGACTGATGATTTTTCTTGACATCAGATTCCATATTTTTTGGAAAGTGAACTGCACCGAAGATTTTGCCTTCCTGCATCAGTTTTTCAATTTCCGCATTGCTGTGAACCGTTTGAGTAAATTGAATAAACTCGTTATGTTCCATCATATCGGTCAACATTCGGGAAACCGACGATCGGTCTTCGTCCCAAACTGCCATCGGAAGCTCTTTCGCAAATTGTTTCTGATAAATGAAACCATAAAAAAGAAAAATAATCGGTGGAATGACCAGCAAAATCACATAGAAATTCGGAATCGAAAAAATCCGTTTCCATTCCCTAATCATAATTTGGCTGATGGTTTTCAATGGTTTTATTAATATGATTTAAATAATTCCTTAATCAAAAATAAGCTGTGCTGTCATTCCCGACCGAAGTCCTTTTATCGAATTGGCATTCTCAGGTTTCACTTTTATCTGGAAAGTTCTCAGCTCAAACTCGCCATTTTGTTTTTCAGGAACCCAATCTGCATAGCCCAAAGCTGGAGCTAGTTCGGAAACCACACCATTCACTTCTTCTGGATTACAACCTGGGATTTTCATTTTTAGAATGCTTCCTTTATCAATTTTGGTCATTTGATTTTGACGAATGTTGAATTTCACAAAAAACGAATTATCTTTCTGAATCGTCATCATCGGATAACCCGCATTCACCATTTCGCCTTTGTTAGAAATCATTGTAGAAATTTTACCAGAAGCTGGTGCTTTTATAGAAGCATTATCTTTAATCTCTTTTGCTAATTCATCTGCACCTTTTGCCTGATTCAGAATAGCCTGAGCCGAATTTTTAAGTTCCTGATTATTTCCGCGTTGCAATAATTGAACATTCAGATTTGCGGTTTCTAATTCTTTTTGAGCCGCTTTGTATTTAAAATAAATCACATCTCTTTCCTGTCCGGAAATCACACCTTCCGAATAAAGAGTCTGAAAACGAGTGTAGGTTTTATTCATCAAATCCATTTGTTGTTTAGCAATTTGCTGAAGGTTTTCCGCTGACTTCAAAACTTCCGGTTCTACGCCACGATTGATTTTATCCAATTGATTTTGAGCTACAATTACAGCTTCTGACATTTGCGACTGAATAGTTTCAATTTCCGAAGTTTTCATTTGGGCAACAACCTGACCTTCTTTCACTTCGTCGCCTTCTTTCACCAATAATTCAACAACTCTTCCCGGCAAAGAAGCAGAAACATCTACAAATTCAGCATCCACCATTCCGATGACAGTTTCTTTATTACTTTCGGAAGATTTATTTTGAAAAAGATAAATCAGAGCAATGATCAACACAATAATCGGAATAAAAACTGCCCAATAATTTTTTATAAAGTTTTTCATCTTGTTATCAGTTTAAGGAATGTAATTGGTAATATTTTCGACGTTTCCTGTGATATAAAAATAAGTCGCAATCACGGTTTGATAAGCTACTAAAGACGTGTAATACAATTTTTCGGCTTCATATTGGAGTTGCAATGCATCATTCACATCTTTGACTGAAGAAAGACTGTTTTCCATTCTTTTTCTTACCATTTCTGTGGTTGTGTAGGTTTGTTTTCTCGCCGCATCAAAGGTTTCGCTCTGTTCTTTGAAACTGATTAATTTATTCTCAGAAATTTTAGTAGCCAAATCCACAGATTTTTGTTTTTGATTAATCAAAAGGTCGGCTTCTTTTATCAAAGATTGTGAAGCAAGATTTTTGGATTTCCTTTCTGGATCAAAAAGTGTCCATTGCATTTCAATCCCAACTAACCAAGGCGGTGTAATCAGCGGGAGGTCATTTCTGAAAAACTGATAGTTTCCAATGGCGAAAATGTTGGGTCTGGAAAGAGATTTGGTAATATTATGAGTCGTTTCCGCTTCTTTCTTTTTGCTTAATAATAATTTTAAATCTGCATTTTTCTCTGATGAGGAGAAATTCGGAACATCAATATTTTCATTCAGTTCGTCATTAATTTCTATTGGTTCGTCAAGCGAAATTCCCATTAAATCTTTCAAAGTCAAAAGCGCATTTTCTTTTTCGAGTTTAAGGTTTTTAAGATTGGTCTCGCCTTGAAGTTTTGTAATATTTGACCAGTTTTTCAAATAAGGCGGAATGATTTCAGCTTTCAGAAGACTTTGTGCATATTTTTCATTATTCTCGAGAGATTCAACAATTTTTTCCTGTTTTTTAATCATCGAATTGAGATACATCACCTGAATATAATTCAATGAAATATTATAAGCTGTAAGGTTTTGAGAAGATTCTAGATTAGCTTTTCCACTTTCTACCTGTTGTTTCGAAAGTTCTTTTGCAGCATTCAGTTTTCCTCCAAGATAAATCGGTTGACGAGCAAGAATTCCCGCCAAGAAATAACTTTGTTTTGCAATCGCAGGATTGTAATTGGGATAAACCGCGCTGATAATATCTTTGGAAGTCTGATAAATCACATTCTGAACTTGCTGAGGAAGTGGATTTCCTGTAATCTGTTGATAAACAGCATTGGCAGAAGCGGCACTTTGAGTGGCCGAACCTTCTACAATTCCGTCTTTTACTTGCTGGAGATTGATTTTGATAGGTTCTCCGATATAATTATAGCCACCAAGAAAATCGACTTTTGGAAGATTATTATTTTTGTTGGATTGCAGAAGTTTTTCGCGCGTTTCCAGAGATTGCTCCGCCAGTTTTATAACAACATTATTCTGTTTTCCTCTTTCGATACATTCTTTCAATGTATATTGCTGACAAAGCATTTTGGAAGAAAAAATCAGAAGTGAAGCAAGTAGAATTTTCCTGAATCTCATAATTTTAAAATTTTCTACAAAAACTAATTTATCATTGAAAACCAATATTTTAAAAATTCAAAATGATAAAAGCGAAAAACAGTAATAATCTAATTCATACCATCAACGATATGAATTTTCATTTCCTTAAAGATAGAAAAAAAATCATGAAAATGTAAATAATAATTATGTTTTGATGTGATATCCATAATTAATATTATGAAATCAATTCCCCCAAAAAGAATAAGTGTTTAATTTTCACATAATTAGTTTATTTAAAAATTGAATCAAATAATTTATAAGACTTTCGCTCTAATCTAGACCTATTTTTTTTATTAATCTAGACCTTGCAATTGCTATTGTCTGAGGGCTTTTCATTGTGATAGCAAATATTTCTTTGGAGGATAAGTTTAATTTTAAAAATGCATACAATCGAAAATCATTTGTTTTCAACGTTATTTCACATTATTCGAAAACAAGCGGACTTCTCATCAGAGGCTGGCATATTCATTTTAATTTAGCAACCTGTTTATAGTAAAGTTAATTATATTGAATAATCCATTCTGTCAATTTATCAATATAAATCTTCAACCTTGTAAACCCATTTTCCGAAGCATTCTCTCTTGATGCAAAAACTTTCTCGGCAAAACTCATTAACCTATCTTCATTATTTCCAAAACCTTTTTCAAAATAACAATTAATCAATGGCTGATTAAGCTCTGATAAAGTCACAGAAGCAAAACCAACAATATTTTTATTAAATTCCATCAAGCTTAAAGGCAGACCAAAATCTTCAGTTAATTTTCCCTGATAAAAATCTGAAGAACTGCTGAAATTGTTTTTGTAAAGTTCTAAAATCTTAGACAAATCCGAAAAATAAACCTGTCTCACAATTGCGTTTTCCATACTCTTAAAAATTTAACTGTATTAAAAATCAATCGTTATTTCACCTTTCATATACAGCACAGCTTTTCCTCCCAACTCTACTCTATCATCAATTAAACGACAAAAAATTTCGCCTGTTCGCCGAGAATATTGAAATGCTTTCAGTTCGTTTTTTCCAAATTGTTGCGCCCAATAAGGAACCAAAGTTGTGTGCGCGGAACCACAAACAGGGTCTTCATTCACGCCGGAAGCTGGAGCAAAAAACCTTGAAACAAAATCATAATCTTTTCCTTTTGAAGTAATGATAATGCCACGTGCATCAAGTTTTGAAATCAAATCCAAATTAGCAACAGCTTTGCTGATTTCAGATTCATTTTCATAAATCAGCATATAGTCTGTTTTGCCTTTGTAAGCTTTAATTGGTAAATAATTGGTTACAGAAGAAAGCTCTTTTGTCAATTCGATTTCAGAGAAAACATCATTTGGGAAATTCAATATCAGTAAATCATTTTTGAAACTGACTGATAAATTCCCGCTTCTTGGAGAGTAAAATGATACTTGGTTACCATCAAAACCTTCGAAATTCTTTAAAACAAAAGCCGTAGCCAAGGTTGCATGTCCGCAAAGGTCAACTTCCACGGTTGGCGTAAACCATCGAATTTCAAAATAGTCTTCTTTTTTAACATAAAAAGCCGTCTCCGACAAATTATTTTCAGAAGCTATTTTTAAAAGAATTTCGTCTTGCAACCAAGTTTCCAACGGGCAAACTGCTGCCGGATTTCCTTTGAATATTTCGTCTGTAAAAGCATCAATCTGATATATCTTTATTGTCATTGTCTTAATTTTAAAACAAATTTAGAAACAACAAAAAAAAGGTTACAGATACAGATATTTAATTTTTAAAGGACACAGATTTAAAGACTGTTTTTTACAATATTTCCTAAAAGCTTCAAATCATTTTTCAATTTCTCGCTCCATTCCAAAGCATAGTTGATTCGCATACAATTGTTATATTGATTATGTTGCGTGAACATTCTTCCCGGTGCAAAACTGATATTTTGTGAAATCGCAATGTCGTAAAGTTCAGCAGTATCAATCTTTTTATCGAGTTCCAGCCAAAGCATAAAACCACCTTGAGGTTGGGAAATTTTTGTATTTTCAGGAAAACAATCTTCTATCGCTCTTTGAAATTGCAGACAATTTGAATATAAAATTTTGCGTAAATTTCGAAGATGATGGTCGTATCTGCCATTTTCCAGATAATCGGCGATGGTTTCCTGATATAATGATGGCGTAGAAATAGTCTGAATCAGTTTTTGTCTGATAATCTTATCTTTATATTTTCCGGGAGCAATCCATCCTACTCTATAACCGGGCGCCAAAGTTTTTGAAACTGAGCCAATCCACATCACAATACCTTCTTCATCAAAATATTTGCAGGGTTTTGGTCTTTCCAATCCGAAAAACAGATTACCATAAATATCATCCTCAATCAAGGGAATATTCCTTTCAGTCAACATTTTCACTAATTCTTTCTTATGTTCATCAGGCATCAAACTTCCCAGCGGATTACTGAAATTACTGATAAAACAACACGCACTGATTTTCGGCAGGACTTTCTTCAGTTCATCCAAATCTATTCCCGTAACAGGATGCGTAGGAATTTCAATCGCTTTGAGTCCTAAAGCTTTGATAATCTGATGAAGTCCAAAATAAACAGGTGTTTCTATGGCAATTGTATCTCCAGATTTCGTAACCGCCATCAAACAATTGAATATTCCATTCATCGCACCGGAAGTCGTTACCAAATCATCTTCTTTCAGTTTTCCTTCAAAAACCATTGACCATTTTGCGACTGCATTTCTTAAATTAAGGCTTCCTTGCACAGGTTCGTAATTGATACCACTATCATCCATTCTCTGGATGGTGTTGATGAGGCTTTTATTGAGTTTTGAAATGGGCAAAAGTTTAGGTTCCGGAACGCCCAATGAAAATGGAGTTACTTCTTTATGATTCAAAATATCAAAAACTTTTGAAATCAAATCTTCAGGATGTTTTTCTTTTTCTACAAGCTTTAATTCCGCAACCGATGGCAAAGAAAATTTCCTTTGCGAAGTTTTACTTACAAAATATCCGAAACGTGGTCTGGATTCTATAAGAGATTTGCTTTCAAGTTCAAGAAAAGCCTGTTTAACGGTATTGATACTTACATTATAATTCTTTTGAACCGTTCGTATAGAAGGAATTTTATCTCCCAGCTTCAATGTTTCGTTAAGGATTTGTTCTTCGATGATATTCGCAATCTTTAGATATAGAACTTCTTTCTTCATAATTAGGAATCTGTACCCTGTAAAATTATGAAAATTAAACTTGTACCCTAAATTTACAATTAGTATAAATCAAAAAAATCAGCAATTTTAAAATTACTGATTCTTATTACCATATTAACAGATATCATAAAAAAACCTCGTTATAGACGAGGTTTTGAAGTTTTTTACTTCTTTGATTCTTCAACAGAAACTTTACGGAAGTCTTTGAAAAGTTTGCTTAATTCTAAAGCTGATTTTCTAGCTCTTGTTCCTGCTGCTTTGTTCCCTTTTTCAGATTGTTGTTCTGCTTCTTTGCTGAAAGCTTCAAATTCAGCATTAATCTTTTCGATTAGTTCTTTCATAACGTGTATAAATAAAAATTAAAGTGCAAATATAGTAGTTTACCCTACTCAAAAATATGATTTTAAAAATAATTACAGTGTGATTGTATAATCTATTAATTGGATCAAATTATGAATCTCATATTATTATGAAAGTTTTCATGAATTACAAATCATCATAAGCCTTATCCACAAGAAAATTAAGAGCATTTTGAATTTTTGCCCGCCCTTTATCCGTTTTCAGATCCAAACCACAAAAAATACTTCCATTGACCTCCGAATGTAAATTGAGATAATAAGCTCCAGAAATCAAAAGAGCAATAATTGCGCGAAAATCCTCAGATTTTTCTCCAAAATAGGGATCTGTCAAACTCTTAAATAACAATTCTCCGTTTTCCTCTTGCCCTTCTGTCAACTTTCTAAGTGAAGCTCGCTCTTCTGTAAGTCGCCAAAGCAGAATTTTTTGAAGATCTTTGTTATTAGCAACAAAATCAAATTGTTCTGATAACATCTGCTTTGCAAATTCTCTACCTCCATCATTGATCTCTACAGCAGAATTCTCTTCTTTTACATTGGTCCAAAAATCCTGTGATTTAATATATTCATCTAAAAGTTGTTCTGCACCTCCAAAATAATTATAGATCAACTTTTTATCCAAACCCGCAGTAGCAGCAATTTCATTTACTTTAAGATACTTATATCCTTTTGTTTTCAAAATAGTACCTACAGCTTCCAGAAACTGCTGTTTACTTTTTTCTTTATTCTTAATGCGGGTATCTTTCATCGTAGATTTTTAGAATCTAAACAAAAATAAATAAAATTAATTTGTCACCAAATGGTGACTTTGATTATATTTGCACGATTTTAAGAATTAAGGTTCATAAAATCACTTTATTAATAACCATGAAAACTTATTTAACCATCTTTATTTTTAATTGAGTTATTCAGAATTTTTTTTGAATATAACGTAAAGACAGTTATGTTGTTAAAAAAGCAGTAATCATAATGTGATTACTGCTTTTTATTGTATTCAAATAACGGCAGTATCTGTAATTTTAAGTCATTAATTTTTAGATTTTAGATCTCTTAGTACATTTCCTAAATAGTAATTATCAGCAGTTGTTGCATTCTCAAAAAAATCGGTCAATTCTATATTCTCTTTTTTTAACTGATGCTTCATTTTCTGATTAATGACATAGACCTGATAAGTTGTGATTGGAATTACTCCTTTATCTTCTTCGGAATAATTACCATTATCAAGCAAGGCAATCCCAATTATTTTATCTTGGCTCTGCCAGTATAATTGTAGTTCTTGTTCTACTATAGATTTTCTTCCAGTTTTTGATTCAACCAAATCAACAGGTTTTCCGTATTTTTTTGTTAGATAATCTATTGTTTGTACATCGTCATCACCATTGGCTGTTGTGGCAAATGCAATAACTCCTACCAATTGATTACCATAAGTAATGAAATTAATAGAGCCCAAATGCATCTTATAAAGTTTTGCAACAAACTGGTTATCATAATTACTGTGGAAATATTCGCTGGAAAAATTATGTTGTTTCCATTCAAATTCTTTCCCACTTTCGGTTTTCATTTTATGAGTGATAGCTTGAGGAAAAACAAAATCTGTATCTTTTTGTAATGTGATACTATCTTTCAATAAGTGTTTTTTATAATCTTCCGGCTTTACATTTTCTGTGATGAATTCCAAGTCATAATTCTTGCTGAAAATTTCCTCTTCTTTGCTTTGACAGGAAATAACAACAAGGGTAATGAAAAATACAAAGAATTTTTGCATTTTATTAATTTTGATAAATGGCATTATTCCAGAGTATTCTGATTTTCTATACAATTCATTTTCTCATCATATTTATTTTTCAGAAACAACACCAACTTTTTCACAGTTATAAAAATCAATGTTCCCAAAAGCCAGCCTGAAAGTAATCCGAACACAATTCCGGCAAAAATGGAAATATCATTTCCCCACCAATGCTGAATCTTATTCATAAACCAAAAGAAAATAACAGAAATAATCGTCGTCCCTAAAACCGAAACCGATACAAAAAGTGTTTTGAAACCTTTACTCACAGACCTTTGTTGTAATCCAACCAAAACCGAGGCAGAGAGAATTCCGCCACTAATCAGTGCAAATAGAATCGCAAAAACCATCAATACCAAAACAATACCGATTATGACCGCAAAAAGGCAAAAAAATGCGCCCATTATTAAAAGCACTGCCAGAAAATCATCATCATTTTGGAATGAATCGATTAAGTAAAAATCACTAAATAAACTTTTGAAAAGTATATCAAAGAAAATCATTTTCATCATTATTGTTTTTTTAATTTTATCCGTAACAACCAAAATTTATGCTTTTCATTCTTCCATTTTTGGAAGTTCCAATAACTATGATGTTTTTGTCATTCAATAGTTTCTTTCTTATTTTAAGCAATTCTTCAGGTGTTAATTCTTTACAATCTTTAGAGGAAATCCACGTATTATCATCAATGAGATAAGTTCTAATCTTTGGATTTTTGTTGACAATTACCCTTTCATCTACATTCTTATATTTTATTTCCACAAAATCCAATTCTACATAAAACTTACCGTCTTTTTCGTAAATATTTTTACAATAAGAATTAATTTCAGGAATATCTTCACCTAAAACAATCTCATTCTGCTTCTCATTATCACTTTTAGTTTTAATCTCTGCAGATTGTTTTTTAGGATGATTATTTTCTGTGGTTTTGCCACAACTGAATAAGATAAAACCTGTTGTAAAAATTAAAAATATTCTTTTCATTGGATATTTAAGTTTTTCAATTGATGAGCGCCAACCTGATAATCATAATTGTTTCTGATGCTATTGATTACAAAATAATAATCATTTTTAGCATCCATATTTTTCACAAGATTGATGAGAAATTGGTCATTTTCCTTTCTTGTGTACAAGATTTTATAGTTTTTCAGATTTGTCCTATTTTCGATATAGTCTTCTACCCTTTTTTCATTGGATTTTGATGTTGTTTTGAAATCCAACTCTGTGTTTTCTCTGAGTTCTTCATAATATTTATCAAAAAATAACGAATAATATTGATTTTGTTTGTCTTCCGCAGGTTTTCCGTTGCTTTTAATTAATCTCAAATTCCCATCAGAAGTTTGAAAAATATAATAAGTAACGTAATCTAAATCATATAAAATTGATTTTGTTTCGCAATCTCCTGACTGATGAAATTCTTTAATTTTTATCGAAATATGATTTTCATCTTTCAGAATATAATTGCCTTTGGAAGAAGGAAAACAATCGTTTCCACACTTTGCGTGATAAGAATCTTCATAAGTATTATTGGTATTGAATTTTATTGACGTACCATATGTAGAATAATACCAGTCAGCTGTATCAATTTTAAAAATACGAACTCCTGATTATTTTCAACATCAGAACCAAGAATTTCGGAAATATGCCACCGTTTTGTTCTCAATTGGTATTTATCCAGACGATTTTGCTCGATAGGATTGGGTGGCGTGTTATTTATCCAATCAGGTTTTTTCTGACTGCACGAGAATGTGAATAACATTATTAGTAATAGGAATAAAAGTTTTTTCATTGGGGTTTTAATATTTCTTGCTTTCTGTAAAATCTCCTTTTTCATCATAATATTTCCATTCACCTACTTCTTCTCCATCCTTAAGATTTCCAACAGCTCCTCATTTTCCATTTTCACGATAGAACTTCCATTCGCCATTCATCGCTCCTGTTTTGTTATCGTGATTTCCTGTTCTTTCCAGATTTCCGTTTTCATAATAATACTTCCACTCACCTATTCGATGGTTATCTTTTTGCTGACCAACATTTCGAAGTTGTCCGTTTTCGTAATACACTTTCCATTCGCCGATGTCTTTTCCGTTCTCGTAACGACCTATCATTTTAAGTTTTCCGTTCTCGTGATACCATTTGAATTCACCTATTCTGTTTTCTCCATCATAAACGCCGACTTCGTACATCCCACCACTTTCATAATATTCTTTCCATTCGCCTGTTGCTTTTCCATTAGAAAATTTCCCAATCCTATTTTGTTTTCCATTAGAATAAAAAGTTTTCCATTCCCCTGTTTCATTTCCATTTTCATACGTTCCGACCTGCAGTAATTTTCCATTTTCATAATAGAATTTCCATTCGCCTGTTCTTTTGCCTTGCTTGTCCTGTAATCCTTTCTCTTTCACAATGCCATTGTCATAAAGAATTTCTTTGATTTTTTGAGCTTTTACATTCGTAATGAATCCTGAACTCAATAATAAATAAGTAACTGCTAATAAGAATAGTTTTTTCATTCTAATAATTTTCAATCTTTAAACTCAGCACCCGACATAAAAGCTAACGACAACAATATATAAATAAACATTATAAATAAAACAGGCATTAAAATAACAAACGAAATCAAAGTAATCTTAACATTATACTTTTCCTTCGTTATTTTCTTCACCAAATAATCTATTTCGTACCAACCAACGGCTAAAAGCGGAATGAATAAAATTAAAAACAGAATCGTCATAGTTTAATTAAATTTCTCGTTTCTCATCAATTTCCTGAAATGTAGAAAACCAACCAACGTACAAACCAAATGTGGTAAAACCAGACAAGCCGAAAACTTCAAATCTGATTTTATAATTTCAGAATTAGCAGCTTCAAATTCAAAAACATTTCCGAAACCAATTGACAAAAAAGTTCCAATCGGAATTAGTGAATAAGTCAACAGAGAAAAGAACCAATTGTTTCTGATTTTCTTAAAAAGATTCAGGAAAATAGTCACAGAAGACAAGGTCAAAAAGAAAACAAATTTTAAAGAAAAAATAAAAGAAATCCCAGTAATAATTGCCATCCACCATTCAGTCGAATCATCATCAAGTCCTAATAATTGAATCAATAAAAATCTTGAAACCAAAAAGCTGACTATCAAAATAATCAGCCAAGTTATCGTGAAATATCCGGTTAGTTTTCTCATTACTTCGATTATCAATTAATTATTTCAAAACAATTATTTATGGTTTAGAAACAGGAACAAAAGCTATTCCCGTCACTTTATAACCTTGGATTGTGGTGTTCCATTTTGGCATTTCTTTGATTTTTGCAATCAGAGCTTTTTCCGTTTCGCTATTTAATGAAAGTAATGACAGATTCTGCAAAGTCGCTGTTCCGTTTTCATCTATTTCCAGCGTGAGAACAAAATCTTTTGTAGCCAATTCTTTTTTCAGGATTGGAGCGATGTTTTTCTCCACCCATTTATTTAGTTCGGCATCTCCGCCTACAAATTCCGGATGAATTGGTTTGTTACTTTTAAATTTAGGAGGCAAATCTGCAGGATAATCTTTCAAACCAACTTCTTTTTTCACAAGCACTAATTTCCCTTTTGCATCAGGCGTATAAACGTAATGGTCCAGAGTTGGCGTTTCTTTGGTCTGATTAAATTCTATAAAATGAATCTCAGAATCATTCTTTCTGTAAATCCCTAAAAACGTTTCCTTATCTTTCTTTTTATCAAAAATCCGGGCGATGTGTTCCAATTTATTTCCTTTGGAATCGATGATTTGATATTTGGTTATTTCCGAATCTTTTTCTTTGGAATCTGTATCATAGATTTTAAAATCAGCATTTTTTAGCTTGATTTCTTCCCTTAGATTTTGGGCGTTGATATTTAGACTGAAAAATATTAAGATAAATAAGAGTGATAAATTGTTTTTCATTTTGTTGTTTTAAGTTAAATCTTGTTTCTTTTAATCTCGCTGATTAGGCAAATTATGCAGATTCTTTAGCTTAAGTAAATCTGTAAAATCAGCTAAATCTGCGAGAAAAATAATTATTTCTATTTAATAGTTTTTTATTAAATCTATTCTAAATATCAGATTTTCCTAAAAATAATAATTAAAATTGAAGGCTCCAAAAGTAGAATTAGCCATTTTTTTCTCAAAATCTTTGGTCTCAATAAAGATTTGCACATAGTTTTTGGCATCAGAAGAATTTTGTTCTTCCTCATAACTATTCATATTATCAGAATCACTTCTCACAGCCAATTTTACAACGATATTATCTTTTTCCCATCGGTAAAAATCACCACGTATGTATTTTTCTCCTTTTTCAGATTTGCCATAATTTTTGGAAATTGCTTGTATTAGTTCTTCGGTTTGTTGTTGGGTAACGCTGTCTTGGGTCGCAGAAATCATAAAAGTTTTCTCATCTCTCAAATCAGAAATGACATCTATATTTTCAAAAGTCATCGAACCAAACTTTGCCAGTTTTGCTTTTTTCTCATTTTTCTTGACTTCATAAACCACAACATTCGTACTGGTGGAATCATTTTCATTATAGACATCCCCCTCTTCCACTTTTACATACAAATCAGAATCTTCCTGAAAATAGACTTCATCAGAATAAAACTCAGGAATGTTGAGATTCAGTTTAAAATTCTCCAAATCCAGCGGTTGCTTTCCAAATTTCACACTGTTACTTGTCTCAGAACAGCTTGTCATCAATATTGCGATGATGAATATGCTAAATATTGTTTTCATTATTTGTTCAAAAAGTTTTTGCTGTTAAACGTTTCATTTTCAAATTCAAAAATCAAGTTGTTACCTTCTTTTTGAGTATCTCTGTAAGAACCAGCAGAAACCGGCACAGAGAAAACGATTTTCCCTGTTTTATTGATGATGGAAAATCTATCATCTTCAGTTGCAGTTATCGCAAAGCCATTGTAAAAAGGATAAGCTAGAACATAACTTCCTTCAAAGGCTTTTTTGCCCGACAAGGTTACATATTCGTAGTTGTAATCATATTCTCCGTATGTTTTTGCAAGGACAATTCCGTCTGACAAATCTCCTACAGAAGCAAAAATCGGCGGTGAAAGCTTTCTTCCTTTAGAATCCATTATGCCTGTTCTATCTCCGTCTGCACTCTCAATCGCGTAAGAAAGTACAGGACCTTTCCCGATAATAGACAATGCCGCATTTTGTGGTTTGATGGAAAAATTGCCATTCACATCCAAAAGACCAAATTTCTTGTCCATATCTATGATAACAAGTCCATCATTATATGCAGAAGGTACAGCAACCGCAACTCTATCAATGAGGATTTTTCCATTCTTGTCCAAAATCTGATAATAAGTTCTGCCTCTAATCGATTTTTCTCCGGCGTAGATATTCCCAACTGCAATAATACTCTTGTAGTCGAAAGGAATGATAACTTTTTCATTAATGTCCAAAACACCTTGCTTTTCTGTTTTGTCAGAGAAAATCATACGATGTTTGTCAACTATTTTTACATAAGATTTATTCTCGATTTTCTTCAGACTTTTTTTATCAATATCCAAAATATAGGTCGAGTTATCTGTATCACCTCGGAATACTTTTCCTTCTGCGTAATACAACCTATTTTCAACCTCTGGTTTAATAATCACATTCCCAATAGAATCTACAATGCCGTATTTCTTTTTATCGGTGTCATAAAACAATTCATAAGAAGCAGCTGTGGTTTCGTTTATTGCCGTAATATTTTTAGACAATGTTTTGTAATCCTTACCCAAATAGAAATAGACTTTGGAAACTTTGTTCGGGAAAGACATTTCTACCTGTTGGGTTTCTGCTGCAAAAATATCACTGAAATCTGCAATCAGCTTTTTGATAGGTTTCAATACATCTCCGAAATTATCAAAAGAATCGTCATCTTTTTTCTTCTTCTTGGATTTGCTTTCTTTACTCGCTTTCTCCATTGCATCATCCAATTCCAGAAGTCTGTTCTTGTGATGAAAAACAGTTTTAGGAAGTAGATTCAATTGGTCTGTGAATTCTTTTTCGGAAGTTGATTTTGAAGCCTTGGTAAAAATCTCTTTGGTTTTTTCCAATTCTGTAAGAATACTTTTCTGAATGGACATTACAGGAAATGAAGAATTGGAATTTGGATTCATTAAAATTCCATTTTCATCAACAGCCTGATAAGCCAGCAAATCCTGATTCATCTGTTGCGGAATCTGAATTTCCAAAGCATTATTTTCCCACTTTTCGATTTTTATAATATCTTTTCCAAAAGCAATTTTTTTATTTTTTCCGGAAGCGATTTCAAAACGAATCAAAGAATTTGGATAGCTGTAAGTCGCCATTACCAGAGCGCTGTCAACTTTCTTAAGTCCAATTTTCTTCCGATTGATTTCTTTCCCTTTAGAAAACAGCTTTGTTATTTTTGAAGTTGTTTTTCCGCCAGTTGCATCTTTTTCAGGAATATCGATTTCGATTTCAGATTCTGGAGTTTGGAGGTTTTGACTGAGATAAAGAGATTCTGTCAAAGTACTGAAAGCCACTTTTGCAGAATCTTCATTTACATTAATTTTAAACGGTTCTTCTGATTCCAAATTAGCTTTGGCAAGGCTATCACTCACTGCTCCACCTGATATACTGAAACTGTAATAGATATAAATACCATCCGCAAAATCCCGCAGAGAATCCAAATCTGCTAAATCCTGCGACATTTTTTTCTTTTTCTCGTCTAAACTGAGCGAGCTATAAGCGTTAAGATAATCTTCCTTGGAATCACTGTTTTTGAAAACCGATTTCCCACAAGAAGTCAAAAGCAAAGCCAAAGAAAGGCTTAAACATAGCTTGGTTAAAAGTTTCATCATTTGTGTTTTATATCAAATTTAATACTAATCTAAATTTCATAATCGTAATATTTACAATTCGTTGAAGATGATTTACAATTCGTGTTTGAAAATTGTTATTCTTTGTAAAATACTTCCGATTCGTCTTTGGATTCTCTCCAACCTGTCCAATAATCTCTGATGACCAATTTGTGACCATCATAAGATTCTACCTTTCGTACCCAGTTTCTTGGAGGACAACCTTCTTGGATATTTTTGGTGAAAGTAGTAACGAAAGTATGTTCATCAATCCATTTCAGGCGCATCGTGTCGGGGTCCATTGGGAACATTTCGTTTGTCCAGCTTATCGTTTTATCATCTATGAATTCGAATCCTGCATAATCTGCACCATCAAGAATGTATTTTCCTTTCAAAATTTTAGAAAAATCTGTGTTTTTATTTTCGGTTTTGGTTTCATCTTTTGTTTGGATACTGTCCGATTGATTTTTGTTTGAAGGAATATTTCCGGACTTCGATTTATTTTGATAAAAATCTTTACCGAAAAATCCCAAAGCAAAGAAGACAATCGCTGTCAACAGAATGGTTATGATTGTTTTTGATTTCATTGGATTAAGTTTTAGTTATTTTTTTAATTCGATAAATTAAGAAATAGATAAGAACCAGAATAGCTGAAAAACCTAAAAGTACAATTGTAAGAAGCTGAAAAAACGCTTTCGCAAAATCCTGACTTTCTGCATCGCAATAAACCATATCGCCCCAAATATTAATTCCTTTTTGACCTTCGTACATCGTTTCGTCACAAGCACAATATTCCGGAACTACGACTCCAAAATAGAACAACAAAATTGGAATACCAATGAAGAGCAAAAGTACGGCGATGACTTTCAGAACTAAAATTTTATCGGCATTTTTCATTTTTTGTTTATAAAAGATTTATAATTAAGTGTGAAAATCACAATGACAGACATTATCAAAATCGGAAAAAAACCTTGTATTAAAGTGATTTGAATTTCTTCTTCGAAAAGATAAGTGCTCCAAGAAGATTCCCTTTCCACAAACTCCGAATAATCGATAAAAAACCACCAAGATGCAATTATCAAAAATTCTAAAATGAGTTTTAAATAAAGGTTCTTAATTCTTGAAATCAATATAAAAATCAAGCCAATTAAAATCGCCGAAAACAAAGAAACAAATAGTGTATCTACAACAAAACTACAATCTAAACAACTGCTGGAAATCCTGTCTGACAAATATCCCATCGCCCAATAAACCTGCAAATATGTTCCTGCAGAAATGACAAGAAAATAGACGGCAAACTTTTTAAGGAAAGCAATTAGTTTATTCATTATCTATCAATTAATCAAATATAAAATTTTAGACTTACTAAAACAAAATGCACAAGCAACGTTGGTCACTTGCGCACTCGTCAAATAATTCATATCATTTTATTTTTTTACCAATTTTTAGTTTAAAATCGGTACAGCAACTTTCAGATTTGGGTATTTATCTCCTAATTTTTTAAGAAAATCGTTGGCAATCACATTTTCCTGAATCACCTTTTGCATATCCATTGACAGCATATTGTTTGCTGTATTCACGTGTGTGAAAATCAGGGCAGAGAATAGAATCAATTCAATCGGTTTATCGTCTGTCGCCAAAGAGATTTTGTACGCTTTTACCTCATCGCCTTTTTGTTTTGCGAAAGCCTTCATTGTACCTTGTTGTGGAACCTCAACAAGACTCGACTGTGAAAGTCTCTGACTGTCAAAAACCAAATGATTGCTGATGTCTCCGTCTGTATCGGTATCTAAAAGATGAAGTTCATCATTACTCAAAATCAAATATTTCGGCGTTTGAACCGTCTGATATCTTATCGTTCCCAAGGTTGCCATACTTTTCAGAGAATCTTTCATTCCGTCTTTGATGGTTGTTTTGTTGGTATATTCCAGATTAGCAAAATTGAATGCATCAATCGGTTTTCCATTCATTTGTGTTTTCAGATAACTGTATTCGCCGTTCAGAAAATTAGATTTGTAAGTTTCTGCTCTCTGAAATTCTGCCTTGAAATCTGTACTTTGCATCGTCTGCTTCATTTTCTGTTTTTTGGCGTACATAAAATACATCACGCCGCCATAAAAAAGCACCATAAACCCAATAATAAAAAAACTGTACTCATAATATGTTGTGTTTGTTAAAGGTTAAACATTCGTAGGTTCTACTTTCTTTTTCTTGGAAGGAATTGCGCCCCAAATCATAAAAGCAATCAATAATAACGCTACCAATTTTCCGCCGTATCTGGTATAAAAAGGCAATTTATTGAGGTCATTTTTATTCAGTTTTTGTTCCGCTAAAACCGAATCTAATTCTTTGTCCGGGATGTTATAAAACTCATCGGTTTTTTCATCATAGCCGACCAATTTTGGTTCTTCTGTAATGTACAAAGGCAGAATATAAGCGATATTGAACTCTTTGTGAAGCGTTGCCAAATCGAGATAATTGCCATTTTCCAGTTTGAACTCTTCTGTGTTTGGTAAATCGTGAACCTTGACCAAAACTTCCCTTTCGCCGATTGGGATTTTTGCTTTTGCGGATACAAAATTGGATGCTGATAACATCACAGCAAAAACTAAGAAAATTTGTTTTAATGACATCATAATGGTTGTGTTTGTAGAATCTTACTTAAAAATAAAGTAAAATATCAAAATCGTCATTAATCATTTACAATTCGCTGGGAATGAATTACAATTCGTCATTTTTTTGAAAATGAAGTTGAAAATCATTCTTTTATTTTGTTAAAAATTGTTTTTACTTCTTCTTGCTTTCCGTCTGATGGTATCAGGAAGATAAGTTGCCCATTTTTTACTCTCAGTTCACAATTATTATTTACTCCTTCAGCTGGAATTAGCAACATATTCCCTCTCTGAAAAGCCTTTAATTTTAACGGTGGAGCTTCGCCTGAGCCAATATCAATCACGGTTGCATAATCTTTCCCAGATTCGAATTCTATCTTAATTGTGTTGGTTTGATATTCGGTTTCTTTTTGCCAGACTCCTTCAAATTCTTTTTTGAAGTCACTTGCAAAATATTCTTTCTCAGAAATTGTCTCTGGTATTTTCTTAACATTTTCATTCTGATTATCATCTTTTTTGCAAGAAAACAGAAGAACAGAAGCGCAAAAAATCAATACATATTTTTTCATCTTTGTGTAATTTAATGTAGTTTTATTTCCACTTTTCAATCCATTTCTTCTCCCCGTCGGTAAGGATTTCCGTATCGGGTTGATAATTAGGATTTGGGATGTACCACTCCATTTCTTTGTAAAACTGATTCAAATCCTGATTCTGAAAAACATAACCTCGTCTCGCAAAAGGCATATTCTTTAATACTTTCCTTTGAAAATCATTTTTAGGCTGACTGATTTTATCTTCCTGATAATACGAGAAAGGAATATACTCTAAGTCCTTAATTCCCCAATAATTTTGAGCATACAAATACAAATCATCGTTGATTTTGAAATTCTTCTTTTGAAAAATAATGTTGCCTTTTTGTAAATGAAATTTCAAAGCATCCTTTTCCACAAAAGAGTTTTTACTTCCTTTGATGTCTTCTGTTTTTCCGATTCCGTTAATCAGCCATTCGTCTGAGTTTTTAAAGAAAGTTTTATCGATAGAAAATGTCTCAAACTCGCCATTGTCAATAATCAATGTAAAATCATCAATCTGTTTGTTTGCCCAACGATTGGCGGCTGTCAAAACATATTCAAAATCATAATTGTAATCTATGCCATTTGATAAATCATAATTATAAGTATGTTTGATAATGTTAAGTCCTTTTTTGAAATTGGCTTCAAAATGATAAACATAAAAAAAATCGACATAATTTCCACTTTTATTCCCATCGAATTTTGCTAAATCCAAAGACTTTATCTTTCCATTTTTATTGTACAACGAGTCGGAAACATACGCCACATCATATTTCAAAATAGAATGATTGAGTTCCACCGTGAAATCCCTCATATAAGGGTGCTTCCCATTTTTTGGTGCACCTTCTACGTCTCCACTCGGAGAAAAAGCCTCGAAACCGACAGTTATTTTTTTGTCTTCTTTCGGATTGAAAAACTCGTAATAAACCGTAACTTCTATAAACTTATTTCTGATTTTTTTAAGAGTCAAAATTTCCTTTTTGACTGTAATATCCGTTTCATTGATTGGAATCAGTTGATTGCCTTTTGCGAAAAATGCGCCGTCATTCGCCAACAAAGAATAACTTGAAAGTAACAATACTATTAGAAATATTTGTTTTGTCATAAGCTTTGGTTTTTCTAATAAATTTCCTTTTTAAAATCCCGACTTTGTATTCCATTTTTTATCAAATCTGTCATACTTTATTTTCTGGTCATTGATTCTAATCCGAACAAAATAATCTCCATCTTCGTCGTCAGTTTTCAAACAGTACAAAGTGGTTTTCTTGGTTCCATCCTTCTTTTCCAAAATGATGTATTTTCCACCATTAAATGCTTTAACCTCATCATCTGTTACTACTTTGTAATCTTTAGTTTTATTAAGCAAATCATTATATTCCTTTGTCGTCATATAAGTGGAAAAATCAGCTCTTCTGAAGATTTTGTCTTTGTCTGTATAAAAAGAAACTACTGCATCTTTGATTTTAAAGTCTTTGAAAACATATACTCCATCAGCTTTCGTTCGACGCATCCGATAAACATACTCAGTTACATTGGTATTAATTTCTTTTTTCTGTATCGTGTCATAATACGAATCTTTGCCTTCAATCAAAATTAAATCCGCTTTGTCGACCTTAGAAAATAATGAATCCAAATTTTCGTCAAACGTAATTCTATCCAAATCAAAACTTCCATATTCTTTTCCTAAATATTTCGGATTTTTTTGTCCATTACAGTTTGAAAAGAGAAGTATAAGATTAAAACAAAAAAGAAGTGTTGTGAATTTCATATATTGATGCAAAATTTTAAATTATATTTTAAAAAGGAATCTCAGCTTGTCTTCCTTTATAAACTCCGTTTTCGATTTTGAACAATGCAACATAAGAACCCGCTCCATCAGAATTAGACAGATGAATATAAATTGAATTATTCGCCTTGTCATAATAGCATTCGGTGTTCATATTATTGGGATTGAAAAGGTCTTCGATGTCTTTTTTGGGGATTTTGATTTCCTGATTTCCGATTTTTACTGTGATAGATTTATAATAACTTTGAGGAATCGTTCCGTCTGTTCCCCACATTTCGTGTCCTTTGTATTTTCTGATTGGAAAGTCTGTTTCCGAAAAATATTGCTTGTTGGCTTCGTAATCAAATTTATCGGAAAGAATTTCTATATCAATATTACTCAATAGAAAAGTTGCTTTTTCATCATTGTAATCCACAGCGGGAATTGTCTCAAAATCTTTGATGTATTTAATCCTTGAACGATGTATAAATCCTGATTTTTTGTCATCATCAAAACTCACGTTCAACCAATCTGTATCCAAATCTTCAAAAATAAAAACCGCTTCTCCTGATTTTATCTTTCCGATAATTTTGCTGTTCGTTGACTCTTTTTCTCTCACATTCACGTAACCATCTTTATCGACAATCACAGCGAAATTGCAAAACGACGTTATATCATCTTCAGAAGTTGTCTTTGTTTCCGTAGTTTTTTGAGGTTCTTGTTTTTCTATTGCTTTTGATTCCTTATCATTACAAGATTGCAATGTGAAAGCGAGAATTATGATTAAAAGTTTTTTCATTTTAAATAATTTAGAAATTCTATTTAATCCATTTTTTGTATTTGATATTTTCTTTATTATTCCAAAAGATTTCCAGAGATTGATTGTCAATATTTTTAATAATTCCTTTCCTTTGATAGTAATAATCGTCCTTGAAAATAGTAATTGTATCTTCATTAATAATGTACCTCATAAATCGGTTTCCATCATAACCAAAATGATAAAATCCGTTAACAGAATCCAATTTAAAACCTCTTAATTCTTTATCGCCATTGATAAGCCAAATGCCAAAAAGCTGTTTGTTTTTAAGATTGGAATTCAGAATTGTATCAAAATCAGGTTTGCGAATTTCTTTATAATTGAAATTCAGTTTGTCAGTAATTTTACCTTTGAATAAAACAGTTGTGGAATCTTTCGTAATCAAAGGCGAATAGAACAATTTTTCTCCTGCGTGCGAACCAACCAATCCTATTGTATCATTTACAAAACCGTTTTTAGAAATCACAATATCAGGCAAACCAGAACGTTGGAATTTGAAAAATCCGTTCTTGTCAGTCAAAGTTTTGTTTCCATTATTACCAAAATAATCTTCACGAACAAGAGCATTTTTCACAGGTCTTCCCAACTCATCCACAACGATTCCCGAATAATAATCATTGATTTTTTCTGAACAAGCCGTAAAGAATCTCAAAAAAATACAACCAACAAAAAACTTGAATGACTTCATCTGATTTAATAAACTTCACTTCCAGAAATCGTAAGAATATGTTCCGTTTTTATAGACGGACAGCATCTTCCATCAGTTTCGGCATATTCTAATTTTTCAACATAGATTTTGCCTTTACTTATTTTTTTGAAACTGAATAAATAATCTGGCTCGTAACCGGCAATTACCTTCACGCTGGTTCCATTATTTTGGTATAAAGCCAATCCTTGTCCCACAATAGTATTTCCACCTTCTTTCGGTGCGAGAGAAAAATAAATTGCAACATCTTCTATTCCATCGCCCGTAAAATCCCCTGTAAATGTATCTTGGCTGTCAAGATAAGCATTGTGCACATCGAGAATTTTGGGAAGATACTCTTGAAATTGCTTTTCTGCCAGTTTTACGACTTCGTTTGTTGAAAGTTGATTTTCATTAGATTCCGCTGTATTGTCTTTCAACAAAGATTTATTTTCATTGGATACTTTTTCTTTTTCCTTTCCGTTATTCGAATTATTGCAAGCGGTGATAAAGATTAAAGTTGAGAGTAGAATTAATTTTTTCATCATTTCTTTAATTAAAATTCGTTCTATGAAATAATTATTCCAGATAAACAAAATCTCCAGAGCTTACCTTGCCGAAAATCTGGTTTTGAAATTCTTTTTTGATAACATATAGATAGCTTTGATAATGCGGATTTTTGTCTCCGCCAATCTTCAAAGTGCTTTTTTCATCATCGAAAACCACACAATATCTTATGATTCTGTCTTTCAGATGCCAAGTGTAGATGTCAAAATTTTGTCCAACAAATTCGCCTTTGGTTTTCTTTGAGTTTTCGTATTTTTTGTTGAGTTTGGAAACGAAATTTTCCATTTTTCCTTTATCAGTTTCGCCTGCAACTCCATTGATGAGCATTAATTTCCCATCCATATTGGTTACAAGATTAATGGCATTGAACTCAAAATCATCAAAATTAGCAAGAACATCACGAGTAGAAAAACTTTGTTGTCGGTATTCAATTCTTACGGGTTTCTCGCTTCCAATGAATTCGCCATCAGAAATAGTATCAACTTCAATCATTTCCGATTTGACTTTATAATATCCAGCGTATTCTTTGCTTTTGGTTTCTTCCGGAAGAAGCGTGGAAATTTTGGTATTGAAATCAAAATTTTCCAATTGTAAGGATGCCTCAGAAAGTGACTTTGCTCCAGATTTTTTTTGTCCGTTACAAGACAAAACAAGTGATGAAATTGTAAGTATTAGTAATAGTTTTTTCATATTTTAATTGTCAATTTTTATCCTGCCATATTTATTTTTACAAATTTGATTTTGTTATTTTTCCATTCAAAATCCCACCAAAAAGTAAATTCTGTAATCCAGTCGTTCGGATAAAGTTGTTTACCAATTTCTGTACCGCCTTGATTTCCATATCTTATTACAAATCCATCTGGGTTAATCCAAATTTCATAATTCATCACAATATCTCCATTATCAATTGTTGCCTTGTACAATCCCCTATCAAACGACCAATTGATATCGTCCAGATTGATTTTTGAAAACGCTTCCTTCAAATAAATGTACTGCTTATCGTAATCTTTATCCGTCGTGGAATAACCATATTTCGAAGATAACATCGAGGTATCATTGGTTAATAATGACGTCTTGAAATTCTTAAGTTCCGCTATTAAGCTTTCTCGCTCTCTTTTTATGGCCAAAGTTTTATCTTGGAAAAGTTTGATATTTTGCTTCTCGATGGCGTTATAAACAATTTTATTATTGTCCGTTACCGGTTTGTACCAGACTTTATCTGAATAATAACTATCAATATCTGAACTTTTGAATTTGTAGCCTTTCCTCGCATACAAATCGTTGGTTAAAAAACGGAAATCATCTATGCTCGCATTTTTGATTTGTTCCTCTTTGATTATTTGAGTTGAGCAGGTTGAACAATTTTCTAAAGTTTGTCCAAATATCTGAACGGAAAATGTGAGAAATAAAAATGGTAAAATAACGATTGGCACTGCTCTCATAATATTGGAATCAAAAACGATTTATTTCTAATAATTTCTAAACTCATCAATTTTATCTGTAATCGCATTTTTAAATTTGGCAAGTTGTTCTTTTGTCGCAACAGTCTTAGTCAGTTCAAATGAAAAACTTTTATTTTGATTGGCACTTGTCCACGTTCCTTTAATTTTTTCCTGATTTAAATTTCCTAAAAAAACACCTGAAAAATTAACTGTTGATTGCTCCACCAAAACAATATTTCCATCATTATTAATATATCCATTTAGCAAAATATATTCTTTTTGATTGTCATATTTATAAGCTCCTAAAATTGGGTCAGCATTGGTTCCTTCGTCTAATCCTTCCAAGTAGAATGTGATTTTAATTGTCTTATTCAAAGTTCCTTTAAACAACTTACCATTTTGCCCAAATGTAGGAACAGCAATTACGAAAAATAAAAGTGTCAATAATGTTTTCATAAATTTTTCAAGTTTTTAATTAATGTTTTACACACCTATTCCATCTCCATACCAAAAGATTTTGTCCCTTAAAAAAGGGAAAGTCCAATCTTCTACATAAATATTTTCAAGCTCTTTTGCCCAGCCATTTTCATTGGAAGTTTTTCCATTTTCTTTTTTGGTCACTATAAATTTTCCTGTGATGAAATTAAAAGACTTAGTAATGAATTTTACGCCTTTGTTATAAGACAATTCGTAGCCAATCACTTGGATTTTACGGTTTTTCTTATCAAATCTGTACTTTATTTTTTCGGTTAGATTTTTCTTTTCTCCTGAGATTGCGGGAATGGTTTCTTGCTCGGCATATTCTATGGTTACTGTGCAGACTTTTTTCTTGTCAACGTTAAAAAATGTATAATAATCAGACTCATTGTTATTATACAAAACACTGTTATTGAGCAGATTGATTTTAACATCTTTCTTTTCCGATGACAAAGAAACCGAAAGCACACTCTGCACAATATCATCATTATTTTGTATAATATTGAAATCCTCATCGATATCGTCATCATCAAATTTGGCATACAAACTTCCAGCAAGTTCTCTCAATTCTTTTTTTGTCCATTCTTCTTTTTCAGCTTTTTCCGGATGTGGTTTCTCAATCGCTTTTTCAGCCTTATTTTCACAAGATTGAGTAACCAGAATTAATATTAAAATTGTAAGTAATCTATTCATTTTGAATGAAATATTTCTTCAAACATAAAACTCTTGTTTGAAATAAATTAGAACCATTTACAATCCGTGTGTAAGAATTTATGATTCGTAGTGAGAATTAGAAAACTCAGGATTTATTTTCGATTTTATCGATTTTCCAATGACCATTTTCCTTTTTGAGTGTATATTGATAAGTCATTCCGCAATTTTCCAAATGAAATTTCACCAATTTGATTGAATCATTTTCCGAAACAGAACTGAATTTAACCTTATCAATATTTTTCAAATCCGATTCATGATCATCCTGCGTCATAAAGAAATAATCATAATCAAATCCGAAAGGTGGACCATCATTTTCTGGGTTTTGTTTGAAATGTTCATCACCTTCAACATATTTCTGTCGATATTGATTAAGGAAATTCTGAGTGAATAATTTCGAATCGGAAAGAAATTTCACTTCCTTATCCACTTGTATGAAATCAACATAATAGTTTTTCGCTTCCTCATTTTCTGAAAGAATTCCGCCTTTGATAGTATTGAATTGATAAAGTATATCCTGATTATTTTTATACCAATTCAAAAAATTCTTTACCGTTTTGATTTCCGAATCATCCTTTACTACTGATGTTTCTTTTTTATTTTCTGATTGATGAGTTGTTTTTTCAACAGGATTCTTTTCGCAGGATTGATTTGTAAAAAGCAGAAACAAAATCAGATTTGTAGCGATTAGTTTTTTCATTTTGGAATTTAATTACTTATCGGAATATTCAATGTTACCGTTGTTCCTTTATCATTTTTAATGGTTTCGATGCTTCCATTTTTTCCTAATAATTTCAATCGTTCATTACTGATAATTCCTGATAATGAGCGATGATTTTTAACAGATTCATCGGTTTCATTTTTACCGCTGTCGGTAATATTAGCCTGTAAAATTCCGTCCTTCAAGAAAAACTGAACTGTGATATGCGCTGAACCATCAGACAAATCAATCCCGTGCAAAATGGCATTTTCCACATAAGGTTGCACCAACATCGGCGGAATCATAATCCCACAAGTATCCTCTCCTTCCGGTCTGATAACTTCGTAGGTAAATGCATCCTCAAAACGCATCTGCTGAAGACTTAGATAATTGTTCAAAGCCTCCATTTCTTCGCCCAGAGGAACAAGATTTTCACGACTAAGTTCCAAGCTACTTCGCAAAAGACGACTGAACTGGTTAAGATATTTGATAGCTTCTTCTTTTTTATCGAGACGAACAAAACTTTGAAGCGCAGAAAGCGTATTAAAAATGAAATGCGGTTCCATTTGCGTACGCAATAATTGCTGTTGTTGCAGGATTTTTTCTTTTTCCTGTCGGATTCTTCTTTGTCTGTAGTTGTAATAAAAGAATCCGATAAAAGTAATTAATAGCAAAGCAATCAATGAAGTAACAAGAAGCCAAAGTCGGTTTTGCTCAAGCTGTAACTCATTGATTTTAATATTTTTATTTAATGATTGAATAGAACGGTCTTTTGCCTGAAGCTGAGAAAGTGAGTTCATCTCGGCAACCGCCTGCGTATTCTTGGTTTCAAAATTTTCTTTTTGAAGTTCCGATACTTCCTGCATCAATTCAAAAGCTTCACGAGATTTTCCTTCCACATTCAAAAGCTTTGATAAATTTTCTTTATACAATATGTTTGCATCAAAAGAGATAAGTTCTTGATTTTCTTTAATTAACTGTGCCGATGATTGTAAATATTCTTTCGCCTCGGGAATATTTTTTTTCGTAATGTAAACTGCAGCAATATTTAAGTAACTATTTAACAGATTGTTGATATTGACCTGCTCTTTGGGATTTGCCTGTAAGCTTTCCTCATCCAAAGCAGCTTTCAGCTTTTGATAATAGAGTAAGGAATCTGGCTTTTTAGTTAATTCAAAATACCTCGATTTGCTGTCGTACAAATGTTTTATATTATATTCTTTCGGATGTTCTTGTTGCAATTGTTCTAACTTTCGGATATATGGCGGAATGCTGTCCAATTTGTCCTGCTTTCCAAATATCATAATCATCTGAGTAAGCGGACGCTGACGATTGGTATGAAATTGAGGAAGTTGTGGTGATAAATCAAGTGCTGCCTTATTCATTTTCTGGGCCAAATCATACTGATAAAGAGCGCTATTACTCTGTGCTGCAGATAAAAGTATAATTGTTTTCGCAACTGGTGGCATATCCAAACTATTATCTGACAATACAATTGTCGCGGCCTTATTATAGTAATAATTGGCTTGATGTTCTTTTGCTTTGCTATTGGACAAATTGCCCATTCCGCTGTAAACAAAAGCTTTTGTCTCAAGATTTCCTTTGGTCTTTTCAATCAGTTCCAGCGCTTTCTCCACATAGATTTGGGCAGAATCCGTTTCGCCCGTCATTCCATAAACTCTGCCTATATAATATTTGGCTTTTGCTTGTAACTCGGCATCTTTTTTAATGAGTGGATTTCTTTCCATACTTCTCCAAGCCATCAAAATCGAATCTTTATTTTTGGGCGAAGGTTTTTTGTCTGATAAATTTTTAATTTGGTCTTTAAATAATTCCAAATCTTTAGAGGTTTCCTGCTTTTTTTCACACGAATAGGCGGTCCATATCCCAATCAAGCCGATACAAAAACGAATCATCTTATTTTTCATTTTACCGGAAATAACTGATTAATAATAAAACTTTTGCGACGTGTTGAGATGGGAATTTCCTCGTTATTATTTAGCAACAAGTATTCAGATTGTTTGATACAAGAAATATATTTTCTGTTAACCAGATAGGATTGATGTGTTCTGAGAAAATTTGGAGCAGACAATAGTTCTTCATAGAATTTCAAAGGTTTGGAAATTAATTCTTTTTCGCCATTATTAAGGAAGAAAAAAGTATAAGGACCTTCGCCTTTGCAATAGATAATGTCCTGAACTTTGATGATTCTAACGTTATTAATCGAATTCAAAGCAATTGTTTCGGGAAGAACATCAGATTCCAAAGAATATTCGGCAAGAGAGATTTGCTTCATCCATTGCGGATTGTTTTCTTTTTTACGTCGATAGCGCTCCAGAGCATCTTTCAGTTCGATTTGGTCTATTGGTTTGAGAAGATAATCCAACGCACCATATTTGATTGCCCGAATAGCAAATTGATTATAAGCCGTGAGAAAAATAATATTTTCTGGTAAAGTTTTAAGATTTTTAAGAATATTGAAAGCCGTCCCATCCTGCAATTGAATATCCATCAGAATCACATCAGGATTTTTCTCTTCAATCAGTTTCACAGCATTTTTAATGTCTGCACTCCAGCCGATAATCTGTGTATCGGTTTCTTGTTCTATGAGATAGGTGATTTCTTTGCGAACGGCAGGTTCGTCCTCTATTATGGCAATTTTAATCATTTGTTGTTTTTTGTAAAAATATTAATTTACGAAATGATTTTGCCTAATTATTTATAAAAATCAAAAATTTTTTCTTATTATACAATGAACTATGACTTTAATTTCAATGAAACTAAGCAAATAATGACCTTAGAATAGAAGATTTAGTTATTAATTTAAACTATTGATATTTAGAAATTTACAAAATTAATTTTTTATAAACTTTTGAATAATCTCTTTACCTAATTTATTTTTTGCGGTAATAAAATAAAAGCCTTTTGAAAGATTCTCAACATTAATAGATTTTGAAGAGTTAGAAAATTGCTTCATTACTCTACCCGAAAAATCCATTATTCTAATATCAGAAACTTCCTCAGAAAAATTAAGAATGTCTTTTGCTGGATTTGGATAAAGCAGAATTTCTTTTTTGTCAACATTTTTTACAGACATATAATTACAATCTGTATTATAATTTGCAGTTGCATCTTTTGTCCAATTGTGATAAGTATTGGAATTTTCAACATTATCAACTTGGATACAGCTAAGGTTCGGGTTACCTCTTGCCAACATTGTTTGTAATGTGGCGTTATTCCCGTTTTTAAGATTAAGGCTGATTAATTCATTCCAGAGACAATACAATGCTTTCAAAGCAACATTCTTACTAATATCCAAATCACGAATCGGATTGAGACTACAGTCTAATATTTCCAATGCCAGATTTTTACTTAAATCTATCTCTGTCAATTGATTTTCATAACATCTCAAATCCTTTAAATCCAAATTTTTACTCAAATCCAAAGCAGTTAACTTATTAATGTGACACATCAAGGTTTTCAATGCTGTATTATTACTCAAATCCAGACTGGTAAGTTGATTTTCGTCACATTGCAAATTTTCCAAAGTTTTGTTTTGGCTCACATCGAGATGAGTCAATTGGTTGTTGTAACACAATAGTTTTTTAATATTTGGAAACGATTCTATTCCTGTAAGATTAAAGATATTCAAACCGTTACAGTCTATTGTTCCATTAAAATTAATAGCTTCGGAAAGTTGTATCTCATTATCTCTATTGGTATTGATTTCAGAATTTCCTACCAAATAAGCTTTGAAGTTTGCATCAGGAATATTCACAATTTGTGCATTGACACAATTAGTAATTCCCATTAAAATCAATAATAGAAGTATTTTCATAGTTTAAAGTTTTTTTTAATATTTTCAGATAAGTCTAAAAAGTAGCTGTTGGCGCAGTATTGTTATTCAGTTTTTTGTCTATCTGAGTTTTTTTACCTTTTGAAAAATCATAACTCACTCCAAGTACAAACATCGATTTGTTGTTCCAAATCTGGGTATGTCGGGAATAATTGACCAAACTTTCCGGAAGACTTTTCGTTTTATATTCCGAAGGCATTCCCAACCAATAAAATCCTGTCGTGAAAGTCCATTCCTTGAGTTTATAACTGGCAAAAATGTGATTCTGATTTTCATTGGTACTCAAAAAAGCACCACTCAGATTGTACACCGGAATATTGAATTGATATTGAACACTGAACGATTTATATTCCGAAGACAAGGTAAAATTGTTCCCGATGTAATTGTTCTTAATCAAAGCTCCCACATTGGTTTTTATCGTTTCAGATGCTGGTGCAATTACTGCTTTTAAGACCAACAAACTGTTCCCAAAAGGTTTGTAAGAACCCGAAAGCTGAATCCCGTATTGCTGTCCATTTTTCGCATTTTCATAAGTCAAAGCGTAACCTCCGAGCGTATTATCCAAAACATAATATTGATTAATTGCTCTGTTATTATACCAATAAAATAAATTGGCATTGAAGTCAAAATACTTGTTGTTATAGGAATAAATCAGATTATTTCCCCATCGTTGTGAAGTTCTGAGAAAAGGATTTCCGCGCTGTACAATATTCGGAGCTATCTGAACAACATTGCTACTGAGCGCAGAACTTCCCGGACTTTGTGGTTTGTAACTGCTTGTGAAACGAAGATTTTGATTGTTATTGATTGGATAACTCAAAATGATTTTTGGTGTAAAAGTCCATTCGTCATCTACATTTTCTTCACTTTTGTTATGAATATTGGTCAAACCGATTCCAAGTCTGTAAGAGAATTTATCTATTTTACCAGAATATTCTGTGTAGAGATATTGTTCAAGATAATTTACCCTGTATTCCGAAAAGCCTTCCAGATTCCATAGTTCATTAGAAATAGCGGTGTTTGAAATTCGATAACCCGAAGACAATTTTCCTTTTTCAAAAGAATGAACGTGCGCTATTTCGCCAACTATTCCAGTCTGTTTTGCACTTAGAACCATATCATTGTCATAAACAGAATTACCAGAGCCTAAATCCCATTCTTTCGCCAATTCAGAATTATCAGAATTGGAATGTGAACCAACCAAGTTGATACTCAACTCATCTTTTTTACCAATATTCTTGGAAAAATACAAATCCAGTGTCGGCTTTGTATAGTTGGAATTTCCATTTTTGAACATCTGATGCTGTTCCGTCATATTATCTCTATAAAAAATACTTTCTCCTTTGCCGTGTATAAAACTTGTGGAAATATCCGTATTCAGCTTTGCCTGAAAAGCATAATCCCCGACAACGGAACGCGTATATCGCAAAGCAATATTTTGGTCTGTATAACCGAAATGGTCTTTTCTATTCTCTTCCGAACGATAATGTGTATCATTAATCTGATAATCATAAATACTTCTTACATTCCTATTGTTATAATCTCTGAGATTAATGGAATATTCTAACCCAAAATCATTCTTGCCTTTGGTATAATTTCCGTACGCAGAACCATTTACAAGACCTGTGCTAAGAGCCGAAGTCACATCTGCCCCGAAAACATATCCCGTTTCCGGATTTCTGGTAATGAGATTGATGACCTGGTCAGCTCTAGTTGCCCATCTTGCTGGTGGAATATCGTAATACTCAACTTTTACAACTTCCGATGGTTGAACACTTCGGATTTGCATATCTGTAGCTTCGATTCCGTTGATAAGGAAAAGTGTGGTTCCGCCTTTGGTACTTTTCAAAGTGTTGGAAATCGGGTCAAGTTGTATTTCTGGTAAAGTCTTGAGCAAATCCTTGGCGTATCTGGCTTTTTCCAATGCTTCTTTATCAAAAGTGTAAACCGCTTTGTCTGCAAACTGTTTTTTGCGTTGGGACTTCAGAATAACTTCCTCAATTTCTTTGGTTGCCTTCTCATTAATGGTGTCAGATTTAGTCTCCTGAGAAAATGCAAAAGTTCCCACAAGAATAAATATTGAACAGATGATTCTTTTCATTGTTATTAAGCTTAATAATTTTTAGACAACCGAATTGAAGAAAATGTTACACCGATGGTTTGATTATCATTAATGAAAACCTGCATTAGATAAGCCTTGAAATTGCTATTAAGATGTAAAACTTATAATTAAATTGAAATATATTTTTCATAATATGCGTGCAAAACCTCATCTGATTTTGGAGAGATTTTATTTTTATTCTTTGACTAATTTTTGATTAATGATGTTATTCGATTTGGTTTTTGCCGTGATGATGTAAATGCCCTTTGGAAGCTTTGTAACATTTACAGATTTTGTTGAAATAGAAATCTGAGTCAATAATTTTCCAGAAATATCCAATATTTTGATATCAGAAACTTCTTCCGAAAAATTCAGAATATCTTTTACTGGATTTGGATAAATTGTGATATTGTTTTGTCCGAAATCAGAAACTGCTAAAGCATCATTACAGTTTGTATTATAACTTGCAATTGCATCCTTTTTTTTCCAATTCGTATTAGAATAATTAACATCATCTACCTGAATACAAATAAGTAATGGATTATCAATGGTACTAAAATTATAAACATTCGAGTTATGTCCATTTTTCACATTCAAGGTTTGTAATAGATTGGTTGAACAATCCAAACTTGAAAGCATTGTATTTTTACTGACATCAAGGCTTGTCAATTTGTTATCATAACAAAGAAGCCATCCCAAATTCGGATTTTTGCTTACATCCAAAGTCGCAAGCTTGTTTCCATAACAATCTAAAGCCCATAGAATGACATTTTTACTAATATCCAGACTTGACAATCTATTATTACCACCTTGAAAATAAGTCAATTCTACATTCTTGCTGATATCAATATCCGTAATGAAATTATCATAACATTCCAAAACAGACAAATATGGATTTTGACTTACATTAAGATTAGCCAAAGTATTTCCAGCACATTTTAAGTAAAGTAACTTACTGTTCTTGCTGACATCAATATTGGTTAAATTGTTAAAGGAAATATCAAAATATTCCAATGCTGTGTTTTTACTCACATCGATATTAAATAATGAGTTTTCATAACAATACAAAGTATCCAAACTGATATTTTTACTCACATCTAAATTGGAAAACTGATTGAGATAGCACGACAAACTTTTCAAAGCAAGATTCTTACTGACGTCCAAATGTATCAACTGATTGGTACTGCAATCCAACTTGGTCAACTTTGTATTTTTTGATACATCAAGGCTATTCAATTTATTTTGTCCGCAATTCAATTCATCCAAAACAATATTTTGGCTTACATCCAGAGTTTCCAACTGATTACCAAAACATCGTAACGCCGACAGATTAATGAAAGCTTCTATCCCTTTAAGATTTTTGATATTCAGATTACTGCAATTAATAGTTCCGGTAAAAGCGACTGCTTCGGAAACCTGAATTTCATTATCATTATTGGTATTGATAACGGAACTTGTTATCAGATAAGTTTTAAAATGAATATCAGGAATATCCACGACCTGCGCTTTTGCTGAAAACAGAGGCAATATGGTGACAAGAAATAATAGTTTTTTAATCATAAATTTTATTAATTTGAAATTTTTGAAAAGCAGACAGAAATACTGATATCACTGCCTGCCCAGTTATAGAGGAAAAAATGTTACTTGTTCATAATATAGAAGTAATGCTCATTAGGAGAACCCAATCCGCTCTCATAAGAACCAGAACCGCCTTCTGACCTGAAATAATATTCAGCTTCGGACGAAAAGACATCGGGATTTCCTGTACCAATATTTACGGTTTTAGTTACACCATTTTTCAAACTGCTGGCTGTGATTTTGTATTTGGTTGCAGGAATATCATTAATGTAATAAGCCTGTCCAACGCCATCTGTAATTGTGAATTTCTTTTCAACAATTTTTCCTGAAGCCGATGTTCCGTCAAGAAATTTAGCGCCTGTAATTGGTGTCAGCTTAATCGTAACTTCTGTTCCAGCTGGCATTTGGTCTGAAAGAGAATTATAATTAATAAACTTGATTGTTCCTCCAAAGTAGCCTGTTCCATTTTCTGTACTTACTACTCTATCAGGAATTTTCCCACTCAATTTCCAGACAAAATTTTTGGTCACGCCACTTGCCGGAACACTGAAAGCATCATAATCCGAATCTTTTTCCATACCCAATCTTACCTGATAAACTGCATTTTCCATAGTTGACTCTTTCCAAGCATACATTTTGTAACCGCCAATCGCACTTACTGTAACACTGTATTTTCCAGACTCATCACTGGTTGTGGTGTAGTGAATATTGTTTCCATTAGGATTTTCTATTCTGATTCTGGCATTTTTCACTGGATTACCTGATGTGTCTTTCACAATTCCATTGATTGTATAAGGTTTTCCTACTACATCTTCGGATTCTGAACGGGTTTCCTCTCCCGAGCAAGAAGACAGAAATGCGTTTAATAGGAATAAAAACAACAGGAAAATTGTTGTCGTTGTTAATTGTTTCATTTTAAAATATTTTTGTTTGAGAATTTTATTTAGTCGAGTTCAACCACACGATTGCTTTTTTCACAGCTGTGTCATTTACTATATTGTTAAAGGATTCATTTCCTTTGACATACAAATCAGGCTTTATGATTTCGGGAAATTTTCGCTTATTGTGATTAGCGATGTAAGCATTAGAAATCCTGAAATATGTTTTGTTATGATTGAATACAAATCCGTTGGTCGCATTAGCAAGTCCAGCTGTATCGTCTCCGAGTAACATCGTATTCGGTCTTTCACTGAAAACAGACGCAGTTATTTCGCCAGAACTTCCTGTGCCAGGACCTATCAGTACAGCTACTTTTGAATTCGGAAAACTGGTAATTTTATTTTTGATGGTAGCCTGAACTTTTCCATCCATTAAAAAATCACCATCTCTGAAAGCCGATTCATCTTCGGATTGTCCTTTTCTATTGATATAATAACTTACAATACCATCTTTGAAAAAAGGTGCTAAACCTGCCAGCATTGGGCGTATGTTACCACCACCATTTAGTCGCAGGTCTATAATCCAACCTTTGGGATTCTGTTTTTGAAGTTTGGCTATTTCATTATAAACCCAATTGGCGTGAGTATCTATTTGCTCCTGCTTATTAACACCCATATATGGTATTGATAAATAAGCCATTCCATTGATTATTTTACCTTCGATACGAGGGCCTCGCTTCCAACCTGCTCTGATAGAGTCAGAATATCTGCTTGTCAATTCTTTATTATCCAAAGTATAAGAATCATCTAGATGATAATAAGCTGAGTGTTTGTCTCCAAGTGCTTCGAAAGCAATTTTGAGAGCTTCAAAAGCTTCTGATTTTGTTTTAGCAGATTTTGCTTTTTCGAAAACTTGCTTCTTTGTTTTTTTCCAATTGACACGGTCTGCATACAAAGAGTTTTCTTTTAAAATATACAGACAAGAATCAAGATGCACACGAATAGAATCCTGCATTTGAGCTTTGGTTGGACAATAGAAACCAGCCAATAACATCAATCCTAAAAAGTATAGGAAACGGGATTTCCGGGAAGTAATTTGGGGATATTTCATACTCATTTTTTCTGAGTACAAAATTATTTCTAAAGCAAAAATGCTACAATGAGCGACATTGCTTAAATTTCTGGGTAATACTACTTAGAATCAATTAAAAATATTGACAGACAATAAGTTATAACTATTAATTCGATATTAATTTTGAACTATCCTGTCCATAAAAGACTTGTCTGTTCCACCGCCTTTATTCGCAAAAGTAATGATTGTAATTTTTTTAGAAGGAATGTAAACCCAGTTGGTCTCATAACCTATAGATGAACCGTTTTTACCATAACCTTTGATGGCGCCGACATTCCAGTTTTCTATTCCTAATCCGTAATCACATTCGTTATTTGGGCAAGTGGGGAGTTTCAAAGTCTGAAGCATTTCTTTGATAGAATTCTCCTTGATGATTTTATTTGAGAACAAACCTTCACTGAATTTGAATAAATCCTCCGCAGTGCTTACAATTCCGCTACTTGGGTCTTCATCGCCATCTGCTTTGTCCCATTTTGTAACATTTATCAGATTGCCTTCCATCTGATGATAACCTTGTGAAATATCAGGATTTAATCTTTCATCATAATAAGAATGATTCATTTTCAGTGGAACAAATATTTTTTCTGAAAGAATGGCTTGAATAGATTTTTTGGAAACCCGCTCTATTATTTTGCCCAAAATCCAATATCCACTATTCGAATAACGGCTTTCCTTTCCTGGAGAAAACAAAAGAGGTTTCGCATAAACATACTTTTTCAATCTATCATCAATCGTCATACTATCCACTTTATCCGGAAAATTGGTAATATAATCCAGATATTCTGGGTCGTCATTTTTTGGGTCGATGATTCCATTGGAATGATTTAATAACATTCTAAGTGTAATGGAATTGGCTTCCGGAATTTGGTTTTGCAACTCTGGGAGATATTGAGTTATTTTATCATCAAGGTTAAGTTTTTTCTCCTCTTGGAGCTTCAAAGCAAGAACAGCAGTGAAAACTTTTGTAATACTTCCGATACGAAATGGCGTGCAAACTTCTATCTTCTCATTTGTTTCAATGTTCTTTTTACCTTCCGCTCCTATCCATAAAGGTTTGTCTGAAGTTTTGATTGCGATAATTGCACCTGGAAGATGATTATTTTTCACATAATTTACCAAATCATCTTGATAAGAATTATTCAAATAATTTCCTTTTTCACAAGACTTTGTAACCTGTGCCTTAGTTTGTAAATTAGAAATCAATAAAACTCCTGATAGTAAAATTGTCAATAGATTTTTCATCACTGTTTTTTTAAGCATTCAAATGTTCGATAGCAAAACGAAGCAAACTATTTTTCCCACTGAGTTCCAATTTTTTCGCGATATTCATCCGATGATTGGACACGGTTTTTTCACTCACGAATAATTCCTCGGCAATTTCTTTGGTCGATTTATATTGCGCTATTCTTTCCATTATTCTCTTTTCAGAAGGCGTAAGCTGTTCTAATTGAGAAGTGGCTTCATTCCGATTTCGGTTCTTACTTTTTAACAAAAACGAAGACATTTCCGGACTGATGTAAGATTGAAATCTATTAACAGCAGAGATTGCACTGATAATATCAACAACAGCATTTTCCTTCAACACATAACCAGATATTCCGATTTCCAAGGCTTTTAAAAAAGTATCTTTTGCCTTATGCATCGTCAAAAGAATGATTGAAACTCCTGGTTTTTTTGCGAGAATTTGTTCAGCTACTTGCAATCCGTTTGCTCCCGGCATATCAATATCCAGAATGGCAATATCAATCTCATTAGCCAAAGCACCAGAAATTGCATCCGTTCCATTATCGGATTGATGTACAACTTGCAGATTATCCGTTTCTTCCAGCACTTCTTTTAATCCTTTCAAAAAAATAGGATGGTCGTCTGCGATTAGGATTTTTATTTTTTCGATGTTCATTTTTATTATCATTTGTTACAAAAGAATTACAAACTCAAAGGCAGTTCCTTTAGCATAATTTGTATCAATTGTCATTGTTCCTTGTAATATTTGTAAGCGTTCCTTAATCCCTTTCAGTCCAAAACCTGTGTGGTTTTCATTAATGTCAAAACCTACTCCATCGTCTTTAATTGAAATATTAATATTATCAATATTTCGCTTGATAGTTATATTCACATTTTTTGCGTTGGCGTGTTTAATAATATTATGAATACATTCCTGTATAATCCTGTAGATATTGATCTGTTCATCGTTATCGAAGAATTCATCAATATTATCGATATTAATTTCATAATCAATCTGAGCAACATTGAAGCTTTCTTCCACCATACTTTTAACGGAACTCGTAAGTCCCAATAAATCCAACTGATAAGGTCTCAATCCATAAGAAATATTCCTGATTTCCTGAATGGCTTCAGCTACATTTTGACTTAATGAATCTTCGGGATTTTGCGAATTCGTTTCTTTAAGTTGTTCAGTTCTTAGTATCTTGTTTTTTATGAGCACAAGTTTTTGTCCCAAACTGTCGTGCAATTCGGAAGCAATTCTTTTTCTTTCTGCTTCCTGCGTATTAATTAATTCTCTGGAAAAATGTATTGCCTGTTGATAAGCTTCTTCCTGCAATCTTTCTTTTTCTTTTTTATAAAAATTAAATTTATTAGCAAGAGCAAATGATAACACGACCGCTTCTATTGCCGCACCGATGAATAATGACGAATCTGTCCAATAATTCTCTTCCAGAAAACCTCTCATCTTCAAATCAAATACAATACTCATAATTACAAGTGAGCCAAAACCGACAATGTAAAAAACAGCAGGAGCAAACCCCCTCCTATAAGCTAGAACACCAGCCAAAATCCAATAGACGAAAAGAATGAAAACAAGAATTGCAGCCAACAGAATCGCTACCCTGTACCATCCAACTGTATAAAATACAATAGGAATCATACAAATCACAATAAGAGGCCATCGTATTTTGTAAATGAATGGAGCAAATTCTCGGGTTTGTAAAAATGAATTGGTAAACAAAATACTGAAAAATGAAATAACAGGAAGAATAGTCGTGGTATTAATCCAATCCACCCAAGGAAAAAACAATTGTAAATGACCTGCTATTATATTATTATGCAATATCGAGGTAGAAATATATCCTATGTAATACAGATAAACCTTCTCCCGAAGTGAAAAATACACAAACAAGTTGTACAACAAAAGAGCAATCGCAACAGCCGTAAAAAATCCATCGCCATAAGATGTGAATATCGTATCCTCATATAACTTCTGCATCGTACAAATCCCCATAGAAGTTCTTATCAGGGTTTTGCTAGTAGCACGGACGTATATTATATCTTTTGAATTTTCTGATATGGTCAATGGAAAAATGAGATTATTAGAAAATATTGGCATCGACCGGGAACGCTGATTTCCGTTTAAAGTCACATATTGTACATTCCCATTTTCACTGACTTGATAAACAGTAAGGTCATCCATAAAACTACCTTTGATTTCGAGAAACCAATCATTTTTAATGCTCTTATTTTTTATTTCGAAACGATACCAAATTGCATCAGAAAAATTCCCTAAAAAATCAGGAACTCTGTCTTTTGCTTTTACAAAATTGCCTTTTTCTTTTTTGACTTCTTCAAATTTCAAAGAAGCATTTTCATCTTCCAGATAATATGGATATGGAACACTGTATCTTTTAAGAGTATCCGACAGAGTAATAACCTGCGCAGGAAACCGCAGGCAAATCATTACAAATATCAAGCATAAAAAGGATACTTTCATACGCTCCAAAGATATAAAATATGCTTAGTCTCTTTTATAGGTAGTACTTCTCATTTTTTTGGAGAAGTTGTCTGCTTCGATATTAAATCTTTAGCTTAATCAAAAATATAAGTTTTCATTAATGAAATTTTAACTTCATTTACTCTAAAATTATTTTCTTTCATGCTTATTTCTAAACATTCTTATTCTATCGTAATAGCTACAATGTTATATTATCTATGAATTTAAAAATATAATAGATGTAATTCCCCTTAACTATCAACAAATATCCTTTTATTTATTAATAAAATGTTAAAAACATCAAAATTTTATTACATTTGTTACTTTCACAAAAATTATAAACTTAAATGGGTTCACTTTTCAGAAGAAAACACTACGCAGAGAATGCAGATTCCGGACAACTTAATAGAGTTCTTGGAACTTGGGACATTGTATTTTTTGGGATTGCCGCCATTATTGGAGCAGGAAGTTTCAGCAGTTTGGGAGAAGCTATCTTTCGAGGCGGTCCAGGTGTAATTGTTTTATATCTGATTTGTGGCTTTGCCTGTGCCTTCACAGCTCTCTGTTATGCCGAATTTGCAAGCCGAATCCCCACTGCAGGAAGCGCTTATACTTATGCTTACGCCAGTTTTGGAGAATTGATAGCTTGGGTAATTGGCTGGGCGCTCATTATGGAATATTCTTTTGGAAATATCTATGTCGCATTCTCTTGGTCAGATTATTTTACCAGTTTTATGGGAAGAATCGGGGTTCATATTCCGGATTATTTTACTTGTAGCTATACTGAAGCTAAAAAAGCTTTCTTCAATAATTCCACAAACGGAGAATTGATTAACGCTTGGAAATCTGCACCAATTATTGGAGGATTGAAAATCATCGTTGACATTCCTGCTTTGGTTATCAATGGATTGATTACTTGGCTTTGTTATCAAGGTATCAAAGAAAGTAAGAACTTCAATAACTTTTTTGTAATTCTAAAGTTATTTGTAATTCTCTTGGTAATTGCTGTTGGTGTTGGTTATGTAAATACGGGAAATTGGTTTCCAACGACTTCTACTCCAACTTCTGGTTCTTTTATGCCCAATGGATTTGCTGGTGTGATGTCAGCTGTTTCAGGCGTTTTCTTTGCTTACATCGGTTTTGATGCAATTTCTGTTCTGTCAGAAGAAACCAAAAATCCCCAAAAAGACCTTCCAAAAGGAATGTTGATTTCTCTCGGACTTTGTACGGTTATTTATATCATTCTGACTTTAGTTTTAACAGGATTAGTAGATTACAGAAAGTTTGACGGAATTGGTGACCCATTATCTTTTGTTTTTGATAAATCGAATCTCAATCTTCCTTGGATGGAATTTATCGTTGCTTTAATTGCAATTGTAGCGATTACAACGGTTCTTTTGGTATTCCAAATGGGACAGCCAAGAATCTGGATGGCAATGTCTAGAGATGGACTTTTACCAAAGAAATTCCAGGAAGTTCACAGCAAAAACAAAGTACCCTCTTTTGCAACGATTATTACAGGTATTGTAGTGGGAATTCCTATTCTATTTACAGATAAAACTTTCGTCTTAGATTTCACAAGTATTGGAACTATTTTCGCTTTCGTATTAGTTTGCGGTGGTGTTCTATTATTACCTCCGAAAGAAAAAATCAAAGGTAGATTCCATTTGCCTTATATTAATGGAAAGATATTGTTTCCAATAATTTTCATCGGTGGATTGGTGTTTTTCTATTTCTACCAACCAGAATTCTTTCATAATTTAACCAATATCAGTGACCCCAATGAAGGCGAATTCCGTTTGGCAATCATCATTTTCATTATTTTCAATTTGGCTTTGTGTGTATTGACATTCATCAAAAACCTTTCATTAATTCCATTAATTGGGTTAAGTTCTTGTCTTTATTTATTAACAGGAATGAGCCACGAAAACTGGTTTTGGTTTGGACTATGGTTTGCTATAGGTTTGATAATTTATTTCCTTTATGGATATAAAAACAGCAAACTAAACCAAACCAAAAATGGAATCTCCTAATAGAATTAAAACCTATAAAGAGTTTTATCAATTTTATCTTACAGAACACAGTAAACCGCTGACCAAAGTGTTCCATTTTGTTGGGATACTTTTGGTTTTTGCGGTTATTTTTTATGTCATCAATTCGGGGAAAGAACGATTTCTTTGGTATTGTCCGATTTTTGGATTTGGATTGGCTTGGTTCAGTCACGCCGTTTTTGAGAAAAATGTACCAGCAACTTTCAAATATCCAATTTGGTCTATCTTTTCCGACTTTAAAATGTTTTTCGAATTATTAATAGGAAAACAAAAATTTTCAAAATAAAGAGTAATATTGTAAATTTATTGCCTATTTCACAATGAAGAATTTCATCAAAACAAATATTTCGCAAGATTCTTTGGCTCTTTTGCTGGTTCAGGCTCCGGTTGCGCTATCTATGCTAATGGGTGATGAATTCGTCATTCAGGTTGCCAATCCTCAAATGCTTCAACTTTGGGGAAAACCAGCGCAAATTATTGGTTCAAAATTAATCGATGCTTTGCCAGAACTCGAAGGACAACCGTTTATGGAGATTCTTTCGAATGTTAAGAAAACAGGAAATCCTTATAAAGGTTATAAACAACTCGCTTACATTGTCCGAGACGGAAAAACGGAGGAATGTTATTTCGATTTTATTTATGCACCAATTTATAATGATGATGAAACGGAAATCATCGGAATAAGTGTTGTTGCCACCGAAGTTACAGAACAGGTTTTAGCCGAAAGAAAAGTTTCAGAAACTGAGTATAAATTCGAAAACCTTATTAAAGAATCCGATTATGCTATTGCAATTTATAAAGGTGAAGATTTCATCATAGATTTAGCAAATGATAAAATGCTGAAAACTTGGGGTAAAGATGACTCAATTATTGGAAAAAGAATAGAAGAAGGAATCCCAGAATTAGTAGGACAATCTTTCATCGGACTTCTTAAAAACGTTTATGAATCTGGAAAAACATACTCCGCAAACGAAGACCGTGCAGACCTAATAGTCGATGGTAAATTACAAACTTTCTATTACAATTTTTCCTACCAACCTCTTAAAAATCACAAAGGCGAAGTTTATGCAATAGCAAACGTTGCTGTAGATGTGACCGATGTAGTTTTGACAAAGAAAAGATTACAGGAAAACGAGGAAAAGTATAAAAATCTTGCTGACAGCTTACCAATCATTATATGGACCGCTGACAAAAACGGAAACATAGATTATTACAATAAAAAATGGTACGATTACACAGGGTTTGAAGGAATCGATTCCAGAGAAAATGCAGCAAGCAAAATCCTTCATCCAGATGACTACAAAAAGGCAATCAATCTTTGGAAAACCAGTCAAAAAAATAAACAAGGCTACGAAATCGAATATCAGTTCCGAGACCGAACAAAGGAAAACTCCTACGAATGGTTTCTTGGTCGCGCAGTTCCCATAAAAGATGAAGACGGAGAAGTCACGCAATGGATTGGAACCTGTACAGAAATCAATGAATTCAAACAATTTCAGCAACAGAAAGATAATTTCCTAGGCATTGCAAGTCACGAACTGAAAACGCCATTGACAAGTCTCAAACTCTATTCGCAGTTTCTGGAAAAGAATCTCCGAAAACAAGACGACAACAAAAACGCAGATGTCGCAATGAAAATGGATGAGCAAATCAACAAGCTCACAAGTCTTGTCAATGATTTGCTTGACGTCACAAAAATCCAGAATGGAAAAATTCTCCTTAATAGAAGTGAATTTGATTTTGATGAGCTTGTTCACGAAGTTGTTGAGGAACAGCAGATGAGTACGCGCCACAGAATTTATGTAGAAGCGGAATCGATTGGAAAAATCACTGGTGATAAGAATAGAATTTCGCAAGTGATGACCAATCTCATAAGCAATGCAATAAAATATTCTCCCGACTCGGACAAGATACAAATCACAACAAAAACCACTGAAGAAGGATTTGTTCATTTCGGTGTAAAAGACTATGGAATCGGGATTCCAGAAGAGAAACAGCACAAAGTTTTTGAGCAATATTACAGAGTCAGTGGAAGCAAAGAATACACGTTTCCCGGACTTGGTTTAGGATTATATATCTCATCCGAAATCATAAAAAGAAGCGGTGGCAGGATTTTTGTAAATTCTGTTGAAGGAAAAGGGTCTGAATTTTGTTTTGAGATTCCTAAACACAAATAACACTAAATAAAAATGTCAAATTCAAAAAAAATATACGTTGTAGATGATAGCCCTGCCATTTTAGATTCAGTTAAATTGATGCTTAATATGGAAGGTTATGATGTTAATAATTATGAGAAAGGTTCTGAAATGTTCAATTCTCTTTCAATTTCTACAAAACCAGATGTAATCCTAATGGATATGTGGTTGTCTGGCGAGGACGGTCGCGATATTTGCAAAATGATAAAAGCGCATCAGGACTTCAAGAACATTCCTGTCGTGATAATGTCTGCCAGCCGAGGTTTGGGAGATTCTGCGATAGAAAGCGGTGCGATAGATTTTATTCCTAAACCGTTTGACTTGGGAGAAATTGTAGAAAAAATCAGATATTATTCGAGTAAATCTACAGATTAATTTTTGGGCAGCTTAATCCGCCTTCCGCTCCCAATCTTTTCACTCCACTTCGTTGCGTAAAAAGGATTTCCGCTCAAGTCGGGCTGCAAAAGATTCAACGTTAAGAATACACCAATAGCAAATTAATTATACAAAAAATCCGTTTTAAAATTATTTAAAACGGATTTTTACTTTTCAAGAAGTATAAGTTTAGAAATCTACAGTTTCAGGATTTAGACCAGAAAAACCAGTTTCCTCCAAAGTTTTCAAAGCTTTCATATCACTTTCAGAAATCTTGAATCTTTCAAAATGTAAGTTGTTATAGATATTAGTCGGATTCTCAGATTTTGGTAAAACAATCACACCAGACTGCAGACAAAACTGAATACAAAGGATTGCTGGAGAAACACCATATTTATCAGCAATATCTTTCAAATCCTCATCTTTTAGCAATCTTCCCGAACCAATCGGACTCCAAGCTTCTATTGCAATTCCTTTTTCTTTACAAAAATCTACAACAGTTTGTTGAACATAACCTGGATGAAATTCAATTTGATTAACGGCTGGAATTACTTCTGCAGTTTCCAAAAGCGCTTCGATTTGTGGTAACATAAAATTACTTACGCCGATTGCTTTTACAACACCAGATTTATAAAGTTCCTCCATCGCTTTCCACGTTTCAGCATTGATTTCTTTCCAGTTATCAAATTGTTTAGCATTGGCTGGCCAGTGGATGAGAAGTAAATCCAGATAATTGGTTTTCAATTTTTTGAGAGATTGTTCCACCGAATATTTTACACCTTGTGCGTTTCTGTTGCTGTTCCAGATTTTGGTTGTGAGATACAAATCTTTTCTGTCAATTCCAGATTCTTCAATTGCCTCTCCTATTTCCGCTTCGTTTCCATAGATATCGGCAGTGTCAATATGTTTATATCCAGCTTTCAAAGCTTCTTTCACAGTTTTTTGAACACCTTCTGTTGTCTGCCAAGTTCCAAAACCGATTTCAGGAATTTCTGTCCCATTATTGAGAATAACATTTTTCATTTTAAAATAATTTGATTTTTTCGAAAGCCAAAATTACGCCAATAGAAAGAGATTTTAAAATAATTCAGCTGATGGAAGAATCAAAAAATTATGATGAATCTTGTGTCTATATTTCCTAAATTTGGACTATGGAAAAACAGGAATTCGGATTGCTTGGGAAGAATATCTCTTACTCATTTTCAAAAAAATACTTCGAGGAAAAATTCAAAAAATTATTTCTAAAAAATCATTCATATAACTTTTTTGACATCTCTGAAATCGAAAATGTTATGCCTTTTTTAGAAAACCCGAATCTAATGGGAATGAATGTCACTATTCCTTACAAACAGGCAATAATTCCTTTTCTTGACGGATTGAGTGATGAAGCTCAACAAATCGGCGCTGTGAATTGCGTAAGTTTCCAAAACGGAAAGAAAATTGGTTACAATACAGATGCTTTCGGATTTGAGAAAACTTTGCTAATTAACAAAAAAGACCATCACAAAAAAGCTTTGATTCTTGGAGATGGCGGTGCAGCGAAAGCAGTGAGGTATATTCTTGACAAACATAATATCGAACATCAGACGATTTCCAGAAAATCTGAAATCACTTTTGAAAACCTTTCGGAAGACTTAGTAAAAGAATCTTTATTGATTATCCAAACAACACCTGTTGGAACTTTCCCGAATGTGGAAGATTCTGTTCAGTTTCCATTTGAAGCCATTACGGATAAACATTATGTGATTGATTTGATTTATAATCCGTCGGAAACCACTTTTCTAAAGAAATCTGCAGAAAAAGGTGCGACAACGCTTAATGGTTTTTATATGTTGGAACAGCAGGCGGAAAGAGCTTGGGAGATTTGGTGCGGTTCAAATTAATTAAATGGTCAATAAGAAAACTCTTGAAAAATTAAGTGATAAGGAATTAGAACTTTATATTAGTCCCGAAAGCAGATTTGTTTCGGAAGCTAGAATATATGCCTTTGAAATATTAAAATCTAGAGATTACAACTTTTCAAAAGAGCAGATTGAAATAAGAGATTTTCTCATCAATGAAAAGAAATTAATTACAGAAAATATATTCAAAACAAACGTTACTTCAACAATAATTCTGACTCCTTTTATTATTGTTTTGGGATTATTGAGTTTGCTACTAATTTTCATCTCAATCAATTATCTTTTTATTGATAATAATGGAGGAAATGCAATGGGTGGAACTTTTGCTTTTATTGGATTAATTGTAATCTTTTTCATTCTGAGTATTGAACAAACAATTCTAAAATTTCAAAATTTTAAAAAGGAAAATATTTGGTGGGTTGAATCAATAATCATTCTTGGTCTTGTAATTTATATTTGGATTAATGGATTTTCAATTGGATAATTCTATAAATAATCCTTAATCACTTTCCAGCTCTCCAGTTTCTCTTCAAACTTTACTGTATGAAGCGGACTTGTAGAAGGCAAAACTACAATCGGGATTTTGAAATTCTTACCTAAAATCTTCAGAAGGTTTTTGTAAGACTTTTGTCCGTTGCAAAAGATAGTGTTAATGTTGGGATGATTTTCTATTAGTTCAAGGATGTTATTATCAATTTCATCTTTGATTTCTGTATCCAGACTACCCTTTCTTTCACAACTTTCTATGACATCCCAAAGTGCTACTCTATTTTGTTTCAGTAATTCTAACCTTGTATTATAATCTGTAGAAAACTCTGAATCAAAAAGATAAAACATCAATTTCCAAAACTGATTTTGCGGATGTGCATAATACTGTTGCATTTCCAAAGATTTGACTCCCGGAACTGAACCAAGAATCAGAATTTTCGAGTGTTCATCAACAATTGGCGGAAAAGAATTGATTCTGTTCATTTTGTTTTATCGCAAAGTCGCAAAAATTGTTTAATTACTAAATATAAAAAGTCGCACAAGTAAAATTTCAGTCTTAGAATTTTAACGAAGTTAAAATCTTTGTGCCTTGAAAAGCATTATAAATATTAGTCTTTTGTGCCTTTGCGTTAAAAATCTTACTTCAAATTATCCAAAATCTTAAACAAAGCATTACTAATACTTCCTCCTTGATAATTATTCAGAATAATGGAAAACACATAATTCTTACCACTTTTGGAAGTCTGATAGCCTGCAAAAGACTTGCTGTCTTTGATAGTTCCACTTTTCATTTTAATACCATTTTGAGTGGGAAAACCTTCATAAAAAGCATCGAACCAATTTTGTTTTTTCGCATATAACAAAGCCTGAACTTGTGCCTTCGCAGAAACATAATTCTGTGGAGAAAGTCCACTTCCATCAGCAAAATTAATCATCATTGGATTGATTCCTTTGGATTTCCAAAAGTCTTTTAAGTAGTCAACACCGGTTTCAAAACTTGGATTATTTCGTTTTTCTTTCGCCATTGTTTTGATAAGCGTTTCTCCATACAGATTGATACTTTTTCTCAAAAACCAATAGACGATTTTGTCCAAAGTTGGCGATTTATATTCGAAAATCTGATTTTGATTTGATGCTTTTGAAATCGCTTTTCCGGCAATTTTCTCATTATAATAGGTAGTTGTTTTTCCAGAAATAGAGATTCCATTTTCTTCCAACAGCTTTTTGATTTCAACCGCTAACTGCATTGGTGGATTTGGTGTTGCTCCGGAAACTGTTGTTACTTTTCCTGATGGTAAAGTTCCATTAATCATTGCAGTTTCCGAATGAGGTGCAGTGAAAATCAGACTTTGGTCAGAACTTCCACCAATCTTCAGTTCATTAATCCAATTCACATTATCCAAATCGTAAGAAAAACTCTTGAACTGATTTCCATTAATATTAATATCAAACTGATTTTCTCTCCAATTCACTCCAAAAGTTCCTGCGCCGTAATAATTCCCTAAATCATTCCAAGGCCAGCCTCCAGGCGTACTTTGAAAGTCGAAATAAGAATCATCCACAATCAGACTGCCGGTAATTTTTTTGATTCCTGATTTCTTGATGTCCTCTAATAATTTTTGTTTGAAATTTTCGGGCTTGTAATTTTCATAGCGCCAGGTTCCTAAAGTGGGATCACCATTGGAAGTTATGTAGAAGTCACCCTCCAAAGTTCCGTTGGATATTTTCCCTGAATAGGAAGCCGTTGTCTTGAACTGATAATCTTTCCCCAATGTTTCCAACGCCGCAGCAGAAGTAAAAATTTTCTGCGTACTTGCCGTTGACAAACCTTTGTTCCCATTGTATTCATACACCTGATTTCCATTCTCGTCTGCAACATAAAAAGAAAGATTAGCTGACAAACCATTGGGTGCTGACATCATTTCTTTAACAGATTTGTCCAAATCAGCCGAAATCGATTGGGTAAAATAGCTTTGTGAAATAAGTAATGGAATTAAAAGGAAATACTTCATCAATCTTTATTCTTTTATTATTTTTTCAGAAATAACAGTACCGTTTTCCAGTTTTATCTTCAATATATAATTACCTTTTGATAACTCTTTCACAGACATATTTTGCGAGTTGCTGGTTTTTATGAGTTGCCCACCTGCATTATATAATTGCAAAGATTTGATGGTCTCTTTGCTATAAATCTTTAATAAATCTTTAACAGGATTTTCTATGAATACAGTATTATTAAGAGCAGCCTCGTTTGTATTTAGACTCTCTCTACTAAGCTTTACAACCCAAGAAAGTGAATCTGTTTCAGTATCTGTTATATCACCATCATTAGAGCCGGCAAATCCTGCAATAATGAAACCTTCATCCAAGGTCTGCTGGATTGCCGCCGGATAGTCGTAAGCGCTGCCTCCCAAAGTTTTTTGCCATTGTATAGCACCATTGACACTTAGTTTTACAATCCAATAATCAAAACTTCCATAAGATACTGCTACATCTCCATCAGTGGATCTGGAAGTACCCGCTATGATATATCCTCCATCAGTGGTTTGCTGGATGTCATATGCAATATCATCATTACTTCCTCCTAGAATTTTTTGCCATTGGATTGTTCCGCTACCATCTAATTTTACGATATACCAATCATTTTTTTCAAATCTGTGATCAGCTGTCGAACCTGCAACAATATAGCCTCCATCAGGGGTCTGCCGGATAGCATATGCAGTATCATTTTCCACATTCAGAAGTTTTTGCCACTGGATAGGACCATCAGCACTAAGCTTTACTATCCCGTAATCAAAAGGTGCAGACCCTCCAGAAAAAGATCTTCCTGCGATGATGTAACCTCCGTCCAAAGTCTGCTGGATGGAATGTGCATCATCATGTTGACCACCGCCCAAAGATTTTTGCCATTGAATTACGCCATCGGAATTTAACTTTACAATCCAAAAATCACTAGTATTAGGATTGTCGTGATGTCCTGAAACATCCCCATCATTAGAATATGAACTACCAGCTACGATATAGCCGCCATCAGATGTCTGTTGGATATCACTTGCAGTATCACTCCTGCTCCCTCCTAAAGATTTTTGCCATTTGATTGTTCCATCGGCATTTAATTTTACTATCCAATAATCTGCCTGTCCATGGTTCCCTGATACGTCGCCATTATTAGAAGTACTAGATCCCGCAACAATATATCCCCCATCAGAGGTCTGCCGGATGGCACTTGGTCTATCATCCCCACTCCCACCAAAAGTTTTTTGCCATTGGGTAATACCATTAGCATTTAGTTTTTCAATCGAATAATCATAATAATTCCCATTTCTAGATACTCCGGCTACGATATAGCCACCATCAGAAATTTGTTGGACAGCATTAGCCCCGTCACGTGTAATTAATTTTTTCTGCCATTCGATAGATGGCGCTTGGGCAAACACCATACTTGCAAAGAAAATAACAACAGACGTTAAGATTAGTTTTTTATTCATAATATTATTTTTAATGGTTATTAGTTTTTAATTTAATTAGGCCTCTCTTGGCGTAGGATTTTCTTCCAGCTCATCAGGAATTGTTACCCGCAAATTGATTGACAAAGTTTCTTTCGAAGATTTGTCCAGTTGAGCAGAAACTGATTGTGAAAAATAGGTTTGCGAAGCGAGTAATGGAATTAAAAGGAAATATTTCATGAATGTTTATTCTTTTATTATTTTCTCAGAAATGACTTTACCGTTTTCCAATTGTGCTTTTATAATGTAAATACCTTTTGCTAATCCATTAATACTATATTTGTCCATTGCCTTATATTTTTTAAGTAATTTACCTTCCAAAGAATATAATTCTACCAGTCTTATCTCTTTATTCTTAATCAAGAAATAATCTTTAGCAGGATTAGGATAAATTTGGTTAGTAAATTCTCTATCATCAGAAACAGTAAGAGATTCATAACAAGAAATTTTAGTTGGTATATACTTAGAGATTGTTGTACCATCACCAAGAAGTCCTAATCCATTGTATCCCCAACCCCAAAAAGAGTTATCATTTTTTTGAGCATATGATTGATTAAAACTGGTTGTAATGTTTTTCCAATCATTATCAATTCCTATTTGGGTGGGAATGAGTTTATTTATTTGAGTGCCGTCACCCAATTCTCCATCTGTATTATATCCCCAAGACCATAGTGACCCATCATTTTTAATTGCCAAAACATGGAGAAAACCAACAGAAATATTTTTCCAGTCATTACTTATACCAATTTGCGTAGGAATATATTGACTATCAGTTGTCCCATTTCCTAGTTGTCCTACATCATTTGATCCCCAAGACCATAGAGTTCCATCATTTTTCAAACCAATTGAAAAGCCAAAACCTGCAAAAACACTTTTCCAATTGGTATCTGAACCTATTTGAACAGGAATATTTTTATCTTCAAAAGTATCATCACCTAATTGTCCACTCTCATTCGCCCCCCAGCCCCAGAGCGAGCCATTATTTTTTAATGCTAATGTATGCCAGGAATTACCTGTTGAAATAATCTGCCAGTCTGTATCCAAACCTATACGTGTAGGAGATGCTTTATCCAAAAATGTTCCATCACCTAATTGTCCATAAGCATTATACCCCATAAGG
>CAUSBY010000017.1:0-94549 GCA_963530025.1 uncultured Weeksellaceae bacterium
CTGTTACCATTCCTGCAAGGTCTACGGCTTGGGATGTTGCCGTTGAATTGGTTAATACGGGAGTAACTGTACCAGCGGAACATGGGCAAGGGGTACTGGACACCATTACGCTTACTATAGGAGAAGTAGCCTTTCCTTCACAGCTGGTATCGGATACCATCACATAATAATAGGTGGTGGCTGCTACCGATGTTGGCGGGTTGAAAGTTGCCGAAGTTGCTCCAGGTATCAGCGTTCCCCCGGTAGTGCTGCTGGTGGTATTACTGTACCATTGGTAGCTGAGCGTTCCTGCTCCTGTGGCATCTGCAATCAAAGGTTGTGCTTTACCGTTGAAACATATCGCTTGGGTGGTAGGCGTGACCGTATTAATGGCTACAATAGGAGTGCAGGATATACAAATATTATCCGCCAGGGTATTAATGTCTATAGATGAAACATCAAAGGTTGAGCTCATTACCGTTTTTCTTGGCAACACACCACTTCCTTGTGGATCTCCCACATTGGCTTCTATCCAACCGGTGTAGCTTCCTCCGACAGATGCGATGGCAGCTGCCATATTAGATGCAATACTGTTAGTTTCAGATGGAGCTTGCAAAACTACAAATGTTGCTTTACGATTCGTTTTTAAATTATTATACTCCGAAAAGTCATAAGCATCACCCTCAGGAGTAATAGGAGCAGCATCCTGAGGCCTGCCATCGGTAAAAAGAAATATTACCAGATTATTAGTGGATTTTCTAGTTAATTTTTTAACACTGCTTAAAATCATTTGCTCATCAAAAATATCTGTGGGAGGAGTACATGATGCACATAATGCGTTGTCAATTAACCTTGCAGCTCCCCAAGTTACAGTACCACCTGAAAGTCTTCTATCGAAATTTTTTGCAGCAGTAGCATTATTAGTAAAATCAGATTCAATGTACAGCCAAGAATCAACAGCATCGAGACCATTAGCTCCATATTGTGTAACCGCCACTCTATTATAAGGATTACAAGCCAATATCTTATCAATAAGGTCTTGGGTTGATTTTTTCATATTAGGATATTCTAGGGGCTGCAGAGGGCTACTGTCAATATTGCCTATAGAGCTGCTATTGTCCAATAGGAAAATAGCATCCACACCCTGTGCCTGTACCTCACTGTGAAATGCTATGAGCGAAAAAATCAGCATAAAAAGGAATCGGCGCTTCTCTGTAAGAAAATTATATTTATTTACTTTTTTCATTTCTTAATGTTTATTAATTGATTACCGGAGCTGTATTACCAGCCGGACATCCGGGACCGGCTACAGATACTGACGCCTGATTGTTTTCTGTATTGACATCTGTGGTGTTGGACGGTGATGCAATAACAGCGGTATTGGTAAAGTTTCCTGTAAAGTTTGCAGGTATCGTGACCGTAACGGTGTAGGTAACCGTGCCGCCAACAGGCAGAGATACATAATCGTTGATAGCGCCTGTTCTTGTACCTGTTACCTGTGTGCTGCTTCCTGCAGAAACTACAACGGTATAGGATACATTGGCCGCAGGGATCCCCGCAGGAACAGCATCTGTCACATGGGCATTCAGTACTCCAAAAGGTCCGTTGTTACCTGCCGTCACCGTAAAGGTAACGGCACCACCTGCAGCAACCGATGCTGCCGATGCTGTCTTGGTAATATAAGGGTCTGCATTGTAGTTGGTGTCGCCCAATATACAATTAGCCCCATCATTGGTACTGCTGCTTGGTGCAGAGGATAAAAGGACACGTGCCCCGGTAGTTACATTGAACTGGTAGAACCCTCCTGCATTATTGGAAGCGTACAGTTCCCCCGAATTGGTACTGAACATGGCGCCAAAGTTATCTGCCGTACCATAGATCTGCCCGAACATGTTGACCGTGCCTGTGGCAGGATCCAGGGAAAACAATTGGCTTGCGGTAGGAGCACCTCTCAGATCCACACCGTATAAAAGCCCGTTCACTGTATTAAAGGCAAAATCAGAAGGATGTATATTCTGCGAAAGATTGATCGTAGTGGCTGTAAGGGTCGCAATATTGATCTTGTAGATCACATTGTCCACGCCATTGTCCTTTACATAATAGTTGCCCATGGTATCTATGACACCGCCATTATAGCTACCTGCGCTGCTGAGCCCCGATATTGTGCCAAGTACGACATAGGTACCATCATTATTGATTCTGATCAGGGTATTGCCTGTAGAACCTGTGATCGCGTACATACGTCCATCTACCGAATTGATGGCCGTCGCAATATGTGATTGGTGTTGCAGCCCCTACAGCTGTATAGGTAAATGGATTTGTTGCCCTGTTTATCCTGAATAATTGGGTTGGAGAATTCTGTGAAAGATACAATGTAGAGTCGCAACCAAAAGGAAGGTCTGCAGCGATTCCGTATCTGAGTCCCGTAACATTGATGTTGCCTGCCGTTATGGATAATGTGCCATTCGCAGCACCATCGTTCCCTGTAGCAGCGGTGGCTTCCCCTACGGTCGCCCATCCTGTGTTGAGCTCTTTTACCGGAGCGGCAGCACCCAGCATCCCTGTATTCTTGCTCAGCTGTAATGTATAGCTGTTACCTTCTATCGTATAGCCCGTTGGTATGGTGAACACACCAGAAGCATTCACAGTGGCAGAATAGAGCAGTACATTACTGGAATCTAAAAGGTTAACGTACAATCCGCCACCGTTGGTAACAGTACCGTTTATATTGGTCGGGCCGTCTGTATCCTGATATATGGTTCCTGTGAGAGATGGTCTTGCGAGCTGGTAGATCCCAAATCTAAGCCCTGTAACATTGGCGTTGCCTGCCGTTATGGATAATGTACCGTCCGCAGAACCGTCGTTCCCTGTAGTAGCAGTGGCTTCTCCAACAGTCACCCACAGGTTATTAAGTTCCTTCACCGGGGCAGGCTGCCCTATGGTCCCCTGGTTCTTGCTCAGCTGCAATGTATAGGTATTGCCTTCTATCGTATAGTTTGTCGGGATGGTGTATGCACCTCCTGCAGCAACTGTGGCAGCATAAACTACCAGATTGTCAGCTCCTACGAGGTTCACATATAGACCGCCACCATTGGTACCCGTGCCTCCAATATTGGCAGGGCCGTCCGTGTCCAGATAGACACTTCCTGCGAGCGATGGCCTTGCCAATTGGTAGATTCCGAATCTCAGTCCTGAGATATTACTGGTACCTGCGGTTACAGATATTGTCCCGTCCGCAGCACCATCGTTTCCTGTAGCAGCGGTGGCTTCTCCTACGGTTACCCAAAGGTTGTTAAGTTCCTTTAGTGGAGCGTTCTGTCCAATGGTTCCCTGATTCTTACTTAGTTGAAGCGTATAAGTATTGCCCTCGGTCGCATAACCTGTTGGTATGGTGAATGCACCTCCGGCAGGAACCGCCATAGAATAGACCACCAGATTGCTGGCATCTACCAGATTCATATACAGTCCACCCCCGTTGGTAGCAGTTCCACCAATATTTGCAGAACCATCAATATCCAGATATACATTTCCGGCTATGGTTGGCTTGGCAAGGGGTAGCAGTGGTACAACGTTCAGACGTACTGCTGCAATTCTCTGTGTTGAGGATTTTGTAAGCGTAGTGGCAGCAATCCCGCTGCGATAGGCCGTTAACAGGCTTATCCCGTCCGGTTCGTTGGGTGAGTTGGTAAAAGCAGTTCCTGCGGCGTTGGTGACCTGCATCTTGTTGATATTGGTCCAGCCCGCACTTAGAGAGACGTTCTCATCTTTTGTGGTGGCTCCGAAGCCTACATAAGTTACATCTGCAGCAGCTCTTCCCACCGGGGTAGTAGCTGCTGTGGGCGTACCCGAAAAAGTAGTGGCTGCGGTTGTTGCTTCCAGCCATGCGAAAGACCCGGTGGCGGTATATGCCGTAGAAGGGCTTACGTTGCCATAGACCTCTATGGAAACAGCTACCTCATCTGCTATATTGGCAGGGGTCAGGATCCCTGAAAAATCAAATGTTGAGAGGCCTGTTGGCAATCCGTCGGCATCCGACAGGGTATATCTGTAAAAAGAAGAAGTAAGCTGGGCATTGGTTTGGATGCCTGTCGCAGATTGATTGTGAAATGTTCGCAGTACGGACCTTCCTGTTAAGCTTTTGCCCGCTACTGTAAAGGGAAAATAATCGACGCCCAAGGTACCAGAAGGGTAGTTGCTTGCCACCGTAGGTCTATGGTCTCTCTCGAACCAGAAGTGTACGATCATCACCCGGTTCTGTCCAGCGGGTATGTTCCAGCTAAGTGTGGGCTTTCCACCGGTTCCGCTGCCTATTGCGGAAGCGGATGTGCTTCCCAGAAGTGTTATATTCTGTGCAGACAGATTCCCCGAAAGGAACAGGGATACCGCAAAGAACAGTAATAATATTTTTTTCATTTTAGTATTTTAGAAATTAATTGTTAAGGGCTCTGCAATACCATTTATAGATACAGCTTTACAGGTCTTACAGCACATTCAGGATATTCTGATCAGGGTTGGAAATGACTTTATAAATTATTCTATCAAAGACAGGTCATAGGAAGTGGCATCAATATTTTCCAGATGTACTACAGTTGTGGACGAACCGTGTCATGATATCTTCTGTAAATGATCATTGGGGTCTATCGCCCGAAAAACAGATCACCATACAGCAGTTTTGCAGCATGGTGATCAAAGCAAATGATTATCTGGTCTCTCCGGTTCCACCTCCACATTCTCTCTTCACCTCACACTTTGTTGAGCAAAGAGGGATGCATAGGAAATAGTATGTAGTTACTTTGTAGGTAACGGTACATCCGCATACGTTTTCTGTAACATAGGTGGTCACCACACAGGTCTGTGTGGATTCTGGCTGTGCGCTGGATACCGTGTTAGCTTTCATTGTTGCTGTTCCCATTGTTGCAAGTAATAGACCTGCGAAAAGTGCTTTTTTCATCTTAGTGAATTTTTAGGATTTAATTTGTGTTCTTAGAAGGGGTTCCGGATGGTTCGTTCCATCCTCAGATCTTTCTGAGTGGGTTGTCCCGGGTATTTTTTGTCTCGTGTCCTTTGTTGCGGAAAAGGCAAATAAAAAGTGCGGACCTTTTTGTCTTATCAAGTCGAAAGGTATCCCCATACCCGAACACTTTGATATACAAAAGTCCACACCATCCGGTGTGATCTCTGTATATTTCTCAAGTGTTCTGAAGAATTGGGGATTTTTCGACTAGAAATGATACAAATCACTATTTTATTTTACTTACATAAGCATGCCTGTGTAGTTTAACTCATCTGTTTTTGTGTTTTTTTTGATCTATGATTGTTTTTTAGGTTCTGAAGTCTATTTTTATGGTTCAAGACCTGGATTTTCTGGTTTAGGACCAGGAATTTGGGGTTGTGCAACCCCAAATTTGACGTTCAGGACCCTATCTTTTAGGTTCCGGACCGTAATTTTGTGGTTCGGAACCTAAAGTTTTGGGTCGCATGACCCGTTCGTCGGAGTTCGGAACCTAAAAAGAGATTTATTCTGTAGTTACGGTAGGGTCTCCAGAGGTCTTGTTGCCATTTCCTCTTGTAAAGAATTGTTTGATCTCCTGTACTTTTGTGTGGAATCCCGTGCTCCCAGAATCATTACGATATACAGAGTATTGATAGTCTATAAGGGAAGCTTGATAATTGTCCCAATCATGCAGGATCTTTGCGTTTTCCAATCCTCTGGCCAGCTCGGTAAGACTACTGGTGACCGATTCCAGAAAGCTACGGCTCTCATGGTCTTTGGCGAACTCTTCCCAATCTACATCCGGACTGGAAAGCTGGGGATTGCTGATCTTGTAATCATTGACCTTGTTTACCAATAGCTTGTTCTGCTCGTTGATACTACCATACTGCTGGCGTTCTTCCGGCGTAAGGCTGGCAAGTTTTCCCGCAAGGGCAGAGTGAAGGTTTTGCAAGGCATCGTTAACTGCCGCTATCTCCGCTTCGGAAAAATGTCGGCTTTCAAAATTTAAAAAAGGCATACAATTGTGTTTTTTTAAAGGTTAATGTTTATGATATTGGTGAGTGTATATGTGCTTTCCCGGATAGGGGAAGTCCTATTAAATTTTTTGCAATATTATAAGTATCATACCTGCGTAGAAAGGAATATGTGAGATGATTTCCGATATCATCTCAATATTGATCTGCTCATGCAGAAAATCTCTCATTGAAAATATCGTACTGATAAAAAATTATTGTAAAATATTGTTTATCAGTATTCTAAATAGCGTTAAATTTGTGAGTATTTCCGAATAGTTAACAAGATATCTTGCCATGCTCAACAAAATAGCGTTTACTTTGCGCCTTTCTAAAAACACACATATGAAAAAGATATTGATGTTATCATGGTGCATGATATTCGGATATTCTCTCGCGCAGACCGATGAAAGGCTTATTACAGTGCAGGATATCGATAAGCAGTTAGAAAAAGCACAGATCTTGGTTACCGATGACCCGAAAAGAGGTATAGAACTTTCTGAAAATATATACCGTATCTCAAAAAGTATCAACTATAAGATAGGTATCTTGGGAAGTTCTACGATATTAATGACCAAATATTTTGATGGTGGGAATTTTAAAAAGGTCATAGATCTCAGTAAAGAAAATGAAGAACTGGCTACAGCACTGAAAGATGATGAGGCATTGGCAAATGTATACAGGATCAGAGGTGCATCATATACCGCATTAGGTTTCAATGATGAAAGCCTCAAAGAATTAAAAAAAGCGCTCAACATCTCTGAAAGGATAAAGCCCAAAGATTTCAGAAATTATCAAAAAGCAATGATCTATAACGGACTTGCTAGCTATTCTGCCCATGTCAATGCGCCAGTCGACTCTGTGATCCATTATCAGAAAAAAAGTCTGGAAATGGCAAAACAAATGGATGATGACGGAAAATATGTCAATAAAAAATACCATACTCTGGCACTAGGCTACATTAATCTGGGAAAGTCCAGCACTGTAATACATCATTTTAAAGATGCGGAAACCTATTTTTCCAAGGCATTGGAGATCTGCCAGGATAAAGAATATATCATAGATAGCAATCTGAAAATCGTTGTCCGTAATGAGCTCGCATGGCTGTACCATGATCAAAAGAAATGTGATAAGGCAGTACAGTATGCCCAACAGGCAGAAGAATTGGAAAAAACAGCGAGTACTCCATATATCCGTAGGGATATCTATGAAGTGTTTTTTAAGTCCTATGTGGAACAAGGGAACAAAGAGGCCTCAAAAAAATATATGGACCTCTATACCAAACTGAATGACAGTCTGGTGAACGTAGAAAAAAAAACAATCAATACGCCTGTAAAATATATAGCGGAAAAACAAGAAAAGACCTATAGATCCAATGTCAAGACCATTCTCCTGATAAGTACGGCATTTGTAACCCTGTTTTTGATATCTGGTCTATTGTACCTGAGAAGAAACAAAAGAAAATCTCAGGAGAAATATGAGAGTATCCTCCATACGCTGAAAGAGCATAAAGAAGAAGATGAGACCATTGATATTCCTGCTGACAGGATGCTGAGCATCACGGATGATACGATCAATTCCATATTGCTAAAGCTCCAAAAGTTTGAAAGTTCCCAAAAATTCCTGCGCAAGGAAATGAACCTGACCTATCTTTCCAATTCTTTAGGTACTAATACCAGATATCTCTCTGAGATCATCAAGCAGCATAAGGGTAAAAACTTCAGCAATTATATAAGCGGACTCAGGATTCAATACATCATAGAGATGCTCTACAATGTTCCACAGTACAGAGAGTACAAGATCAGTTATCTTGCCGAGGTCTCCGGTTTCGCTTCCAGAGAGGTCTTTGCGGTGACCTTTAAAAAAGAGACTGGTTTCACACCTTCTTATTTTATCAATAAGCTGAGGTCGGAAAAAGAATCGTAGGGTAGATTAGGGTTAGTTAGGGACATAATTTATTGTTGATTTTGTGTCCTGTGCTCCTGTGCTCATCTTTCAGTTTCCTGAATCTATAGGTGATATTGATACCAAAAGATCGATAGAATTGTTCTAATAAAAAGAGACTTGAATAAAACAAACCTTTTCTGAGAAAGTATTTCCAATATATGGATTATCTTTGCAGAACGAAAAAAGGTGGGGAGTTCTCCCAATTTCTATTCATTTCAAATGTTTAATTTTCAATCTCTAAAAAAATAAATGAATTACGAGGATAAAATCAAGAGTTCTGAAACAAGAGTTTTCAAAGTTGTTTTTCCGAATACAACCAATCACCATAATACAATGTTCGGAGGAAAAGTGATGGAAATGATGGATGAGGTAGCTTTTATGACAGCAACTCGTTTTGCAAGAAAGTCTTTTGTAACGGTAAGTTGTGATAGAATTGATTTTAAAAAACCTATTCCTGCGGATACTCTGGTAGAATTGATTGGAAAAGTGAAATATGTAGGAAATACTAGCGTAAAAGTTAATATAGAAATATTCATCGAGGAAATGTACGCTGACACTCGTGAAAAAGCGGTTTCAGGAGATTTTACTCTTGTCGCTATTGATGAAAATAAAAAACCGGCAAGAATCTTCGAAAACTAGAAATAAAAAACCTTACTGAATTCAGTAAGGTTTTTGTTTTTTATCCAAGAACATCATCGTTTTGTTCCTCGTGGTCATCATTATTATCGCTGGTACTCCAATAGTTGTTTTCTTCATCTTCTGAACCGATTTCTTCCATCTCGTCATCGTCCTCAATTCCCGGAATATCTAATCCTTTATCAAGTTTGTCATCATCTATTTCTGCATTGAAAATTGGATTGCCATCGCCATCTAAAGGAATATGTTTTTCTCTGATAAAGATATCTTCTGATTTTGGATAATCAAGCTCTTCTAGATTTCTGTCTTGTTCGTTGGTGTTGTCTTCTGGTGTCATAATATTTTGTTTAGTGTTGATGGTTTATAAACAAATATGATTCCAACCGGTAACTTTAATTATTGATAAATTTCAGGATTCACACAATTTGGCATCGGTTGATTTTTAGAAAAAGCGATGACGTTTTCTGCCGCCAATTTTGACATTCCGTTTCTGGCTTCTATTGTTGCAGAACCGATGTGTGGTAAGATGCAAACGTTGGGAAGTTGGAGTAGGGGATTTTCATCACTCATAGGCTCGGGATTGGTAACGTCTAATCCTGCGCCCCAGATTTTTCCTGATTTCAAAGCTTCGTACAAATCTTTTTCATTATGAAATCCACCTCTTGCGGTATTGATGAAAATCAAATTAGATTTCATTTTATCAAATACCGATTGGTTGAAAAGATTGGCTTGTTCTGGTGTATAATTAGCGTGAATACTAATGATATCCGAATTTTGAATTAACTCATCAAAAGAAACATATTTGGCATCCAACTCTTTTTCAGCACTTTCATTATGACTTCTATTGTGATAAATGATATTCATTCCAAAAGCGCCCTTACATTTTTCAGCCATTTCAAAACCGATTCTTCCCAAACCTAAAATTCCCAAAGTCTTTCCATACAATTCCTGCCCGAGTTCTTCTAAAGCGTCAAAGTCTTTCCAGTTTCCAGATTTTACTTTTTCGATATTGTAATTTACTTTTCTGGAAACCATTTGCATTAATAAAAATGCGACATCAGAAGTTGCTCTGCTGAGAACGTCTGGCGTATTTCCAACAGGGATTTTTCGTTTTGTCGCTTCGGCAATATCAACTTGGTCAAATCCGACTGAGAATAATGAAATTGCTTTTATATTTGGACAAATATCGAAGAAAGCTTTATCGTATTTGTTTTTACCAACGTTGAGAATGATATCTGCTTTTTTGCAGTTTTCCAGCCATTCTTCGCGAGTTGAATTATCATTTTCTGGAGTGATGATTTCGAGATTGTTTTCTTTTAAAATATCAATTCCAATTTGGGGAATTCTTTTGTTTAAAAATACTTTCATTTTAATATTTAGATTTAAATAAAAAAAACCGGAAACTAGCTCCGGTTTTATATGTTGTTTCAATTTTTATTATCAAAAATTATTCCTCTGTTGGTGTTGGTCTTTCTTTATCTTTTGTGAAAAAGAATTTGATGATAATTGGAAGTGTTGTTACCAAAACAATCACAAGGACGATTAATTCAAGTTTTGTTTTAAGGTCAATTCCGAATTGTTCCATAAATAATTTGTCCAGATAATGACCCGCAAATATCATTATGAATGACCAAAGAAATGCTCCTACAACGTTGTAAAAGAAGAATTTGGGTTTGCTCATTTTTACGATTCCTGCTACGATAGGCGAGAAGGTTCTCACAATCGGAAGAAATCTTGACAGGATAACCGCCACTGCTCCGTGTTCTTCGAAGAAATCGTGTGCTTTGAAAAGGTATTTTTTCTTGAATAAGAATGTATCTTTTCTTTCATACAACAATGGTCCACTTTTGTAACCGAACCAATATCCAATCTCGTTTCCGATGATTGCTGCAACTGCAACTGCTGTAGCCAAAATAGTGGTGTCCAAGAAATCTGAACCCGTAGAACCGAAAGTGGTGTCTATGATTTTAACGGCATAAATTCCGGATATAAAAAGTAAGCTGTCGCCTGGTAAAAAGAAACCTACGAAAAGCCCAGTTTCTGCAAAAATAATGAATAAAATAAGCCAAAACCCACCCATTTTGATGTAAAATTCGGGGTTCAGTAAGTCTTTCCAACTTTCGAAATGTTCCATAGTTATCTCTCTTGCGCAAATATATTAAAACATTCCGAAACCACTATTATAAAAGATTTTTTTAGGAATATTTAACGATTATTCTGGAATTTTTTCTTCCAGGATTTCATTTCCAGTTTTATCAAAATATGTGCAGGTCATTGCGTCCATTATGATAACCCATTTTTCGATTCCTGTTTCTGCACACATTTTTATGAATGTCATAAAATCTGTTTTGCCTTCTTGATGCATTTTCAGTTCCATTTTAAAGGTTTCTGTATCCACATTATCAGCAATCTGTATTTCTGGATATTTCGCGGCCACTGTTGCAATGTTGCCTTTGCCGTGATAATCTGTATGACCATCGAAGACATAACATTCATAATGTGTTACGCCCATTGTTTTAATTTCTTGAATATAGTCCGGAAAATCTGCTCCCGATTTTACTTTGCTGTGTGCTGTTTTGATTTGCTCTGCTGTAAACATTGTATTTTTTTTTAATTATTAACAGGGCAAATTTGTGAAAACTCTAAGTGTCAGTCATTGTAAAAAATCGTTTTTTTTGAGAGTGTCTCTTTGTGTTCGGATTTACAATCAAAACAAGGAGGCTGGATTATTCACTACAATAGCAAAAAGTTATAGAAACCGTTTGAAATTTTCGGGAGTATCACCGGTGAATTGTTTGAAATCCTTGATAAAATGAGACTGGTCAAAAAAGTTGTTCTCATAGCAGATTTCGGATAGAGACTTAAATTGCTGAAAATCATTCAACACCATATTAAATCTTACAATCGAAGCAAATTTTTTCGGTGATGTTCCTACAACTTTTCGGAAACGTTTTTCAAATGGACTTTGGCTGATGAAAAGCTTTTCGTTTAACTCTTTGATTCGGATGTTTCCTTTGGTTTCATAGATAAGTTTTATTGCTTCTACAATTAGTCTGTCTGTTGTAATATCTTTCAGTTGCGAGAGCAGGAATTGCTCAACAATCTGAATTCGTTGCCTGTCGGTTTTTCCAAATGCTAGTTTTTCTTCGATTTCGGAAATGCTGTTTTTATCAAAAATATCCTCTAAAGAAATACTCAGATTGAACAATTCATTAGCAGGCATAGATGCAAAATGGGTAAAGCCGGTTTCTGTGAAAAAAACGAGAACTGTTCCTATATTTTCAGAGTTTTGGAAAATCTTGTATCGGTCAGAAATTCCTGTGATGCCAGCAGAATTTAATTTATATTCTCTGTCATTTTGTATGGAATTGAGTTCTCCTTTGTACTGAAATCCAATAACCAGACCTGAGGATGGAAAAACCTTATATGAGGAAGCGATTTTATTTTCCGATACTGCAAAGTATTTGATGTACGGTTTTAATGTTTCGCTTGGAAGGTATTTGTTAAATTTCATCCTGTTTAAGAATCATATTTGTCGCCCCATTTTTCTTTTAGCTGTTCCTTGATTTTTTTTTCAGTAGAATTGTTTGCAGGCTGGTAAAATGCAGTTCCTTTTATTTCATCTGGCAGAAATTCCAAATCCACAAAATTACCTTCATAAGAATGTGCATATTGATATTCTTTTCCGTAATCCAAATCTTTCATCAATTTGGTTGGTGCATTCCTAAGATGGAGTGGAACAGGAAGATTTCCGGTTTTCTTCACAAAAGCCATTGCTTCATTAATTGCGCTGTAAGTCGAATTACTTTTCGGGGAAACGGCAAGGTAAACCGCAGTTTCACTTAGAATAATTCTTGCTTCCGGATTTCCGATGACGTTGATGGCTTGGAAACAGTTGTTTGCCATTACCAAAGCATTTGGATTTGCTAAACCGATATCTTCTGCTGCCAAAATCATCATTCTCCTTGCAATGAATTTGATGTCTTCTCCGCCAACTAGCATTCTTGCGAGCCAATAAACTGCGCCATTGGGGTCAGAACCTCGCATCGATTTGATGAAGGCTGAAATGATATCATAATGCTGTTCTCCGTTTTTATCATACAAAGCCATATTTTCCTGAAGAACAGACAAAACATCTTTGTTGGAGATTTTATTTTTCTTAGCAGATTTGAATTGATTCAAAACCAATTCGATTGAATTAATCAACTTTCTTGCATCGCCTCCGGAATATTGGATGAAAGCTTCTTTCTCTTCGAGGTAGAATTTTGTTTGATTAAGTTCATTATATTTTGAAACAGAAATGTCAGCCAATTCCTCCAGTTTTTCAAAAGTCAAAGCTTTCAGAATATAAACCTGCGAACGAGAAAGCAAAGCAGAAACTACTTCAAAACTTGGGTTTTCTGTAGTTGCGCCAATCAGAACAATCCAGCCTTTTTCAACTGCGTGAAGCAAAGAATCCTGCTGTGACTTGTTGAATCTATGAATTTCATCAATGAACAAAATCGGACTTTTACCAGAAAAAAGATTCTGCTTTTTAGCTTCGTCGATGATGTCTCTTACATCTTTAACACCGGCGGAAACTGCTGATAATTTGTAGAATTTTCTACCAGATTTTTCAGAAATAATTTCTGCTAAAGTCGTTTTTCCCGTTCCCGGAGGTCCCCAAAAAATAAGAGAATTAATGGTGTCATTATCCATCATTCTTTTGATGGTTCCATTTTTTCCTGTGAGATGTTCTTGTCCTAAAACATCATCCAAAGTTTTTGGACGTAGAATTTCGGCAAGTGGAGAATTGTTCATATTTCAAAATTACGGAATTAAAAATCTCTACTCAAATTTAGATTTGTTAAAAATTAAATTGTTTGATTAAAGCAAAATATTTATTGTTTATCAATAAATATTTATTACATTTGAACATAATTTAAAATTACTAATTATGTCAAAAACAAACAACTTCATCTTTTGGGGCTTATATGTTATCGCTTGGATTATATTTGTCGGCTTATCTATTGAAGCAGGTGGCTTAATCGTCAATTTCTTTTTCCATCTTTATAATCCCGAGATGGTTCAAAATCTTTATCAGAAGCTGGACTTGATTAAAATGTATCAAGATAATCAATTAGTTTTTTTTGGTATTTATAGTTTTATTTTGATTATTTCAATTTTAAAAGCAGTTCTGTTTTACACAGTTATTAATCTGATGCACAAAATGAATTTAGAAAAACCTTTTAGTGCTTTTGTAGCAAAACAAATTTCACAACTTAGTTATTACACGCTTTCAATTGGCTTTTTGAGCTACATTGCCAGACAGTTTGTTAAGAATTTGGAGCATCATCACGGTTTCGTTTCTGACAGCTTAAACCAATTTTGGGTAGACAGTGAAGCGTTTATTTTGATGGGAGCTGTGATTTACATTATTGCTCAAATTTTCAAAAGAGGAGTAGAATTGCAGGAAGAAAATGATTTAACAGTTTAATTATGCCAATAATTGTAAACTTAGACGTGATGATGGCCAAACGAAAAATGTCATTGAATGAACTGTCGGAAAAAGTAGATTTAACGCTTTCCAACCTTTCTATTCTGAAAACTGGAAAAGCAAAAGCCGTTCGTTTCAGTACTTTGGAAGCGATTTGCAAAGCTTTGGATTGCCAGCCTGCGGATATTTTAGAATACAGAAAAGAAGATTAAAGTTTCCTGCTGATGACGTAATCCAACATTAGTTTCAACGATTCTTTAGCTTCGTTGTCAGGAAATTCGGCCAAGATATCAAGTGCTTTTTGCTGATAATCTTTCATTGTCTGGATGGCATAATCCATTCCACCAGAAGATTTAACAAATTCTACCAATTCGCGGACTTTTTTGGAATCGTTATTATAACGCTTTATCGTTGCAAAATACTTTTTGTAATTCTCAGGACTCGCATTTTTCAAAGTATAAATCAAAGGCAAAGTCATCTTTTGTTCCTTGATATCGATTCCGACAGGTTTTCCGATGATATTACTCGTTTGATAATCAAAAAGGTCATCTTTTATTTGGAAAGCCATTCCTGTGTAAGTCCCGAATTCCTGCATTTTTTTCGCAGTCGCTTCATCCACGCCGTTTGATAAAACACCAACTTCGCAACACGCTGCAATCAAAGTAGCAGTTTTTTGACGGATGATTTCGTAATAAACATCTTCCGTAATATCCAGTTTTCTAGCTTTTTCCAATTGAAGCAATTCGCCTTCAGACATTTCTCTGATAGTTCTGGAAATTACCGCCAACAAATCAAAATCCTTATTATCAGTAGAAAGCAAAACCGATTTTGAAAGCAGATAATCGCCAACCAAAACTGCAATTTTATTCTTCCAAAGTGCATTGATAGAAAAAAAATTTCTGCGCTTAAAACTCTCATCCACAACATCATCGTGAACCAAAGTCGCCGTGTGAATCAGCTCAATCATACTGGCACCACGGAACGTTTTTTCATTCACATTTCCGACCAGTTTTGCACAGAGAAAAACAAACATCGGACGCATTTGTTTCCCTTTTGTAGTCACAATAAAACGCGTGACTTTGTCCAACAGTGCAACATTACTTTTCATCGATTCATAAAACTTTTGTTCAAAAAGTTTCATTTCGTCAGAAATCGGAGCTTTGATTAGTTCTACTGTATTGGCCACTGTTCGCGTTTAAAAATTATATTTTTGGAGCAAGACGATTGTATTTCTATTCACTTTTCCAACCCGCTTTCCGTTGCAATCTTTTTTTACAAAAAAGGATTTCCACTGCAATCGGGGCTATGTTGAGGATTTGTCCTTCGTCTCACCAGAAAAACTGTTGTAAAAATATCAAGAATTCTGCAATATCAAAGCATCAGATACTGCTTAATATTCAAATTATGATATCTTACATCCAATTTTTATTATTCTACAAATATAATTATTTTAAATCTTGAAACGGAATGAAATAAAGACTTTGAGGTACTTTTTTGATTTTAATACTGAATCGCTCTCCAGAAATATAAATTCCTTTTTCAGTTGCGGTAATTCCTTCAATTTGTCCAACATTGTAAGCTCTTCCGAGAGAATATTTTTTTATAGGCTTATTGAAGAAAAGATTTCCGGCTTCATCTTTTTCAAAAATCATCATATAAACAGACGCATTTTTGGTGTAACCAACAATGTATAATTTGTTTTCAAAAACCGAAGCATCGGTCACAACAAAACCAGTGTCGAAGCTTTCGAGCTTTTGAGCAGGTTGATTTTCCGTCAGATTTTTATCAATGACATAATGTGAAACAGTATTCGTAATCCATTCTTTTGTGAATAGATGAATGTTTCCATCCAAGAAAATCATTGCTTCTGCATCGAAATTGTTATTGATGTTTTTCGGAGTAAAATCAGTTTGTTCAGGATAAAAGAACGGAATAGTTTTAATCGAATCAATAATCAAAGAATCATTTCTGAAAGGAATTTGATAAACTTTCAAATCTTTTCTGGTTCCCAAATTGTTCCCAAATTCTCCAACATAGAAATTTTTTCCGTCATTCGTAATCGCTTCCCAATCGATGTTTTTTAAACCTGTTTGGAAAGTTTTTTCGATGTAAGAACTTCCTGCTTTTATTTCAAAGATTTTGCTGGTGTTTCCACTGTCATTGAAGGAAAATAATCTTCCATCAAAATTTGTCAAGCCAGAAGATTCTCGCAAAGAGTCACTCAAAACAGCAATTTTATATTTTTTGAGATTCAGAGACTCCACTTTTTGTGCAGAAATCTGAAATCCAAATAGAAAAATTAAAAAATATAAAACCTGTTTTTTCATATCACGAACTTACAGAATATTCATAATATCATCCCACCCAGAAACTCTTGTAGAATTTTCAACAATGGAATTAGCATTGTGTGGTTGTGAAAACAAGATTCTTTGACCTGAGAAAAGATTCAGGTTTTTAGGATGGTCATCAATCATAATATCTCCGATGACAAAGTCTTTTCGTCCACAGAAAATCATCTGTTTCCAACTGATAAAAGGAAAATGTTCCATCAGCCATTCTGCTTTTTCTGTCAAACTATTCGGGAATTCGGTTGCCGAAGAAACGATGAGAACATTATATTTTTCGTTCAAATATTTCAAAACTTCCACTGCTTTTTCTATAACCGGAGCTGTCCTGAAAAATCCTTTGGAATTCACATCTTCCAAAAAGTTCGGAAAAGCTTCTGCTTCTGAAAGTCCGCTAATGTTGTCCCAAAGAATTTGGTTTCCGTTTCTTTTGTATTCGTAATCAATGAAATGCTGGTTGGTATTGGCAAGAACGCCGTCCATATCTACTAAAATCGTCTTCATATTGTAAAAATAAGAATTGATTTTTGGAAGAAAAAATTGATTGGATTAAAAGATTGTTAAAGAATTACTCCGCCGTTTTATTCGCCAATTGTCCACACGCCGCGTCGATATCACCACCACGACTTTTTCTTACAACGATTGTGATTCCTGCTTTTTCCAGCTCACGGACGTATTTTTGTTCAGCTTCGATACTTCTGTGGTCGAATTTCCCTTCACCAATCGGATTGTATTGGATAAGATTCACTTTGCTTGGAACTTGTCTGCAATATTTAATTAAAGCTTTGATATCTTCGTCTCCGTCATTGATTCCTTTCCAAACGCAATATTCAAAAGTAATTGGAGAACCTGTTTTCTGATACCAATATTGAAGTGAATCCATAATATCAGTCAATGGAAATTTCTCAGAAAAAGGCATTATTTCGTTTCGTTTGTGCTCGATTGCGGAATGTAGAGAAAGTGCCAATTTCACTTTCAGTTCTTCATCAGCCAGCATTTTTATCATCTTCGGAATTCCCGATGTTGAAACCGTTATTCTTCTTGGCGACATTCCCAGACCTTCAGGTTTTGTGATTTTGTGAATCGCTTCGACAACGTTTTTGTAATTCATCATCGGTTCGCCCATTCCCATAAACACGATGTTTGTGAGTGGTCTGTCAAAATATTCTCTACTTTGACGGTCAATCAGAGCAACTTGGTCCACAATCTCAGCAACTTCCAAGTTTCTCATTCTTTTGAGTTTTGCCGTTGCGCAGAATTCACAATTCAGAGAACATCCTACTTGAGAGGAAACGCAGGCAGTACTTCTGGTTTCAGTAGGAATCAAAACTGATTCTACCATTAATCCGTCGTGAAGTTTCACACCATTTTTTATCGTTCCGTCAGAAGATTTTTGTAATAAATCAACAGCAATTGGGTTGATGAAAAAATCACGGGAAAGATTATCGCGAAGATTTTTAGAAAGATTCGTCATCTCATCAAAAGAATGCAGATTCTTGCTCCAAAGCCAATCATAAACCTGCTTGGCACGAAACGGCTTGTCACCAATTGTGCTGAAGTAATCTTTGAGCTGGTCGAGGGAAAGTGTGCGGATATCTTTCAATGTATTCTGAAAATTTTTGCAAAGATACGCTTAATAGAGCAAATTTAAAATCTTCGAATATAATAATAGATTAAAGTTATAATTGCTAAATCTTAAAAAATATCAAAACAGTTTATTTTGTAAGTTTAACATTGATAATTTGTTACATTTTAATAGTCTTGATTTCTATTATCGTATTAAGGTATTATGAATTTTGATTCGTCTTTTTTAATAATTCGATATTACTTACATTTGCATTGATTTTTACCCTTATGGAATTCCAAGCCTTTTACGAAAGCCCGTTTGTTCTCAAGTTTTCTTTTGAAAAACTTATCCGAAAAATGGAAGCCGAAGCTTCTGAAAGCTCGGAGTATGCGCTTTCGCATCAGAGGATTTTGGATAAAACCAAAGAGTTTCCTGAACTTTTGAATGGCATTGGTAATCTTGATTTTTTCAAAGACAACGAAACGCTGATGAAGGAACTTTTACGTGACCTTTTTCCGCCAATGCTGACTGGGAATGAAATCAAAGCGATTGGTTTTCCTTTTTATAATTTCTTTTTCAATCCGTCAAAACGTTTTCAAAGCATTCTGAAAAATGCGGGAGAAAACTTTGATATGCTGATTAAAGGTCTCGACCCGCATCGTTTCTATGTGATGAGTTGTTGTATTATTCTGAGAGATTTTTATAAAGTTCCGCTTAATCTTTCGATGCCTTTTATTTTTGATATTCCTAATGAAGAGGGAATTGTCAATCATTATCGTTTTCTGAATAATGTTGATTTCATCGATGTTAATCCTTTGGAAGATTATAAAAAACTGACCGAAGAAGAAATAGGAGAGTTGCTGGACAATTTTGATGATTATGAACTTTGGAAAGAGAAATTTCCGCCGAAAAGCTGGGAACTGAAAGGTTTTGCAGTGATTAATTTCTTTGATGCAACCACAGAAATCGCAGTTTCGAATCTTAAAAGCAAACTTATTAATCTTGAAGATGACAAGAATCTGAAATCGGAAATGAACAAGATTTTTCGTTCTATTTTTCAGGTTCCTGATTTGGAATTGGGTTTTACAGCGATTGATTTTGAAGAAAACAAATTTGTCAGAAATCCCATCAATGGAGTGATTGACAGTTTTATTCTGTCAGGTGGAATTCCGCAGGATTGTAAGAATGAATTGCTTTGCGAAAAGAATTTTAATACACTTGTTGAGACGAGAAAATTCTTCAGTATTTCTGATGTTGAACGAACTTATCAAGAATTTCCGGAAAGTACTTTAGCAAAACAATTTTACGAGTCGGGAATCAAAAGTGCGATTTTTGCGCCCATCATCAAGGATAAAAAACTTCTCGGAATTATTGAGCTCGTTTCCAGAAAAAAAATGCTGAACAGCATCAATGCTACCAAAATGGAAATAGTGATGCCATATCTGGAAGATACAATGGATAGGCTTTATGACGGTATCGAAACGAGAATTCAAGCAATCATTCAAAGAGAATATACATCTATACATCCGAGTGTTTATTGGAAATTCCGTCAGGAAGCGGAACGTCATATTGGTTTTTACAGAGAGGATTTTGATTTGCCTTATAGAAATATCAGTTTCCAAAATCTGACTCCACTTTTTGGTCAGACCGATATTAGAAATTCTTCGGTTTCCAGAAATCTGGCGATTAAAAAAGATATGGAAATCAATCTGATGATGATTTCTGATGTGTTCAAAAAATTGAGTTCTGATAATGACTTGGAAGCAATCAATCAGAAATTGATTCAGTATCAAAAACTTCTGAATAACGACTTGAAAGCCGATACGGAAAGTCAGGTTCAGAATTTTATTTTGTTTGAGGTTCATCCGTTACTGGAATCGATTAAACTTCAAAATATCAATTATAATCATATCGTTACCGAATATCACAAACAACTGGATTCTAAAACTGAATTAGTTTACAATTTCCGTAAGAAATTTGATGATAGTTTGTCTTCAATCAATAAAAATCTAGCCGATATTCTGGACAAAAGACAGGAAGAGCAACAACATAGATTTCCGTTTTATTACGAGCGTTTCAAGACTGACGGTGTAGAACATAATATGTACATAGGTTCTTCCATTGAGCCGGATTTGACTTACGACCCGATTTTCCTGAAAAACCTTCGTTTATGGCAATTGCGCGTGCTTTGCGAAACAGAAATCGAATATGCAAAACACAAAGACCGATTGGCCTATCCGTTGGATGTTGCGTCTCTGATTTTGGTTTATAGTACACCAATAAGTATTCGTTTCAGAATGGATGAAAAGCGTTTTGATGTTGATGGAAGCTACAATGCGCGCTACGAAATGATTAAAAAACGTATCGATAAATCTTTGGTGAAAAACTCGGATGAACGCATCACACAATCTGGAAAAATTAGCATTATCTATTCTCAGGAAAGAGAACGTGAGGAATATCTGAAATTGATAAAAATCCTTCAAAATCAAAATATTCTGGAAGCTAATATTGAAGAACTGGATGTTGAAGATTTACAAGGAATCAATGGACTCAGAGCGTTGCGTGTTGCTGTGAATTACAAAGCTGAGAAAGTTGAGTATGATTTTGTGGAAGGGATTTAAACACAAATAACACTAATTTTTTTTCACAAATTCTCACAAAATTTATTGTGGATTTTGTGAGTCTATTTGTGAAATTTGTGTTTAGAGAATCAAACCGTCACATTCCTAAAAGCCACCACAAAAGCAATCACAGAAGCTATAATTCCGATTGTGAAAACCGTGTAGGTCAATCGTAGTAATTTATATTTTCTGTTCAGAACAATTCCCAAATAATAGAGGTCTTTTATCATTGTATCGTAGAGATATTGTCGGTCGCTCATCATTTCTTTCATTGCCCAGAGATATTCCTCCATTGGCATTTTGTAGAAATTTCCGAAGAACAGGAGGTTCACTTTTTTCTCTTCGATTTCCTTTCTGGTAAACGTTCCGCTGGAAACCTTTGGTCTTGTGGACATTATCGCCAAAATGATACAGGCAACACTCGACATTATCATTATGAAAGTCGGAACAATCAAATGCGAATTACTCGGCGCATCCAGTTTTGGAATCAATGTCGATAAAGCGACGGAAATGATAATCGCATTTACAGAAAGTAAGATATTGGCTTTGCTGTCAGCAATTTGACTTAGTTTTGTATGATTATTCAGTGTCACACGGAACATCGTTTCTATTCCGCGTTCTGGAGATTCTAATTTCTCTAGTTTCTTCTTATTCAGAAGCGCTTTATCATTATCCTCGGCATTTTTCTTCTTTTTTTCTTCTTTCAAATTTTGAATATTGGAAAGGATTCTATCCACATTTTTTTCCTTGATTGGTTGCCAGTTTTCCTTGGCATATTTGGTGTAAAACTGATGTTTCGAGAAGAAAACAATATTAAGTTCCGACCATTGTTGCTTACTGAATTTCTGATGATGAACTTCCTTGATTTCCTGTCTCAGATTTTCACAAATTCTGAAATAATCATCCGAAGCCAAATGATACAAATCGGCATCTTTTATCACTTCTTCCAAATGATTTTTTGGTTTGTAGAATTTGTCTGTTGCCAAAATCAATTCTCCGATTTTCGTAATCCTTTCTTCAGGAAACTGATGTTGTTTTAAAAAATCAGAAGCTATTTTTCGACTTTCTTCCTCGTGATTATCAGCGTCATCCACATATCCCAAATCGTGAAACCAGCCTGCCAAAAGCAAATTTTCGGTATCTTCAGGACTGATGTTTTCTTCTTTTGCAAGAATTTTTATTTTATCCACAACCTGAATCGTGTGGTCAAGATTATGATAAGTATAGGCAGAAGATAATTTATCTTTGAGCAAGTTTTTTGCGTAATCTTCCGAGATTTTCAAAATATCCATAAAGTCAATTTAAAACAAATTTAAGAAAGTATAATGGCTTTTAAATTTTTAATTTTGTTAAATATTGTTAGAGTTTCAGTAATTTTATCAATATTTATTCAAAAACATTAAACTGACTTTGTTTAAGTTTTATTGTCTTGACTGATAATTGCGGTGAGAAGTGCCGAAATGTTGGTGGAAAACCCATAAAAGAATCTAATAAAGGTGTGAAGCACCGACATATAAAAATGAAGAACATCTATTATTTCTTTCTAATTTCATTAACTGTGATTTCCTGCGCAGTGAAAAAAGCCGATTACGGAAAGAATGTCAAAAATTTTGAAAAGAATTCAACCATAAAAGACAGTATTATTCATACATTTTATCTGGTTGGTGATGCTGGAAATCTTGACCAGGATGAGGCTTTCCATAATATGAATATTCTGAAAGATTCATTGTCCAAAGCTTCTGAAAACAGCACGCTTATTTTTCTTGGTGATAACATCTATCCGGCAGGAATGCAAAAAAAAGAAGATAAAGGAAGAAGTTTGGCTGAGAAAAAAATGGATAACCAAATCTCATTATCCAATCAATTCAAAGGAAAAACGATTTTTATTCCAGGCAATCACGATTGGTACAACAACGGAATCAAAGGTCTGAAACGTGAAGAAGATTATGTAACAGATAAATTCGGAGACAAAAATACATTTGCACCAAGAAATGGCTGTCCAATTGAAACTCGAAAAATCAATAAAAAACTGACATTGATTTTAGTGGATACAGAATGGGTTTTAGCAGATTGGAACAAGAATCCGAATATTAATGAAAAATGCGACATCAAAACCCGAGAAGATTTTTATACAGAATTTGAAGACCAATTGAATAAAAATCAGAATAAAACAATCGTTGTTGCTACTCATCATCCTTTGATTACACAAGGTTCTCACGGTGGATATTACTCTTGGGGAAAACAGATTTTTCCTTTCGAGAATAGATTTCCTTTGCCGTTTTTAGCTTCGGTTATTAATCTTGCAAGAGCAACAGGAGGATTTTCTCATCAGGATATTTCCAATCAGAATTATAAAAATTTGTCTGATAGACTCAAAACATTGATTGGCGGACGAAAAAATGTAGTAATAGTTTCTGGTCACGACCACAATCTGCAATACATTGAGCAAGGCGACATCAGGCAAATCATCAGCGGAGCAGGCTCCAAAACCGAATCTGCAAAAGCAGTTAAAGAAAATGACTTTTCATTTGGGAAAAACGGTTATACTGAACTGAAAATTTCAAAATCCGGAAATGCAGAAGTAAGTTTTTATAATCTTAATCCGGAAAAATCGGAATTATTATTCAGAAAAACGGTTCTTGGAACTGAAGAAAAAACTTCCAAAGATTACCCGAAAAACTTCTCAGAATATACGAAAGCTTCAATCTACGATTCATCGATGACCAAGAAAAGTAAACTCTACGAATTTCTTTGGGGAAAACATTACAGAGATTATTATTCTAAGAAAATCAATGTGAGGAATTTGGCTTTGGATACGCTTTTCGGAGGTGTGAAAACCGATAGAGCAGGAGGCGGACATCAGACCAAATCGCTCCGTCTGGAAACCAAAACCGGAAACGAATATGTCATCCGAGCGCTCAAAAAAAGTGGTGTGAGATTTTTGCAGGCTGTTGCTTTTAAAAATCAATACGTTGTAGATGATTTTGATGGAAGTTATGCAGATAAATTTCTACTGGATTTTTATACCACTTCTCATCCTTACACGCCTTTGGCAATCGGTGAAATGTCCGATAAATTGGGAATTCGTCATACAACACCGGAACTTTTTTATATTCCGAAACAGAAGACTTTGAAAAACTTCAATGAGACTTTTGGTGACGAATTGTATTATCTCGAAGACCGACCAATGGAAACCGAAGAAAATCCAAACAAAGTTATTGGAACAGACGAAGTAATCCTGAATCTTGCCAAAGACGAAAAGTATAAAATGGATGAAAAAGCGTGGATTAAAGCGCGTTTGTTCGATATGTTGATTGGCGATTGGGACAGACATCACGACCAATGGAAATTCGAAGCGAAAAAAGAAAATGGAGATGTGATTTACAGCCCGATTCCTAAAGACAGAGACCAAGCATTTTCAAAATATGACGGATTGATTTTGTCTTTGGTAATGAGAATTCCAGATTTGAGACATATGCAGGGATTTGATGAAAAAATCAGAGATGTGAAATGGTTCAATCGCGAACCTTATCCTTTGGATTTGGCTTTTACAAAAAATTCTAGTGAGAAAGATTGGTTGGAAGTCGCAGATTTTATTCAAAATAATTTAACTGAAAATGACATCAGAAAAGCATTTGAAAATCTGCCGAAAGAAACTCAGGATAAAGTTTCCGAAGATTTGATTCAGAAATTGTTGATTCGTAAAGGCGATTTGAAAAAATATGCTTCGGATTATTTTAGATTCTTGGAAAGAAAAGTAATGCTGACAGGAACAGACAAAAAAGATAAAATTGTTGTCACAAGATTGCCAAATAACGAAACCGAAGTCAAAATCTATCGTTTGAAAAAGTCAGGTGAAGAATTGGAATCTTCCAAGATTTATTCAGGAAAAGAAACCAAAGAAATCTGGATTTATGCGCTTTCTGATGACGACGAATTTGTTGTGGAAGGAACATCAAAATCGAGCATCAAAGTTAGATTGCTAGGAGGTTTGGACGAAGATAAATACACCGTTTCTAATACCCAAAATTTGAGAATCTACGATTACAAAAGCAAGAAAAATAACTTTGAAAACAAAGGAAATGCCAATGTAACCTTAACCGACGATTACAACATCAATCAATATAATTACAAAAAACCAAAATATAACAGTACTTTGGTAATGCCAAATCTTGGTTTCAATCCGGATGATGCACTTTCTTTTGGTGTTGTCGGAACTTATATTGTGAATAATTTTACACAAAATCCCTTTTCTCAAAAACATCAGATAAAAGCTAATTATTTTACAGGAACTAAAGGTTATGAGTTGGCTTACCAAGGCATTTTTCCACAGTTGACAGGCGGTTGGTTTTATGGTTTGGATGCGAGAGTTACGAGTTCTCATTATATCCGAAATTTCTACGGAATCGGGAACGAAACAGTCAATTTGAATGAAGAATTTGGAAACCGATTTACGAATGTGAGAGCGAAAGAATTCGCGTTTTCTCCGTCTATTAATTGGAACAAAAATGCGTCAACTTTCTCAGCAAAACTGAAATATGAAGTTCTGAAAATCGATAGAACAGCTGACCGTTATATTTCTTTACCAAATGTGGTGAACGAAGATGTTTTCAATTCGAAACAATTTGGTGGAGCTGATGTTTCCTTTAATTATGAAAATTATGACAACAAAGCGAATCCGAAACTGGGAATGAAATTCGATGTAAGAGCAGTTTACAATATGAATCTTGAAAATACTGACAGAAACTATACTTCGCTCGAAACAGGACTTGGATTTTTACATTATTTAACGACAAATAAAAGATTAGTTTGGTCTTCTTATGCAAAAGCAAAATGGCTTTTAGGAGACGGTTACGAGTTTTATCAGATGGCGACTTTGGGCGGAAATAATGATTTGAGAGGTTTCCGATTCAATCGTTTTTATGGGAAGAATTCTTTCTTTCAAACAACGGATTTGAAATATGAAGTCGGGAAAATCAAAAACTCCATTTTACCTTTGAGTTATGGGTTTTTCGGTGGATTTGATTTGGGTCGAGTTTGGAATCCGAACGAAAGTTCCAACAAATGGCACAACTCTTACGGCGGTGGTTTTTGGCTGAATGCAGTTGATGCAATTTCTTTGAACGCTTCTTATTTCAATTCTTCTGACGGTGGAAGATTGGTTATTGGTATTGGCGGAACTTTTTAATTTCAATAAATATTATCTTGTCGCAAAGTTTTTTTAAAGGACTAAGTAATATTAAGAAAGCAAAGAATCAACAGGTTGATTAAAAGAGGAGATTGTAAAATCAAAACTTCATAACATCAATTTATTGATGCTTTGGAAACTTAAAACTTAATAAAACTTTGCGTAAAAAAGGAATTCAAAAAATGATAGAAACCAAACGTCTTATTCTGAAACCTTATTCATTAGATTTTATAGAAGAATTTTATACTAAATTCCAGAAAGATAAAACTTATCTGGAAGACTACTTTTCCAGAACTCTGAGTGTAACCAAGACTTTGGAAGAAGCAAAATTATACTTCCAAAAGAAGATTGAAAGTTGCCAAAAGAATGAAGGTTTTTATTTCGGAATTTTCCTCAAAGAATCAGATGAATTGATTGGACATATTTCAATTAGAGAAATAGATTGGTCGGTTCCGAAAGGAGAGTTGGCATATTTCATTTTCAATGATTTTGCTGGTAACAGATATTCTTATGAAGCTTTAGAAGCATTTCGTGATTTTTGTATGAACGAAAAAGAAATGCTTCGAATCTTTATGAAAATCGCACCAGACAATATCGCCAGCAAAAAAGTAGCGGAATTTTGCAATTTTGAGTTTGAAGGTTTGCTGAAAAACGATTACAGAAAAAGACAGGAAGTTCTTACGGATATGTTGCTTTATTCGTTTACGAAGACAGATTAGTAGAGATTTTATTTCTCAATTTTAAACTCGGTTTCTCGATGAAATATCTGTAAAATAATCCTCCAAGAATACATCCTATTAAACAGATAATCAATAACAAATTTTCCGAAATGGAAATTTTGTAATATTCTATCAGGCTTTGAATAATATGGATAATTCCCTTGTGAGAAAGATAGATTGTAAAAGATAAATTCGCTAATTGAGTCGTAAAATAGTTTTTTGATTTGTTTATAAACGAAGATTTAGAAATCGCAGAAATTACTATAAAACCATAACTTACAGCAACGAATGTAAAACCAAACATCGATGCAAATTCAGAAGATTGGTCATTGCAAATCCAAAATGAAAAACCAAGAGAAACCAAACCTAACAGCAAAAACCAATTGCCATTTTTATCAATAATCTTTCTGAATTTTGAAGGATATTGAAAAAGATATCCAATTAAAACGCCGATTGCCAATCCGTCCAATCTTGTGTGCGTTGGGTAATAGATTTTCATATACCAGACTTTCCAAAATTCACTCGAATTGAGATTGGGAGAAACATATTCCTGCCAAGAAAAATATCTCGCCAAAATCGAAAATAGTATAATGATGAAGATTATAAATTTTAGATATTTTAATGTTTTTGATTTGATGAGTAATAGTAATGAAAAAGGCAGAATAAGATAAAATTGCTCCTCGATACACAAAGACCAAGCGTGTGAAAATGTTCCTTTGTTGATGACATCTAAGCCATAATTCTGAGTGAAAATGAGGAATTTCCATAACGGCGAAAGTGATTCTCTTTCTTTGAAAAATGGAAAACAGAAATATAAAATCAATGTGAAAAAATAAGGCGGAATGATTCTGAAAAAACGTTTTGTGAAAAATGATTTTAGACTAAAATTTCCTCGATTTTTAATTTCTTGAAATAATTGATTTGAAATCAGAAAACCGCTTAATACAAAGAACAAATCAACTCCTGTCCAGCCAAAACGTCCGTAAATATCAATCCAATCTGGATGTGTAAAAGAGCGATAATGATACATTAATACCAAAAGAATTGCAATGGCTCTTAAATAGTCCAATCCATTGAATCTTTGAGAAGAAGTTGTCTGCATTTAATTTTTTTCTGCAAGATGGTTGGATTTTCATTGCAATTTTAAAGTGATATTCGGAAAGCGGAGATTTTTATGTGGATTACTTTTTCTGTATTTTGGATTGTAATTCTGGTTGTTTGTCATTCGATTTGCCGATTCTGCATTCATAAGAGGTTTTATCGGGTTATAATTTATATTTTTGAAGATTGTGAAAATCGGAACTTGGAAAAAATATCAATCAAACATTGGCTTTCAAATTTTATTTTGGACAGCATTATTTCTGTTGATTGAGGCGAGGAATTATGGAGAATATGAGGATGCTAATATTCAATTGATTTTTTACTATGATTTGTGCCATTGGATTTTTCAGATTATCAGCGCCAATTTTATTTATTATGTTCTCATAAAGCATTTTTTCGACCGAAAAAAGTATTTCTCATTTTCAATTTTACTGCTTGTTTCTCTGTATGTTTTTTCTGTCATTAATCGCCTTTTTATTGTTTACATAGCCGAACCTTTTTTTTGTAATTTTCCACAAGACAGCATTTATAGCATATTTACAGACATTAGATATTTATTGATTAGCTATACTTTTTCGATTATTACAGGAGCTTTTGCCTTTGTTTCTGTGATGTTTATGTTGCGATATAAAAGCGAAAAACAAAACACAACCAAACTTCTGAAAGAAAAAGCAGAATTAGAATTGAAGGTTCTGAAATCTCAGCTTAATCCACACTTTTTATTTAATACACTCAATAATATTTATTCGCTTTCCATTATTAATTCGGAGAAAACTTCAGAATCTATCGGTAGGCTTTCGGAAATTTTGGACTATGTTCTTTATAAAGGTCAGAATAAAACAGTTAATATTTCTGATGAACTTTCTATCATTGATGATTATATCGAGCTTGAAAAACTCCGATATGACGAACGTTTGAAAATATTCAAATCCCAAAAATTGAATTCTGAGAACAAAATTCCGCCGTTGTTGTATCTTTCTTTGGTTGAAAATTCTTTCAAGCATGGCGCTGGAAAATCGGTTGGAAATATTGAAATTAATATTGAAATTGAAACCAATGAAAATCAATCCGTTTTTCGAATTAAAAACACCTATTCGGAAATTTTAAAATCTGAACGAGAAAGTTTGGGATTAAATAATATAGAAGAGCAACTGAAAATCTTTTACAACAATCAGTTTGAATTTAATATTTTGCAAAATGAAAATTGGTTTAGTGTAGAAATAATTACGCCTGCAACAGAATGATAAATTGTATTATAATTGATGACGAACCTTTGGCTGTCAAGCTTTTGGAGAATCATATTTCAAAGATTGATTCCTTGAAACTGGTTGCAACTGCAAAAAATGCGATTGAAGCTTATCAAATATTGCAGACAAAATCTATTGACCTGATGTTTCTGGATATTGAAATGCCAAATCTTAACGGAATCGAATTTCTGAAATCCCTCAATCAAAAGCCTAAAACCATTTTCACCACAGCTTACCGCGAATTTGCCATAGAAGGTTTTGAGTTGGAAGCTGTTGATTATATTCTGAAACCAATAACATTCGAGAGATTTTTCAAATCTGTAGAGCGTGTGTTGAGAAATATTTCTTCTAATGAACAAGTTGAAAATTTCATTATTGTAAAGACAGATGGATTGAATCGAAAAATCATTTTATCCGATATTCTCTACTTTGAAAGCCAAGGAAATGATGTGAAAATTATTTTAGAAAACGAAGAAAAAGTTGTCACTAAAAATAAAATTACGGACTTAGAAAATTCACTTTATGATAAAGGCTTTGTAAGGATTCATCGGTCATTTTTAATCAATTCAAAATATGTAACTGCATTCAATAACAATGAAATTGTATTGAATAAATACAACCTTCCAGTAGGTAGAAGTTATCGAAAAGAATTTGAGGGTTTTGTAGCGAAATTTTCCTCTTCTAAATTATTGTGATTGAATTATTTTAACTTCAATTGATAAAGATTTTCTTTGCTTTCTAACCAATCACGATATTTTTTTGTAAATAATTTTGCTTTGTCTTTTTGAATAAAAGGAAAATAATATTCAATTAAATTGGGATTATTTTTACAAAATTCTAAAAGGCAATTTTGAATTCCAGTTAATCTAAAATAAGGTATTCTTTGAATTCTATCAGCAAGGATAATCGCAATTTCTCCTTTTGTTAAATTTCTTTCTAAGCAATCAGATTTGACATTTGTCAAAGTTTCATCAGTGAAAAATTCAGCAAGCAATGTTAATGATTTTTCACCATAAGAAATAATTTGTTTTGACTCTTTAGTTGTAATAATATCAATTGAATTTTCAACAGAGATTTCGTTAATCAATTTGTTAAACTCTTCTTTAGTCTGAGCAGAAAACAAACTTAGATTTAATATAATAAAAGTGAATATTAATAAAATCTTTTTCATTTATAAATAAGATTCTATTTCAACTTCAATTGATAAAGATTTCCTGTGATTTTTTTGTCACCTTCGTCAGTCATTAGAATGGTGTTTTCATCTTTGAAACATAAGCCTTCTTTCTGAGTATGATGATTTAGTTCGATTTTTTCAACGTTTCCAGAGAAGAAATTATTGCCTTTCCAATTGGTGAAAATCCAGACTTTATCGGAGCTTAAGATGGCGACTTTATCTTTATTTGGACTGATGTCAGCACTTGTAACAGCACAATGATTGAACTGGTCGCAAGTCACAAAACTTCCGATTTTTTTCGCAGGTAATTTTTGAGTCGAGTTATTATCAACTTCATATAAAACTGTCGTTCCATCAAATTTTGAACTTCTGTTCTTTGTAAAAAGATAAAACTTATTATTATGAATAAAGAACGATTCTACGTCAAAGATTCGGTCTTTCTTTTTTGGAGGAAATTCTGTTTGTTCCGGATAATAGAATTGAACAATCGATTCTGCTTGTGCTTCATCTTTATTTAAATCCGAAGCTTTGATTTTATAAATGGCGAGATTTTGTCTTTCGTTATCATTATTTCCAAAATCACCGATATAAATATTCCCTTCATTATCAGAGGTCAAATCTTCCCAGTCATTATTTTCAACATTAGAAATAGTAATTTTCTTGATTAATTCACCTTTTTCATTAAACCCAAAAAGAACATTATGATTATGATTGTCCTCAATCGTCCAGATTAATGGTGACGCTTTGGAAATCTCACAAGCTGATGCTTCTTTTATTTTTTTTGGAAGACTTGCCAACGTTGAAAAATTCTCTTGAGTTTGAGAACAAGAAAATGTTATCGATAATAATGCTAAAAAAGAAAGTGCTTTCATCTGATGAAATTAATGAAATTAAAAGACATAAAAAAATGCACAACCGTAAAAGTTGTGCATTCTAACTTTGAAAAATTCAAATCTTAAAGAATCAACATTGCGTCTCCGTAAGAATAGAATTTGTATTTTTCTTTTACTGCTTCCTCATAAGCTCTCATTATGAAATCTTTGTTTGCAAAAGCTGCAATCATCATAATCAAAGTAGATTTAGGCGTGTGGAAATTGGTAATCATTGCATTTGCAACACCAAAATCGTGAGGCGGATAGATGAATTTGTTGGTCCATCCTCTGTAAGCTGATATTTTTTTGTTAGAAGAAACAGATGTTTCAAGAGCTCTCATTGTAGTTGTTCCTACAGCGCAGACTCTACGACCTTCTTGAACTGCTCTGTTAATGATTTCTGCATTTTTCTCATCAATGATAGCTTCTTCAGATTCCATTTTATGCTTAGACAAATCTTCAACTTCAATTGGGTTGAATGTTCCTAAACCAACGTGAAGCGTAATTTCTGCAAAATCGATTCCTTTGATTTCCAATCTCTTCATCAAGTGTTTTGAGAAGTGCAGACCAGCAGTTGGAGCAGCAACAGCACCTTCAACTTTCGCATAGATTGTTTGATATCTTTCTGCATCTTCTGGCTCAACTTCTCTTTTGATGTATTTTGGAAGTGGTGTTTCACCCAGTTCTGTCAATTTTGCGCGGAACTCTTCGTAAGAACCATCAAATAAGAATCTAAGTGTTCTTCCTCTTGACGTTGTGTTGTCGATAACTTCTGCAACTAGAGATTCGTCCTCTGTGAAGAATAATTTGTTACCGATTCTGATTTTCCTTGCTGGGTCAACCAAAACGTCCCAAACACGAGTTTCTGCATCAAGCTCTCTTAATAAGAAAACTTCGATTTTTGCTCCAGTTTTTTCTTTGTTTCCGAATAGCCTTGCAGGGAAAACTTTTGTATTGTTGAAGATGAAAAGGTCTTTTTCGTCAAAATATTCGATAACGTCTTTGAAAAGGCGGTGTTCGATAGTTTCCGTTTTTCTGTCAAGAACCATTAGTCTTGCTTCGTCACGGTTTTCTGATGGATGTTCCGCTAATAATTCAGCAGGAAGGTCAAAGTTAAAATCAGATGTTTTCATAAAATTTACGGATTTTATTTGTTTTACACGAGCAATGCCCGTTGTTAATTTTTTAGAGGTGCAAAGATACGATATCAGAATGCCTTTGTCAAGTAATTATTGATTTTTAAATCTTCAGTCATAATCTTGGTAAATATTTAGTGCTTTTTTTAGAAAATTAGTATTAATATTTGGTGTTTTCTAGAAAAAACAGTTAATTTAGTGCATTTAAAAGTTGTTTTTGTCAATTAATTTGCCTTGTTATGAGTATTGAAAACGAAAATCCTGAAAACGAAAAACTTAATTCTGAAGTCAATCCTTCTGAAAATCAATCAGTAGAAGAAGTGACTGCGGAACAAGTTTCGGAAACTGAAACTCCAAATTCTGAATCTGAGGTTAATCCTTCTGAAGAAGTTACCACAGTAGAAAATTCGGAAACCGAAACTGAACATCAGGAAATCGAACTTACTGAAGAAAATTATTCTAATCTTTCTTTAAAAGAAACTTTGAATGAAATGGAAACTATCGTGAACAAAGACGATGCTTCTTCCTTTTCGAAAAAATTCAATGCACTCAGAGAACACGCTAATCATAAATTAGCAGACGAGGTTGAAGACAAAAAGCACGAATATCTTGAACAAGGGAATCCAGAAGAACACTTCGAATTCCATCATCCACAAGCTTCCAAGTTATCAGCGTTAGTTAATATTTACAAGGAAAAGCTTGATAAATTCCATAAAGCACAGGAAGCTGACCATCAGAAAAACTTGGAGGAAAGGTTGTCAATTATTGAAAGATTGAAAAATCTTTATACCAGTTCTGAACCAGGCGTTAATCTTTTCAAATCGATAAGAGAAGTGAAAGAAGCTTGGGGAAATGCTGGTCAAGTTGCAAAATCTGAATTCAAAAATCTGAATAACAATTATTTCCATCATTTGAAGATGTTCAACGAAATGCTGGATTTAAATAAGGAATATCTTGAACAGGAATTTGCTCACAATCTTGAAAAAAGACAGCATATCATTCAGAGAGCAAAAGAACTTTTGGATGAAAAAGTGGTTCAAAAAGCTTTGAATGAATTGCAATATCTGCACAAACTTTGGAAAGAAGAAGCAGAGCCGGTTGCAGAAGAATTCCGTGAAAAAACTTGGGATGAATTTAAAGAAATTTCTAATAAAATCCACGAAAGAAAATCTGAGCTGATTGCCGTTTTAGAAACTGAACAACAGGATAATCTAGATAAGAAAAATAAAATTATTGAGGAACTGAAAACTTTGTCAGCTCCACAAAATATCAATCATTCTTTTTGGCAACAAGCTATAAAAAGGGTAGAGGATTTGCGTACAGAATTCTTGAAATTAGGACCTGTTCCTAAGAAATTATCCAACCAGAACTGGACGGATTTTAAGCAGGCTTTAAGAGATTTCAATACGGTTAAAAATGATTTTTATAAGAATCTAAAAGGTTCTCAAATTCATAATCTTGAAGAGAAGTTAGGTTTGATAAAAACAGCTCAGGATAATATGAATTCTGAGGATTGGGATATTGTAGTTCCACTTTTCAAAAAATTACAGGAAGATTGGAAAAAAATTGGTCACGTTCCTAGAAGCCAGGCTAACAAAGTTTGGGATGATTTCCGAGATGCTTGTAATACTTTCTTCAAGAATTACAGAGATAAAAATAACGCGACTGGAGATAACTGGAAAGAAAATTATAAAAATAAAAAAGCACTTCTTGATGAGTTGAAAGCTTTGACAGACGAAGAAGGTTCTGTTGAAAAAATTGAAAACATCAAAAATGCCTGGAACGCGATTGGTAAAGTTCCGAAAGATAAATTGTCAATCAATACAGAATTCAATAAAACGCTTAGAGAGAAATTGAAACTCAATAAGATTAATGAGTTCGACTTGAAAGAAGAAAACCTTTCTGAAAGCCAATTAACAGACAAAGCCAGAAAAATCAAAAATCAAATTACCGACTTGGAAGCAGAAGTGGTTCAATTGGAAAATAATTTGGCATTTTTCAGTAATCCAAGTAGAGAAAATCCTCTTTTGAAAGATACTTATGATAAATTGGATGGTAAAAAAGAACAACTTGAAAGTTTGAAAGCTACACTTCATAATATAATTGCTGGAGAGTAAAATTTGCTAATCCCAAGACTTAATATATTAATCCCCTTTTCTTAGGGGATTTTTTTGTTTAGATATTTAATGTAAACTATTATTAATAATCAATTTAAAAAAAATAAAATAAGTCTTATAAAAAAATGATATTTTTATAACCCGATTATTAAAAGATATTCTATGTTGAAAAAATACTTATTTATATTATCTGTCTTACCGGTTTTAGTTATTGCTCAAGCTCCTGAAGGATACTATTCTGGAACGGAAAATTTGACGGGTTATAAACTGAAAACTAAACTTCACGATATAATTTCAAACAAAACATATAATTGGAATTATGAAGATTTGAAAACGTTGTACGGACAGACTGATATTGATAAACATTACGATTATGATGCCAGCAATTCAACTTATTTATTAGATATTTATTCTAATAATCCTGCTGGAACAACGGCTTATCATTATACATTAAGTAATATAATCGGAAGCGCCAATGCAGAAGGTTTAGGCTGGAATCGTGAGCATATGATGCCACAAAGTTCTTTTAATAGTGCTTATCCTATGTATTCGGATTTGTTTTTCGTAGTTCCAACAGATGCAAGAATCAATCAGTTGAGAAGTAATTATCCTTATGGAAAAGCGGGTTCCACGGTTTATTATAACTTTACCAATGGCTCAAAACAAGCTGCTAATGGAACACCAAATGCAACTTATACCGGAAGGGTTTTTGAACCAATTGATGAGTTCAAAGGAGATATTGCAAGGTCATTATTGTATTATGTTGTAAGGTATGAAGGGAAATTAGGAAGTTTCAATTATACAACAAATGCGACTGACCCTACGAAAGACCAAAATCCTTTGGATGGAACTGAGGAAAAAGCCTATGAAAATTGGTACATTGCGATGCTTCTCAATTGGCATCAATTAGACCCAGTTTCTCAAAGGGAGATTGATAGGAATAATTCGGTTTTTAATATTCAGAAAAACAGGAATCCTTTTATTGACCATCCGGAGTGGGTTGGTTTGATTTGGAATCAAACTCCAGATAATATTGCGCCTTCAGCTCCTTCTTCTCTTTTATTGGAAAGAAATTCTGCATATTTTGTCAACTTGACTTGGCAGGCCAATTCGGAATCAGATGTTTTAGGTTACAAAATTTATCAGGATGATGTTTTGATTGGAACTTCAAAAACCAATTCTTTCTCTGCAGACCATTTGACTCCAAGTACAACTTACAATTTTACGATTAAAGCCTATGATAATGCTTATCTTGAAAGCCCGCAAAGTAATGCTTTGAATGTCACAACGCTCGAAACAGACGTTTTTGCAAAAGATTTACAGATAATCAAATATCTTGAAGGAACTGGAAATAACAAAGCTTTTGAAATTGCTAACAGAACCGGTCATAAAGTCAATCTTCAAGGTTATAAATTGTATATTCAGTACAAAGGAACTGCTTATTATTTTGGAGAACCATTTGAACTGGAAGGTGAGATAGAGAATAATCAAAGTTTTGTGGCCATCAATCCGAATGCTAATTTCAGTTGTTTCAACGTCTCGAATGCAAAATTCGTTACTGCAGCGCCATCTCTTACTTTTACAGGAAGTAATTATGTTGACCTTTCTTACAAATCCGGAACTGTAGATGCGGTTGGAATAAAAGGTCAGGATAACGCAAATGCCAATAAGTCACTTTATAGAAAGTCAGATATTATCAATCCTACAGCGACTTTCGACGCTAATGAATGGACTTCTTATGCCTCAGATTATTGTCAAGGTTTAGGCGTTTTGGCGGTTAATGATATTGTGAATCATAATCTTGATTTCAAGATTTATCCAAATCCGGTTGTTGACAGAATCAATATTACTGGTGATGTTAGCAAGGCGAAATCTGTACAGATTTATGACCTTTCTGGAAAATTAATGAAAAACCTCAGCAATCCATTTGTAAATGAAAAATCAATTGATGTCCAATCATTACTTCCTAATACTTACATTTTGAATATTGACGGAAAATCAATCAAGTTCATCAAAAAATAAAATTGATTAAAATATATTTCAAGAGTCTCTTTTCATAAGAGACTTTTTTATTTTTATAATTTGGGCAGCTTAATCCGCCTTCCAATCCCACTTTTTTCTTTTTTATTCAAAAAAGAAAAAGAGCTCCGTTCAAGTCGGGCTGCTATGATTCCCTGTTCCAATAACGCTTTATGAACTCAATATTTACAAAACAGTATTTAATGTAAAAATTTCGTAAATTTGTGCATAAATCTAACAGTAAAAAGTTTAATTGGAAATCGAAGTGATTCGCGACTTCCTTTTAAAAAAATGAAACATTATGAGTCAAAAGAAAGAAATGCTTTACGAAGGTAAAGCTAAACAGGTTTTCGCTACCGAAAACCCTGACGAAGTCGTTGTTCGTTACAAAGACGATGCTACAGCTTTCAATGCGCAGAAGCGTGGCCAATTCGATAGAAAAGGCGAATTGAACAATGCAATCTCAACACTTATTTTCGGATATCTTATCGAAAACGGAATTCCAACACATTTTATCGAAAAGCTTGATGACAGAGAACAATTAGTAAAAAAAGTGGATATCATTCCATTAGAAATGGTTGTTCGTAATTATGCTGCAGGAAGTATGGCTCAGAGATTGGGTGTGGAAGAAGGAACTAAATCTCCAGTTACGATTTTCGATATCTGCTACAAAAAAGACGAATTAGGCGACCCGTTGATTAACGATTATCACGCTGTATTTTTAGGAGCAGCAACTTTCGAGGAATTGAAAGAGATGTATGCTTTGACAGGCAAAATCAACGACCTTTTGATTGCGTTGTTTGATAAAATGAATGTTATCCTTGTTGATTTCAAAATCGAGTTGGGAAAAACTTCTGATGGCAAAATTGTTTTGGCAGATGAGATTTCTCCCGACACTTGCAGACTTTGGGATAAGGATACAATGAAAAAGCTTGACAAAGACAGATTCCGAAGAGATTTGGGAGAAATCACAGAAGCTTATGTTGAGATTTTTGACAGATTACAAACTGCTCTAGAAAAATAGAATCCGAGAAAAATTTAGAATGGATTTAGAATTTCAAAAATATAGCACATTACCAAAATTTGCTTTCCAAAACCGCTATCAGGAATTCGAAGAAACCAAACATCTTTCCAAAGAAGAAAAGGAAGCTCATTATCCTTTTGATAAAATGGAAGAAGAATGTGGGATTTTCGGACTGCACTCTCCTGAGAATTTGGATACGTTTTCCTTGTCGCAGTTCGGGCTTTTTGCCTTGCAACATCGCGGACAGGAAGCTTGCGGGATTGCAGTTGGGAACAATGGAAAAATTCTTTCTGTAAAAGATGAAGGTTTGGTTTTGGATGTTTTCAAAACGATAGAAGAGCCTCAGCAATATATGGGAAGTACCGTTATAGGGCACACGAGATATACGACTGCAGGAGACAAAAAGAAATATAATTTTCAGCCGTTTTTTGCAAAGAATGAGTACGACCAAATCATACTTTCTATAGCTCATAACGGAAATCTTACCAATGCAAAACAACTGCGAAAAGAATTAGAAGATGAAGGTGTTGTTTTTCGTGCAACTTCTGATACCGAAGTTATTCTGAGATTGATTCAGAAAAATCTGGATTTAGGTCTTAGAGGAGCAATCAAAGCTACAATGGAAAAAATCGAAGGCGCTTATTCTGTTGTTGGAATTACAAGGAATAAGTTTTTTGCTTTCCGAGATTTTAATGGAATCCGACCTTTGGTTTTAGGTGCAATTGACGAAAATACATTTGTTGTAGCTTCGGAAAGCTGTGCTTTGGATGGAGTAGGAGCACAATATGTCCGCGATATTCTTCCGGGCGAGATTGTTTATACGAGTGATAACGAAGACGGATTGCAATCTTATTTGGTTAAGGACGATTGTGTCAACAAAATCTGTGCTTTCGAGTATATCTATTTTGCCAGACCAGATTCTACTTTGGAAGGTATTAATGTTCACGAAGTGAGAGAAAAATCGGGAATGAAGATTTGGGAACAAGCACCAGTAGAAGCTGATATTGTAATTGGAGTTCCAGATTCTGGAGTTCCCGCTGCGATTGGCTTTTCCAAGGCTTCAGGTATTCCTTTTCGTCCTGTTTTGATTAAGAACCGATACATTGGTCGTTCGTTTATTATTCCGTCTCAGGAGATGAGGGAGCATTTTGTGAATCTTAAGCTCAATCCTATTGTTTCTGAGATGAAAGATAAGAAAGTTGTCATTATTGATGACTCAATTGTAAGAGGCACAACTTCGAAACGATTGGTTAAGATTCTGAAAAATGCTGGTGTGAAGGAAATTCATTTCAGAAGTGTTTCTCCGCCAATTATTGCACCTTGTTTTTTAGGAATTGATACGCCTACAAAAGATGACTTGATTTCTGCCAATATGAACAAAGAAGAATTGAGAAAATATCTGGATGTCGATAGCTTGGAGTTTTTGAGCGTTGACAATTTGGTAGATATTTTAGGTTCGCCAAATCATTGCTTCGGGTGTTTTACAGAAAAATATCCGGTTGCGAATCCCGAAGCTGTAGAACTTTTTTAAAACGTAATTCAGATGATATTAATCAAGTGTTGATATAAATCAATCAATTAATAATAAAAACCGTCAAACGATAATTGCTTTGGCGGTTTTTTTATTTAGTTTACTATGTTGATAAAAACAAAAAACCCCAACCGAAGTTGGGGTAAAAACTAATAACCATGAAAACTCAAATTAAACATGAGAATCGAAATTAAAGTAACAAATACTGTGCCAGAAAAATCGACTCTTTGAAAAAGAATTTCCGTTTGCAAACATAAGTAAAAAAAATTGTAAATTCGCAGTTCTTAAAAAAATAAATAAAAAAATGTCAGGAAAAATCACTTTTACCATGATTAAGCCAGATGCAGTAGCGGATGGACACATTGGAGCGATTCTTGGAAAAATCAGCGAGGCTGGTTTTAAAATCAAAGCTTTGAAATTAACTCAGTTGACTGTAGCTGATGCTAAAAAATTCTATGAAGTACATTCTGAAAGACCATTCTATGGAGAATTGGTTGATTTTATGTCTTCTGGTCCAATTGTAGCGGCTGTTCTTGAGAAGGATAATGCTGTAGAAGATTTCAGAACTACAATTGGAGCTACAAATCCTGCTGAAGCGGCTGAAGGAACTATCAGAAAGCTTTTTGCAAGAAGTATCGGAGAAAATGCCGTTCACGGTTCTGATTCGGACGAGAATGCGCTTATCGAAGCTCAATTTCATTTTTCAGGGAGAGAGATTTTCTAATTCCTTCTGAAAAATCAAATATAAAAATAGGCTATCAAAACTGATAGCCTATTTTTTTTGTGTTATTTTGTCACTAGCCCCGATAGTAGCGGCATCCTTTTTTATTTTTCTTTGTCTTACGTTCCAATTGGAAAACAAATGTTCTGAAAAAATAAAAAAGATATAGCGGATAGCGGGATTAAGCTCCTAAATAATTTAGATTTTCAAAAGCTCTATGGTTTTCTCTGGATTTTCTGATGAAAAAACGGCGTTTCCTGCTACAAGAACGTCTGCGCCAGCTTCGAAAAGCTTGGATGCGTTATCCAGATTCACACCGCCATCAATTTGAATTAATGCGGTTGAATTGTTACTTAATATCAAATCTTTGGTCTCGCTGATTTTTTTATAAGTATTCTGAATAAATTTTTGTCCACCAAATCCTGGATTAACACTCATTAATAAAACTAAATCTACATCCGCAATGATATCTTCCAACATCAAGACTGGAGTTGCAGGATTAAGAACAACACCAGCTTTGGCTCCTTTGTCCTGAATCTGATGAATGGTTCGGTGAAGATGCGTACAAGCTTCATAATGAACAGAAATCAAGTCTGCACCATATTCTATAAATTCTTCCACATATTTTTCCGGCTCAACAATCATAAGATGTACATCCACGAATTTCTTAGCGTGTTGCTGAACGGTTTTCATCACAGGAAATCCGAAAGAGATATTCGGGACAAAACGCCCGTCCATCACATCTACGTGAAACCAATCTGCCTGAGAGTTGTTTAGCATCTCGATATCTCTCTGGAGATTTCCAAAATCTGCAGAAAGAAGGGAAGGTGCGATAAGTTTTGTTTTCATTTTATAGCTACTTTTTTACTTGATTTATTAATGATATTTCAGCTTCATTGCTGGTTCGATTTTCAGAAGGCTTTCGTAAATTAACTTGATAACATTTGAAACATCTTCTTTTGAAACCATTTCTACTGTGGTGTGCATATATCGAAGTGGAAGAGAAATCAAAGCACTTGGAACGCCGCCGTTGGAATGTGCAAAAGCGTCTGTATCAGTTCCTGTTGCTCTGCTTGCTGCAGCTCTTTGGAAAGGGATTTCTTTTTCTTTGGCTGTGTCGATAATTAATTCTCTGATTGTGTGATGAACACTTGGCGCAAAGAAAACAACTGGTCCGTCGCCACACTTTTGGTCACCTTCTTTTTTCTTTTCGATCATTGGCGTTGTAGTGTCGTGTGTTACATCTGTCACAATGGCAATGTTAGGTTTGATGGTGTCAGCAATCATATCTGCGCCATAAAGTCCGACTTCTTCTTGAACAGAATTAGTAATATAAAGCCCAAAAGGAAGTTTCTTTTTATTCTCTTTCAAAAGTTTTGCAACTTCTGCAATAATAAAACCTCCTATTCTGTTGTCCAAAGCTCGACAAACAAAATATCTGTCATTCAGTTCAAAAAACTCATCAGGATAAGTAATCATACAACCGACGAAAATTCCCAATTCTTCAACTTCTTTTTTTGAAGTCGCACCACAATCGATGAAGATATTATCAATTTTTGGCGTTGGTTCGTTTTGATTAGCGCTTCTTGTATGGATTGCTGGCCATCCGAAAACACCTTTTACAATTCCTTTTTCTCCATGAATGTTGACTACTTTTGATGGAGCTATAGTTTGGTCGGAGCCTCCATTTCTGATGACATAGATTAATCCATCATCCGTAATGTAATTTACATACCAAGAAATTTCGTCTGCGTGAGCTTCGATTACTACTTTGAAATCTGATTCTGGGTTGATTATTCCGTAAGCGGTTCCGTAATGATCTACTTCAATTTTATCAACGTAAGGTTTGATGTAATCCATCCAGATTTTTTGACCTTTATGTTCGTAACCTGTTGGAGAAGCAGTGTTTAAGTATTCTTCTAAGAATTTAATTGATTTCTTTTCGAATTTCATATCTAAAGGGAATGATTTTTGATGTTAAGATTTGTTAATTTTTATGAAGGTAAAAGTAATGAATTTTGATAAACTGATTCCAATTCTTTTTCTGTTTGTTAGCGTATTTTGTTTTTCACAGCAAGATACTTTGCAGGTGAAATCTTTTGACGATATTCCAAAAAGCAAATTGAAAAAAGATGAATATGGAAATGAATATTTTTATGATGAAGCTCAAAAAGCTAAAATCTATAAAATAAATGGCGAGCAGGTAATTGTAATGGATGAGTTGACATTAAGAGCTAATCCACATTTCAATAACCAACTGGATAGAAATTTTTATTTTTTCCTTAATAAAAAGCTGAATCGTGTTTACCCATTATTTTTGGATGCATTAGAGCAATATCGAGATATTCAAAAAGAAAGTGCGAATATGAAAGGTTCCGACAGAAGTAGGTATATGAGGCAAAGACAAACTGAATTAGCGGCGAGTTATGAAAAACAATTGAGAGGATTGACAACTTCGGAAGGTCAGGTTTTTGCTAAATTAATGAATCGCGCAACTGGAAAAACAGTTTATGAGATCATCAAAGAATTGAGAGGTGGATGGAGTGCTTTCTGGTGGAATGTGAAAGGCAATATTGCTGATGTAAGCCTTAAAACACCTTATGATCCACACAGATATAGAGATGATCTTTTTATAGAATCTTTATTACAATCCAATTGGAATTTAGGTTATCTACAGCCGTATCCTGGCTCAAGCGAATATAAAATCAAGAAATAAAAAAAAAGCATTACAGAACGTAATGCTTTTTTTATTGGGTAAATATTTATAATTCTGTTATTAGATAATTTTGATATTTGGTTTTATCAAAACTGAATAAAGATGGAGACAATGTTTGATTTTCTTTATAATTGCTAATTGTAATAACCGCAGTTTCGTCATTGGTAGAAAGCTGTTCCAGCTTAATCAATTTTTTCTGAGGTGAATTGATATATAACGTTACACTTTTCAATCCATTAGCTTTTACAGGTGTCATTTTAACTACATCTACAGGAATACCGCTAATGGTTTTCTTTCCAGAATAGCTTACATTATAATCCTTTTTGTAAGAATCCAAATAACTTAATGGAGAAAAAGCAACTTGATCATCATTAGCTTTTGAAATGGTAATCTCTTTGTCTTCATCATTGATATTATAAAGCTTGTTGCCGTCAAATATCTGTTCAGTTCCCATTATTTTTAACTTGTATTTTGTATTGTCAGAATAGAAAATACCAGTCTGGTTTTGACTTGTTTTAGAATTACCGGTCGAATATGAGAATTTAAAATAAGAATTTTTTTTGCTCTTATAGCTTTTGGTTATATCATCTAAAATTGTTTTGGACTTGCTGTCTATTGTTTGGCCGTAGGCTACTAGATTGATGCCTAAAAATATAATGATTGAAAAAGATTTTACGATATTGTTTTTCATTTATTATTCAAGATTTATGGATGCAAAGTTAAGTTTTCAATATTGATACCAAACTTTTCAAATGATAAATTTTGTTAATTAAAATCATAAAAAAAACCTTTTCAAATAATATTGAAAAGGTTTTTTATTTAGAAATATCTTCGAGTTATTATTCTACAATAAGTTTCTCTGCATTAGATTTTCCGTTTTCGGTAATCACTACAAGATAAGTTCCTTTGATAAGCCCTTTTGTAGAAATAGAATCAGAACTATTTTTCTTTCTTTCAAGAGATTTTACCAATTTTCCGTTCATATCAAGAACTTCAACTTTAATAGTTTCGTTTCCAACTGTTGGAGTTGTCTTGATAAAGAATTCTCCTTTTGCAGGGTTAGGATAGATTCCAAAACTTTTGTTCTTTGCAATATCTTCCGTAGCAAGTATGCAGTTGGAAGGAATTGCGAAGTTTTCTACCTGGTCAGTAATACTCGCTGCAGTTCCAGCAGAAGCATTGACGCCTAATCCTCTTTTTGCGAAAACCTCCCATATAAGACAAGTGTCTGCACCGCCAGCTAGGTCGGCTGCTTGAAGGATTGCATTTCTTCCAGAAACAAAGTCTGGATTACATGGTTGTAATTTCAATCCATCCATTACGAGCTGTAATGCTCTTGCGCTTCCAGAATTGGGGTCAGCTGTTACATCATAATTGTATCCATATTTTTCAGCCATTTTCCAATGAAGATCCCAAAGCATGGTTGCCCAAATCTGTCCTACTGCATGTGGTTGTCCACCTGTACTGTTTGTATAAGCATAAGTGAATGGATTTGCATTCATGTCGGTAGTGTATCGGTAGCTTCTTATCCCTAAAGCTGTAGGAGCAGTATTGGAAGAGTATGTAGCAATTCCTCTACCAGTTGTAGAAGTGTAACTAGGTGTATTGGTTAACATCAGGGCAAAAAAATCAGACCAACCTTCTCCCATTTGTTCCAAATTGGTTAAACAGCTGTATCCTTGTGATGTCAATCTGTTAGAAATCCCGTGTCCGTATTCATGCACAATTACACCATTGTCAAAACTGGAGTTTTTATAACCGATAGCTAGATCTTTTAAATTTACATTTACAGTTCTGCCTGCTGTAAGTTCTGCAGTTATGAAATCACCTTCATCCTTAGGTATCATGATGGAAGGAATAGACACATTGGTTACATTATTTACATTAATGTCAGTTACTGTGTTAGATGCTGTTCTATGAACAATCATTCCTATAGCTCCGGCATCTTGAACAGTTTTTGCTTTTACGTTATATGCACAGCTAGTTGTATTTACCATGGCGATTTTACCAGTAAGACTGCCTGCCGTAAGAGCTGTACATCCTGTTGCTACAGTTGGAATAACGACATCAGCAGTGATTCCTGTTTCCATCAGCTGTCTTCCAAAATTGGCAGCACCTGTGTTAACGGCTGGTCTAGTTGCAAGCGTTGGATCTGTGTAGAATAATCTTTGTTTTAATGGAACAGAATAGTTCCATAGATACATTTGCATTCTTGGTCCTTGGACGGTATAGGATCCATTACCATTTAATATTTCGTACCCAGAATTGAAATTAGCGTTGTTGTAACCGCTCCCATCAAGTGCTTCTGCTCTCACAGCATCATTACCAGCTCCTCCTTTTCCAAAATTGTTGGATTGGAAGTTTCTAGTAGCTTCTGTAAATCCAAATTTATACATAATATCATGAACCATGTTATTTGCATAGAAAAGATTGGTTACAGTCGAAGCTCTATTTTCATATTGGCTTAATGTAGGAGACTCAGCAAAAGGAAAGTCAAAAGTTAAACTTCCTGTTGTGCTACTTGTAGGGGAAAAACCTGCACTGTTGGTACCTGAGTTATCAACGTAAGCAAGAACATTATTTCCATAAGTATTAGTATAGTTTGAAGTTCCATTAGAATGCCAACCTTCCGGAGATGCTGTTAAATCCCAAGGGTTTGTTACAATAGACCTTGATCCGAAAGTAGGAGCTTCAACGGGAAAAGCGAAGACATTATAACTTGCATCAGTTGCTGCTTTTGATTGATTTGCTTTTGAATTAAGATTGCTATTTAAGTGACTTAATAAATGAGAAGAATTATCTTCTGATTCACTGAAATGGTCTCTGTCACCGAAATTACATTCGATAACCATATTGTTTTTCTCAAGAATCTCTCCATTTACCAAACTTACCAATACAGAAAAATGTTTGTTATCTTTTGTGCTATTGATGAAGAATAACTGAGCTGGTACTAGACTATTATTTTTGGTAAAAAAGAAACGGATACTAGCCACTTTATCATCAGACAAATTGGTCATGTCACCTTTGGACTCATCTACAAGTTCAAAATTTCCTTCTTTGATGTCCAAAGCTCTAAGTGCGGTAGAAAGAGCTTCCGACTTATCTATCTTGTCAGCAACAACTGTAAGATTTGATTTTTGGAAATTGTTATTGAAAGAAATAACTTTGTTGTCTCTTATGATTGCTTTTGCCAAAGATTGATAAATAGGCGTGTTTTCATGGTATTGCTGAACGTTTACAATGTTTGATTTTAGACTTGCTGAGTTATCTTCATTTAGGATTTTGAACTCTGGCGTTACAGCATTACGGAAACTAACATCTTCTTTAATGAAGTTACTGATCAATTGTTTGCTAGATTGTGCATTCACATTAGCGAATAAAAAGAAGACGCCAATTCCAGCACATTTAGTGAGTTGATTTATTTTCATATTAAAATTTATAATTAGATTTAAATTGAGATTAGCAAAAATATTGAAAAAAAACTTTTTTTATGTAATAAATATAATTAAATTTCTATTTATTGAATTTTCATTAAAAATTTAACTTAAATGTTGTTGATTTTAAAATTAGAAAAGTTTGTTCCCAACATACACAACGTTTGGATTTTCCAATAGGGAAACAATATTTTCACGGAACTTCAGCATATGGTCAGAAACCTGATGATTATGAAGGTCTTCATTGGTTTCCCAATTTTCGTGGATGAAAAATACGCCTTTGTTTCTGTTGTCTTCGAAGAGGTCGTACTGGATACAGCCTTTTTCTTTGCGGGTTTCTATTACTAATCTTTTTAATAATTCAATTGCATCCATTATTGAGTTTTCTTTGATATGGATGATGGCACTTAAGTAAATGTTCATTGTGTAATTCTAAAAATTTTGATTATCAAATTTATAAAAAAATAAGCCTTATCAATTTTAAATATCAGAATTATATATTTAATAAAAAAAAGTGTACTTTTGGGAAAATTCAAAAAACCAAAAAATGGCAGAATATAAACTATTGCTCCCGAGTATGGGCGAAGGAGTTATGGAAGCAACAATTATCACTTGGTTGTTTAATGAAGGCGATGTTGTAAAAGAAGACGATTCTATTGTAGAAATTGCAACAGATAAAGTAGATTCTGATGTTCCGACACCTGTTTCGGGGAAAATCGTTAAAATCCTTAAACACAAAGATGAAGTTGCTAAAATAGGTGAAGCCATTGCGATTTTGGAAATAGAAGGTGATTCTCAAAGTTCAGAAACTTCTGAATCTAATTCCCAAGAAGAAACTAAAATTGAAACTCCTGAGCCAGAAGTTGTGAAAACTCTGGAACAACCTTTATCTAATTATTCTGATAATTCATTCAGTAATCAAAATGCAGATTTATATCTTTCTCCTTTGGTGAAATCAATTGTTCAGCAAGAAAATATCTCTGAATCAGAACTGAAATCAATCAAAGGAAGCGGGTTAGAAGGTAGAATTACAAAAGAAGATATTCTTGGTTTTGTGAAGAATAGAGGCACAATTCAACCGGCTCCTGTTCAACAATCTGTTGAGTCACAAATTACTCAAGCTAAGCCGCAATCAGTTCCAGCTCAGCCCATCAGTATCAATGATGGTGACGAAATTATCCAAATGGACAGAGTTCGTAAAATCATTGCAGATGCGATGGTTAATAGCAAGCATACTTCGCCGCACGTAACATCATTTATAGAAACGGACGTGACGAATGTTGTGACTTGGAGAAATGCCAACAAAAATTCTTACCAAAAAAGAGATGGTGAAAAGTTGACATTTATGCCGATTTTCATCAGAGCGGTTGTGAAAGCAATTCAGGATTTTCCAATGATTAATGTGTCTGTGGATGGGGATAAAATCATCAAGAAAAAGAATATCAATATAGGAATGGCAACAGCTCTTCCAGACGGTAATCTGATTGTTCCTGTTATCAAAAACGCAGACCAATTAAGTTTATCAGGATTGGCAAAAGCGATTAACGATTTGGCTTACAGAGCTAGAAACAAAAAACTGACTCCAGCCGATACACAAGGTGCAACTTACACAATTTCTAATGTTGGAACTTTCGGAAACCTAATGGGAACACCGATTATTCCTCAACCGCAGGTTGCGATTTTGGCTGTTGGTGCGATTGTGAAAAAACCAGCGGTTATCGAAACTGAATTTGGAGATGTGATTGCGATTCGTCAGAAGATGTTTATGTCGCATTCTTATGACCATAGAGTAGTGGATGGAAGTTTAGGTGGAATGTTCCTAAAGCACGTCAACGATTACTTGGAAAATTGGGACCTCAATACAGAAATATAAAATCAAAGCCTCAGAAAATTCTGAGGCTTTTTTGTGTTAAAATTTATTTGGGCAACTTAATCCGCCTTCCGCTCCCAAACCTAACGAAGTGGTTCGACGGAGTCAATCTTTTCACTCCACTTCGTTGCGTAAAAAGGATTTCCGCTCAAGCCGGGTTGCGTAAGATTCTATGTTTTAAAAATCATCTTAAAATAGAATGAGCCTTTCTACAATTCATCCAAATCATCACTTCCAGCTTGTCCTTCATTCATCAAATAAGCTTTCAAGAAAGGTGTCAAGTTTCCATTCATTACACCGTCAACATCAGAAGTCTCATAAGCAGAACGTACATCTTTTACCAATTTGTAAGGATGCATCACGTAATTTCGGATTTGAGAACCCCATTCGATTTTCATTTTTCCGGCTTCGATTTCGTTTCTAGCTTTCATTCGTTCTTCCAATTCGATTTCATAAAGTCGTGAACGTAAGAGTTGCATCGCTTTTTCTTTATTCTGAAGCTGAGAACGTGACTCGGAGTTTTCTATAATAATTCCTGTCGGAGCGTGGCGAAGTCGAACAGCAGTTTCAACCTTGTTTACGTTTTGCCCACCGGCTCCTGAGGAACGCATTGTTTCGAAACTAATATCAGCAGGATTAATATTGATTTCAATCGTGTCATCCACCAAAGGATAGACATAAACGGAAACGAAACTCGTATGACGTTTAGCATTACTGTCAAAAGGCGAAATTCTCACCAATCTATGAACCCCATTTTCACCTTTTAGATAACCGAAAGCAAATTCTCCTTCGATTTCAAGAGTTACAGTTTTTACACCCGCAACATCACCTTCTTGAAAATTCAGTTCACGGATTTTGTAACCTTGTTTGTCTGCCCACATTGTGTACATACGCATCAACATACTTGCCCAATCGCAAGATTCTGTTCCGCCGGCTCCTGCTGTGATTTGAAGAACAGCAGACAACTCATCGCCTTCGTTGGAAAGCATATTTTTGAATTCCAGATTTTCGATTTTTTCAACCAATTGAGGGAAAGATTCATCTAACTCTTTTTCAGAATCTGGGTCTTCTTTGGCAAATTCTAAAAGAACTTGTAAATCTTCGAATTGAGAATTGATTTCCTCGTAGCTTTCCACCCATTTTTTCTTGGAACGGAGTTGTTTTAGGAAAACCTCTGCTTCTTTTGGTTTTTCCCAAAATTCGGGAGCTGCAGTTTTCTCGTCATCGTTGGAAATCTCGATTTTCTTTTTCTCGATTCCAAGAAACTTGTGAAGGTCTTCTATTCTGGATTGTATATCTTTTATTTGGTCTGTGTTTACCACGTTTGTTTTAATTTTTGCAAAAATACGAAGAAAGACTTTAAATTATAAGTTATAAATTTTAGATTTTAAATTGAATTTTATATTATTGATAATTAGTTTGTTATAAAAAATATTTAATTTAATTAAAACATTCAGGCAACCATTTCCGATTTTTGCTGTCTTATAGTCAGAAAGAGAAAATGAAAACAGATTTACAGCATATCTTTTCCAAAGCAAAGAAAAATGACCGACTGGCTCAGAAGAGTTTGTTTGAGATGTTTTCGGGGAAAATGTTGGCTGTTGCAAATTCTTACATTAATAATCGGGATGATGCGGAAGATGTTTTGATGAATGCTTTTTACAAAGCTTTTACAAAACTTGAAGATTGTAAAAATTATGAATCATTTTCTTTTTGGCTAAGGAAAATTGTGGTGAATGATGCGATTAGTTTTATTCGGAAAAATAAACATATTCTGTATGCGGAAACCGAATTTATGGATTCGATTGCAGAAAAAGTTGAAGATATTTCGGAGTTTTCTCAGGAGATTGATTTAGAAATAATTTTTAAAGAAATGCCGATTGGTTACAAACTGGTTTTTAATCTCGCCGTTTTTGAGGAAAAGAAACATCAGGAAATTGCAGAAATCCTTAATATAACAGAAGGGACGAGCAAAAGTCAGCTTAGCAAAGCAAAAAAATGGTTACAAGATTATTTTAATCAACAACAAAACACTCAACAAAATGCAGAATCTGAAATCTAAATACGAACAAAAGGAAATGAAAGTTTCCGACAGTCTTTGGGACAGGTTGGAGGAAAAACTCGACAAAGCTCCTGCGAAAGAACAAAAACCAAAAATGATTTGGTTACGATATGCAGCTGTGATTTTGTTAATGGTTGGCTTAGGTGGAAGTTTTCTTATCATTAATAATAAATCTAACATTAATGAAAATCAGGAGTTTGCAAATCAGATAAATAATCAAAACGTAGCTCCATCAACAATTGAACAATCTGAAAATAATGATGTTGAACAATTAATCCCAATAAAAAATAATTCAGAAACTGATAATCAAAAATTGGCGATTGAAAATTCTAAAGATTCTTCGACTCCGCTCAGAAATCTGAAAGATTCGGCGAAGCCAATGACAAACTCAATTAAGAAAGAAAATTCAGCTTCAAATCCAATTTCTGAAAAAGAAAACATTATAAAAAAAGAAGAGCCACAAACCATTTCTCAATCAGAAGAAAAACTGGCTCAAAATGAAATACAGAAACCAAAGGTAAAATACGTGTCTTCATCGGACTTACTTTTCGGAGTAGAAATCGATAAAGCCAAAACAGAAACACCAAAATCTGCAATGGGAATTAATACCATAAAACCCAAAAATGATTCTGATTTTCCCAACCCCAAACGTATCAAAATCTTCGGAATTACGCTCTACGACAAAGATTCTATAACTACTAAATAATTAAACTATGAAAGTTAAAATTCTACTTCTAGCAATGCTTTCCAGCTTTGCTACAGCACAAACTACGCTTGATAATCAGATGAAATCTTATACTGAGAAAGTCAATTCAATCGTATCCACAGAAAAAGCGAATATGAAAGTTGAAACCGACAAAATCGATGAAGCCTTCAACTCTGGAAAAATAACCAAGTCAGAACAAATTGCTCAAAAAGAGACAGTTTCTAAAAAATATGAAACGATTATTAATGATAAAATTGAGAACGAGCGTCAGCAACTGGAAGATATAACAAAAACTGCGGTTACAAATTCTGTATATAATACAAAAACCGACACCACTTATAATAAAAATGTGATGATTTTCGGAACTTCAGGATTGTCTATCAAAATCAAAAAGAAAGATAAGTCCCCAAAAGAATATATCAACACGAGTGCTGTCAGTGTAGGTTATGCTTTCGCAAACCTTACCAAAGAAAAAGGTAGTTTCAACCCGTTTGAAAATGATTCTGAAATGAGAATTGGAAACTCGCACAGTGTGGAGGTTCAGTTCAGAAAAGATAAGCAACTGGGAAGCTTCACGAGTCCGTGGGTTTTGAGATACGGTTTGGCTTACAGGACCGATACTTATATGCCGAAACGTCCGCAGGTTTTTGTTCAGGATAATTCGCAATTATTTCTTGAAGATTTTCAGGAAGGAAGGCTGAAACGTTCAAAATTGAGAAATGTTTACCTGACTTTACCAATTGAATTTCAGCTTTATCTTAATCCAAAATATACCGAATATGATGGCAAACAATATCTTGACGTGAGAAAAAAAATGTGGAAAGTTGGATGGGGAGCTTATGCTGGAATCAATACAAGAAGCATTGTAAAAGTGAAATATTATAACGAAAATGATAACTTCAAAAAGTACGATTACACTTTGGACGACGGTGTGAATGCATTCTTATTCGGCGGGAAATTCAGTCTTGGTTATGGTGGAGTTAACTTATTCATCAAAAAAGATTTCACACCAATTTTCAATAACAAAGCCAACTTACCAAACAAAAACGGAATCCAAATCGGAATCGAAATTGCCAACATTGATTTTTAATTGATAACATTTTCATAGAACATTCTTATACTATTTTCTTATTGAAACTCACATCTTGAAAAGGATGTGAGTTTTTTGTTTTTAGATAAACCTTCGTTTTTGTCATTTCGGAGGAATCTAAACTACTGAGATTCCTTCGGAATGACAAAGCCACGTTTGAAAAATCATCAAATTCATTTTTGCAGGACAAGAATTTTTATTTACATTGGCAAACAGGATTTAGAAATGAAAAATTTACAGTTAATTGGATTGTTTTTAGTTGTGGCAGGAAGTTTTATGCCCTTGGTTCATATTCCAATTGTTGGAAACTGGAACTATTGGAAAGTGGATAACACACTTGCTGTCGCGGTTTGGGGATTTTCTTTATTAACGCTGGTTTTCACCTTGATTGGCAAAATTAAATTTGTTAAAATAATGGCATTTTTAATGATATTGCTTTTTGTTTTCACAATTATTGCTATTAAGTTGAAATCTTTAGATTATTTCAGTTTTTTACCCTTCAAATCTTGGCAATCTACATTTGCCGGAATCGTGAAATTATCTTGGGGATGGTTCATTGAATTTCTGGGAACGGTAGTTATTTTAATCGCATCAAGAAAAAATATCAATACAATCAAAAATTAAAAATATTATGAAAGAAGTATTCATTGTATCAGCAGTCAGAACGCCAATGGGAAGTTTTATGGGAAGTCTATCCGGAGTTCCTGCAACACAATTGGGCGTGGCCGCGGTAAAAGGAGCTTTAGACAAAATTAACCTTGACCCGACTTTGGTTCAGGAAATTTATATGGGAAATGTTTTGCAGGCTGGTGAAGGGCAAGCTCCAGCTAGACAAGTTGCTCTAGGCGCAGGTTTGTCAAATCATACACCTTCAACTACAATCAATAAAGTTTGTGCTTCTGGAATGAAAGCTATAACAATGGCAGCTCAGGCAATTAAAGCTGGAGATGTGGATGTTATTGTTGCTGGTGGAATGGAAAATATGTCAAGTGTTCCTCATTATTTAGACGGAAGAAATGGTGTGAAATTGGGCGATATCAAAATGCAGGACGGCCTTTTGAAAGATGGTTTGACCGATGTTTACAATAAACAGCATATGGGCGTTTGCGCAGAATTGTGTGCTAAAGAAAATGAAATCACGAGAGAAGAGCAGGACGCGTTTGCAATCCAGTCTTATCAAAGGTCGGCTGCAGCTTGGGAAGCTGGAAAATTTTCGGAAGAAGTTGTTCCAGTTTCGATTCCTCAAAGAAAAGGTGACCCAATTGTTTTCTCAGAAGACGAAGAATATAAAGCCGTGAAATTTGATAAAATTCCAACTTTAGCAACAGTTTTTCAAAAAGAAAATGGAACTGTTACAGCAGCCAACGCTTCAACTTTAAATGACGGCGCTTCTGCTTTGATTTTGATGTCAAAAGAAAAAGTAGAAGAATTGGGATTGAAACCTTTGGCAAAAATCATTTCTTACGCCGATGCAGCTGTAGAACCTGAGAGATTTACAATGGCACCTTCCAAAGCTTTGCCAATCGCACTTAAGAAAGCTAATCTTACAAAAGAAGACATCGATTTCTTCGAATTAAATGAAGCTTTTTCAGTAGTTGGATTAGCAAATACTAAAGTTTTGGGACTGGACGCTTCAAAAGTGAATGTGAATGGAGGTGCAGTTTCCATCGGTCATCCGCTGGGAAGTTCTGGTTCCAGAATTATTGTAACCTTAATTAATGTTCTGAAACAAAACAACGGAAAATACGGAGCTGCAGCAATCTGTAACGGTGGTGGCGGTGCAACAGCTATTGTGATTGAGAATTTACAATAATCTTTAATTAAAATAAAATTCAAAACCCTTTCAGATTTCAAAGTTCGAAAGGGTTTTTGTTATTAAATTTATGATACAAACGCATTTTTTTGTCAACTTGTAATTCCTTTTTTTACTTTTGTCTAAATAATTATTTCCAATGTCTGAAATAGAAAAAACAATTCCCGAAAACTCAATCAAAAATAATCCGAAAATAATGCGCGCTTGGGCATTGTATGACTGGGCAAATTCGGTTTATTCACTTGTGATTACTTCAACAATTTTTCCAATATATTACTCGATTCTAACAACGGCTTATGAAAAAGATGAGTACGTGAAAGAAACGGGACAATGGATAAAAGTTCCTGTAAGAAACTTGATTAAAATCTTCGGAAAAGAATATCAGCCCGATGCGGTTTATGGTTACTCATTGACACTTTCATTCGTTATCGTAGTCTTACTGTCTCCAATTTTGTCTTCATTGGCGGATACAATTGGAAATAAGAAATCTTTTCTTCAGTTTTTCTGTTATTTGGGGGCAACTTCTTGTATGGGATTAGCGATGTTTACAGGAATGGGAAGTGTTTGGCTGGGATTATTATTTAGTGTGACAGCTAGTGTCGGTTTCTGGGGAAGTTTGGTGTTCTATAATTCCTTTTTGCCAGATATTGCAACGCCTGACAAGCAGGATTCACTTTCTGCAAAAGGATATGTTTACGGCTATATTGGTTCCGTGATTTTAGTTGTGATTTGTTTAGTTTTGATTCAGGTTTGCGCAGAAACTCCTAAGCAGGCGGCAATTTATACAAGAGTTAGTTTCTTGTTGACAGGAGCTTGGTGGTTTGGATTTTCACAATATACGTTCAAGCATTTACCACAATTTGGCCAGGTTAAAGAGCAATTGCCGAAAGATTTGGTTTTGCTTAATTATAAAAATATTTTCAAAAGTCACGCTGAACAAGGTGGTTTTGTTGAAGTTTTCAAAGATAACATCAGTTTCTATATTGATATTGTAAAACAAAGTTTCAAAGAATTATTCAAAGTAGGAAATCATCTTTTCGGAGACAGAAATTTAAAATATTTCTTGACCAGCTTTTTCTTTTACAGCGTCGGGATGCAGACTATTTTCTTGATGGCAACTTTATTCGGAAAAAGTGAAATCAATATGGCTCAAGATAAATTGATAATGACCTTATTATTAATCCAAATCGAAGCTATTGTAGGTGCGTTATTTTTCTCTTGGTTATCTAAAAAAATCGGAAACAAAAATGTCATCAGTATCACAGTTGCAATGTGGATTGGAGCTTGTCTCGCAGCTTATTATCTTAATAAAGAAAACCCGAATGTAGAATATCAGTTTTACGGAATTGCAGGTGTAATTGGTTTGGTAATGGGTGGTTTGCAGGCGATGTCTAGGTCAACTTATTCCAAATTGCTTCCGACGGATTCTATGGACAATACAACCTATTTCAGTTTTTATGATGTTTTGGAAAAAATTGCCATTATTTTAGGAACTTTCATCTTCGCAACATTGATTGAGCATTACAATAATATGCGTTATGCAGCGTTGTCTATGACAATTTTCTTTGCTTTAGGATTGATATTCATTCGTTTTCTAAAAGTGAAAAATAATACCAAATAATTGCTGTCTTGAAAGTATTAAGTTTCGCATTTTTATTCCTATTCACGATTTTAAGTTCTCAAAGTCCAGTTGTCGAAGATTTGAAAGTTGGACAAAAAGTAACATTGGAATCTAATATTCTGAAAGAAAAAAGAATCCTGAATATCTATCTTCCTCAGACTTATGATAAGACCAAATCTTATCCTGTAATTTATATTCTAGACGGAAGTATGAATGAAGATTTTCTTCATTTGGTCGGACTTCAGCAGTTTTTCAATCTTCAGTTCAAAATGCCTGATTTCATCATTGTAGGAATTGAAAATGTTGATAGAAAAAGAGATTTCACTTTTCATACAGATTTGAAAGATTTGCAGAAAGATTATCCTACGACGGGACATTCGGGTAAATTTATTCAGTTTGTTGAGGAAGAATTACAGCCTTACATCGATGAAAATTATAAGACTGATAAAACGAAATATGTCATTGGTCAATCATTAGGAGGATTGGTTGCAACAGAAATCCTTTTGAAAAAACCTGAACTTTTCACGCATTATTTCATCATTAGTCCAAGTCTCTGGTGGGATAATGAAAGTCTTTATAATGAAGCTTCAAAACTGATTTCTCAACAGAAAGATGATGAACGATTTGTTTATATTTCTGTTGGAAAAAACGAACATAAAATGATGGTAAAGGAAGCGGACGGATTATATCAAATCCTTAAAAATTCCGGAAAAAAGAAATTGAAATTAGAATATAAACTAATGACCGACGATAACCACGCGACTATTTTGCACAAAAGTGTTTACGAAGGTTTTCTGAAATTATTTCCTTACAAAGAATAATTTTGGATAATTAATGAAAATTTAAATTTTCGGTTTATTATTTGATATTAATGGAATAGTTTATTTTTTGTAAATTTGCAATATCAAAACGCAATATGAATAACCCTTTATTTTACGCAAAAATAATTTTGTTCGGAGAATACGGAATGATAGAGAACTCGCAAGGGTTGGTTGTACCGTATAGTTTTTATAAAGGAACACTCAAATTTTCTGATTTGGACAACGATTTTGAAAAAAAATCTAACCAATCTTTAGAAAAATATTCCAATTATTTAGCTGATTTAGAATTGCCTTCAGATTTTAAACTGAATGTAAATGCTTTCAAAAATGATATCGAAAAAGGTTTGTTCTTCGATTCCAATATTCCACAAGGCTATGGTGTTGGAAGTTCTGGTGCTTTGGTAGCGGCGATTTTCGAAAAATATTCTTTCACAAAAAGAGACCCGGAAACCATTTCTAAAGACGAACTGAAGGACTTGAAAAAAGTTTTCGGTCAGTTAGAAAGTTATTTTCACGGAACAAGCTCTGGAATGGACCCTTTGATTTGCTATATGAATCTTCCGATTCTTATTGAGAATAAAGAGAATGTTGGTAAAGTTTCACTTCCAAAAGAAGAAGTTGGAAAAGGTGCTATTTTCTTGATAGATTCCGGAATAACTGGCGAAACCGGACCAATGATTCAGATTTTCTTTGAAAAATTGAAGAACGAAGGTTTCCGTAAGACTTTGAAAGAGGAGTTTATCCGTTACAACAATGCTTGCATCGAGGCTTTCTTGAAAAAAGATATGAATCCGTTTTTCCGTAATATGAAAAAATTGTCGGTTTGGGCTTACGAACATTTCCGTCCGATGATTCCGGAAAACGTTTTCAATGTTTGGAAAAAAGGCCTGGATTCTAATGCTTATTACCTGAAACTTTGCGGAAGCGGAGGCGGAGGTTATATTCTTGGCTTCACAAAAGATTACGAAAAAGCCGAGAAAATGTTAGATGGCTTCCAAAAAGAAGTGATTTACAGATTTTAAAATTAATATTTAAAGTAATATAAGCCTTTCATCGTCTATCTTTGAAAGGTTTTTTATAATAAGAAAAAAATGAACGACGAAGCAAAACCTACTTCACGAAATGCTCTTTACCGTATTTCTCAGTTGATGGGTTTTCTTTTGGGTGCTCGTTTTTTTGTCGCTGTTCTGCTCACTTTTGCGCTTTACGTTTCCACATTTTTCTTGTTCAATAGGGAAGAAAGTTTCAGAAATTTTGTTTTTGATTATAAGGTTCATTGTATCATCATTTGTTCTGTTTTTAGCATTTTGGCTGGCGGAATTATCAATCGGTTTTATGATAAAGAAAAAGACCAATTAACCCAGCCTTTTCGTTCAAGATTACAAAGTTTCCTCAAAGAAAAATATTTCCTTATCGCTTATGTCGTTCTCAATGCATTGTCGCTTGGATTGGCATTTTTTGTGTCGCACCGAGTTTTTGTTTTTTTTCTAATTTATCAGTTTCTGATGTGGTTTTACAGTCACAAACTCAGTAAAATAATTGTTCTTAACAATTTCACTTTTGTTGCATTGACGCTGTATCCGTTCTTCGGAATGCTGATTTATTATCAGACATTTTCACTCAAGATTTTGTTCTTGGCAATTTTCATTTTCCTGATGCTTTTCATTATTGATATCACAAAAGATACATTAACAAAAAACGCTGATAAAATGTTTGGCTACGATACAATCGCCAACCGATTAGGATTCCAAAATACAAGGTCAATTCTATTAATTCTTTTGATAATTACTTTAGCTACTTCCATTATTTTAAGTGTTGGAATTGGCTTTAAAAATATTATTGCTTGGTACTTTTTATTAACGATAATCGTAATTATTGGAACTGTTTTTATGCTTTTCCGAAACCAAAAAAATGATAAATTCAAATCTCTGAATCTTCTTAGACTTTGGATTTTCTTCGGGATTTTAGCAATGCTTTTAGATGGAATTTACCACAAATATCCTTGGCTGATTTGATAAAATAAATCTGCTTAATTAGCGCAATCAGCGAGAAATTTATTTTAGGTGATAATATACTTGAATGTACCAGAATTTATCTTATTTAAATATTAATATTTCTACTTGTACATAAAGAAACTAAGTTGATTATAAAACAAAAAATATTTTACTTTTTTGATTTGGCACATTCAAGTATATAATTGCCGTTTTTTTTATGTTAAATGAGAGAAACTTTTGGATTAAGCAGGGGGCAAAATTGTATATTTATAAATTGGTGCACAAGTATCTTTGTTTTATAGCTTTTTCCTCTTAAATCTTTTTTGAATATTATCCACAATCAAGTAAATACAAGGCACAACAAACAAAGTCAAAATCATAGAACTGGTCAATCCTCCGATAACTACCCAGGCAATTCCGTTTTTCATTTCTGAGGCGGCACCTGTTGCTAAAGCAATGGGAAGCATCCCGAAAATCATAGAAAATGTGGTCATCAAAATCGGGCGAAGTCTTTCTTTTCCTGCTAAAACCAAAGCTTCTTTCGATTGATAGCCTTGAGATTTTAATTTATTGGTAAAATCTACTATGAGAATGGCATTTTTAGAAACCAATCCTAAAAGCATTATCAAACCGATGAAAGTGAAAATATTAATGGTTTCATCTGTAAGCGCCAATGCCAGCAAAGCACCAACCAACGCAACAGGAATCGAGAAAAGGACAACAAACGGATAAATGGCATTTTCATATAAGGCAACCATAATCAGATAAACTAATACAAAAGCCGTAATCAATGCAAAAATCAAGCTTCCGAAAGCGTTATCCTGATTTTGAGTTTCACCAAGATATTCTACAAAAACACCATTTGGAAGCTTTAAAGATTTTGTTTTTTCCTTGATTTCATCACTCACAGTTCCCACAGGTCGGTCTGAAACATCAGCTTGAACGGTAATGGCATTCAATCTGTCAATACGTTGCAAGGTCGTTTCGCCTAACTTTTCGGAAACATCTGCAAATTGTTCCAGAACAACGATTTGTCCGTTTGAATTCACAAAAGAAAGTTCCTTTAAATTGAGAATATCTGAACGATTGAATTGGTCGAGACGGATATTAATACCATATTCTGTATTATTTTCCTTGAATAAACCTTGATTATCACCATTGAGTGAATTTTGGAGAACTTCTCCGACTTTTTCCGCATCCAATCCCATCAGACTCATTTTCTTTCTGTTGATTTTGATGTCAATTTCAGGTTTTTGGTCTTTTACGGAGAGTTTTGCATATTTGATTCCGTTGATTCTTGAAATAATATTTTGGTAAGACTCTGCAACTTTTCGTACATCATTAGGATTCACACCTTTTATCGCAATCTCGATTGGTGCTTCATCGGCTCCTCCTGTGATGGAAGATGATGCTGTGATGAATTTAACACCTGGAATTTCTGTCGATAATTTTTTCTGGATATCCATTCCAAACTCTTCTGTCGTTCGGTCTCTTTTTTCTTTGTCAACAAGGGAAAGTGTGAGTTCTGCAAGGTTAGAATTGCTATCACTTCCGGAAATGCTTCCTCCTGCAAAACCAATACTTGAAAAAACCTTTACAACTTCAGGTTGTTTCAATATTAATTTTTCCGATTCCTGAACCAGTCTGTTTGTTTTTGAAATTGACGAGGTAGATTCCAGTTCCATATTGATGGCCAAAGTATTCTGGTCAGTCTCAGGAATAAATTCGGCTCCGATTAAACCTAAAGGAATCAAGGCCACAGAACCAGCAATCAATAAAATTGTAAAAAAGAGAAAATATCTTTTTTTATTTAAAACAACTTCCAGCCATTTGCCGTAATCTTCTTTCAGATTATCAATTAATTTTTCAAATCCTAAAGCAATTTTTCCCCACAATTTATTACTTTTCAATTGTTCTAATTTAGCAAAACGGCTTGCCAACAAAGGCGTAATTGTGAAAGAAACCAAAAGACTCATTAATGTAGAAAATACAACTACGAGTGAAAATTCTTTCAGCAAACCGCCAATCATTCCACCACTCAAAGCCAGAGGAAGAAAAACCACCACATCCACCAAAGTGATAGAAAGGGCAGTGAAACCAATCTCATTTCGTCCTTCCAGTGCAGCTTTTTCTTTGTTAGAACCTTTTTCCAGATGTCGATAAATATTCTCCAGAACCACAATGGAATCATCCACCAAAATCCCGACAACTAAAGATAGAGCCATCAAAGTCATAATATTTAATGAATATCCCAAAAGATACATCGCTGCAAAAGTTGGAATAATGGAAGCCGGCAAAGCCACCAGAACGAAAAACAGACTTCGTAAACTGTGCAGAAAAAATAACATCACAAATCCTACAATGATAACAGCCAGCATCAAGTCATACATCACAGCATCAGCCGAACTCACCGTATATTCGCTTTGGTCGGTCGATATATCGAATTTGAGGTTTTGAGCTTTGTATTGATTTTCAAGTTCGGCAAATGCTTTTTTTATTTCCTTACTCAGATTTACCGCATTGGCATCGGTCTGTTTGCTGATTTCAAGACCAACAGAAGGAATGCCGTTGATTCTGTTAATCGTTGTTATTTTTTCGGAAGCATCTACCACTTCTGCAACATCTTTTAGATAAATTGCTCCCGATTTCGGGTCATCAACAATGGCAAGATTGCGAAGTTCTTCTAAAGATTTCACATTGGCATCATAACGAATCGAGATGCGGGAATTCTGATTTTCCAAACTTCCGGCAGGTGTAGAGATATTGGCTTTGTTCACAGTTTGTGTCACCAAATCTGCAGACAAACCATAAGCCCTTAATTTATCCTGATTGATATTGATATGGATTTCACGCTCGTTTCCACCAATCAGGTCTGTCTGTCCAACACCTCGTATATTATTGAGAACAGGCTTGAGTTGATTGTCGAGCAAATCGTACAATTTTGTAGGCTCCATATTAGCGGTCACACCTGCTTTTATGACAGGAGTCGCCTGCATATTGACACGATTAACCTGTGGTTTGTCTGCGGTTTTAGGAAGTTGGTTGAGTGTGATTTCTACTTTTTTTTGCAAATCCTGTTCGGCTCTGTTCACATCTGTATCACTTTTGAAAGCCAAAGAAATAATAGAAACTCCTTCCTGCGACGTCGATTTTATCTGGTCAAGATTTTCGACAGAAGAAAAAGCATCTTCCAGTTTTTTTGTCACTGTAGATTCTACTTCTGAAGCTGAAGCTCCTGGATAAAGTGTGCTGACCGTCACTTCGGGGATTTCAAATTTGGGAAGTAAATCATAATTTAAATTTAAATAAGATGAAATCCCGAAATACCCCAAAATGGTAAAAACAACCACCAACAGCAACGGTTTTTTTATGGATAAAGAAGTGATGGACATATTACGGATTGTTTTTTACGATTTTTACAGAAGTTCCGTTTTGGAGATTGATTTGTCCGGAAAGCACCACTTGCTCACCAATATTTAAACCTTGTGTTATTTCTATATTGTCTCCAAACTGTTCACCGACACTTATTTTTCTGAGAACGACTTTTCCGTTTTTGACAACATAAACCGAAGCATTCAGAATACTTTCATTGATAGCCGAACGAGGAATCGTTATTATTTTTTCTGATGATTCTTTAGAAAAGTCTGCATACACAAGTGTTCCGGAACGAAGCGGAAAATTGTTCTCTGATTCCAAAGTGATTTCAACAGGAAAGTTAAAGTTTTCCGTAGCTTGCTGACTGATATAGGAAACGGTTCCCCAAAAGGTTTTCTCCGGATGAACATCAGTATGAAATTTGATTTTCTGCCCAAAAGAAATTTTGTAAACTTCAGATTCTGTGCATAAAATCTGCACTTTTAATTTTGATGAATTAATAATGGAAGCTAACTCTCCACCTGCTCCCACAAACATTTCTCCTTCCAAATTTTTAGAGCTGATGACTCCGTTGATTGGAGATTTGATTACAGCATCGGAAATCTGTTTTCTGAGTTGTGAAGATTGGTTTTTTGCATCATTGTAACTTTGTCTCAATGCATCTACTTGGCTTTGTGTAGCGGCGTTACCTTGTTGTAATTCGGTGTAGGTTTTGAGGTCTGTTCCTAATTTTGAGACATTGGATTCTGATTTTTTGAGTTCAAGTTCTAAAAGTTGCGTGTCGATTATTGCAAGTGCTTGTCCTTTCTGAACTTTATCGCCCAATTTGAAAAGCAGTTTTTTTATAGTTCCGGTTCTGGCAGAAAGAACTTTTGCTTCTTCAAAAGGAATTATAAATCCTGTTTTCGTTGAACCTGTTTTTTGTAATTCTTCTCTTGCTGTGGCAACCGTTACAGGAATTTGAATGAACTCTTCCTTTTTTTGTGTTTCTGCCTGATTCAGTTTTTTATATTTATTAAATAATTTGTACACGATAAATGCTGTGATACAAACACTTATGATAATTAAAATAGTTTTTTTCTTCATCACTTTTTAATAAGATTGGTAAAAAGTTTTTAATGTTCCGCCAGCTGATTCTAAATCAACACGAGCCTGATAATAAGTGTATAATGCGCTCAAGTAAGTATTCTGCGCATCACGAAGCGAGTTTTGGGTATTGAGCCAATCGGTGAGATTGGTTACTCCTTTTTGGAGTTGTAAATCTGTTACTTTTAAGACAGATTTTGCTAAGTCAATATTGCGAAGATCATTTTCCACATTGGTTTTTGCCTGTAAAAGCTTGGTTTGTGCATTTTCATATTCCACGGTAAATTTTTCTTCTGCCAACTTCAGTTTTTCTTCTGCATTTTTCTGACTGATATCGGCTTGTTTGTATTGTGCATTATTTTTATAAAAATTCAAAATAGGAATGCTGAGCTTAAGCCCAATTGTGGAATAGGGATAAAAATCTTGATAGACTTGTGAAAATCTGTCTCCAAAACCAACTGCTCCGTATGTAAAATTCAAGGATAATTTAGGAAGCATTTCGGCTTTGATTACAGATTTTTCGATGTCAAGAATTTTTATATTGAGTTCGGAAAGTTTGTAATCAATTTTGGAATTTGGGTTAAATAATTTTTCCTGATTTTCTTGAATTAGAGGCGCTTGTAATTCATTGGGAGTATCTAAATCAATAGTTTCTTTTAGAGGAAAGCCCATTTCGTATTTCAATTGATTTTCGGCTAATGTGATATTACTTTCGGCAACTCGTATTTGTGCTGTTGTATTGTTGAAATCAACAATGATTTTATCCAAATCTTTCTTTAAAATCATTCCTTTATCAACATTTAATTGATAGATTTTGATGAGCTTTTGATAATTATCCTGATTAAACTCAAGTTGTTCCAATTGCTGTTTATACACCAAAATCTGGAAATAAGCTGTACTGATATTGTAAATAATATTATCTTGACTTTGCTGAATGTTGAGATTGGCCTGTTCTTTCAGGTATTGGTTGCCTTTCAAACGGGTCAATATCGCTTTGTCGAAAATCGGTTGTTCCAATTGTATGAATGCATTGGAATTGTACTTTTGGTCAAGAGACGCACGAATTTCATCTGGCCCGAAAATACCTGCTGGAATAACAGTTTGCTGTAGTTTCAGATTGTTATTAAAGGTTGCAGCTACATCAACTTTTGGAAGATAATCTGCTAAAATCTCTTTTGCTTTTGCGTCTACAGCAAGTTTTTCGTTGGCAAAGATGGTATTGTTTCTATTGTGCTGTAAACCATATTCCACACATTGTTTCAAAGTAAAAGTAATTTGCGCACTATTCTTAATCCCGATAACAAACAGGAAGAAAAAAAGATATTTTTTGCTCATAAGATTGTATGAGAGTCTGGATTTTGAAAAGAAAACTTAAAATAATTTTGAGTATAAAATCAATAAAAAATAAAAGCCGTCACCAAAATCGGCGACGGCTTTCTTCAACAACATTCACCTTCTTTTAAACTAATCTATTTTGCTTATCAATTATTACTATATGCCAAATGCATCATTTATTGGTATTATTAAATTAAGATTGAGCAAGTTCTTAAGAAAAATTTAAATATTTGATTAATGAAAAACTTCAATTTAATAATACTGTTTGTCTAGATTAATTAAAATCACTTACTGTATGGTGTAATCTTTTGTAGAAACCTCTGACAATCTGAAATATCCATAAGGAAAATTTGCGGAATTCGTCTGATTATTGATATTTCCACGTACTGCTGTTGGCGTTGTGGAAAAAGGGCTGTCGTCATTGCCGGAAGCGTTCAGTATTTTTCTGAAATAATCATAATATCTTTTGGAGATTCCGTATAATTTTAGGTTCACAACATCTCCCGGTTTTAAATCTTCGTTAGAATAATAAACAGGAGTCAAACCACCTTGAGATTCATCATCATCTTCTACCTGATATTGGGTGAATGCGATGTAAGGATTTTTTTGACTGTACAGATAGTAATTGACTACCGAAGCATCGCTGTCTTGATAATAGTAGGTAATTTCTATCTCGTCTCCCGCCATTCCTCCTTCGTTATTTTGAAGAATATTGTCTTCAATTTTTGGAACATTCATCAGGGTTTCTGTGGCTTTATAAGTTTCGCCATTCAGAAGAATGGTCAAAGTATAGGTTTCACCAATTACGGGAACAAAATTGTTACAGATATATTCTCCGGTTCCCGGTGTTTCTACGAAATCAAAAACCGTATTTGAAGAATTGGTTACTTTAATATTAGCTCCAGAAACTGTTGGAAATTCGGCACTGTAATATGCTGTCGTCGTAGAAAGTTTGATTTTTTGCTGATTTCCACTTGTATTTTTCACCCAGTCTATAGATGCGTCTATAACGAGTCTTGGTTCCGCAGTATCCAAATCTACGTCGATGACCTCTTTGCAGGAAATCAAAAATAATCCCAATGCAATAATTATGTATTTTTTAAATGTTTTCATTTTTTAAATTTTTAATATGTTAGGGATATTTTAGAATTTGAAATTATAAGTTACACTTGGGATGATGCCGAAAATTGACATTTTTCTCGCCTCACTGATTCCTGTATCCAGATTTTGCCCAAATACAACCGACGCAGCATTACTTCTTCCATACACATTATAAATACTGAATACCCATTCACTTTTCCATCTTTTTTGACTGTCTGGTTTTGGAGTCCAGGTTGCAGATAAATCCAAGTGATGATAAGCAGGAATCGAGTTGGCATTTCTCTCTCCATAATTAGCAATCGTGACGCTTTGGTATTGGTATTTCCCGTTTGGAAAGGTTGCCGCTTTTCCAGTTTGATAAGTGAAAATCCCACCGAAACTCCATTTTTTTGTCAGCTGATAGGTTGCTGTAAGGGAAAAGTTGTGTGTTTTATCATAATTAGCTCTGTACCATTCTCCGTTGTTGATTCCCGGTTCGTTGGCACTTCTACCCGGCGTTTTTTGTTCCGCTCTGGAAAGTGTGTAAGACAACCAGCCTGTCAATCTTCCTGTATTTTTCTTTGCCAAAATTTCCAAACCATAAGCTCTGCCTTCTCCGTTAAGCATTACTTGTTCTATATTTCTCTGAGCAATAAGTTCTGCACCATCAATATAATCTGCTTTATTTTTAATTTTTTTATAGAACGTTTCAACTTCCAAAGAGTATTTTCCGTTGTTGAAATTTCTAAAATATCCCAATGCAACCTGGTCCAGAATCTGAGGTTTCAGAAAATTATCACTTGGTGCCCAAATATCCAATGGTGAAACCGAAGCTGTATTGGAAATCAACTGAATGTACTGCGCCATACGATTATAACTAGCTTTGATGGATTGATTGTCATTTAAAACATAAGAAATTCCCAAACGAGGCTCAAGATTTCCGAAACTGGCGATTTTTTTGTTTTTACCATAGCTTATGTTTCCTGTTGGAGTTCCTTCTTCGTAAGCGTGAATTTCCGGGTTGAAGACTACGGCTTGATTATTTTCATAAGTATTCACTTCCTGATCTCCCAATCTTAAAAAATTGCTGTATCGAAGTCCATAATTCACAGAAAGCTTATCTCCGAATTTTTGTTCCGCACTGACATAAACCGCACTTTCAAATGCATTTTTCTTTGCAATCTGGTCTGGTTTTACGGGAGAAGTTTCATCAAAAGGATTGATAGTTCCAGGATTGAATTGGTAATAGATGGAATTCACACCATAACTCAAATTGATTTTATCTGACAAATAATGTTTCAAATCATATTTGAAATTGAAATTATTGATGTCTGATTTCCAATCAATTCCAGCGAATTTAATTTGTAAGCCATAATCATATTTGCTATAAATAAAAGATGCATTAGAGAATAGTTTATCAGAGAAAATATGATTCCAACGCGCATTGAAGAGTGTATTTCCGTAATCGTTCTTCAAAGAATTATTGAAATTCATAAAATCCTTTCCAAAATACCCTGAGAAGTATAAATTGTTTTTATCATTGAGCTTGAAATTCAATTTAGCATTCAAATCGTAGAAATATACAGAGTTGGGTTCGTCTGCCAATTTCAGGAAAAGGTGAGCGTAAGAAGCTCGACCAGCTACAACAAAAGAACTTTTTTCTTTCTGGATAGGGCCTTCCACTAACAGCCTACTGGATATTGCTCCAATTCCACCAGTTGCGTGAAATTCTTTGTTATTTCCTTCTTTTTGATAAATATCCAAAACAGAAGATGTTCTTCCTCCAAAATTGGCAGGAATTCCACCTTTATAAAGCTTCAAATCTTTAATAACATCAGAATTGAAAACCGAGAAAAATCCAAATAAATGCGATGTATTGTAAATTACTGCTTCATCCAAAAGAACCAAATTTCCATCTACAGAGCCACCTCTTACATTGAAACCGGAAGCACCTTCCTGTGCAGTTGCAACTCCGGGAAGTTGAAGAATAGATTTCAGAATATCTACTTCTCCCATCACAGCAGGCATTTTTTTGATGGTAGCAATCGAAAGTTTATTCACGCTCATTTCCGGAGTTCGGATGTTGGTTTTGGTGGAAGCTTTGTTGATAACTACTTCGTTAATCGATTTTGTACGGCTGCTTTCTGCGATTACAAAATTTCGTCTGGTGCTTTCTGTAAGAGATATTTTTTCCTCTGTCTGCTCAAAATCCGGGTAAGTGATTATAATGGTGTAATCTCCTTTTGGCAAACTGATGGAGTAAAAGCCATAAGAGTTTGTAGGTGCCAATATATCAGCCTCGGGAACAGAAATGGTTGCACCAATAAGTGTTTCGTTGTTCGATTTGTTGGCAATCGTTCCGCTGAGTGTCACTTTCTCCTGTGCAAAAGCAAGTGCAGAAATCGTTACGAACAATGGGACATAGAGTTTGTTCTTCATTATAGTTTTGGATTAAGTTATAATTCTGTAGCAAAACTATTTTTTTGAATGTCTGTATTTTGGGGTTTTATACGAAATGAAGTTTTTATTATAGAAAATGAGTTTTTTTTTATAGGAAAATACTATCCTTTGACAGATGATTTTCCTTTTCACTACAACAATGCGACTTTTGGATACTTTTCATTTTTATTTGTGAAGCAACTTTGCAGTATTAATTACCAAACAAAAATTTAATCAAAATGGAGAAAAATTGGACATCTACAAAAATACCTCATAGAAATAATGGACTAGCAGTAATTACAGGAAGTACCGAAGGAATAGGCTACGAGGATGCTTTGGCATTATCAAAAGCTGGTTGGTCTGTAATTATGATGGGGCGTAATGCAGAAAAAGGGGCTGACGCAATCACTAAAATTAAACTGATAAATCCATCAGCCAAAATAAGCTTCGAAAAAATCGACCTTGCGGATTTGTCTTCTATAAAAGCTTTTGCTGATAAAATGATTACTAGAGGACAAGCCATTAATCTTTTAATCAATAATGCTGGAGTGATGACTCCTCCAAATCGACTAGAAACCAATGATGGTTTTGAGCTACAATTCGGCACCAATCATATTGGGCATTTTGCATTGACGGCACAATTGTTTCCACTTTTGTGCAAATCAGATGATGCTCGAGTAGTTACGCTTTCCAGTGTAGCCAATCGTGCCGGAGTAATTAATTTTGATGACCTTCAGTCGCAATCTTTCTATTCGCCTTCCAAAGCTTATGCTCAATCAAAAATTGCAAATCTTATGTTTGCTTTAGAATTGCAGCGTAAAAGCGACAAACACGGTTGGGGAATTACAAGTATAGCAGCACATCCCGGTGTTTCTCGCACTAATTTATTAATTACCGGTTCCGGAAGATGGAGCGTACCAGGCATTATAAGAACCTTTTTTCCGTTTTTGTTCCAGCCATCAGCGCAAGGTGCATTGCCAACATTATATGCAGCAACTTCTCCGGAAGCTAAAGGTGGCGTATACTACGGTCCAGACAAACTGAGCGAAACCAGAGGATTTCCTACTATTGCAAAAATCCCAACACAGGCAAATGATTTGGAAATTGCTTCAAAACTATGGGAAATTTCAGAAAAATTAGCGAATGTGAAGTTTTAGTTTCTCATTCATTATCTTCACTAATGAACAGACAAATCAAAAATTTCAAAATTGTATATTTACTATGCTTTGACTTAAAAATATAACTATGACAAAGAATATTATTTCATTAATCTTACTACTCGTGTCAGTAGGATTGAGTTTTAGCCACGGTTGGGGTTCATTAAATTATAAACAAAATCGGTCATCATTTTTAATGATGACCGATTTGGGATTAAACGAAACTGCAATGCCAATTTTAGGAGTTTCTTCAATAATAGTCGGTATTTTACTTTTAATTCCTAAAACATTTTTTATAGGAAACTTAATCAATGCTATTACCATTTTACTCATTATGGCTTTTGCATTACGTGCGGGAAATTATAAAATTGCCTTGATGGAAATTCCGTTTTTGGCAATACCATTGATTTTAATTTGGTTAAAATATCCATTCAAGAATTAAAATTTTAGTATGAAAAAACCATTCCGTGTAAAAACCATTGCAGAACTGCATCGTATTGGCGGTTACGATAAGCCGATGCATCCGCTTATTAGCATCATCGACCTTAACAGAATGCCTACCGATACAGGAATTAGCACCGTATTATTTGATTTTTATGTTATATCAATGAAACGCGGTTGCGACAAACTTTTTTACGGACATCAAAAATATGATTTTGATGAAGGCGTAATGGCATTTTTGGCACCCGGACAATTGTTGGGAGGAGATGAAAATAGTGATTTGAATAAACTTGAAGGCTGGATGCTTTTCATTCATCCCGATTTTTTATGGAATACTTCTCTTGCAAAAAAAATAAAACAATACGAATTTTTCGGATACAATATCAACGAGGCATTATTCCTTTCGGACAGAGAAGAAACAGCCATCAATGGCATTGTAGATTACATCAAACAAGAGTACATTTCCAATATCGACAAGTTTAGCCAGGATGTAATTATAGCACAATTAGAATTGTTACTTACTTATGCTCAACGATTTTACGAGCGACAATTCATCACCAGAAAAATTACCAATAACAAAATTTTAAATCGTGTAGAAGAAGTTTTGGACAATTATTTCGGTAGTGAAGATTTAGCTTCAAAAGGATTACCAACAGTACAATTTGTGGCTCAAGAATTAAACATATCCATCAAATATTTAGGAAGTCTATTAAAACAACTCACAGGTCAATCTACACAACAACATATTCACGAAAAATTAATAGAAAAAGCTAAAGAAAAGCTTTCAACAACAGAGTTGTCTGTTAGTGAAATAGCATATGAATTGGGTTTTGAGCATTCACAAAGTTTCAGTAAACTGTTTAAAGCAAAGACCAATCAAAGTCCGTTAGAGTTTAGGACAAGTTTTAATTGAACAGAATTTCAGATCACATTAAATTTTAATCCATTAAAACCTACTTCATTTTTCGTATAAGAAAAACGCTATTTCGTATAAAAAAACAGTACTGATTTTTGTAATCTTTAACTTTGTCATTATTAATTATCAAAAAATAATGCGCGAAAATTTACATAATGAATTGATGAATGAAAATTGGATATTTCAGTTTTTAACATCTTCTAAATATAGACTTTACAGACATCTATTGTTGATCAGCTTTAGTATTCTTGTTTTATTTTACAGCAAGCCGGAATATATTGAGCCGTTTGAAACATTCAACCGAATTATTATTTTTTTCTTGGTGATGTTGCTTGCCTATTCCAATATGTATTTTTTCGTTCCCAGATATCTATTTAAAAACAAATATCTGGATTATGGATTATCTATTTTAGGTTTTATTATTTTTTGGTTTTCTGTACAAAAGACGGCCAGTTATTTCTTGAGACCCTATTTACTTCCAAACGAAGAAGATGAAATAGGATTTCTCTCCTTATCTTTTGTCATTCTTGTTCTTTCTATAGCATCTGCATCCATAAAATTATTTCAACAATGGATAATGGATGCTCAGCATATCAATGAATTGGAAAAAGCTAATTCACAAGCCGAAATGGAGCAATTGAAAAATCAAATCAATCCACATTTTTTGTTTAATATGTTGAATAATGCCAATGTTCTTACCCAAAAAGACCCAGAAAAAGCTTCGCAAGTTTTGTTGAGACTGAGCGATTTGTTGCGTTATCAATTATACGATAGCGCAAGAGAAAAAGTTTTGCTGACATCGGATATTCGTTTTCTGGAAGATTTTCTGAATCTGGAAAAAATACGTCGAGACAACTTTAGTTTTCTTATTTCCAAGGAAGGAAATCTCAGCAGAGTACAGATTCCTCCTTTATTATTTATTTCATTTGTGGAAAATGCCGTGAAGCACAACAATGATTCAACAAGGTCATCTTATGTCAATGTTTTTTTTGAAGTGAAAGATGATGAGCTTAACTTTCAATGTGTCAATTCAAAACCTTTGCAGAAAGCAGTTTCTCATTCCGGAGGACTTGGACTTGCCAATATCAAACGAAGATTAGAACTATTATTTCCATTAAATCATACTTTAAAAATTGTTGACGATGTAGAAACTTTTACTATATATTTAACCATAAAACTATGAAATCGCCGAAGTATTGATACCAATCAATCCCGAAATGAGACGCGATTACATACGAACTAAGAAAAAAATCTACGTATGAAATGTATCATTGCAAACGACGATTCTTCGATGAAAAATACCATCGAAAAACTAATTGGCCAAACGGATGATATGCAGTTTATATCTGCTTTCAGCACAACTTCCGAAGCTTCTGCCTTCTTGAAAAGTATCAAGATAGATGTTGTGTTTTTTGATATTCAGATGTATGATGTCGATAATCTGGAATTTATACAAGGTATTCCGGAAACAACTTTTGTGATTTATATTCCTGAATTTTCTCCTTTTGCAAATATCACAAGAGAAGCAGATGCAGAATCACTTTCAGAATCTATCATTGCAAAGCGTTTCAAAAGAGGAGTGGATGAGGCAAAGGCTTTTCTTAATTTAATCAAAAGAGAAAATCCGGATATTTCGGATGACTATTTTGTTATTTAGAAATTAGATGAAGAAATTGTAAATTTATAATGTTAAAATTTTCCAGAAATGAAATGTATAATTGTAGATGATGAACCTTTGGCAAGAGAAGCGATAGAGATGCTGATTAGTAAAACCAATGATTTAGAATTACTAAAAACCTTCAATGGAGCAGAATCTGCATGTGAATTTTTAAAGAATAATCCTAATACTGTGGATTTGGTCTTTCTAGATATCCAAATGCCAGGAACAAACGGGATTGAATTTTCAAGTACAATTCCTAAAGAAACGCTTGTCATTTTCACAACTGCTTTTTCAGAATTTGCTGCTGACAGCTATGAAGTGGATGCTGTAGATTATCTCATAAAACCTGTAAGGCAGGAACGTTTTCAGAAGGCGGTTGAAAAGGCCAAAAGCTATTCTCAACTTTTCGAAACAAAAAATGAAACCTCAAATATAGAAACAGCAACAGATGATTATCTATTTGTGAAAGCAGAACGAAGAATGTTTAAGCTTCATTTCAAAGATATTTTTTTCATCCAAGGACTGAAAGATTATGTGATTTTGCATACTGAAAATCAAAAAATAATCACCGCAATGAATATCAAGACAATCCAGGACCAATTACCAAAAAGTATCTTTGCAAGAGTCAGCAAATCTTACATTGTCAACTCAAAAAGTATAGACTCTTTGGATAACAACACCATCTATATCGGTGAAAATGAAATCCCGATTGGCAATATTTATAGAGATTATTTTTTTAATGAGTTTGTTACAAAAAAGGTTTTGGGGAAATGATTAAGTAATAGAGCAAGAACATCTATATTTGGTTTGTAAATATTGATGTAAACTTTCTGATAATAAATTATATTTCTTCCATTACTACTTATACCTCTTTCCCCTAAATTAACAAACCAAGCTCGGAAAATTGTATTTGTGATATTATAAATATGTATTTTATTTACAAAGTTTTGGTTATAGCTAAAGTAATTGTACGAAATTGCGGCACCTTTTATTTATAATTTCGTCCAAACCAATTCATTTTCTTTCAAGGAAACTTCGATATCGTCGCCATCTTTAAATTCTCCTGCAACGATTTTTTTGGCTAAAGGTCTTCTCAGTCTTCCTCTGATTACGCCTTTCAATGGTCTTGCTCCATATTTGATGTCGTAACCTTCCATTGATAGAAATTCTTTGGCTTCCTGAGTGATATTCAAATTAATATTAAGTCCTTTTGCCAAGTCTAAAAGTTCTTTCTTTAAATGAATTTCGAAGATTTTCAGGGCATTATCTTTACTAATTGGCGCAAAAGGAATCGTCTCCGTCAATCTTCCCAAAAATTCTGGACGGAAAAAACGACTCATCATTTCCAATAATTTCGATGATTGTGGAATTTCTCCTTTGCCAAAAGATTCAACAATAAACTCGGAACCAATATTGGATGTGAAAAGAATGATGGCATTAGAAAAATCACCTTCTTTCCCCAATCTGTCATGTAATTTTCCTTCGTCCATAATCTGAAGAAAAACATCAAAAACCGAAGTATGCGCTTTCTCAATTTCATCAAAAAGAACAATAGAATAAGGCTTTTGTCGGATTTTATTTACCAAAAGTCCGCCTTCTTCATAACCGACGTAACCTGGAGGTGCTCCATAAAGCAACGCGGCGGAGTGTTCTTCCTTAAACTCCGACATGTCGAAACGAATAATCGCATTTTCATCCTGAAAAAGAAATTCTGCCAAAGATTTTGCAAGTTCCGTCTTTCCTGTTCCTGTTGGTCCGAGGAAAAAGAACGAACCAATCGGTTGACCTGCTTTACTCAATCCTGAACGGGTTTCCAGAACAGCTTCCGAAACAATCGTAATCGCGTGGTCTTGTCCGACAACTCTTTTCGCAAGAACACCTTCCATCTCATTGAGTCTCTGCTTTTCTTCTTCTTTAAGTTTACCAATGGGAATATTGGTCTTTTGCGAAATAATCAAAGCCAAATCAAAATCGGTAATATGCGTTCTTTTTTCCTGAGCAATTTTTTCGGTTTTCTCGATGAGAATTCTGGCAAAACTCAACAATTCATCAGTATCTTTAAACTCAGGAAGTTCGTTTTCTTCTTCGTTGGAATCAGCTGTACTGATGAGGTATTTTGTTTTCTCAACCAAATCTTTCAGAAGCCAGTCGGCGTGCATTCTTCGTTCGTCTTCAACATAATTATTGGTATTGTCTTCGAGATGAATGATTCTTGTCACAAGATGATTTCTTTCCTTTAAAAAAGATTCTCCAGCGGTTTTTAAAACAGACATCGTATGGTCAATCAAATCAATGGCAGAAGCAGGCAGACTTTTTTCTTTCATATATCTTTGCGAAAGACGAATCGCCTCCTTCATTGTCTGGTCATCGATGCTGATTTTATGGTGAATCTGATAATCTTCCAATGCTTGTTTCAACATCCTGAAATGAATTTCGTCTGTGCTTTCTTCCAATTTCAGAAGCTCAAACATTCCTGCAAGACCTTGTTCTTTTTCAATTTTTTTGGTGTATTCTTCGATGGTGGAAGTTGCAATCAAAGTTAAACCATTAGAAAGTTCACTTTTCAAAAGATTTACAATCCCCGAATCTGAACCGTGACTTCCAAATAAAGAATGAATTTCTTCAATAATTAGAACAGATTTTGGAATCGCTTTTAATTCTTGGGCAATGTTTTTAATACGGTCTTCAATTTCACCTTTGTAAGAAGCACCTGCAATCAAAGCTCCCATATCAAGCTCGAAAACTTCCAGTCCACTAAGTATATCGGGAATTTGTTTCAATATAACTTTTTGAACGAAACCTTCGATAAGAGTGGTTTTACCGACACCGTGGTCGCCGATAATCAGCACATTTTGTTTGCTGTATCTGCAGAGAATCTCAGTAATTTTGTTGATTTCTGTATCTCTTCCGACAAGAAGTTCTTTCTTGTTTTTCTTCTTGATTTTATCTTTTGTATTGATGCAATATTTTTGAATAAAGCCTTTGCTTGCTTTTTTGGCCGTTTCTATTGTCCCTGTCATATTGTCTTCTCCAAAGGAGGATACATCTTTTAATAGTTCATTTCTCGTCACGGGAAAGGTTTTCATCTGGTCAAAACTGAAAGCCACACCAGGCGAACTGATTGCCGTCATTACAGCGAAAAGTGATATTTCTTGTTCCTCTAGAATCTCTCTTATTTGGTCTGCTTCTGCGAAAATCTCATCGATAACTTCATCAGGCTCGCAAGAATATCTATTGGGAGATTTTGGCAATTCTTCGATACGAACATCTGCCCATTCTTCCAGATAAAAAACATCAACGCCAAGATTTTCCAAATGTTTTAACAAAGACAAATCTCTGTTGAGCATCGCTTTTATAAGATGAGCCCCTGTGAAAGTAGCATTAAGGTTTTCCCGACCGATTTTTTGAGCAATATTTAGAGCCTTAGTAACTTCCTGACTGTATGTAATTTCTTCGTGATTCATTTGTGGTTATTTTGTGTTTTTTTGTCCTTATTGCCTAGTATTCCTTCATCCAAATCAGATATTTCTTCACCTTATATTGAATATTAAAGTTTTGAATGCAGTTTTTTTGGTCTTTATTAGTTCTAAGAGCAGTAATTTTTATTTTTTTTCCGGCAATAGATTGACAAAACTGGTCAAAAGGAACTAGTTTGTTATCATTAACAACAACCGGAACATCATATTTTCCACATAGATAATCTTTGAAATCATCTTTTGTTTTAAGCTGTGATGCAACCTGATTGAATAGTAACTGAAGTTGTTCGTTGGAAATTTCAGGAGCTTTCTTTTCAACAGAAATAGAATCTTTTTTCAATTTAGATTTTGGCGATACAGGAATATATTGTAACATATCCACCAATGGGTCTTTTTGGGCATTACCTACAGGAAGAGAAAAAGCGACGTGAGGTTTTTCAAACTCGTAAGATTTTATATCGATTTTCTGTTTTGCTTTGATTGTTTTTGGCGCTACATAAATGGTTTTTACAGCAGTATGTTCTACGTCGCCATTTACAATGAGTGTTATCTTCTTTTCACCAACCGATTTGAATTTGTAAGACGGATTTTTGTCTAGTGCATCTGTTCCACCGTTTTCTCCAAAACTCCATTCCCAAGATTCACCATCTTCTTTATCTGCATCGAATGAAATTGATTCTCCAACAGTCACAACATTTGGACTTTTTATAATCGGTAAATATCCTGTTTGCTGACTAATACTGGAAATTGTGATTAATTTTTCGTGTACACAATTGCCATTGATTTTCAATTTAACGATATAATCTCCTGGTTTTTTGTATTTATGAAGCGTTCTTTGTCTTGAATCTACAGGAGTACTATCTCCGAAATCCCATTCCCATGATTTGGCTCCGTCGGTATTGTCGTAGAATTCCACAACACGGTTAATCATAAACTCATCTGAATGAATAATGTATTTTGCATTCTCACAATCTACGTGTCTTGTATATTGAAAGGAAAAAACAATTAAACTGAGGAATAAAAGAATCCCTAAACTGAGATAGACTTTTGGATCAATATTCGAAAATAAATTGATTTTGTTTTTTTTCATCATGTGTTTTGTGTTCACAGCAAATGTATTTATCATTTTCTTTATAAACAAGTTTTTTTTTCTTATAAAATGTTTTTTGTATTATTTTTTTAAATACATTTGTAAAAACACAAACGTAACTGATGAAAATTTTCATGAGGCAATATTTCAAATTGCCAGTAGTATTACTATATCTACTTCCAATAATTTCCTGCAACAGCAAAAAATACATCAAAGAAATTCCTTACAATTTCTCTTCCGATTCGTATGTCGATTCTGCAAACGGAACCAAAACCAATGTCGATAAACAGTATTCCAATGTAGATGATAATGTTGAAAAACTGAGTGATGATGAGCTTAGAATTAAGGAAAAATATTCCATCATAATGGAAGTGATGCCGAAAGAAGTGACCAATTACAAACTCTATTCTTACATCGACCGTTGGATTGGAACACCTTACAAAAAACAGTCTCTGGAAGAGAAAAAAGGTGTTGACTGTTCCTATTTTGTGCAGTCTTTGTATAGTGATGTCTACGGCGAAACTTTTCAGAAAACACCCGATGGAATTTTCCGTTCAAAAGCGATTCAGCTTTTTACAGGACGAACTTTTTTGAAAGAAGGCGACATTTTATTCTTTAGATATGATAAAACGCATCCGATTTCTGATGTTGGAATTTATCTTCATAATGACAGGATTTTGGCTTGCACATCGACGGGACTCAATATTTATGATTTCAATGATGAATATTTCCAACTGAGATATGTTGCGTCGGGAAGATTGAAACCTAAAAACTAATGACGATGGAAAAACTCAATAACCTTGCAAAACAAATCACTTCTCTGAAACACGACATCAGAGCCGAAGTCATCATTAATAATCTGCTTAAAAATAAAGATATTGATGAATTGCAGTATGTCATCTCAAAACAAGGTCAGTTTTCGAGAGCATTTCGTTTTGATGTTTTGGATGCTGATTTTACAGATTACGATTTGGATGCAACTCAGATGTTGAAACTGGAGCTTTCAAGAGATGGTTTTTACGATATGTTGCCCGAAAATCTGATTCACGTAGCGAGAAATGACGCTCCTGAAAAAGATGTTGACGGGATGATTCGCGAATATCAGATTCAGAAAAAACAACAGAAAGCTGGGAGATTATTTTTTCAACCGTTTGAGAACGAGATATTCAGTTACGGTGTTGAAATAGAGAAATTTGAGCAGGATTTTTTATCGGATTTGAATGGTTTTTTAGTTCCCGAGATGTTCTATGATTTTTGGGGAATAAGTAGGGATTTACCATCGATTTTAGTTTCAAAATTTATAAGAATTCTTCCTTATGCGTACAAGATTGTTGGAGATGTGGATTTGGCTTGTCAAATACTTTCTTCTTTGATTGAGGAAAAAGTGAGCATCAACAACAAAGGCTATCAGAAATATCTTGACGAAGAACAAAGCATCACTTTGGGTGATGTGAGATTGGGATTGGAGCTTATTACGGGAAACAGTTATGATGATTATTCCAGTCATTTTAATCTTCAGATAGGACCTTTGGAAAATTCCAATTTCTCAGAATACATCCACGATGGAGCGATGAAAAGGTTTGTCGACCTTTTTTATGAATATTTTTTTCCGATTGAGGTAGAGATAGAAACAACGATTTTGCTTTCTCAGGAAAAAGAACACTTTGAATTTACCGAACAACAAAACTCAATATTAGGCTATAACACAAGAATATGACACAATTGAAGAAATATTTTATTAATCTATTTGAACCGAAAATACTGGCAACGGTTGTTATTCTCTTGGCTTTCTGCATCGTTCTCACGATGATTTTTGCGCAGAAAGTTCCTGAGTTTAAGCAGAAATATAAAGGGAAATTTTACACCTATCTTTTTTCTGTGGCTTTCATTTATTCCATCATTGCGTTTTTGGGATTCAATAAGCTTTTTCAGGATAATAATCTGTACGAATTTGTTTTTTATCAAATCTGTTCGCTGGTCATAGGAATTCTGCATTGCTCGATGTACCGAACATATTTCCAGAAATTCGGACAAAAGAATAACGGAACCGAATATCTTTTTGCATTAGTCACGATAATGTATTCAGCGATTCCTTTTATTGTGATTTTCACATTTCTAAACGGAATTGATTTTTCATTTTTAATGTTGGGACATTTCATCGTTTTCTTTATTCCAACATTTCTGAATGACACTTTTAACAAAGCAATGTCGATTCCTCCAAAGATTTACAAGACTTGGCAATTTCCTGAGAATTACAAAGAATTGGCAGGTGTGAGTGATGAGGAAATGAGAGATTTGGTCGTATTCACTTTCTTGATGGACAAAGACCGTCACGCTAAAAAATACAGTGTTTATCGTGCAAAAGGACCGACAAGAGTAGATTTCGGAAGGCTATTCTACAATTTCGTCATAGATTATAACGAAAGACACACCGAAGACCAGATTGAGGTAGAAGGACCAAACGGACTTTACAGCTGGGTTTTCTTCTTACAACCAAAATGGTACGAATCTACTAAATACATCGACCCAGATTACACCCTTTATATGAACGGAATCGAAGAAAATAGTGTCATCTTCTGTATGAGAACGAATCAGAAATTAGATGGCATTGACAGAAAACCGGACTTTGAGTATGATCAGGAAAGTGACAATAAAAGAGTGAAAAGCGAAAGTAGCTCTGAACAACCCATTGAGCAAAACTAATAATTGTGGTAACAAAACCTGTTTTTTATAGGATACCAAAAGGAAGCACATTAGAAGAGATGGCTTCGTTTTTTGAGGTGGACAAGCACTATCTCAAACGCTACCATAATATCCATTGTAAAAAGGTTGACCTTATAGAAAAGGGGATGATACCCAAACATCTTGAGAAGCTTTTTGTGCCACCAAAAGATAAGGATTACGAAAAGTATCTGATGTCAGGAGATGATGACTCTGCAGATTCTCTTGCTGATGTTCTCCTGAGAAACAGAGCGTTTCATAAAGAGTATGGTATCATACAGACCACATATGAAAACGGAAAACAGAAAAACAGGATATCCTTCCTTATAGAAGTTAAAAAACATGACGCATCCTTGTTCAGCATTACAAGAAAAAGCATCTATATAAATCATAACGCTCCGGACCTTACTGCGGAGCAAATTGCAGAAAAAGTGGGTAATATTTTCTTCCCGTTGGAGGTGGAGACATTAGAAAACGGCAATCTCAAGCAGATCTGCAACATGAAGGAAATAAAAGAAAGATGGAAAATGCTGCGCCCGGAAATGCTAAAGTACTATGAAGGAAAAACAGCCGAAGGTATAATGGGCAAAATAGATCATGAGCTGGAAAATAAAAATACGATTCAGAATCGGATATTTGGAAGCCTGTTCTACCGTCTGTATTTTCTGCCGTTTGTGGATTATGTGGGAGATATAGAGAAGGGATTTGACCTTTACCTGCCTCTGTTTCCATTTAAAAATAAAGTAAAGTATCAGGTAAGTGCCACGCAACCTATATTTTCAGAAACAGGAAAGGTGCTTGTGGAACTTAAAGGGAAATTAACAGACAGCAGAACTTTTTCCGATATAGTGAATGGAAAGATGCAGCTAGAAACCTCGGACGAGAGAACGGGACAATGCAAAGGAAGTATAGACGCGATATACAAATTCAGTAAAAACGATGGTTCGATCAGTTCTGTAGAAGCTGAGATCATATTGGAGAGTGAGAATGGGGAAAGCAGCCGGGAAATAAAATTTGAACTATATCAGCAATAATGAGATAGTAACCAATTATTAACCATTAATATTTTTAAAACTATGCCAGTAAAGTACACATTAAGTGAAAAAGGAAACCCGGCAAAGCCGGAAGCACCAAAGAAATTCTATGCCAATGCAAAGTCCACAGGAGATGTCACGTTCAGGAGTCTGAGCAAAGAGATCGCTGCAGGTTCTACAACAGTGAGTGATACAGACGTAATGGCGGTACTGAATGACCTTACCAAAGCATTATCAAGACATCTTGCAGATGGGAAGATCGTACGCTTCGGGGGCTTTGGCTCGTTTCAGATCAGTATCAGTAGTGAGGGTGCGGAGAAGCCGGAGAAGTTCAGTTCTGCGATGATCAAGGGGGCAAAGATCCTCTTCCGTCCGGGCGTTGACCTTCGAGATATGCTTGCGACCATGAAGTACGAAAAAGAAAAATAGCCCTCTGCGAAGCCTTTCTGGGAAGGGCTTCGCAAGCTATACCAAAACGTCAGGAGCTTTTGCCCGAAAGGTACTGACGTTTTACCCAAAAGGTCTTGACGTTTTACCTAAAAGGTACTGACGTTTTGTCTAAAAGGTCTTGACCGTTTAGAAACACCCAAAAAACACCAACACAGATGAGTGAAAAACATTTAGTTTGCCAAGGCGCAACTTGCAAATGCAATTTCGGAACAACACCAGATAAGCTCAAGGTACTCACCCAGAGCAAACGCTACATCAATGATAAAGATGGGAGCGAAAAACTGATGGCAACGCACAAGGATCTCAACAAGACCTTTGAGAAGAACACCTTTGGTTCCTGTGCCAAGCAAAACAACAACCCCTGCCAAGCCATGGTAACGGAATGGAGTGGGTATTATGAGAAAATAACACTGGAAGATAACAAGGGCAAGGCATTGCTGGAGGACAGCAAGGCTACCTGTCCCATAGGAGGCAAAGACTGTATCACGATCATAGACCATGGGCAGACCAGCGAAGTAAGCTCCCAGAATATGAAGAATGCCGATCCGGAGGTGATGGTGGAGCTGTGTCCGTTCTTTGACCTGTTGGAGGAGGATGAGCCTATATATCACATTTACCAGTCATGAAAATAAAAATGAAAATACTCTTTATAAACCTGCTCTGTAACATTCTCTTGTTGCAAAGCTGTAGCAAAAAAAAAACAACACAAATGACGGAAGACAATTTTAGTTACTCGGTTACAGTAAATGCCCCTGAAGGATATCCTGTGGAGGTTCATGAAGGCTGGCTGATGGATGATAAAAAACAGTTTATCTGTGCTATGCCGAAAGCTGGAAAAGAAGGTGATGGCTGGATATATGATGGTTCAAAAGCAGGACAGGGTGGGAGGACAATACCTTATCATCTTAATCTAACCTATGTGGCTTATGCCGAGAAAAAGTTTTACAATGTAGATGCCGACCTTCCTGCGGGTAAGATATTGGAGGAGTTTAAGAAAGGTTTCAGTATAGAGGGCAGACCTGATGAAAATAAGGTAAGGCATATAGAACATGGTACCTATGATATTTTCACCATAGGAGCTGCACCGGGCGGTGTGGTAGTGGTATGGCTATCTGCCGGACATCATCGTATAGAGATCTGCAGGTTACAGGCAAAAGAGACCTTTGTGGACAGAAATGATTTCTATGATAATCCTCATGAGAGAACACAAAAGGATTTTTTTGATAAGATGTTCGAGATTCAGGTTCCCGATACAGCTCAAGAAAGTATCAAAGAAAAAGGTATTCCTTACGGTTTGTGGGATAGGTATCGAGAAAAGTTCAAATATCGTTTTGTTCTCAAGCCTTATGATGGGAAGGACAGGTTTACTTTTCAGGCACATGATTATTATAATGGGGAGGTCAACTTGTTTTATCAGCAGGATCTGGACAAAAACGAGTACATATCAGCTGCCATACCATACAATGTGAATTTGTCTTTTACTGAGTATAATACGAGTATCACTTTTGATGATCAGGAAATGATGAAGGTATTCGGAGATTTTAAGAAGTCTGATCCGGGCAAGCCTCTCGATATCATCATCAAACCGACCTTTGAGTATCAGGACATAAAGGTCTCTGTAAAATGTGGAGATAAGGAAGTCCCATTGGAAAAGTATAAAGTAAAAGGTGTTTGGAGTAATAATTAATCAAAACTAATAGATATAAACAAATGATAGAAAAACTAAACCACTTCCCCGTAAACTGGATAGACGGGATGAAAATTAATAAGAACCATTTCGCAGATGTTCAGGACTTTGTGAGCGATTCGGTAAGAGATTCTGTGGGGATTCATACGTCTATGATCAATTACGGACTTTTACCTGTGAACGACTCCATAAAACTAAGTCTGATTATTGATAATCATAAGCTACTCAGAATAAAAGTAGAAGAATGCCATGCTATCACACCAAGTGGAGCAAGGATAGACATCGGAAACGGAAGCTCAGAATCCATCAATTTATCTATACCTTATCCGGAAGCTGCTTATGAGATAAAAGATAACGAAAGTGTGGTATTGATGGCTTGTCTTTCCGTAAATCCTTTCAAAAGAACACCTTTTGGAGAGCCAGACCCGGAAGAAAATCCACCAAGATATCCTTACACCCAACCAGAATATTCTCTGAACCTGGTTCCGGAAAGAGAACTTAAGAACACTTTAGGTTTCGGAACCAGCTATCTTACTATCGGAAAGATCTTGGTGAATGCCGCTGAGTCCAGAATAGATGATGACTATATCCCGCCTTGTGTGAGTGTTTCAAGCTCTAAGAAATTGCAAGACCTTTATGTAGAAATTGACCGTTTTTATGGACAGATAGAATTGTACGCTGTGCAGATTGAGCAAAAGATTCATGTGAAGAAGCAGAACAATTCTCTGGCAGTGATGATGGGATTGATGGCGGATAAAACCCTGAATTATCTCGGACAGGAGATCAACCGATTCAGATGGCTTTCTCCACACACGCCTCCAGCCAATATGTTGTTATCTGTGGTTGCTTTAGCAAGGATATTGAAAAACTTTATCGATGCCCGTTCCGGAGCAGGAAAAGAAGAACTACTGAATTATTTCGCCGAATGGTGCAACGTAAGCCAGGGAAGCTTCGAAACGATTTTTACAGAGACGATCAATACAGATTACAATCACAATCAGATAGATGTGGCAATCTCTAAAGTCAAAACTTTTATGAAGACCCTTGAGGAACTTTACTCAGTTCTCAACAGGTTGGATTATATCGGTAAAAAACGCGACGGAAGCATCTTCGTTTCAGAAAATACAGACGACAGAGATTCTGTGTTACACGCTAAACGAAGCAGAACATTCCTTGCAGATTAAATTTATTAAAAACACAAATATTATTATTTCATTATGGAAGTCCTTAATAGAAGAGAACGATCAAGAGCATTTTCCTTTTTCATCTTGTTTTTTATCATTACTGTTATTGTCCTGCTGTTTGCGGTATTCTTTAACGCTTATTTCCCTTTCAAAGAAAACAGTTTGCTGAAAATTGAAAATGCTAAAATGAAAAGAGAAATGGAAACCCAGGACAGATTTTCATTTCAGTTGGAAAAAGTAAAGTCTGCGGTAGACTCCATAGGTGTACCAGGACAGAACGATTTTTTCAATGAAAAATTATCATTGTCTATCCTTGCCGATATGTACAAACAGCTCCCAAAAGATACACTGAAGAATAAAGTGATGTACAATAACACGATTATGACTTTCAAAGATCTTGTGGATGCTAAAAAGCAGATCAAACAATTGTCCGGAAATCAAATGACGATGGACAGTTTGAGTACAATCAATAAGACCTTGAAAGAAGAGTATGACAAGATAAAAACAGATCTGGATGTTTGTCGCCAGTTGTATCAAGCCCAATAATTGAAGAAAATGAGAAAACCGATATTCTTTCTTATCATTTTTCTTTTAGGAATCTGCAATGTAAATGCTCAAAAGCAATCTCAGGATAGTTTAAGTCCAAACTATGCGAGTTATGATTGTGGCATTGTGCAGACCAAACAGAAATTGGATAAAAAGCAATTTGCAAGTACACCACCTTTGCATCTTAGAGTTAACAATAGTGATTACGTCTATGCAACGTTGCAGTTGGGGAAAAGAAAAAATAAGGTCTTCATGTACATCCAGATTTTAGATAAAAATGTATGTGTGAAAAAAGATAAGGTTTTAGATATCTTTTTTAAATCTGGAGAAGTGGTCACTTATAAGAATAATTTTTCTCTGAACTGTGATGGTTTTTTTGCCAAGCAGCTTACCAGAAAAGAATTCGCCAAGTTGAGACTAAATGATATCAGCCTGATCAAATTATATACCTACAAAAAGAACTATGAATTATATGTAAGCGAAGTTCAGAATCTGGATATAGATAATCAACTGGATTGCCTGTCTGCATATAAAGTCAAGAAAACAGATGAGGTGAAAATCAAAAAGAAGAAAAAAAATGAGCCCGCTTCCGGAACTAAATCTTAACCTTGGAATGTCCAAAAACTCCTCATCACCAGATGAAAGAGAAGAAATTATTGTACGAACCGATTCAGGTCTTCGTAAGCATACTATTTCTATGATTATTTCGGATCAGGAAGTAGGAAAGGTTCATTTGAAAATAAATAATAAAGAAGTAGAAATTCCTACGTATAAATTAACGGTTACCGATGATAAAACGAATGAAACCGAAGCTTATCAAGTGACACGAGATGTATTGAGTTTTGCAAAAACAACTACGAAGAAGAGCTTTTTATCTTTCTTAGGAATCAAACGTTTTGATAAAACTTCATACTTGTATGAGAATATTGCGTTTGAACCACTTTTGGAAAGTATTGAAAAATTTGATATTTCCCGACATAGAAAGCTGTCGCAAAATCAGCTGACTTATCAGTTATCAGGAAATGGACAGAATGTAATGCTCTATTCTGGAAATATTAATGAATTTGAAAAACCACAAGACGTATCACAATACTTTATGATTATTGATAATAATGACGGAAGAAGTTTTATTGGAGATATTCTGTACAGAGAGAAATTTCTGAAACTCACTCCAAAAGTAGAATTACAGATTATCAGAAGAAATAAAGTAGCGAAGAATTTTGAATATGATGACAAAGGCAATATCAAGAAGTTGATCTATTTGTAGACTAAAATTAAAAACACAATGAAAGGCATATACTACAAGATACCAATGGATTTCGAAGCTGTGATCAATAAAAAGGATGCGGAGAAAATCTCTATCGATAACTCTATAAGTCAGCAGATTTTCTTGATTTCTACAACGGCTTTGGGAGAATGTAAGTTTGATGAAACCTTCGGAACGGAAATCTGGGAAATGGACTTTGATCTTCTCAAAACTGATAACAGCTTGAAGGAATTCATTGTAAATGCAATGAAGAAAGCTATTGTAATGCATGAGAAAAGACTCCTTCTGGAAGATGTGGAAGTTTCTGTTAAAGACCATAATCTCGGAACCATTGGGAAAAGAAGAATGAAAAAAAGAGTGGTTATCTCTGTGAAAGGACAAGTTTTGGAAACCAACAGGCCTTTTCTTTTTCAGAATTCATTCTTTGTAGGACCACTTTCATATTAAAAAACACAAAACCACAAATGAACCAGGAACGAATAAAAGATAGGATATTAAGAAGAGCAGCCAGACTTTGGGGATATAACGAATTGGAAGCAGAAACTTCCTTCGACCCGATTGTGAGTTTGCTTCTTTCGGCAACAGCTTCAGAGCTTGAGAAATTAGGATTTGAGTTGGAAAGCTCACGATCAAGGATTATAGAAAGGATTCTTGAAATAATGTTTCCAGAAGAAGTTTCCGGCGTTATTCCATCAAGGTCTTTGATTCAGGTTTTTCCTTTGGAGAACCAATCGAAAGTATCTTTATACAATCATTTTAAAACAAGCAAACGGATTCATAATGTATTCAATCCCACGGAGAGCAGTAGCAAAGATGTGTTCTTTTGTCCAACTATCGAGGCGGGGTTGACCACTGCAAAAGTAGAATATATTGCTTACGGAAATACTTTGAATCGTGTAGAAAGTTTCTTTTTTACAGATCACTTATCAAAAGGTGAACACCATATTCCGTCAGGAGAAATGTGGGTGGGTATCCGTTGCAAAGACAAGACAGATCTTGAAAATCTGATGCTTCATATTGATATCAATAACAATTATCAGAAAGAATTATTTTTTTATTATCTAAAACAGGCAAAAATCTATTTTGGAGATCAAGAATTCTCATTGCACGAAGGTTACAATGTAGATCAGGAAAGTATTAATCTTGAGAATATCGTTACAAAAAACTACTCAGATCTTGAACATATTTATACAGATGTCAATCAATATTATTTTTCCAATTTTTTCACATTGAAAGACAAGATTTCACATTCTGACAAGCCTGAAAATGAAGAATTATTTGAGAAATATTTTCAAAGCAATAAGCTTTCGGAGGACAAAGATATTATTTGGTTGAAATTTAAATTCTCTGAAGCCGTTGTGAGTGAAGTGTTGGGAAATGTGAGCATTACGCTGAATTGTATTCCTGTTGTAAATGTTCATAATGTGACATCTTACCACAGAGTGACAGGAAGGCTTAATATTATTCCGATAAAATCTGATGACAGTTTTCTGGATTTGGATTATGTTTCGGATGATAGAGGAAGAAGATTCGATGTTAAAAATTATGCTGCTGAGATCAACGGAACTTCTGCTGTTTTAAGGAAGGGTGGTGTTTCACGATTTGACCAAAGAGGAGCTTCGGAACTTCTGCAATATCTTTTGGAACTAATCAAAGATGAAACGGCTGCTTTTTCAGGAATAGGCGCGGATTCTACAAAAGAAACTTTAAGACAGATCAATCAAAACGTAGCGGCACTTCATCAATTGGCGAAAGAAAAGAGTTTCTCTCAAGCCAACAATCCATATTTGGTGATTACTTCAGACTCTCAAGATTCGGAAATTGGCTGTAATATTTCTTATTGGTTAACTCTTGCGGAGGAGGGAAATGATATTAAACAAGCTACAGTTTTAACCGTAGAAGGTTCTAACATTTCAGCTCTTGATAAAACAGCAATAATGATAAAATCATCAACAGCAGGGAGAAAAAGTTTGTCGCCGCAAGATAAAATTCTGGAATACAGAAATTCTTTGCTTACAAGAGGAAGAGTCGTAACCGTTGCCGATATCAAAGTTGTTGGATTGAATCATTTTAAAAGCACAATTAAAGGTATTGAAGTTTCAAAAGGAACAAAAAAGGAAGTGTCTTTAAAAGGAGGGTTCAGTAGAACTATTGATATTACCCTAATCAGAAATCCCGAGGAAAAAGAATCGATCAAAGATTCTGAATGGGAATATCTATGCGAAAGTTTCCTTCTCAAACTGAAAAATGCTTCGGCAAATATCTATCCATATCGGATTTTTCAAAAATAAAATATCACTTAAAAAGTCGATGATATTAATTAAAAACAATTATTAACCCTTTAAAAAAACACTATGTTAACAAACAAAGGAATTGGTGGGAATGAAGTTCCACTAGACGCAAGTGAGGCGATCTTCGAGATCCCCCAAAACAGAACGCTTTTAGCACAAAAACTAACAGCGAATGACCCTATAAAACCAGAATTGGTAGAGGGATTGAACACAATTGACAAGGTTTTTGAGCATTTCAAACCGGAGATCAAAGTTGATTTCGAAGATGCTCAAGGATCTGTGAAAATGGAAAACTTGAAATTCAAAAACCTAGGCGATTTCGGTACAAAAGGAATCACAGGTCAAAGCGGATTTTTGAGTGGATTGGAAACTGAAAAAGATCAGTACCAAAAGATTATCAAGCAATTGAAGACCAACAAAATCCTTAAGGCGGCTCTTGAAGATCCTGATGCTAAAAAAGGATTATTGGATACTCTTAATTCTTTGATAAAAGAGCTGGAAAGCAGCAATACAACAAATAATAACTAAAAAAACACAAATTATGGCAAAACCAGAAGAATTAGCACAAGCTACCACAGCTCCTGTATTGGAGCAGAAAAAAGGTGCTGCATCATTAGAAAGCAGTCTTAATAAACTGGCGCGTTATGGAGGTTTCGATCTTTTAGAAACATCTATCGAAGGCGTGCAAAACATCAACCCGGACAGGAAGGCGAGAAGAAAAATCTTCCTTACTGAGCTGGCTAAAGAAAAAGAGAGAGAGACGTTAAAGAAAACTCTTGAGCTTTGGGCGAGTGTCATCAGTAAAAACGATTCTTTAACTGATATGGTTGCGAATTGTGAAGATCAAAGAAAATCTTCAGAAGATTTGCTTTCAAAAAATCTTTCAAAAGCAGTTGATATTACAAGAGAATTAGAAGCGAATTATAGAACTGCAGCGTTATTCTACAAAAACACAGAATCTGATAAAGTAAAAAATATCACTATTGTCAATGCGAATCTTGAGCAGTTGAAAGATCTTGATAATACAAGATTTATTGATACCATTCACGCTGAACTTTCTGATAACTATGACAGATTAGACCTTAAAAATAATTACGGGATTCTTGTTATTCCAGGTTATTTGGGATCGAATAAAGTGGTAGAGAAATGGGCGAAGCTAGCTCATGAGAACAAAGTGATGTTGGTAACAGATTTTGAACATCTTGATGAACCGGATGATGTAATGGAAATGTTCGATCAGGCATATTTGACAGGTGGTGATGTTTACAGAGCCAATGTTTTGATGACTTGTAACTGGTTGGTTGGAAGAGGCAGATTCGAAGATATCAACGAAGCTGAAGACTTATTCATTCCGCCTTCTGCTGCTTTAGCGGGAAAAATTTATCATACATTGATGTCTCAGGTAACTGCAGGTAAAAAGTTCGGGGGAATCAATGAGGTAGATGGCGTTAGATTTGATTTGAAGAAAAGTGAAATTGCCAACCTTGAAAATCTTGGGCTTATCCCAATGGTAAATGAGTATGGAAAAGTAATGGCGTTCTCCGGTAAAACATTGTTCAACGGAGATAACTTAGGACTTCAGACCTATTCTGTTGTTCGAGTTTTTGATTATGTGACCAAAGTTTTGATGGACTTCTTGAATAGAAGAGCGTTTGAAAACTTCACTGCAATTACAAGAAAAGAGATTATGAATCAAATCGTGCGTTTCCTTGACGGAATTACTGGCCCGGGTAAACTGATTGAGAACTTTGAAATCAGAAAATTTGAGCAGGATCCTGTACAAAAAGATAGAATTCATCTTGATATTCATATGAAACCATACTTTCCTGCAAAGAACTTTTTGATCAAAATGGATGGTCATAAAGGTGATGATGGTAACGAATGGGAAACTGAATACGAACAAAAGTAGTCTTTTGACCTTGAAATTTGAAGCGCGAAAAGTAATTTTCGCGCTTTTTTATTTGTGATTTTAGGTAATTATGATGATAAAGTGAAAATTTTTATTCGTAATGATATTGTAGTTATGTAAAATTAATCTAAAATTGAATTTCTTTATTTTTTTTAATTTAATTATTAACGAATTGATTAATAAATATTAATGAGTGCAAATAATAATAAATAAAATCATTACTGTTATTAAATTGCTAAAAATAAAAGAATATAATATGTTTTTGTTGATTATTAAAAATTTAAAATAATAAATATTTTTATTGTTTTATTGTTGTATTTTATATTATTTGTTTGAATTTAACATAATAAAATAGATTAAAAATTGTTTATAATTTATTTGTTTTATTTGGAATAATTTCTACATTTGACAAGAATATATTCCCTAGTTGGTCATTATAAAAAACAATATATTGTATAAATACAACGGGTATATTTCCATTATTGGTGTTATTAGATATTTAAACCTAAAATATATTTATTATGTCATTTAAAGCAAAATTCAAAGCCGCTGGTATAGAGCGCAACATCTTAGCTGTAGATTTCGGAATGCTACAGGAAACCGACCCAACAGGAAGACCATCTTCTGTAACCAGAGGCGGTAAAATTCATTTAACAGTTGAGGGAACAGGAGCTACTGACCTTTTTGAGTGGATGACCAATTCATTCGAGAGAAAGGATGGTAGTGTTGTCTTTATAAAAAGAGACAGTGATGCAACATTGAAGGAACTGAAGTTCAAAGAAGCTTACATTGTAAAATACAGAGAAGACTTTGATTCTACCGGAGATAATCCTTTAACTGAGACTTTTGTGCTTTCTGCCAAAGAAATCGAATCGGGAAGCGCTAAGCACTCCAATGAGTGGGTTTAATTCCTGCGATTTTATAAAATCAATTATTTTCATCGATCCCATTTAGTCTAAAAATCACTGTTTTTTATAAATAGAGATTGACGTAAAATGTTTTGTAAATAATATTTACTGGAATTTGATCACTTGGGAAGATGATAAAAACAAATTACTTAAACATTAAACACATTTAAAAAAAGAAAATTATGTCATTTAAAGCAAAATTCAAGGTAGCGGGAAAAGAGTTCACTGCACTTAATGTAAGCTACGGATTATTCCAGGAAACAGATGCAACGGGAAGACCATCCACAATAACAAGAGGAGGAAAAATAGATGTCGTGGTAGAAGGTACCAATTCTACAGAACTTTTTGAATGGATGACCAATTCATTCGAAAGAAAGGACGGAAGTGTTGTTTTTTATAAGAGAGACAGCGATGCTACATTGAAGGAGTTGAAATTTACAGAAGGTTATTTGGTGAAGCACAAGGAGAATTTTGATTCTACAGGCGTTAACCCATTAACGGAGACCTTTACGATTTCTGCAAGAAAAATTGAAATGGGAACAGGTGCTCATGAAAATGTGTGGCCTGGTTCTTTATAGATTTAATATGAATGGGCAATATTACATTGCCCATTTTTAGTTTTTTCTTTAAGGTAAGAGAAAGACAATATGGTAAAAAGTATTAACTATTCTAGTTTCAAACACTTTCTTATTACTCAATATTCATAATTAATCATTTATAATTATAACGTATGTCCTTTTTATCCAAATTAGAATTAGATGGTAACACTTACAATATTTTGGAGTGTAGATATAGCTTTTCACAAGCCACCGACGGTACTGGAAAACCACAGGGGATGCCACAGGGCGGAGAAATTTTCATCCGTATAGAAAGCACAGGAAACCCCGAGCTTTTGGGCTGGATGCTTGATCATAACCAAACCAAAAATGGTAAGATCACTTTTTTCAGAAGAGATGCGATGAGCAAACTTCAGGAGCTTACTTTTGAAAAAGCCTATTGTGTCAAATTCATGGAGCATTTTAACTCGGTAGATGCGGAACCTCTGCAGATCGAGATGAATCTGATCGCAAAGAAATTTGATGTCAATGGCGCTTCCCATGAAAAAACTTGGAAAGAGTAACTATAAAAAACTACAAGAAAGTAAGCTGTAAAATGTAGTCAATACTGATTACGAATCATGTTCAGTGGAATTAAAAACACGATGTTCCTGTTAATTTACTTTCTTTCAAAAAACACAAATTTATATTCACTTCTATAAATCTTTCGATATGTCCAAAAGAATATATTCAGATGAAATGCTCAATGATTTTCAACAAGGTTCGGATGCGATGAGCAACGGCAGATTGAATCATCCCGATGATATTAAAAAATATTTTTCCTCCAAAACATTCAAAGACTTTCTGGCAGATAAAACAAGTCCACTTGTTTATTGTACACTGACGTTAGATGGAAAACCCTTTCTGGACAAGTCGGGATTTTCTCTTCATCTTGATCAGAAAACCAATGACCATGATAGTTTTACCATAACCGTTCCGGATGATGCATTGGACAGTTTCCAAGGTTATGTGATGGAGAATTCCAAAAATATCCTTGGTAAGGACATTACCATCAACCTTCATCGTTTTGGAGAGGTCAAGAATATCTTTTCCGGTATCATCACAAACATCAGAAACAAAAAAGAGAATGGCTATGGCAAACTTTTTATCACGGGTTCTGCGCCAAGCATTCTTTTGGAAAACGGGAAAGACTGCCAGAGTTTTGAAGACAAGACTTTGGAGCAGATCATAAAAGAAGCTACTTCAGAATATCCTGAGATGGCAAAAGTACTGGTGGAAAATACCAATACAAAATATCCTTTTCCTTACACGGTACAATACAAAGAGTCCGACTATCAGTTCATCAAAAGGCTGGCATCGCGATACGGAGAATATTTTTACTATAACGGGCAACAGATGGTATTTGGAAACAAAGTGCAGCCTATCGTTACTTTAGAAGAAAACATAGACCTGATAGATGTTGAGCTGGAAATGAATATCAGACCGCAAGAGTTCAGCTATCATGTGTATAACGTACAGGCGGGAAGTAAGGTGGAGAAAGCAGGTTCATCATCACAGGTACAATATAAGGAAAACCCTTTTCAGGCAATTGCTATCAATGCGTCCAAAAATGTCTATAAGAAAACCCCGGATATGCTGCTCAATCATACGGGGATATCTGACGATAGCGAGCAGGAGCTGAAAGAAGCAGCAAGAAGGGAAAAAGAGAACAGAGAAAATCTTGTTCATGTAAAGGGCAAAAGCAAAGACCCTGAACTCAAAATAGGCGGAAGAGCCAAGCTTATAGATATCAATGGTAAAGCAATGGAAACCTACCGTATCACTGCTATCACGCATTATCATGATGGCAATACCTATTATAACGAATTTGTGGGAATTCCCGATTTGTTCAATGCACCATATCAGGACAATGAGGCTTTGCCAATGGGTGAAGAGCAACCCGCAAGAGTAGTAGATAATGATGATCCGAGCGGAATGGGAAGAGTGAGGGTACAATTTCCCTGGCAGGAAAAAAAAGGTGAGAAGACACCATGGATAAGATTGATACAACCGCATTCTGGAAGTGGGAAAGGTTTTCATTTCGTTCCAGAGATTGGAGAAGAGGTTTTGGTAGGTTTTGAGTCACAAAATGCTGAGAAACCTTTTGTAATGGGAACTCAATACAATGGTAGTGAGACGAGTTCTTATCACACGAGTGGGAATGACAAGAAGGTTATTCATACAAGAAGCGGAACGAAAATTATTTTAAATGATGCAGAGGGCAGTGTTTTCATAGAAGACCCAAGTGGGAATACTTATCTGATGGATGGCGCTGGAAATATTAATGTCAATGCGCCAAACGATATGGCCTTTACGGCTGGAAAAAATCTGAACATCAATGTAGGAATGAATATGACCACAAGTGTTGGGATGAATAAGTCTGATAATATTGGAATGAATAACATAGAGAGCGTGGGAATGATGAAAAGAACTTCTGTTGTGGGCGATGCAAGCATGTTCATTACGGGTAAGTTAACAGAAATTATTGATGGTGATGTTGTTTCTGAATCTAAAAAAGAAAGAAAAGAGTATAGTGCCCAAGATATGGAAATACAGTCAGACGGTAATATTAAGAAACATTCTCAGAAAACAGTTTATAATAATGGTTCGGAACAATCAAACTCACATTAGAAATGAGCAGAACAAGAATTATTAATGGAAAGTATACAAAAATAATCAAAGGTGACTACCGAATGTTTTCTGAAGGAAACATAGCTTCTTCTGCAGGAAAAAAATATTTTGAAAAAGGAGAGGATGGAGGTGTAATTTTGGAAGATCCGAAAATATATGAACCTTGGAAGTCTTTTCCTAGATATGACTGGTATCATTGCTTGTTTGGAAGTACGGTCAATAAAAGCGTTCCAATCACGGACTTAGGGATAACTAATACAAATGTACAGATGTGTCTTACAGGGATTACTTCTATAATACGTTTTGAGGGCTATGATTTAGATTCCAAAGATGATTACAAATATCACAATTGGATATATGTGATGAATATTTTTATGAACAACCGTGGCGAGCTTGTAGAAGGGAGTATGGATTTAATTACATACAAAACGGACAGCTTGGTTGGTTCTACGGAAAGAAGTGTGGAAAAACCTGAAGGGAGTGATAAGATTGTTTTCCAAAAAACAAACTTTAAGTTGAAATCTAAAGGTAAAGAACTTCACGATGAAGTATTTTTGGACCACAAACTTATATTTTCTAATGGAATGGAAAGAGCTCTGAATTTTGATAACAAAACCACTGAGTCTGATATATTTTATGATCTGTTTAGCTATGCTGTGAGGGAAGCAAGTATTTTTAACAGAAGATCAGATGTTTCTTATGTTTTTGCAGGAACAGAAAGTGCAGAAAGTTTTTTAAGCTCATTTAATGAAACGGCAGATAAGCTTTCCCTTGATGTTGACAGCCCACTCATGGCAAACGCATTTGAAAAATATAAAGGAGCCAATCTCTTCAAAGAGATCTTTGGTTTTGTAAGTTATTTTACAGGACTTGCAGACGATGCACCGGTTTTGTACGAAAGACTGAAGAAGATACGCGGTCCTGTGCAACTTACAGAAACACAATGCGCCAGAATGAACCCAGAAGGGAAATTTGATAAATTTAAAGACAAAGGGATCTATTTTGTGACCAATGAGTTTGAAGTATTAGGCGAGGTATTACAAAAAACCAAAAAGAAACTGAAAAGAAAGGATGAGTAAGATATATTTACCGGAAAAACTGGTTTTAGGACAGGAGGAAAAAGATCTATATCCTTATCATAGACGGGTGAGTACGTCTTTTTGTGTGGCTTTCACATTGAATAAATCTACACAGATGTATACAGGGAATAGATATACAGATAGTTTGGATGCCTGTCTTACGGCAGTAAGTTGGGTTGAGGACCACCAATGTGAATATGAAATAGAAGATATAAAAATTAGTATGCCTAAACATGACAGGATACTAAAAACGTGTACTATCTATATTGATAGAGGAGGATATATTGTATCAGGGCATTACCAAGAATTCAAATATTTCGCTGAAAAAGTTTTACGAAGACCTTCTGCAGCATTGGATGATACGGTTGATAAAATGATAAAATTAGAGCGAAATTTTAGCAGAAAATTTCTTAGTGGTACAAAAGACAATTTGCTGCACAAGGAAATTTTTATAGATAAAGTATTTAGGATTGAAGATTTTCCGGAGTATAAAATTGATACTCAATCTGATTTTTACAAACTTTTACAAACGGTGTCTGTATATAACCGTAGTATGGATATGTCTTTTGTCTATTCAATAGCTCAAGGCAAAAAAGTAGAGCTGGATAATTTCAAAAAAATTGTAGGGATTATATCGA
>CAUSBY010000018.1:0-90589 GCA_963530025.1 uncultured Weeksellaceae bacterium
CCAACTTCTTCGTTTGCCACTCTCCTTCAAAGCCCGGAAATCTCAAAGGGGGAACGTTACCTACTTTTAATTTTTTATTTTCCATCTCGATGACTTAATTTTCGTTAGTAAAAACATTAAGGATTTAAAAAATTAAAAACCAATTCCCAATTCTTTCAAATACATATTAATCTCCTTATCCAACTCATCTCGTTTCTCTTCCAAAGATTTGATTTCCTGCATCACTGCCTGAATGTCGATTTCGGGTTCTGGTTCAAAAGTATCAACATAACGAGGAATGTTGAGGTTAAAATCATTCTCCTTTATCTCTTCAAAACTGGCTATATAGGCGAATCTTTCTTTAACAATTCCTGTTTCCATTGCCTGATCATGAAACTGCGTGAAAATATCTGTAATATGTTGAATGTGTTTTTCTCCTAAAGAATTTTGGTTTTTCCCTGGTACAAAATCTTTGCTGGCATCAATAAACAATACTTTCTCTTTATTTACCTTCTGCTTGTTGAAAATAAGAATGGCAGCCGGAATACTTGTACCGAAGAACAAATTGGAAGGTAAACCAATCACTGCTTCGATCAGATCTTCTTCAATCGTTTTAGTTCTGATTTTTCCTTCAGCAGCTCCTCTGAATAATACACCATGTGGTACAACTACACCTGCTTTACCAGTATTATTCAATGATTCTATCATATGTGAAATGAAAGCCCAATCTCCTTTAGATTTTGGTGGTAAACCTCTCCAAAAACGATTGTAAGAGTCACTTGCTAAATCATCGGCTCCCCATTTGTCCAATGAAAAAGGAGGGTTGGCTACTACTGTATCGAACAACATTAAAGCATCTCCTTCCTTGTGCTTTGGGTTTCTCAACGTATCTCCCCAACGTATCACAGCACTATCATAGCCATGCAGATACATATTCATTACAGCCAATGCCCAAGTACTACCATTTGCTTCTTGACCATATAACGAAAAATTATTATCACCCACTTGGCGTCCTGCTTTGATTAAAAGAGAGCCTGAACCACAAGTAGGATCATAAATACGAGAACCTGCTTTAGATTTGGTTAACTTAGCCAATAATGTAGAAACCTCCGCTGGAGTAAAGAATTCTCCTGCTTTTTTCCCTGAATCAGATGCAAAATTAGCAATCAAAAACTCGTAGGCTCCTCCAATGACATCGTTATTCTCTAAATGAGAAGAGGAAAGATTTAAAGAATAAAAATCGTTCAATAGATTACGTAATCTGGCTATTTTGCCTTTTGCATCTCCCAAATTAGAACTGTTAAAATCAATATTTCTAAAAATATTAGATCCATCGTGACCGCCTAATTTTTCTCTGTTTGCTTCCTCCAATTCCGCTAAAGCATGATTGATCATTTCCCCAATCTTTGGATTATTACGGTTTTCGTATAAAAAATAAAAGCTTGATTCTTCAGGAACTATAAAACGTTCTCGCTCCAATGCTCGCTTCACACGTTCTTCATTCCCATCATATTTTTTGGCATATTCTTCTTTTTTCTCATTGTACACATCGGTTACATACTTTAGAAATAACATGGTGAGTATGTAATCTTTGTATTGAGAAGGATCTATTGTACCACGAAAGGTGTCACAAGCTTTCCATACTGTATTGTTGATGTCTTTTTGACTTACTTTAGTACTCATTTTGTAGTTTTTTATAAGTTACTGTATTGATTAAATTTTCTTTAAGAGTGATTAGCTCCTTTTGGATAATAACTTGTTCTTTTTTTAAGAAATCTAATTTTATAATCTGCTTTTGTGTGTCTAAATTAGGAATAATAATTTCCAAGTCTCCTAATTCTTGTTTTGTGACCGAGGGAATATTCTGGGTCGTCATTTTAGAAGCAAATACTTTTAATGTTTCAGGATGATTCAGATACCAAACCAAGAACTCAGGCAGAATAAGATCATTCTGAATAGTTAAAACCAGAAAAGAAGCACTAGCAATAGTAAATGAAAATTCATTACGGAATAAGGTGGCAAAAAAGCGTCTTCCTTTAGCATTGAATAAAATCTCGTTATATTGTAAGAAATTTTTTACAATAGCAGGCTTTATCAAAACATTAGCTTCAAGATCATTTCTTAAATTTCCACCATCATCATAATCAGAAGTTCCAACCATTCTAACATAGGCATCGGTCAGTTGCTTTTCATCATTGTTAACGGTTTTAGGAACCACCATTCCCGACCTTATATTAACAATTTCTGATAATTTAAACTTTTTGTTCATTTCTTTATTTTTAAACAAGCTCTCCGTTCTGTAAAAGAACAGAGAACTTGAAAATTAAAATCAATTATGAGGATATTCGGGACCTAACCAAACTTTATATTCCAAATACTTGTCATAATAATATATCCATTCGGATATCCACGGAATTACTTCGACTAACTCAAGGTAAGGTTTACCTTTTAAATCAAAAACTGGATGATATAAACAAAGTGAACCATCACCGTTAAAATGTGTATCCGTACATTTTATGAGGTTTTTAGTTTCTACCATTACCCTTTCAAATCTATTAGGAAAAAATGGAGAACATAGCAGTTTAAAATGATATTTTCTATGATTCAATTCCAATGTGCCTTTTCCTTCCAGTAATTTCCCTTTAACCTGAAAAAATAACCAATTGAATTCTTTTTCACATTCAATCATCGTTTTATACAAAAAGCCCATCCAGTATTTTTGAGCACGCTCTTTAGGATTCAGCATAAAATCCATGACTTCCATTTTTTACACCTGATGAGGTATTAATTTGACCACTTGAGTCTGTGTAAGCTGTTCCAGAAAGCAATGCGGTTAGTTGAGGATTCCCTTTAAAACTTTCTTCAAGCTTGACCAAAGTTTGGATGTTTTGTTTGTAATATCCGTTTCCAAATAAATCTTTGTAATTCTGCTCATTGGTAGAGTTGGATAAAAACGTACTGACCTTTCTCTCTAAATCTGTTACAAACCCTACATAACTATCGTAATGTTTATCAGTCCATGAATCAGTAAAATTTTCACGTTTATCTTTATCTGGATACAAATCTATTGGGTTGTAAACCTGAAATCGAATTCCTTTATACTTATAATTGTCGGCAAAACCTTTCATCTTTGTCATCGCATTTTTAAGTGCTGCTTGAATTGATAACTCTTCGTCATAGCTCTGAGCTAACAAGGTAGTTAAAACAATACTTGAAATAGCTGGAGCTTTAACCAAATCTTTATTTTCATAATACAAATCACGGTAACGTTTTATAATTTGCACCGTTCTTTGCAATGGAGATTTAACATATACATCTTTTGGCAAATCCTCAGTTTCTACTTTTGCTTCTGTAAGCATCACAAATCGTTCTGTAAGCATAAATTGAGATTTATGCTTTTCAGAAATATTTTTAAACCAAGCATCATACCCCTTTGGATCGGTGCGAGACCAATCCATTAAGGTTTTATCATTTGGTATCATCAATCTTGTGCCGTCTGAAGTGATTTTACATCCAGATAGAATATCCATGTGAAAATCGCTATTATAGTTGATTCTAATGCAACGATTTTTCTTTTGAAGTAATGGTGAATAGGTTCCATGATTATCTAGGACACGGAAAACTTCGTCATAAATTTCTTTGGGTGTATGATTTAAATAAGAATCATCTAATTTTAAAACAATATCTAAATCGAATTCCTTACCTGGTAAAGGTTTAATAGTTGTTCCTATTAACAAAGAACCTTGTGCATACACATTAACTGTGTAATCTTTAAAAAATTCTTCATCTTTATCAAAAACATCATTCACTGATTTATAAGCAGAAATCATCTGTTCTTTTCTGGTATCATCTAATTCTAAATTAGCCGCTGCAATAGCAAGTAATTCTTCCTTTTTAAATTCTTCTTTTTTGTATTTTGTATAATTATTTCTCATTGATTAAGTATTTTGTGTGTTCTCCAATTTTAGCAATTTGTTCTTCATGCTCAATTACTATTAATTTTTCAATTTCGCTGATGTCTACTACCATGAAATCACTACCTAATTTGCGAGGATTTTTTAAAAGTTTTTTCAGCTCTGCTTCTTGTTCCGGAGTTGGAAGAAACTCAACAATGTCATAAATCAAAACTTCATAACATTGATGAAAAGTACTGTAACCAAATACTTTCATCGTTTTTTGCACCTCTCTGAATGATTTGGAGTAAAAAATATCTTTATCAAATCCATGGTCTTCAATAAGCTCTTCGTTGAATTCACGGTCATAGGTTGTTTCACGGTTTTTTCTGGATTCAAACCATTTAATAACATTTAAAGCATATTTACCTTTCACTCGAAAACGTAGATCGTCTTTGCTAATATCATCCGATTTGATTCCCTTCGCTCCGCAATCTTCCTTATATCCCCATTTTTCAAATTCTGAAAAACCGTTAATTTTTTTGTAAACACCACCTACAGGTTGTAGTTGGTCTTTAATACGGTGACCACGAACTAACAAAAACTTAGAAGTATCAGGAATTTTAATTCTGATTAAATAACTGATAGAAAATCGGACATCCTCATTTTTTATCTTTGTAAAATTGGACTGTAAATAGGTATAAATTTGATTTTTGTTATCTAGCAACGATTCTGTTGCTTTTTTTATGATAACTTTACCAGCAGCCATACCTAAAGCTGCTAAAACTGTGTTTGCTGCCATTAGCTTAGATTTAAATATTTATAAAAATTGCTTAATAGAGCATTATAACCAGTGAAAACTTGTGTATATACATATTAATACATAGTTTTGCAAAATGAAAACAGACTATAATACTCTAAAACCATAATGAGGTGACTAGCCTCAGGAGAGGTATTGTTAAGCGCAATACGGGGATTTTATAAGTCAAACATCAAAAATATCTTAAAACCAAATCTATGTGCAGTAGAATTTGGTTTTTTTTGTTTTAGTAATTCTTGTACAAATATACGAAATTTTTTTCATATACACAAGTAAAATACCAAGTACGCTCATTACAAAATAAATCAAAATATTTTTTTATAAATATAAGTGGTTGATTTAAAATAAATTAAATATAAATTAAATCTTTTTATAATTAATATTTTTCTGAATTGCACTTTTAAAATTAAAATAAGTTTGAAAGACAAACAATGAGTTAAAAAACTCGTTTATTTGTGCTATTAAAAAAAATTACAATTTGTGAATAATATCTCAAATTGTAATTAGTAAGTGAAAATGATTACAGCTTTTAGTATGCCTACTTATGAGAACTATATTTATTTGGTTGGTTTCCAAAATACATTTTAATAGGTACAGTTGAAAAATTGATATCTTCTCCTGTTCTCTTTAAAATTGGAATTAAGAAATTGTATTTAAGTCTGATTTTATCAAATTTGATTTGAGTTTTTTATTTTGTGAAGACATTGGTAGTAACTATGATTTTTCTATAACAAGAAACAATCAAAATGTAATATAAGAATTAGTAGTTAATACTTCACTAATTTATGCCTGCATCATAAAAATCATTTTATTTTCCGTTTTTACCAACAGGCTTCAACTCCCCAGCAAAATCCAACATAAAAACTTGACTCCCTACAAAAGGATTATAAGAAGGCTGATAATCAATATAGCCCGAAGAATGCAGATTCTTCAGGCATTTGTGGTAGGTGGCTTTTGAGTGAATTTTACTGATTCGCATCACTTCATCCCGTGAAATACTGATCGGATTTCGGAAACGGTTAAAATTCCAGAATTGGAATAATGCTAAGTAGAGACTGATATGTGTAGGATTAAGTGTATTGTCCAGAGCCACCTTTTCGTAGAAACCTGTGAGATGTTTTATATAATTCATTTTCGGTTGTGTTGGAACTAATGATTATCTTTTGCCATTTAACATCTTTTCGATGTCTTTATAATTGTAGTATAAAGTTCCTCCAACACGGGTGTAAGACAGAGTTCCATTGATACGAAGGTTTTGCAATGTTCCGGAAGAGATTTTTAAAAGTTCTTTAACCTCTGATGAACGTAACCATAATTTCTGTTCAGAAACTTTGATATTGAATAAATTCTTAATGTCTTCCAGCAACTCGGTTTTAAATTCCTTAAGGTCTTCTTTTGTTATAAGATTTACTATCATAGTTACTTCATTTTTGTTTTTTGATTAAAATTTCTTCTGCAAAGTTGAAGCATCAAAACTTTGAAAACAATAGTGTTAATGGTGGCTGGGCTAAATAAGAAGAATCTGGATGATTCTGGAACCTTTGGAGATTAAAAAAGAATAAACTGAATTAATCTGGAAGCTTAAACCTGATTTCAAGGAAAACAAAAAAACAAGTTCCGCAGTTTTTTCCCCTTTTTGCAAAAAAGCAAGAGAGTCTTTGGATGTAAAACTTGAAAAGTTTGTATATACAAAGACACATCTTGCTGTACTAAAACTCAGATTTTTCAGGGCTCTGAAATTACTATTTAAAATGCTGATTATGAGTATTTTTTTAAGGTTTTTGCTTTAGAAAGAAAACAGAATGAAAAGAAGCAATCTTTAACCTGCATAAAAAATATGCAGGTTTACGGTTAAGGTGTATAGATTTTATATACGTTTGTGAGTTGACTGTATAAAATTTATACAGGTTTTTAATTTGAGTGTACAAAATTTGTACAGTCTTTTGATTTGAGTGTACAAATTTTGTACACTCAACAGTTGGCGATAATTTGATATAAGATTTGAAAATAGATTTAGTTGAAATCTCAGATTAATAGCATCTAGTTGGTTAATTTTTATTTTTCCAGATTAGCTATCTTATCCAATACTTGCTTTTTCCTGTACTCTAAAGTTCCGCTTACTTCCAGAATTTCATTGCTAAAATCTCCAATCCAATCTTCCAAAATATCATTTACTTTGCGTCTTAGATTCGGTAAGTCAGATTCCTGACAGGATATTACATCAACTTTTTCTATGGGAACAAAAATCAAGAGGTCTATTTCAGCAATTGCTGTGCTCATCTCTTCGTAGAGAGAGGATATATTTTTCCTTTTGCTTATTGCATAAATATATGCCAAGAGGTCTAATGGACAACGGTCAAAAATCAGATTGTCATCACTATTTTGTAGTTGTTCTACCGAAAAATTAAATTGTTCAACATAATCTTCCAATGTCGGTATTTCTGAAAATAGATATCCTTCCTCTTGAAGTTGTAAGTAAGGCTCATTTATAAATTCGTAATCAGGTAAACTTTCAGCAATCTCTTCTGCCAAAGTTGTTTTTCCAACTCTATGTGAGCCTGTAAAAGCTATTCTCATAATTAATTAGTCTATATTATTAATCAATACTTTTTCAAAAAAATACTAGACTGCTTTTTACTCTTCTTTGTGACTTTGAGCGTAAAAGTCTCATACTTTTAGTTTTAAAAAATTCAAATCATTTATTTTGTCCCATTTAAAAGTATAATCTTGTTTTAGTGTTATATCTGGACCAAAAGGCTTTGCAGTTTTATATTGTAAAACTTTTCCGGCTTTATATTCTTTATTATCCCGAAAGTCAAAATCTGCTGTATCAACTGAATAATTGTCTTGATAGCAATAATGTGAATGGTCTGTCGCTAAAATGAAATAACAAAGGTCAATGTCGTGGTTTTTGTAAAGTTCAAGATTCGAAATATCTTTAAAAACATCATAACGATTATTTGGCTCTCTGTGATTTGCCTTCTTGAAAAATTTCAGTTCAATAGCCGCTTTTGTCGAGCTGTCATTATCTTGGTATTTTAATAACAAGTCAACTCTTGCTTTACCTGTTTTACTTTTAATACTAGTTCCATTCAATGGAATGTATGTCTCAAATTCAAGGTGAAACTTATCAATAAGTCGAAATTCATATAATTGACCAATTGTCTTAAGAATATGTCCAAACTCTAGTTGAAAAGCACTTTCATTTCTGGCTGTTAGCCCACCAAATGCAAGTTTGTGAGTCAACAATTTATAAGCTGTCTCAATAATTTCTTCAGTTAGTTTAATTTGATTTTCTTTTAACATTTGTAAAAACGTATATTATATTGTGCAAACTAATCATTTCTCTTCATTTTCCTTTATTCTCTCTCGTATAAATTCTATTGGTCTTATTCCGTTAATTTCGAAAAAATGAGTTGAGAATAACTGTCGGCTGGACATTCCGCATTCGTGAGCCAAGTTTTCAACTTTGTATTGCAAATACAATTTATTTTCCACTAGAAGGTTGGTAATATATCCAATTCGTAAAGTCTTTAGATAATGAGTGAAAGATATGCCTAAATGTTCATTGAGAACATAAGATAGTTGAGAATGGTTTCTACCCAGCATTTTTGCAACCTTTGGTAAGGTCAGGTTTTTTGCAAGAAACAGTTTATCTTCTTCAAATTTTTTAAGTTTTACTTTGATGTCCTCTATAATTTCGGAACTGTATGGCTCTTTTTTATGGTCAGTTTTATTGTCAGGGATTTGTTCGGTTTTTAAAATAGAATTTCGCTCGTTGAACTTTTTCAGTATTTCATTATATTTTTCAGTAATCTTCCTTTCTTTTAACCGTCGCCAAAAAGACAGTAAATAAATTGATAAAATAAGTCCGACGGGAATAAGTAAGAATAGGTATGAAAGATTTTGATTCTTATTCTCTAATAATTGATTTTCTCTCGATAACCCATCACTGTCGTATTCCTGATTAATTTTTGACAACATCATTGGAAGCTCATCATTTTGGTCTGAGTCAGCTTTTAGCAAACGATTAACAAAATATGAATATCTTTTTGAGTCACCATTTTGTTTAGCATCTGCAATGAGAAATTGATAACTTGAACGAATTTCAGGAGACATAAACTTGAATTTGCTAACCAGAGAATCCACTTTGTTTAGATAATGCAGTGATTCGGTTTTGTTTCCTTTTAGCCAATATAGTTTTCCCAAATAAAAATAAACAATGGTCAATGACCCATAATCCTGATTATTGAGCAAAATATCACGTGAAAGTTCCAAATGTTTGAGAGCTTCATCTTGTCGACCTTTTCTCAAAAACTGAACACCTTTTCCTTTCTGGAAGTAACCATATTCCAATAAATGTTCATTGATATTTTGAATTTTTCGTAAGCCAAGATTAATCAATGAATCTTCCTTATTGTATAAGCCAAGATTTTTATAACAACTACTTAGTCCGTAAATACTATTGAAATATCCTGCTTCATTATTCAATTTGATATTTGGATGAAGTTTTTGTTTTAGCTGTTTTTCAAAATATCTCGATGTGCTTTTAAAATGTTCAGATGCTTCTTGATAATAACCCAAATAGTTTTTTACAATCCCGAGATGATAGATTATTTTGTTTTTCAGATAGTCATCCTCTGAATTTTGAGAAAATTTGTAAGCTTTGAGATATAGTTCTAAAGCATTTTTGTACTCTCTACTGTTGTAATAGTAAATAATACCTTTTCCGAGATAAGCTCTTGATATGACATCTGGTTCATTAGTTTTGGATGCTACTGAAATCGCACTGTCAGCATAGGATAATTTTTTGTTTACAGATTCGGTGTAATAGATAGCTTCTTCATAACCGTTAATCTGTTCCTTTAGAGAATGTTCTTTTTTAGCTTTTCCAATGTACCTGTTCACAAAAACCATCGCTCTAGAATCATTTTCAGGATAACCCGCATACAAGTCCGAAATCTTCTTGTATGAGAGGTTTTGTAATTCCTGAGCAGTAAGGAAAAAGGAAAACAAATTGAAAAGTAAGAGTAAAATCTTATGATGATTATTCATAAAAATAAGATATACTCAAATTTACCGGAAAAATCCATAATAAGATGTAAATCAACAATCTAAGCCTTTGATTTTATTGTTGATCAATTTAAATAATTGATCGTCAGTTTTTTAATAATAAATTTTACGGGAAAGATGTATCATATGTCACGGGACAAATTATACATCTTTCCCGCTGTTGCTTTTCTCAGCCTTCCAATCACTGTAATTTAGACATCAGAATTATTACTAAATGTTATCCAATCATAGGAAAATTACTTAAGACAGTCACTGATATCATGGTTTTGATGTACATAAATCATCAAAATTTAAAACTAAAATTTAAAATACTGTAAATCAATATTTTGAAAATAAAAACACCCGTATCAATTTTAAAATTGAGCCGTCAAAATTTTTAAATCTTGACAACAAACATTTTTTTCAGACTGGACTCTGTTCTAAATTCGTTTTCAGAAATCTAAAAATTAGTTGAGATTTTTGAAAAGTAGATTCAAGTTTATTGGTTGAATTTTATATAAACATTATGAAAAAGTTTAATAACTATTTTGCTATTTCGATTACATACTTCTTTATACTGCTATTCTGTTATGCCAGTATTAGTAAAATAATGGATTTTGAAAATTTTCAAATCCAAATAGCTCAATCACCTTTGTTAAGTGCTTATGCTGATTATGTTTCTTATGGTGTTATTATTTTGGAACTATTAATTGTGATTTTGTTATCCTTATCTAAATTACGGCTAACCGGACTTTATGTTTCATTCGGTATCATGATAGCGTTCACTGTTTATATCTACCTTATTCTTAATTACAGTGATTTTGTGCCTTGCTCTTGTGGCGGCATATTGGAAAAGATGGGTTGGACAGAACATTTAATTTTCAATATTGGATGTGTGTTATTAGCAGGCTTCGCCATTTTAATTTTGAAAAAAGAACAAGGAGGAAAGAATAAAGATGTCAGAACATTTCTTTTAACACAGGGTTCTCTATTATTATTCATATGTATTATCAGTTCGTTTGTAGTCATCTATCTTTTCTATTCTTCGGAGCACATTATTAAAGAAGAAAATAATTTTACTCGGCGTTTCATTCCACATCTTATTAGGAATCCACAAAAAATAAATCTGGGCGTTAATTCTTATTATTTTGCAGGACAACAAGGTGACACTATATTTCTAGGTAATAGAACCGCTCCTTTATTAATGGGGCAGGTACATCCCAGTTTTGAAAAGCTATTGACAGATACATTACAATTAGACCAATCGTCATTGCCTTTTAAAGAAGTTACGTTGCAGGTTAAATATCCCTTTTACAGCCTAATGGATGGATCTATTCCTGCTATATTCACAGGAAGACTACCAAGGCTGGAAGCAAACCTAGTGATGTACAAGAAGGCTTACTTTTCCAAGGCCATCATGTTCCATCCGAATCAATATATTTTCAGAGGACAAAGCCTTAAGACCAGAGAAACTGTAATGGGACTGCTTTCTACTCAATATCATAATGCTGTACAACTCAATAACAAATTTTTAGAGAAGCAAATTGATGGCATCTTCGATACCGATGGCAATTTTGTTATGGACAGTTATAATCAAAACATCATTTATGCTTATTTCTACCGAAACGAATACAGGATTACGGATTCTACTCTTACATTAATAGGAAAAGGCAGAACTATTGATACCATAAGCCACGCTAAATTAGACCTTGTTACACTTAAGGATGGTAGCGTTAAACTAAAAACTCCGCCTCTTAAAGTCAATCAACATCAAGCTGCATACAAGAATCTATTATACAATGAATCTAATCTCAGAGGTCGGCATGAATCTTTAAAAATGTGGCAAAACTCCAGTATCATAGATGTTTATCACTATCCAACTGCCAATTACGAATACAGCTTTTACGTGAACCATGAAGGAAAAAATAAAATACGAAGCATTCTTGTAAGCTCTAATTATATATATGTCCTCAGTGGCAACTATTTAATACGATATCAGCGTACGCGATAACTTCTGCAGGCCAGCAGAAGCAGGACAAGCCGAAAACCTGTAAAATAGAGTAGGCAAAACAAATTATAAACAATGTTTTATGAAAAAATCAATTTTACCTTTCTTCGTGATATTGATCGGAGGAGGAAGTGCTTTTGCTATACAAAACACAAAAAATAGTGATAGCAAAAAATTTGTAGACGACGGATACATCCACAATGTTCTGACGAATTCTTGTGAAAAGGTATCAGACTGTAATGCCAGCTCTGGTGAGGTTTGTACTATTGGTAATGTCAACCCATCACAACCCGGAGCAGTCCAAGTATTTGGATTAGATGAAACGGGTACATGTAATATCCCGTTATATCAACAAAGAAATTAATAAAAAGACAGTCTCCATAATGGAGACTGTTTCTTTTAAAGCATTGGACGTATCCATTCTGCTGGTGGTTTATCTTTGAGAAAATAATCAAACCACTGCCAGATTTTGACATTAAGGTCTTCGGTTGCTGCCGGCTCTATGATATTATGCCCCTGATTTGGATATTCTAATAATATTGCTTTTTTCTGCAGGCGTTTTAATCCGATAAAAAAAGATCTTCCCTGATCAGGATTTACATTGTTGTCATCTTTTCCTATCCATATCAGCAAAGGATTTTCTATATTCTTCATATGAAAGACTGGAGAATTTAACAGATAGGAGTCCCAGTTTTCAAAAAGGCCTTTACCCATTCTGAATTGCTGTTTTTCTATCCTCCAATATTCCGGCTGGTTCAACATTTTACCAAAAGTAAGATAAGAGCGAGGCAAATCAACCACAGGAACACCCGCAACTGCTGTTCTAAATAATTTAGTTTTCCCCATTAGCATCGTAACATTGTATCCACCAAATGAGCCCCCGATCAAACCGATCCTATCCTTATCAATATCTTCTATTTTTAGAACTTCTTGCACTAAATTGGTCACAGATGACGTGACCGAATTTTCAAGATCTCCTATTTTAAAATCGACCTGTGGCAGTAAAACAAAGTAATCCTGATGCACATAATGTATATCATTAAAACCTAAACCATCATTCAGTTTTGGAACTTTATAATTCAGTATAGATCGGCTTTTATTTTCATAAACCTCCATTACCATCGGATACTTGATTCCTTCCTTATAATTTTTTGGATATAATAGAACGGCATCTAATAATGTTCCTTCTGAATTGGGATATTGGAAAATACGATAACGTAAATCCTTTATCATGTCCGTATCAGTACCAGCGTTTATTAATTGAGATTTCCCAGAATCAACTAAATAAATTTCTAATGGTCTATTATAGAAAGATGATGCATAAAAGGCCTTATTCTTATATCGTTTTACTTTTTTAATATAGGACTTTGTCTTTATTCGCCATTCTTCTTTTCCGCTCGTTGCGAACATACTAATGCCTGAAGAAAAATCTGACCTATCAAAAAACTGTGTCATTATTCCCTTATCATAATATGTCTTAACATTTGTCTTCCAATCTGAAAGACTTGTAAAATCTGTTTCTTTTATTAGGCGGTATTGTATTTTCTTTTCTCTACCATAGGTCAGCCTTTTCAGTTTAAGAGTCCGAAGATTAAAGCTATACAGATCATATTCTTCTGTAAGAATAACCGTTTCATCATTAATTAACGCCAACTTATCCCAAGGTTCATCTGTAAGACCGCTTTCTTTGTCATTCAGAAAATTGGTGTTTGCCGGTGTAGGTATAGATTTCATAATGCCCGTTTCCAACTCTTCTACCATCCAACGACCTTTATCAAAATAAAGCAACTTAGCTAAATCTCTATTGTAATAGAATTGAGATTGATTGATATTGCGGTTTTTCAAATGCTTCTGCTTTTTGCCCCAATCAAAATATAACTTTATACTGGGTTTAGGGTTTGCAATTGTATCATAATTCTTTGTAACTAGATCATAGCTAATAAAGTCAGAATCACTAATAAATTTCTCCGTACTATATAAATCCCCTTGCTTAGGTAGGTATATCCATTGTTTTTCCACAATATCATAAATAGCCAACTGCTTAATTTTTTTTCGGTACTGATAGCTCAATGATGTATAAAATATGTCTGCAGTTTCTTTCTCCTCTTTTTTCACCTGTGTTACCGACAATAACAAGTATCTATTGTCTCTGACATCCGCCTGTAATTTATTTTTTTGAAAAACCTCCAAGTATGAAGGTAACACCAGATCCATAGTTCTGATCTGCAAAGTTCCTTTTTCCCATATCGCTAATTTTAGATTGTCATCCAAAGCCCAAACCATCCGGTCTTGGTCAATAATCCAATTGTATTTCTCTTTAACATATATATCCCTTCTCTTCAGCGTTAGGAGATTCAAATCAATCCATTTATGATTTTGAAAAAATGCAATGCTTTTATTCTCCTCATTCAGATCATAGAGATCAGCAGGTCCAGTGTCTAATACAACATTCAGATTATTATCGATCAGTAGAATATTTTTTGATTTGCTATTGATCATCAATAATCTTTTACCGGATATCTCAAAAGCCTGAAAGCTTCCATCAATCTGATTTTCCTTATTAGTCTCCAGATTTCTGTAATAAGTCTTGCCGCTTTTGAGCGGTGCTATCAACCATGTTTCCCCAACGAATCTAATCTGATATGCTTCAGGTAAGATTAAAGTCTCCTGATTCTGCACAGAATGCAACTCTGAAAATGATTGCCCTTGCTTTTCGATTTGTAAGATGTACCATTTTAAATTACGGTTGATTTCCAATACCCCTGAATTAGTATAGCTCTGATATTCTTCCTTGACCTTGGCTACACTATCTTTCGTAATCTGGGATCTATACAAGGTGTTAGCAAAAAATATAAGGAAGCATATCAAAAGTCTAGTAACCCTCATTTTGCGGACCTAGATTTGGGTTTAACAGCAATTCACTTTCCGGTATCGGGAAGTTCTGAAATGTCATAGTCCAGTTCGGTTTAGCAGCAGACATGACAGCTTGGATCCTTCCTGTTCTTTTCAGATCGAAAAATCTCAAACCATATTCCGTAAAAAACTCCAGTTGTTTTTCTTTTGAAACCTCGTCCAATATCAACTGCTTATCAAATTCTGTAAAAAGAGGAATCCCCACCCTTTCTTTGATAATATTAATATCCTGCAAAGCTTTAGTTGCTTCTCCTAATTGAGCGTAAGCTTCCGCTCTTATCAAAAATTGCTCTTCTGAACGAAGAATAACTGAACATTCTTTCGGCGTTCCAGCCGGTTTATTCTGTTTGTACTTATACGCATAATAGTAAGGTCTATTATTAGAATCTCTGATTGTACCTATCCATTCTGCAAATCTTTTATCCACAGTATTAAATGCTCCTACCAATGATGGTGATAATGAAATGTTGGAGGGTGGTGCTCCCAGCAAAATATAAGTTATAGCCTCCCTCGTATTGCCTAATGCCACTGGCGGTTCAAACGCCCAGATCACACTCTTGCCTTCTTTCAAAAATACATTTTTTACGTCCGGTTCTAAGGCATAAGCAGAATCGTTTATAATCTTGGAAGAATAAAAGACGGCACTTTGCCAATCTTTCTGATAAAGAGCAATACGAGCCAGTAAAGCAAAAGCTGCCGCTTTTGTCGGTCTTATCCTTAGCCCTCTTGCCGCATTATCCGGTAGAAGCAATACCGCATCTTCTACATCTTTCCTCGATTGAGACAAGATACCATCCATCGACTGGCTTGAGATCGACTGATTCAACTCATAGCTGATAGATGTAACGTATGGAATCCTATCGTAAGTACCCGCAAGATAAAGATGTAGCAGCGCCCTAAGAAAAAGCGCTTCACCTGTCAATTGTTTTTTGACAGCTGCGGAAATACCGGCAGAATTCTCCAATCCATCTATAATACTGTTGACACTGTATATCTGGTTAAACGAGGTCTGCCATAAACTTTTAACCATCGATGAGCGGGCATTAACATCCATATTATATAACTGATAGACAGATGAAGTCGTGTTATATGCTACCAGTTCATCAGAAAAACATCCCATATAGACACCACCACCAGAAGGTCCACCAAATAGGAAACCACCTGTCTCCAATCCCCTGTAAACACCTGCCATTGCAGAGCGCGCCAGATTATCATCTTTGAATACGAGGTCTTTGGTCAATTGATCTTTAGGCAGATCCACATTTAAGAAATCGTTGCAAGACATTACGAAACTTGCGAATAGTAATAAAAATATTTTTTTTAACATCATTTAAAATTTAAGCGTTGTACCTATTGAAATCACACGAAGTGGCGGAAGAAAATCTGCCAGAACATAATCCGGATCGGAGCCTTTGAAATTGGATATCGTCAAGATGTTTTGTCCTTCCAGATATACAGAAGCCCTCAATGTTCCAAATAAACCATCAGGAATATTATACCTTAAGGACACATTTTTCAGTTTCATGGAAAAAATATCCGATACCGACGCATCGCTGTTCAAATAATTACTTGCAGCAGCAGTTGCCAGAGGATTAGCGCCCGTTGTCGGTTTCTGATATTTGGCATTGGGATTATCCGGTGTCCAGTAGTCTAAAAATTCTATAGGAAGATTTCCCATATTGCCCAGTAAGCGTGCCATTGATAACTGATTGAATTGGGACTGTTCGCTGAATTGTAACAAAAAGCTGAGTTCGAAAGATTTGTACCTGAAATTGTTCGTGATTCCACCAAACCATTTAGGTCCTATTTCTTTTACAACCGTTCTATCATTCACATCCAGTTTACCATCGCCATTTTTATCTTCGAACTGATATAATCCCGTCACGGGATCAACACCCAAATAATGGTAATACTTTCCCATGTTTGTTGAATACCCGACCATCAGACTGCTTGCATAGGTAGATCTTTCCAAGTCAGGGAATGAGATCAATTCATTTTTAGGCAATGACAGATTAAGAGACGATTCCCAACTGAAATTTTTGTTTTTGACATTCTGCAGTTGCAAAGAAAACTCCCACCCTGAATTTTCTACAGTTGCCGCCATATTCCCCTGATAAGAGGTAAAACCTGTAACCGTTGACAGCGGAACACCTACCAACTGATTGGAAGACCTGTTGCGGTATCTGTTGACCACGAGATTGATGCGGTCTTTGAACAAACCGACTTCTAAAGCCCCCTCCAACTTATAGGTCTTTTCCCAACTGAAATTGGGATTATAAAGTCTGCTGGGGTTCATCCCGGAAGTTCCATCATAGACCGTTGAAGCAATCATATAGGTATCATAAAACTGATAGTTGCCAATGAGATCACTCCCTGCTGAACCATAGCTGAACCTCAATTTACCAAAGCTCAACCAACTAATATCCTGAAGGAAGCTTTCCTTTGAAAACAGCCAAGCTGCTCCCAATGCAGAGAAGTTAGCATAGCGCTTGTTATCCCCAAATCTGCTGGAGCCATCTCTTCTGCCCGTTAAATTTAAAATGTATCTGGAATTGAACTGATAATTGAGCCTACCATACACCGCCTGATATCGATAGACCGAAGAGCCAGAACTTGTCACTTTCAGAGCCGCCGCTGAAGAGATATCTTCTATAAGATCATCAGAAGGGAAATTGCTGGCATTCAAGACCTTATTCTCTGTTGACTGATTCTGAAAAGTTCCCCCTATCAGCACATCTATCTTATGCTTTCCCCAACTACCATTATAATTAAGCTGAGGTTCCAATACCCAGTTGGATTGCTGAGGCGTTGCAATACTCAAAGCCGATCTCTCGCTCCCTATGTTGAATTCAGGATTATAAAATGTTTTGGGGTACAATCTTTTTTCCTCCGATATGCTTCTTGAGTAACCGCCGTTAATACTGATCTGCAAATCTTTTGTGACCGCATAACCCAGGTTAAGATTGCTTAAAAGCTGATCCCCTTTCGTCTTATAGACTTGGGAAGCTTCTCCCATGGGATTGGCAAATGTCTTGTTTGCCCAATTGATTGAGCCATCGAGAGAAAACAGATCCGGTGCATTAGGTGCCAATCTGTAAACCCTGCTGAAATCCGTAGGTGGCAGAAAGTTATTCTGTTGGGTATAATAAGCACTTAGATTGATCTTGAACTTTTTATCCTCCGTTTCGTGATTTAAGTTAGCCCCAAAGGTGTTTCTCTTATAGCGGTAACTCCCCGGAAAAGTTGTGGTTTCTTCATCATGTCCGCCGCTTATCATAAAACGGGTGTTTCTACTACCTCCGGAGATCTGTATTCTTGAAGTAGAGCGCTCGGAGGTATTGCCGATAAAATATTTTTGCCAGTCGGTCTCCTTGTTAAGATCCCAGATTCCGTTGACATCGAATGCCGTTGCAGGATACTGGGTGATGCCATCATTGGCGAACGCATCCCTGCGTACCTGCAGATACTGCGACAAGTTCATCATTTTCGGCAGTCTAGGTGCAGAACCCAGCCCATAGGAATTATTGATCAACACATCCGTCTTCCCAGATTTTCCTTTCTTTGTAGTTACCAACACGACGCCATTGGCGCCCCTGCTACCATAGATAGCTGTGGCATCAGCATCTTTGAGCACCTCTATGCTCTCTATATCATCCGGATTGATGGCATTGAGAGGATTACTATCCTGATAAGGCAAGATAGAAGTGGTCTGATTGGATTTGAACTCATTGGTAGCCGATACCGGAACACCATCAATAATATATAAAGGTACATTAGCATCTATTGCACTATTGGAATTGTTCCTCAAGCTATTCCTACCACGGATTTGTACATCGAAACCTCCACCCGCAATACCAGAAGCTTGTATGATATTGACACCCGCCATTCTTCCCTGCATTGCAGCTAGGGCATTATTGACAGGCTGGTTCTCTATATCTTTTGAGGTTACTTTAGCAATGCTTCCCGTACTTTCCCGTTCAGCAACCTTATAATATCCTGCATTCAGAATCACTTCCTCAATATGATTCTCCTCTCTGCTAAGACTAATAGCAACTACAGTCCTATTCCCAACATTTAATTTCTGCAAAGGATAATTTGAGTGTCTAAATACCAATACCGGATTATCACCTGATACCTGTAAAGAATACTTTCCAGAAGAATCAGAGAGTACCACAACATCACTATCCTCTTGATATACAGACACAGCAGATATAGGTTTATTATTATCCGTTACAGTACCTGTAACAGTGCGCATCTGCGCAAGTGCTATACTAGAACACAGCACTGTGAAGCCAAGAGTCATTTGAAGATGACTTAGGCTGCAAAAGTTTTTTTTCATACTTTTGAAATAGATTTAATTCGTTAAATTCTAAGGCTCTCCAATGCAATGTGAATATCCCACTATACCCATGCAAGGAGGGCTTTTTGTTTTCCAATGGTTACGTTATACGTTACGCTCTATTACCCTTAATTCATATTGACAATAAAAATTAAAATCCTCAACTCTAACAATTCTCGACATGCCAAGCAGGAAGCAAACCAAGGACATAGCAATAACCTCCTGCTATAACACATCTTGAATTAATATGAATAAAAAAATAACGTTTCCCAAGTAAGCCTAAAACAGCCGCAATAGGTTGTACACCCTATTGTATCCAACAGATACTCTATGTTGTAAGCGTCTTAGAATCTAACTAGACAATGTAGAATGCAGAACTGCATAAAAAGAAAAACGGCATGGAACTCTACATTATCCGGTTTGGGGTACTGGCATACCTTGCATACAGATAAGAGAGCCCACGCCTAGGTCGTGAGCTTTCTGCTTATCGTCTCGTATGCTAAAAAGTGCCAGTTTTCAAACCGAGGTTCTAAGCAATAGCTTCTAAAAATCGTTGAAGTATCGCAAAATTACTTTAATCAGTAATGATTTCCAAATATAATAAATTTTCTTAAATACAGGACTATAGTCCTTAGTTTTTTATTTTGATTTTGCATCAATTTGTATTTATGCACGATTCATTAGACGAGATTGAACGTTATATTATTAATAAGGTCAAAGACCTTAGGGAGGAAAGAAATATAAGTCAAACTTCTTTATCTTTAGCTATTGGAAAAAGTACAAGTTACATTTCTGATATAGAAGCTCAATCAAAAACCGCAAAATATAATATCAAAAGTTTAAATCTGATTGCTATCGCTCTTGGATGTTCTATAAAAGACTTTTTACCTGATGAGCCAATACATGAAAAGAAATATGATTTTGTAAAAGAAATCGAAATAAAAAAGAAATCCTAACGAAAGTTGGGATTTCTTTCTTAATCATAATTACTATTTAAAGTTCATCATAACTTTTCCACGCTAACGTTTCATAGAATTTATCGGCCTTATTTTCTGCTGCGGTTTCTAACGCAGAATATACTTTTTCTAAAACTGATATAAGCGCTATAATGACTTCGCCAGTACCAGAACTTGATTTAGGAATTCCCTTATCATTTGTTCTCTTTTTGGTTAAAAATTGCTTTGTTTTTTTGTCTAATGCTTGTAATTTTGAATAATATTTAGTTCTACAAAGCGTATTTTTTCCAACGAATAAGAAGCCTGCAGCAATTTTTTCCTTAATCTCACTATAAACTTCGTTATATCCTTTTTGGAGGGCTGTATATTCATTTTTAATTGCTTCTTTGGTTGTAGCGTCAGAAGGTATGGTACCATCTTTAAAGTTTTTCGCAAAAGCCTCCGCTTCTTTTTTAGCATCTTCCATTTGCTTAGAAACTATTTCTTTTTTACAAGCATCATCTTGAGCATAAACTAATGTTTGTGCCGAAAGAATTAAAATTGCGATTAACATTTTAAGATTTAGTGTTTTCATAGTTTAGGTTTTTGAATTAAAATTTATCTTCTTTTAGTATTTTGCTAATTTTAAAATTAGTTTTCTTAAAAAATAGAATCAGTAGCATTTTATTTCGAATGATTTTACAAATCATTAATTTCTCCTAAAGAGTTTATTGTATAATTTTTCCATTCTCCTTTTTGCCCTAAATCCTCAGTACTATAAATAACAGATACATTAGCGAATGTGAATAAATTATTGTTACCTTTTGAATGAGATTGTGTTGTTGAAGTTTGTGCGTGGAATTCGTAATTTTTCACTCCTTTATTTAGGATAATTTCTAAACTTTTAAGAGCTGTTTTAGAGGTGTCTTTTTGAAATGTCGAAATCTCAAAAGTGTATTCTGCACCGATTTCTTTAATTACTTTTTTAATAACATATTTTTGTTCCCTAGCTCCATCAAAACCTTTAGGAACTCTGAAGCTTTCTTTCAACAAAATTGTATTGTCAGGTGTTGTTATCGACGAGCTGCAACCTACAATTATCAAGACAAGAGTCGCGGCTAGAAATAATAATAGTTTTTTCATGTTCATTTTTATACAAATTTCTATTAAAAGTGTTTTCTCTGCAATACAACAATTGTTGTATTTTTTCGTAAACATTTGATTATCTTTACATAAAACTAAATAACATGGAAGAAAGCAATCCTGAAAACCACGTTTTGAAAAAAATATGGAGCCAGTACTCTCGGTATCTAAATGATAGGGAACAAATTCTTACAGCCCCACCGATTGAGAAACTATTGGCTGAAATATTTACCATCGGAAACTTTTATTATTATACACTCAACATCGCAGACAGCACCTTGACCAATCATCACGAGAACATTCTTAATATCCATGGTCTTAAAAAATATCCTCATTATCTAAAAGAAATTTTGGAATTAATTCATCCTGACGACCTAGACTTTGTAATGACTGCAGAAGAGATGTGTCTACAAAAAATGGTAGAAATAAATGGTTTTTCATACCAACAAGAACTCAAAACTAGCTACTGTTTCAGAATGAAAACCGCAAAAGGAAATTATGATTTATTTCACCATCAAGCCATCCACACACTAAAGGATGAAAATGGGAAACTATTGCAAGCAGTAAATATTCATACAAATATCGCTCATATAACTCCTCAGAACCCTTATACAGTTCTTGTCTCTGGAATTGGAAATAGAAAGGATTTCCACCAGATGCATTATAATAAAAACATAGCTATTGCACAAAATCATCTCACAAAAAGAGAAATCGAAATTTTAGGATATATTGCAAAAGGGTACTCAGCCACTCAAATTTCAAAGTCTTTAAATATATCATTTTATACTGCTAGGACTCATCGAAAAAATATAATGAGGAAAACAGATTCTAAAAATACTTTAGACTTAATAAAGAAATGTTTTCAATTGGGATATATTTAATCTACTACTATATATAAATATATTAATTAAATAATTCCATATTTTTACTTAAGAAAAGTATTACTTAAGCTTAGCTGATAACTTTTTCATTTTTTGGATTGAAGTCAATAAGTCTAATAATCATAATCCTGTTGATTTAATTGAGAAAATTATTTATTGACTTTACACATTTTTATTTATTCTATGTCGCAAAAGAGTTTTTGATATCATTAATTTTAGTATTGATTAATGCTTATTTTGAGTTAATTTTGTTTATTTACATTTGTGTTGTGTAGATAAACTTTAAATTAACAAATGCGGAAACCTCTGTCTTAATATTTCACTGTAGAGAAAGATACGTTCTTAAAGAGGATTTAATAAAATAATTTTTAATTTTATAATTATTCCTAAATTTTTTTACAGAATGAAAATTTATTTAAATTCTTAAATTTTAAATTAATCACTATGCCAAGTAGTAGAGAAACAGTACATATAGATAACCTTATTCTAGACCCTAACAACTATAGGTTTATTGATAGGCCTGAATATAGAGAAGTACCAGAAGATATGGTTGCTGACCCAAGAATACAACAAAGAACATTGAATTTTATTTGGGGAAGGAATAAAGAGAATATTAAAGATCTAATTACCAGTTTTCGAGAAAATGGCTTTTTAGATATTGAACAAATTCAAGTCAAGCAAATTGGCGATAAATATCTAGTGCTTGAGGGTAATAGAAGAACGGCAACCCTAAAATTTTTCTGGGAAGAATATAATCAAGGAATAGATATAGGTAATATCAGCAACAATATATTTGAGCAGATTCCTGTGGTTTTAATTGACAGAGAAGATCCTATACAACATCTTATCACTATGGGGCTACACCATATAAGTGGAAAGAAACGATGGAGTGCAGTTAATGAAGCTCAGCTGATGAATGACCTTATTGAAACATATGGCCTTTCAGAAGAAGATGTTTGCAATAAACTTGGAATCTCGAAACATACACTTCGCAGAAGCAGGAGAACTTTGTATCTTATTAATCAATATAAAGTTAGTGATTATGGAGACCAATTTAAAACTGATATGTTCTACATCTTTCAATCAATAATTGGCTCTCCCATTCTCAAAGAATGGATTAATTGGAATGATTATGATTATTCTGCTGACAATGAAATAAATGTTAATCGTCTTTTTAATTGGTTATCAACAATTGATGATGAAGATGCAAATGAAGAACAACAAGAATATTCAGAAAAGAAAAATCTTAATACTAGAGAGCCAATAATAAATCAATATCGTCAAATTAAAACTTTAGAGCAAATCATTTACGATGAAAATGCTCTAAGAATAATGGAAGAATCAGGCGATTTGATTAAAGCATTTACTTTTAGCAAAGCTGTAGGAGAGTCTAAATTGGGTGATGCAATTGCTACTATTAAAAACAATACTCAACTAGCATACAACTTTAAAGACCTTATTACAGCAAACGATTATGAAGAACTAAAATCGATCAGGGAAAGTATTAGTAATTTATTACCAATCAGTCAGGCTCAAGTTATAGCCGAGGAAAGAAAGTCATCTATATTATTTGAACAATTAAGACAACATTTTTCTGAAATAGAGATTGTAAAATATAGGAGATTGGAAGATGTTAACGTAAAACATATTAAAAGGATTAATCTTTTTGCTGGCGGTAACAATAGAGGAAAGACCACAATTCTGGAAACTTTCTATTTATTAACCCAAGCAAATAATCTTAATGCTTATATAGACCTGGTACGATACAGAGGTAAATTTTCTGGTGAATTCAATTCAAAATGGGTTGACAAATACTTTACAAACAATGTCAATTTAAAATCTACTTTTAATAATTTAGAGGCTGATTTATATATACATAAGGAGGAAACAACAGATGACATTGATAAATCTGGCTATCTTAATTCACTGATGGCAGATGCTAGTATTGATAACAAGGATTTGACAAGTACTATGCACTTGTTTTCAAATAAAGCTCCTGACTATCGCTATGCTAAAACACAGATATTATGTACATCTGCATTTACGAGTCCTTACAGACATAACGAACAACTATTACATATTGCCCATAGACAGGCAATTGAAAATAAATATTTTGATAGTATAATTTCATTTATCAATACCAGCTTAGATAATTCTATTGAGAAAATTGATTTGGTGAATGATCAAGGTGAATACAGGTTTAAAGTATCCTCCAAAACTCAGGAAGAGGTCTTAGATATTACGGAATATGGAGAGGGATTACAAAGAGTGTTCGAGATTGCATTATTACTTGGATATTGTAAAGATGGAGTATTGTGTATTGACGAAATAGATAGTGCTTTACACAATAGCCTTTTGATACCTTTCTCTAAATTTGTTCAGCAAGTCGCAGAGCAGTTTAATGTTCAGGTATTTGCTTCCACACACAGCAAAGAATGTATTGATGCTTTTGTAAAAAATGATTATAATACTTCTGATATAACAGCCTATGCACTAGTGGAAGAAGAAGGTCGGGTAAAGTGTAAATATATTGATGGCGAAAGATTAGAACAATTAATTGACTCTATAAACTTTGATATTAGATAATGGCAAATAATTTCATTTTTATACTTACTGAAGGAGACCATGATGCAGCATTCATCTATAGAATATTAAAAGCTAATGGATTTAGAACTTACTCTGAAAAAATTGGTAATTTCCCTCCTCCATTAAATGATTTTTTACAAGCGGATATTAAAAACATCACAATTCCTGATGTTAAAATAGAAGTTGCGAAAGTAAGGTTTTTACCTAATGAAGTACTAAATAAAGATAATAACTTACTACTTATTTATACACTAGGAGGAGATCAAGTCAAACAACTTAGAGCTTCGTTAATTAAAACATTAAATGCATTCAATATGCCAGATCCAGACGCTCTTCAAGCAGCACCAGAAATCGATATTTCAGTATTGTATTTTTTTGATGCTGATGACAAGGGAGTTAATTATAGATTGAAAGAAGTAAAAGACGAGCTTAATGAAATTTTTGAAATAGAAAATTTGTCGAATACACTGTTGAATAATGAGCTACTAGAAATAGGAGATATGGTTTTTGGAGCCCATATCTTTGCGAGACCTGAAACAGATGAAGGAATGCTTGAAGATATATTATTACCCTTAATGGCTCAAGATAATGATGATATATTTCTTGCTGCTAGACAATTCTTGTCAATTCATCCAAAAACAAATCTTTTCTCGGATAAATTAACTTATGACGGAGCTATTTTGAAAAAAGTTAATAAACAAAAGTATGCCGAGAAAAAATCATTAATAGGAACTGTCGGACAATTACAAAAATCAGGTAAGTCCAATACTGTATGTATTAGAGATTCAGATTATTTAAACGATACAAAGATAAATGAAAATCCTAGTTGTATCGAAATATTAGAATTTATAAATAAAACTCTTCGATGATATTTAATACCTCAATACTAAAAATTATTTTTAAGATGTTTTTAATATTGAGGTATTTAAAAAGAAGTATTATTATAATTCATTTTTAACAATTGACCTAAACCAATCAAGACCTTAATTCTTTAAGCAATACTAATTCTGATTTTCTAGCACATATATAAATGAGTACAATTCTTAATCATAAGTTTACTATTTATTGTCTTTCGTGCTAGAAAATTACTAGTTTTCAAAAACAAGATTCTAAGCGATATTTTGCAATATTTCAATAAAGTATCTTAATTAGTAAACATAAGCCTAACAAATAAAATATTTTTTTTATTGAATTACTGAAAATGGACCTTCGGGATTAGTTGCTGTACTAAACTCACCGACTATATTACAGATATCCTCAAATGTCACCTCAGCAACACTACTAATCGATAAATTATAATCTTCTGCACTTAAAAAGGTGTTTGGTCCTCTATGTGGGGCTATGCCTCCCAGATAAGAATTTGCTCTAGTTGCTCCTGAATTTAATCTGCAAAACTTTACATGCAAATTAGCTTTCAAAATACTCTTTGTTGAAAATCTAAAAATTATAGGTTCTTCAAGTTGATACCTCTTATAGTGTGCCCACAATCTTTTTAAACTTGGCCACATAAAAACTCTGGCATTTAAATGATCAAGAAAATCATCAACTTTCCAACCGTCGGTCAAACATTTTGGTAGCGCTACGAGCGAAATTGGCTGTTGGTCTCTTAGCGAAACCTCATTATCACCAATTTTAAATGATAAATGATTATATCTTTTTTCACGTCTCGTTTTTTTTAGAGCTTCATCACCTGACATATCAATCAACTGATTTGCACTGTATAATTTCTTTTCTTTAATAATTTGCAGTGCATTTTGTTTACTTGTTAAATGATATAAGTAAGGTGTTTTTTCTATAAATTTTTCTAATTCCATTATTTCCAATTTCTTCTATCAATCACTGCTCGATAATCAAATGCAGTACCTATTAGTGATACTTTTGCTCCTGAACAGCTTTCAATTTCTTCTATAAAATTTCTTGTTTCTTTTGTCAAGTCATCAAACCTTCTGATGTTTGAATTATTTATTGAGTGATAATCCACAAAAGTTAAGGCTATATCAGTAGGTGAGTTTAACTCGCAAGCCTTTCTGAACATTTGCCAGCTAAACTCCCCAATTCTGCGGTCTCTTTTAGTTGTCGTTGTTTTCTCTTTCTGTTTTAATTCTTTTGCATCTTTCCCAGAACGAAGAGCAATCGTTTCCATATCAAGTTCAGCACTTAAAAAAGGTCCGGAATTACCAGCAACTCTAATTGGGTAAGTTCTTGTTACCATAATAGTTTTTCGAACTCTCGAAGGCGAAATACCTGCTTCTGATAAACAACCAGAAACGGTAGTGTCACGTGAGGTCACAAAAGGATAAATTCCATGTTGTAAACTCAAACCAGTGCCTTGGGTACCTTCCAGAAGTATCCTTTTCTCTTGCGTGAACATTTTTTCCAATTCATTATGTGTACTACCTAAAAATGGCCTTAGTTCGTTAATATAGTTCTTTGCTTTATGCTTATCATCTCCAAGTAATCTTGCTAATATATTTCCAGCTGTAGCAACTCCAACACCTTGTGCCGTTGAGCCAATATGCGCTTGTAGGCGAATTTCTTGATTTATGTCGTCAGATGAAATTATTACAGCATTTTCGTCTATTACCAATCTATCAGCTTCAATACCGTATGTTCTAATTTCTTCTAAAATTTTTTGTAAGTTAAGAATTGCGCCTGGACCAATCAGAAGTTTTGCTTGAGAAGCACGATAGGTGCCAGAAGGAAGCAGATGAAATACATGAGTATTTGGTTCCTCATAGACACTATGCCCAGCATTAGGGCCACCAACTCTCATTAAGCAATCATACTCAGGAGCTATATGAGCAGCTATTTGTCCCTTCCCTTCAGACCCAAATTGCCCCCCTATTATAACATCTACCAAATCATTTTTTGTCGATGTTAATAAACGAAAGTAGCTGCAAGTTCTAATAAATATATCTTCATCCGTACATCTATCAGTATTGATTACCAAGTCAGCTTCGGACACGAGTTCGTTCACTTTTTTCTCGGTTTCATCAGATTTATATTTTTCATATTTCTCCTGTTGTTCCTTTTCAGATAGTTCTTTGATTTCACCTCTATCAAAAAAACGTTTTTTTAATATTTCAGGCGTTGCTTCTAAATGAATATGAAATACGGCATATCCATATGCAGCTCTAATGTGTTCAATTTGTTTCAATATTCTGACAGAATCTACTACATAATAATTATTATTGGAAAAATTTGTTGCGAATAATTGTTGGAAATATGATAAAACCCATCTGCCTTCAAGTTTTACATCTAATTCATTTCCTAATTCTTGCCAAAAATCTCTACCCGGTGTTTTACCGTTAAGACGTTTATTAGCAATTGTTTTTAAACCTTCAATAGTTTTACAGTGTTGAAATCCAAACTTTTCAGCTAATTTGGATGCAAGTGTACTTTTTCCTGTACACATCTCGCCACTGAGAACTAAAATAATTTTTCGTTCTGCCATGTTGATTCTTCTTTAAATAGAGTTAGATTAGTTTTTTGATTTTTTGCTATTGGTCTACCCGGTAGCATATATATATTGACTTTAATACCATAGTTGATTAATTCATCGTGAATCATTCCAATTATAATTTCCCAATCACCTTTTGCTTGTCCTGCACCGATAGCTGGTATATGAATAGAGGCGCGAAGATGCAACGCAGCTTCTCTCAATTCAATTAGGCAATTTCTTAAATCTTTGTATTTTATTAAAACTTCATTTTCTTTAGCCATAATGCCTTTTTGAGCAAGCATCTGAAATATATACAAGTCTGAATTCACTTTGACAAGATTAGTATTACCTAATTTAAAATCAGTTTTATTATTTTTCCACTCTAAAAGCGCTGTCTTTGCAACGGGATAATTTTTTGCTAAAGAATAACCAAAACCTCGACCTAATGCAGCAGCGGTATTTACCACTTGCCCTATAATTTTAACTCCCATACCTCTGGGTTTGGTAGCATCTCCAAATTCAAGTAAAATTTTTCCTTTTTCTCCATCTTCTTTATACTTTACAGAATAAACCAAAAAAATACCTACTCTAGGTTTTTTATCTTTTCGATAAGAACTTATTCCTGCCGAAAAAACATCAAATGTATTATTTTCAAAAATTTCCCAATTAGCATTTAATTCTGTAGATGTCCAGCCTGGCGAAGTACACTCATAAGCAGATGAAGACTTAGGTATTTCAATATCTTTGGGTAAGTTTATCGGAAACTCTTTTGAGGCTTTATGATAATCAATTAATATTTTTCCGTCTTGAAAAATTCCAAACAAGATTGCGCATGGCTTATCAATTACTTCGATATATCTTAGAAAAACTGATTCCAAAGAAGCATTATATTTTTTTGCTAAACTAATTAAGCCCGTCATTGAAGGCTCAGTCATACTGGCATCATTTGAAAACATTGCATACGGCAATTGTATTTCAGCAGCTCCAACGTTACATAATTGTTCTAATTCTCTGTTTTCAATTGGATTTTCTTCACGATTTCTAATTGATTGTCTACAATCGGAAAAAAGAGTATGAGCTATCTCATGAGCAACAGAAAAATTGATTCTAGTATTACGTTGATATGGATTGTATTGTATTTGGTATTTATTATTATGTTTAGGAATTATCCTTGCATCCAAGACATCTTCACTAGGAATCACATCTATACTTAAATAATTTGCAAGCTCTATAGGATTATATGGCGGACCATTCCAACCTTTTTCAAAGGCTGTCAAAACCAAGTCTCTAGCCTTTGTTTTTATTGCGTCTATTGGATCGGGATTGCCTGTTTCCTCAATTAATTTTTTAATTGACAAATGTTTCCAAATTTTTGAAAAACCTTTTATTTTAGTTTTTTTAACAACTTCTCCAGAATACTTTTCCAATAAATCTTCGACTCTTTTCATACCAGCTAAAATGACATAATCAGTATCAATTTTTTGAGATTGCAAGTAGTTTTCTGCTCTTTCCTTAGATGAGCTATTATGCTCAATATTTGCTAAAAGTAATTTAACAAATTCATCTTTATTAGAAATGGTGTCTTTACTCATAATCGTATTCTTTAGCTATATTTTTTAATATTGTTTTTAATCTTTTCATTGCATTATCAAAATCTTGTTCGCGAACTTTATATTCTCTAATAAAATCTCTTCTTTTAATACCTTTCAATTTTACTTCTTGAAAAATGAGTTTACCAATAGGATCATCATTTAAATTTGCCTCAATTTCTAATATTATTTTTTTATAATCAATTTCTTCATCAAAAGTAGCGGAGACAATCGGTAAAATATATTCATTAATTAATTCTTCCTCATTCTCATTAGTATTATATTTTGAAAATTCTACCGATGATTTATTTTCTATACTATTAATGTCATTTGACACTAGTGATCTTACAATATGATATTTCAGATAGTTTAATAGCGATCTACCTACATCTGGATTAAATTTTTCAGGCGCAGATAGGTATTTCTCTATAGCATCACATACATAATCTTCTACTTGTTTTCCTTTTATAAAAGAATCGGAATTTTTCCTATACCAAGACAAATTTTTTAAAAGCTGATCTGTGTATGCATATAGCTTTATATAAATCTCTTTCCAATCAATATTGTTCATTTAGATCATTTTTTATTACTTAATCATTCGTATACTACTATATGTTATTAAATCTACATTTTTTGCCGAAAAAAAAATTAAAAATAATTTAAGCTACATATTTTATAAAGATAATGATTGTAACATTCTGAATTATAGCTTTATATTTTTTTTTTTTTTTAATAGCAGAATTTGCTTTTAGATCTTTTTTATTAAAGAATAATTCTATAAAAATTTAATTGTATACTTTTGCACGCGATTTTTAAAGAAGTAGTACTAATTATAAAGAGTAATCTTTCTGAAAAAGTAAATATTTATAACAATTCCACCAATTGATTTTATTCAATTCTTAATTCTGAAAGTAATATGTCGGATTCCATTAGAACTTACACCGGAATTTTTTTTTCACCATTATCTCCAAACCCTCAAGATATCAACATTGATGATATTGCACATTCTTTGTCACTTATGACACGCGCAAATGGTCATTTTCCTCAATTTTACTCGGTGGCACAGCACTCTATTGCATGTTGCAAAGAAGCATTAGCTAGAAATTATAGTAATCGTATTGCATTAGCCTGCTTACTTCACGATGCTGGTGAAGCTTACATGTCTGATCTAACAAGACCTTTAAAAAAACATTTACAATTTTATGTTAAGGCGGAGGTTGAACTTTTAGAAATTATCTATTCTATTTTCTTGGAAGACTCTTTAACAGATGAAGAAAAAATTTTCATAAAACAAATTGATGATATGATGTTATATCACGAGTTTCAACACTTTATGAATTATGAGCTTTTTGACAACCCTGGTGAGCTTCTTTCTAAACCAGATTTTAATGTTATTGAATTTAGTGTTATCGAAAATCAGTTCAAAAAAATTTTTTTTGAACTCCAAAACTAACCTAAAAAATTTAATCAGAAATTTCATTAATGTTTAAATTAGAGAACTTTTAAATTAACATAGTTAGCAGCCTTTTTCCAAAACGTCAAAAGCCTCAGCTACGCACGTTTTAGGAATAGGGTTGCTCCAAAGTCAGCAAAAATGCGTTTCCGACCGCAGGGAGGAATTGCATTTTTGCCGCCCGCTTTTTTTCTCAGTGCTTCCAATAAAACCCGATTTTCAATTTTATATTCATGATGGATAGTTCTGCTATTTTTCGACTATAAGTCAATCGGATATAAGTGAATTTTTCTTCATTTCAATAGTAATCTCAAATCGTCTAGTCGAATGATTGCATCGTGTAGTCATTTCTAAAAACTGGGCACTCTCAACTCTACTTCTGATAAACTCACCTCATATTCGTGGTATTTAAGAATGACGTATAAAAAGATGAATACTGAGCATAGAATTCATGAAGATCTAATTCTTGTCTCTGTTGTTGTGACATTACATTGTCTAGTATTTTCTTAAGAGTCAGTTCACGGCACAAAAAATAAAGCAATACAGCTACTTTTCTTATGCCTCCAATGAGGCTCTGCATTTTTCGGATAGTGAAAAGGAAATCATCCTGTCAGTTTATCGAATCATGGAGCGGGAACTAAACAGCCGTGTGGATGAGTTCAGCCAAGAAGTTGTAATTGCTCAGCTTGAGCTTTTGTTAAGCTATGTCAACATGTTCTACAAAAGGCAGTTTATCCAGAAAATTAGCTAATAACGATATACTTCAAAAAACTGAAAGTATCCTTGAGGATTATCTCAATAATCAGCTATCCTTGTAGCAAGGTCTTCCGACTGTGCAATATGTGGAGGATCAGCTGAATATCCCCTCTGGTTATCTGAGCGATCTCTTGAGCTCATTAATTGGACAGAATGCCCAGCAATACATCCGAGGTAAAGTCATCGAAGAAGCGACTGACCAATACCAATCTGACAGTGGCTGAGATTGCTTATGAACTGGGGTTTGAGCATCCACAGTCTTTCAGCAAGATGTTCAGGATAAGGACAGGTCTCTCACCTCTGAAGTTTCGGACCGCCTTTAATTCGTAGAAGTCATCTCTTGGTAATATTTTCACAGTCAAAAACTATATTTTTTACCATGGCGTCCTTTTTGGTAGATGATTAAAAAATAGAATTATGTCAAAAGATAAATTTAAAAAAGGCGATATTGTTGTGCTTAAAGAAGGTGGTCCTAGAATGAAAGTTGAAAAAGTTGTTAAAGATCTCAAGGCTTATGTTGCCGATGAAACCATTGATCCTATCGTAACGTCTATTGAAACGTCACACTTTATTGATGATAAACCTGTTCACGGATTATATGCTGAAAGCCTTCTTAAAAAATTGGAGAATTGAGGTTTAGTGACAAATACTTCTGAAGCCTATTTATACTTTCCTTTTGGCTGTTAACTTGTTTCGAAATTAATCGATAATTGAAAAAGATAATAAAGGTATTCGAAATTTTGATAAGTAGCATATTGTAGTGTTTTTAATTCGTTAGAGGAAAATTATTATTCATCAGGGTTAAAAATTAAAATAACGAAATGAAAAAAAGACCTCATTTTAAAGCGACACTTACCTATCTAAAAACAGAAGATGGTGGTATTGTAACGCCTATATCCTCAGGTTTCAGAACCATTATTAAATTTCCCAATGACACCCAAGAATTATTAGCTAACCAAACATTTATTGATACTGAGATCGTCTTCCCAGGCGATACTGTGAATGCGGGCATCTACCTGTTGCAATCTGATGCAATATTAGAAAAAATATATGCCGGACAGGATTTTGACCTTCTTATCAATTCAGTGATAATAGGAAACGGAACCATTACCCATATCTATCTTTAATAAAGTAAATCTTACCCAGGCTTAAATAAATTTTCTGAAAAATTTATGTATCAAAATAAAAATTTGGAACTTTTATAATCTCACATTACGTTTACATCAAAAATATTAAATAATTTTAAGAATTCTTCAAATGAAATCACTTGCAATTTTTTCATTAAAAAAGGAATATAACACTATTGATTAAAGCAATCCTATTATAATCCAATCTTAAGCCTATTTTTATTTAAGTTAAATATTTTACAAAAAATACAATGAATTATTGTAACAAAGTTATTATCGCCTACATTTGCAGGGATTCTCAATCATACTTGAGTTTTCATGGTTATTAGTTTTTATCCTCGACAATAGTCGGGGATTTTTTGTTATCAATTGGGAAAGGGATCAGCATGTCATAATTAAGCTCAAAAATCACTAGTTCATTGTCTGCTTACCAAGTTGATTTATTAAAAAAACCTTCTTTTTCAAGAAGGTTCTTCAGTTAAAGGGGTGGTTAAAGAAAAATGGTTAAGCTTTAACCATAACTTTTAAATCTTTTATTTTATGGTGAGAAGTTCTGAGAAACTGCTTTTGCTGGCGAAGTAACACCTTGGTTGCCTCCATTATAGCTTCGTCCTCAATAGCTGACTTACAACCTTTTTGTGCTGAATTCTCGCCAGCTTCGTAATTTCTAAATACCAAGATAAATTGGAGTGTTTGCATTTCACGGAAATCTTAAATTTATTATTGCTTTTTTTTTAATTCTCTCTTTAATTTTGAAGTTTATTCCTTAGAATTGACATATCATCACTTACTTTCTTATCTAAAATCTTCGCGTAATGCTGGGTTGTTTTTAGATTCTTGTGACCAAGCATTTTACTCACACTTTCAATTGGAACGCCATTAGATAATGTAACTGTAGTGGCAAATGTGTGTCTCGCGATATGAAATGTCAATTCTTTGTTAATCCCACAGACATTAGCAATTTCTTTCAGATAGGAATTCATTTTCTGATTACTTAGAACAGGAAAAAGTACGTTTAGATTTACACATTCCGGATGGTCTTCATATTTCAAAATAAGCTCTTGAGCTAATGGCAGTAACGGAACTCTGGTTGCAGTACCAGTTTTCTGACGATTTGTAAATATCCATTTGTCATCATCTATTCCAATATTAATGTGAGATTTAGATAAGTTTTTTACATCAACATAAGCAAAGCCTGTATAACAACTGAAAAGGAAAATATCCCGTACCTGATTCAATCTGTCTGATGCAAATTCTTTATCATAAACCGCCTTAATTTCCTCCTTTGTAAGATAGGGACGTTCTACTTCTTTAATTTTTGCTTTGTAGCCTAGAAAAGGATCTTTTGACAGCCAACCGTTCGCCATACATAGTCGCATAATTTTTTTGAAATTCTTAATGTATTTTACTGCAGTATTGTTAGCGCACTTCCGGACACTACGAAGCCAAAAATCATAATCCATAATGAAGGCGTGATCGATCTTTGTAATATCAATATCAGAAATTTTATATTTCCAATTTAGAAATTCCTGTGTGTGTTTTAATGACGTTTTGTACCGTTCCAATGTACCTGGAGCAAAATCCTGACCTATTAATGCTTCTACTTTATCATTGTGATCCTGAAAAATAGGAATGAGCATTCTTGTGGTAACATCAGTCCCAAGCAGTTTAGATTTTAAACTTTCTGCTGTTATAAAATCTTCTTCTTTTAGCATCAGGTAGTGGAAATCGTAAACTTGCTGTTCCAAAGTTTTAAGGTAAGAGTTCAGTGTTTTGGCTTCTTGACTATTACCTACGGCTTTCTGTGATTTATTATCCCATTTCTTTGGGTCGATATACCTTTTAGCTGCAATCTCAGCAGCCTTGCCGTCTACCGTGATTCGTAAGTAGATAGGAGCAGTTCCATTTGTTCTGATTTTATTCTTTTTTATAAAGAATAATAAGTTGAATGTTTTGTTCATTGTGTGATAACTTTAATTGTTTAATAATTTACTTTTTGTTACCACTTTTTGCAAGATGTTCAATCGTTAGACTGCCTATCGGTCGGGTTTTCCAGAGATTTCAGTGACCTGTTTTGATATTTTCACGACAGGTCACTAAATAGGTCACTTTTAATATGGCCTTTTTTGATTTTCTTTGATACTAGCGCAAAACAAAAAAACGCTGTAAACATTGATGTTTACAGCGTTTTAGCTTATTTCGGTTTCCCAACTGGCGGAGAGTGAGGGATTCGAACCCCCGGACCTGTTACAGTCAACAGTTTTCAAGACTGCCGCAATCGACCACTCTGCCAACTCTCCTTACTTACCACGATTTCTCGTTTTCAGTGGTGCAAATATAGAAAGCTTTCGCGTTATGTCCAAATTTATTTTATGAAAAAACTTTAATCCATTAATTATCAAAGTGAAAAATTAACTTGTTTCATTAAAAAAGCTCTGAAATACTATATTCAGCTATTGATATTTCCTGAATAATTTTTTAAAAACAGGTTTTTAAGGACTGCAATTTCTCTATATTTTGATTTTAAATTGTATTTTTGGAAAAATCCATAACAAAAAATTGATGACTAATTGGATATTTTCCCCTTGAAATCAATTTTGCAGTTTTGTATCATTAGATTCTATGAAAAAAATTATTCTGATAGAAGATGAATCCAGTGTTGTTTCCTTTATAAAAAAAGGACTTCAGGAATTGGAATATGAGATATCCGTAGCCTTCGATGGAGGAACGGGGATTCGTTTGGTGGAGAACAATGATTTTGATATCATTATTCTCGATATTATGTTGCCAGACATTAATGGATTAGAGGTCTGTAAAGAAATCCGTAAAAAAAATAAAACAGTTCCTATTCTTTTCCTCACTGCTTTGGATTCTTCTGAGAATATAGTTTTGGGGTTGGAAAGTGGAGGTGATGATTATCTGGTAAAGCCATTCAAATTTATAGAATTGGTTGCTAGAATAAAATCCTTATTGAGAAGAAGTGGTCACAATAATGGCTCTGACTCTAATGAACTGGATGATGAAAATACATATCAGTTCGGAGATCTTATTGTGAATGATTATACAAAAAAAGTCACACGAGCAGGTACAGAAATATCATTGACCTCTACAGAATACAAACTTCTCCTATATTTTCTCAACAATCCAGAAAAAGTAATCTCACGACCAGAGATATTAGAAGCCGTTTGGGGAGTAAATTACGAATTGGGAACCAATGTGGTGGACGTTTATGTTAATTATCTTAGGAAAAAACTTGATAGTCAAGATGATGACAAAATCATACATACTGTGATAGGAATGGGTTATGTACTGAAAAAATCTTAAGTCATGTTAAAAAGAATCACTACCAATCAAACCAAAACAATGCTTCTGTTGATGTTGGTTTTTACTGTAGTCATACTACTATTCAGTGGGTTGGTTTATTTTTCAATCGTCAATTTCTCACATCAGCGTTTTTATGAATTACTGAAGATAAGGGCTACAACAATTGTCCAAATCGAGAAAAGTAAAGATCATATAGATTATCCTCAAAATCAGGTCATCAACAAATTATCCGAGCAGGAGGAATTGCCATTGGAAAAAGATTATGTTTTCGAGGTTCCAAAAGATTCTAATTACAGCAAGATTTCCCACCAGATCCATATTCCGGATACTTTTTTCAAGAATATTGTAAAACAGGGAGAAGCTAATTATAATGATAAAGAACTCTACTACATTGGACAAAGCTTTCGTTCTCATAATAAGGATTATATTGCTATAGCTTCTGCTAAAAATCATTATGTTGTCTATTATCTGGGATATTTGAAAAGAACACTTTTTACATGCATGATTTTGGCTTTGTTCTTTTCTATGATTTTCTCTTTTTATTTATCTAAGACTTTGTTCCGTCCAATTTTGAAGATCACTGGAAAAGTAAAAGAAATCAGTTCAGAGAATCTACATTTGAGATTAGAACCTCAGCCTGGGAATATAGAATTGAATGAACTTATTGATACCTTCAATGGTATGCTTAATAGGATCGAGACTTCTTTTGAAACTCAAAATCACCTGATCGGGAATGTCTCGCATGAGCTCAGAACTCCTTTGACATCGATAATGGGAGAGGCGGACGTAGCACTTTCTCATAGACGATCGGAGGAACATTATCAGGAAACACTTCAGATCATCTTAAACGAAGCTGAAAAACTCGATAAAAAGATTAAAGCATTATTAATGATTGCCCAAACCGGTTTTGATGGGAAAATCCAGAAAATGGACAAGGTCAGGATGGACCAGCTTTTATGGGACGTTATAGAAACTGCGACAAGGATCAATTCCAAGAACAATGTCTATATGGACATCAGCATGCTTCCCGAAAATCCTAAAAAACTGAAAGTGCAAGGAAACGAGCAACTTTTGCATCTTGCAATGGCAAATATCATCAATAATGCTTGCAAGTATTCCAATTTTCAGCAAGTAAAAGTATCATTGGGCGCGTCCGATAACAATGTCTATATCATCATCAAAGATAAAGGCATTGGGATTCCGGATTCGGAAATGGATAAGATCTACGATCCCTTCTTCCGTGCATCTAATACCAAAAACTATGAAGGCTATGGAATAGGTTTACCATTGGCGAGAAACATCGTGAGGATACACAATGGTGAAATGATCGTTAATTCCAAGATCAATGTTGGAACTACTGTACAGATTCGTTTCCCTATTTATGTTCCTGTAGAAACTTTATAAATCAAATATTTATTTAACATAGTAGCAATATCAATTTTTATTTATAATTATAGGTATATTCGTATAAAATATGATGTTATGAAAAAAATACTTTTTTCAATTTGTACTGTGGCCATTTTGCAGTCTTGCGTAGTCTCGACTGCGGCAAAAGCTGTAAAGGGTGTCGCAAAAGTAGGTTACAAAGCAGTAAAAGGTACTGTGAAGGGCGTTGGCTGGGCTGTAAGCAAGGCTAATGGAAAAATAGATGAAGATCGTATAGATGGTACTTGGAAAGTAATAGGTGTTTATCACGGTACTTTTGATGATTTTAATAATGATGCAAATCCAGATAGTTCTTTTGAGAGTGAGTGTGCGGAGGGTTTTGACCAAATTATCTTCAATTCTAAAAAATCCAAATTCAAACCCGTACATTGTAATTCAGAAAAGGTAAGCTGGGAAAAATACGATTTCGAATTCGGAAAGAATCCATCTACTAAAGAAAAAGAAAATTACATAGAATATAATTCCAATAATTATATTTCTGTCATCGATATCAATAGCAAAACCATGATTTTGGAAGGTAATCTAATGCCAAAATTAGCTTTCTCTGGAGGTAAGCTCTATCTTTTGGAGAAGGTAAAATGATCAATTCTGTTCCCTGAGTTTTGGAATATTTCAAAGATTTGTCATGGATTTTTTGTAATATGATTATTCTATTCAGAATTCTCTTCAATTGATGAAAAATGGTTCTCAAAAAAAATCGTAATTATCTATTATCAGAATTAATGATTGTTGCAATTGTTATTAGTAAAACCGTTCAGAATATAGTCTATGTCCAATAGATAAATATTTCTAAATTAACTATAGATAATTAATAGTATCTTTGGAGCGATTTAGTATATGTGTGAAGCTGCTGATTCTAATGTGATTAAGTTCGGTAGCCATTCGCTTCACTTTAATTTTTGTTGTATAGATGGCGTGCAGCGGTTATTTTGATTATAATTATGAATGCAGTAGCATTAGATTTTCCCTCAGTTTCATATGCCGAATTTCTTTCGCGTTTCAAGACTTCTTTGGGTTCTTTGTTTCAAAAAGAGAACATAGACCAACTTAGTCTTTCAAGAGGCTTACCTCCTAATGTTTGGAAAGAGATAATGAATTTGAAACCGCTTTCTGTTGCTATCCCGAAAGAATTCGGTGGGAGAGGTGTGAAGGTGAAAGAATGTTTAGGGATTCTTTCCGCTGCTTCTTATGAATCATTGCCGTTGTCATTGACATTTGGGATCAATATCGCTTTGTTTCTTGAACCCTTGGCAAAATATGGTAATAATATTATCAAAGGTGATATTTTCAAACATTTCTTGGATTTTGGAGCAATGGGAGGATTGATGATCACTGAACCGGATTATGGAAGTGATGCTCTTAGTATGAGAACTCAAAACGAGCTTAAAGATAGCAAATATCACATCAAAGGAACCAAACATTGGCAAGGTCTTACAGGTTTGGCTAACTATTGGTTAGTAACCTCAAGAAATGTCAATTCCGATGGTAATCTTGCGAGAGATGTAGATTTCTTCATAGCAGATACGCATAACCCAGAACAAAATATAGAGGTTCAGGAATATTATGACAATGCAGGGTTATATATGATTCCTTATGGTCTTAATAAACTTGATATCAAAGTTCCTCAAGAAAATAAACTGATTCCAGAATCTACAGGCCTTAAATTGATGCTAGATTTACTTCACAGAAGTAGATTACAGTTCCCGGGAATGGGAATGGGATTCCTGAAAAGAATGATGGATGAAGCGATGACTCAATGCAAAGAGAGAATTGTTGGAGCTTCTAACTTATTTTCTTTAGACCAAGTTCAATATCAATTGGCAAAATTGCAGTCATTCTTTACCCTTTCTTCCGCAATGTGTGCAAAAAGTACATTGATAAGCGGAATTGATAAAGATGTCTCAGGAAGCGGAGTTCATGCCAATAGTATGAAAGCTTTTGTAACAGACATGATGCAGGAAGCTGCCCAAATTTTGGTGCAATTATCTGGAGCTAAAGGTTATAGATTAAGTCATATCGGTGGGAGAGGGATTATGGACAGCAGACCATTCCAAATCTTCGAAGGTTCTAACGAGATGCTTTATACACAGATTTCTGAAGGCATTTTGAAAGATATGAAGAAGAAAAAGACGGATAATTTAGCAGATTATCTTTCTATCAACGATATTACAAAAGATGCTGCTAAGTTGTATTCAAAGGAATTGGATTTTACAATTAGTGGTCCACTTTCTCAAAGGAAAATGATTGATCTGGGAAAAATTATCTCAAGAATTGTTACGGTAAATGATTTGACAGAGTTGAACGATGTTGGTTTCAATCAAGAGTTGACAGACAACTCTATTGAGGTTGTAAGACAAGAGATTGTGACGCTTGTTGCTTCTATGAATCATCATAAAGGTATCAACGCACTATGTGATACAAGCGAAAAAAGTGATTGGATGGACTTTTTCTAGTTAGATCCAAAATCATAGATAAAGACGATGCCTCTAATTTTAGAGGCATTTTCTATGTCTCACATATTTGTCGTATATTTGCAATATAATTTCTAAACGGTTTTCTGTATCTGCTGATGCAACGTTTTCTTTTATTTTGTGTTCTCGGCCTTGGTTAATGTTTTTTATTGGCGACACAACTTCTGAATAGTAGAAACAGAATAACTTTTTAATCTTATTAGGAGTCGATTTTCAAATTCCATTAATGAAGATTTATTCTGAATTCATTTGATTCAATTTCAGAACATTAATTTAAAATAACAACAAATAATTTATGGCAGATTCTTTCTCAAAAAAAGAAAACTTCAAGAAAAAACTTCAGAAACAAAAAGAAAAAGCACTTCGTCGTGAAGAGCGAAAAACTAATAACGATAAAGGAAAAGAAACCGAATTCATGTATGTAGATGCCTATGGAAGATTGACATCTACACCTCCGGAGGAAAAACTGGAAGTGGATTTGGACAATATTCAATTAGGAGCAGCTCCTATTGAAGCGGAAGAAGTTGTGAAAAAAGGAATCGTAACTTTCTTAAGCGAAAAAGGCTATGGGTTTATCACAGAAGATAATACCAAAGAAAACGTTTTCTTCCATAGCAACAATTGTGCACAGCCTGTGAAAAAAGGGAATAAAGTATCTTTTGAAAAAGAGAGATCACCAAAAGGTTATTCTGCTATTGATATTCAGGTTATCAAATAACAAAACAATTTTTTAATATAATTACAATGCAAGAAGGCACAGTAAAATTTTTTAACGAAACAAAGGGTTTCGGATTTATTTCTCCATCAGCTGGAGGAGACGACATCTTTGTTCATTCATCTGGCTTGATTAGCAGAAACATTCGTGAAAACGATAAGGTTACTTATGAAGTACAAAAAGGACCAAAAGGATTAAACGCAGTGAATGTAAAACTTGCGTAAGCATAAAAGTTTTTCCTATTGAAAATGATAAGCTCCAGTTTTGGAGCTTATTTTTTTGGCTTTATTTTGGATTGATGACGATTATGGACGAAAACTTACTCGGAATTATCGCAGGTATCCTGACGTCAGTCGCAATGATGCCTCAACTCATTAAAGTCTTGAAAGAAAAAAACGCAGAAGACATTTCTGTAATGATGCTTTTAGTTTTTATTTCTGGACTTTCTCTTTGGGTTTGGTACGGAATCCTGAAAGATGAGTTGCCAATTATCTTATCAAATGGTTTTTCAATTTTGGTAAATCTAACTTTGTTGATTTGCTGTTTTATCTTCAAAAATAAAAGCTAAATCTCATAAATCTCAGTATCCGTAAAAACATAGAATCTTCCACCTTTTGGAAGATTTTTTGTATCTAAACCTGTAAACTCACTGAAAGCAGGAAGTAATAATTGATTTTCCGAAACAACAAAACAAGGCAATTTTATTTTTTTAATCACAGAATTAATAACAAATCCCGGATGAATATGACCGGTAATTTGAAATTTGGTCTGTTGTTTTTCAAAATCGTGGATGAAGATAAAATCATCAATTTCCAAAGATTTTGATTTGGAATTCAAACATAATTTTGATTCCAGTTTTTTTGAAATTCTGTCGTGATTTCCTTCAATCAAATAAAATTCTAAATCTTTATATTGATTTCTCCAGCCACAAAATTCATCCACATCAGAATTATCTCCTGCGTGAAGTAAATCACCGACAACAATGAATTTTTCGGGCTGAAAATATTCAATCAAAATAGATAATCGCTCCAAATCATTTTTCATAATTTGGTTCGCCAACGCAATTCCGTTTTTTCGAAAATGAGCCGTTTTTCCGATATGTAAATCTGATAAAATCAAAGCTTTTTCCTTTTTCCAAAACAACGCTCGCTGATTGGTTAAAGTAAAAACTTCTTTTTGAATCGTTATATTTTTTGTTACTATTTTCATTTTAGTTATTTCAATTTCTTCGACTGCAAAATCAATTTCTGAATTCTCGCATCCAGATTTTCACTCGTCAAAGTCTGTCGCAAACTATCTACTTTTATCGGGAAACTCAGCGGTGTAAAAGCATTCGCAAATTTTAGAATAATCTTAGATTTCTCGATTCGTTTAAAAGCTTCCACCAATCTTTGTTCCTGTAATTGCATATTAAAAACTTCGGTATAAGCCTGCCTCACAAGAAAATGATTCGGGTCGTAATCTTCCAAAACTTTAAAAATCAAACCCGCTGAGCTTTGAAGCGATTTATTCGAACGTTGCTGTCCCGGAAAATTCTGCACAACCATTCCGGAAATCACCGCAATATCTCTGAATTTTCTTCGAGCCATTTCCGCAGCATTAATACTGGAAATCACATCCGTCATTAGATTCTCTCTTGTCAGAATTTTATTTAAATTGTCTTCATTTAAAGGAATTTCTTTATCGCTGAACAATTCAAAACCATAATCATTCATCGCCATTGAGAAAGAAATAGGAGAGAGTTTTGAAATTCGATAAGCAATCAACGCAGCCATCACTTCGTGGACCAATCGACCTTCAAAAGGATACATAAATAAATGATAACCTTCCCGGTTTTTAATTAATTCTACCAAAAATTCATCTTCCTTCGGAATATGTGAACGCTCTTCCTGATTTACCAAAAGCGGATGAAGGAATTTCAGTTCTTTTTCAGAAGCTTTCGGATTCAATGCTCCGGAAAGTTTTTCTCTGAGAAAATGCCCGAGATTTGAACTCAACGGTAATCTTCCGCCCAAATAACTTGGTGCTAAAGCTTTTCCCTTTGACAATCGGACATAAACAGTCATATCTTTTACCATTGCGACTTCTAAAACCCGACCTGCCAAGATGAATTTCTCTTCTTTTTTTAATTTCGAAATAAAATATTCCTCAACCATTCCGATGTAACCTCCGGAAATGAACTTCACTTTAAGCATCGCATCGCTTACGATTGCACCCATATTCATCCGATGAAGCATTGCAATCCTGCGTGAAGTGACTTTGTGCAAACCGTCTTCCATCACGACGACTTTATGATATTCTTCGTAGTTTTTCAGGGCACTTCCGCCAATCGTGAGAAAATCGATGATGGCTTTCCATTCTTCATCCCTGATTTCCTGAAACGTATAAATCTGTTTGATTCTTTCATAAGTTTCATCGGGATAAAATCCGTCACCAATCGCCAAAGTCATCAGAAACTGAACCAAAACATCGAAGCACAAAACCTGCGGTTCACGAGGCTCAATCACATTCTGTTTGACGGCTTCCTTCAAGGCTGAAACCTCGATTAATTCTAAAGAATGGGTTGGAACGCAATAGATTTTCGAAGTTTCAAAAGGGGAGTGACCACTTCGTCCGGCGCGTTGCAGAAATCTCGCGACACCTTTCGCAGAACCGATTTGAATCACAGTATCAACAGGTTTAAAATCAATTCCTAAATCTAAAGATGAAGTGGAAACAACCACTTTTAGTTTACCATTACTCAGATTTTCTTCAATCCAAATTCTCAGATGCGCATCAATCGAACTATGATGAATAGCGATTTGTCCAGCAAAATCGGGATAAGCATCCAACAGCAATTGATACCACATTTCACTCTGACTTCGAGTATTTGTAAAAACAATCGTCGATTTTGAATTGAGAATAATCGGAACCACTTTATCGGCTAATTTATGACCGAGATGTCCTGCCCAAGGCAAAATTTCCACTTCATCCGGAAAAACCGAAAGGATGTCTATTTTCTTTTTCTCCTTGGCTGTTATTTTTGTCTTTTTGATGTTGTAAGGAATCAAAACTTCCATCGCTTCATCTAGATTTCCAATCGTTGCCGAGATTCCCCAAATTTTAAGTTTCGGAACATATTTTCTAAGCTGAGAAATTCCCAATTCTACCAAAACACCACGCTTTGAACCCAACAATTCGTGCCATTCATCAACAACAATACATTGCAAATCTTTGAAAAAACGCTGATGATTTTTTTGCCCGAGAAGCAAGTGCAAACTTTCGGGAGTTGCCACTAGGATTTCGGGCATATTTTTGACCTGTTGCTGACGGACTTTCGGGTCTGTGTCTCCATTTCTCACGCCGACTGCCCAATCCAGACCAATCTCGTCAATGGCTTCCTGCATTGCTTTGGCAATATCTTTGGAAAGCGAACGAAGTGGTGTAATCCAAATCATTTTCAGCCCGCTTTTGTATTTTTCAGGATGATTCAGAAAATCTGAAATCAAAGCTAAAAAAACGGAATAAGTTTTACCAAACCCTGTTGGCGCAACAACCATTCCGCTATAACCGTTCCCGAATTTCTGCCAAGTATCAATCTGAAATTTGAAAGGAGAAATCGATTTTTCCATCATCCAGCTTTGAATGATTTTGAATCCTTCTGTATTTTCAAATTGTTTCAAATAAATATATTTTATAAAATTACAAAGTCTTCGACTTCGCTCAGACCGACATCGCTAAAAACATTTAGTATTAGAATTGTCACGCTGAGCGGAGTCGAAGCGCTATTGTATCAGTTTTTTAATCTCTTCAATATCATCAATCTCATCCACCGTTTTATCTTTCCGCCATCTTAAAATCCTTGGAAAACGTAATGCAACACCACTTTTGTGACGATTACTAAATCCGATTCCTTCAAACGCAATTTCGAAAACCAATTCTGGTTTTACGGTTCGGACAGGACCAAATTTCTCTATCGCATTTTTGTTGACGAACTTGCTGACTTCCATTATTTCTTTGTCAGTTAATCCGGAATAAGCTTTGGCGATTGTGACTAATTTATCATCATTTTTCACAGCAAAAGTGTAATCAGTGTAATAAGCGCTTCGTCTTCCGCTACCTTTTTGGGCGTAAATCAGAACGGCATCAATCGTCAACGGATTGATTTTCCACTTCCACCAATCACCTTTTTTTCTGCCGAAATGATAATGAGAGTTTTTCTGTTTCAGCATTAAACCCTCACTATTGATTTCTCTGGAATTTTCTCTGATTTGATTTAATTCTTCCCAGTTTTCAAAATCAATGGCTTGAGAAATTTTGATGTTTTCAGGGTTTTCATTTAATAATAATTCTTCCAACATTGCCCGTCTTGCAGAGATTGGCTTTTCCCGCAAGTCTGTTCCTTCCAATTCCAATAAATCATACGCAAAAACTTGGATTGGAATTTCTGAAAGCATTTTCTTGGTTAAGGTTTTTCGGTTTAATCTTTTTTGTAATTCATTAAAATTTAAAACTTTATCATCTTTTACAGCAAGGATTTCACCATCAATCACAAAATTCCCTTTCATATTTTGGACAGCTTCTTTGATTTCCGGAAACTGTTCGGTAACCAATTCTTCTCCACGAGACCAAATAAAAACTTCATCATTTCTTCTAATGATTTGCCCTCGAATTCCGTCCCATTTGTATTCAATCAGCCATTCATCGGGAGTTCCGAGTTCTTCCAAATCTTTTTCGAGCGCATAAGCCAAACAGAAAGGGTAGGGTTTTGAATTGTCGGGATTGATATTTTCGGCAGAAATCAGTTCTTTGAAAGACACTTCGTCTGGTTGCCATTTTCCCATCAAACTGTGCATCAGCGTGCTTGCTTCCTGTCCGGAAAATTTTGTCAAAGCATTAATCAAAGTTTTATCTGAAACTCCGATTCTGAAACTTCCACCCAATAATTTATTGAAAATCAATCGTTCCGTATAATCCAAACCGTTCCACGAATTCAGAACAAATTCCTTCTTTTCCGCATCTGATTTGTTTTTTAAACCGACGATTTCATTCATCCATTCAGACAAAGATTTCTCGATTTTTTCGGTCGGTGGCGGAAGAATCAATGACAACGTTTCACCCAAATCTCCAACTGAAGAATAACTCTCCTGAAACAGCCAAAACGGTAATTGTGTAATTTCCAACGCCCATTCTTTCATATAATTGGTGTTCACGTTACGCTTTGGTCTTTTGCCTGTAAATAAAGCGATGAACCACAGCTTATCATCATCCGGTGCACGTTCCAGATAATCGATAATCGCATCGATTTTAGCATTGGTTTTGTTGGTGCTTTCGAGAGCGTTGATGAGTTCTGCGAAATTTTTCATAAATTATCAATTGACATTTCCGAAACGATATTAATTTTTTGGGCAGCTATTCCGCCTTCCGTTCCCAATCTTTTTTGCCACACGTTTCATCTCTAATTTGAAATTTTGTTAAAGCAAAAAAGGATTTCCACTCAAGTCGGGCTGCGCGATATTCGACTTTTTAATCAATAGAAGTTTGACTGTACGAAGCTTTTAGACTTAATCTTGTCAAGGTTAAATTGAATGTTAGTCATCTTCTTTTGCAACTTCCTTTTCAACAACTTCCTCATCATCATCGCCGTACAAAGTTTCCACGACGTCAGATTTAATTCCGATTTCATTTAAATATTTCGAAAATACTTCGGTTTGTCCGTGAGTGACGTGTACAATTTCTGCTTCCGTAGCTTTCACAGCTTCCAGCAAACCTTTCCAGTCTGCGTGGTCGCTCATCGCAAAACCTGCGTCTGCACTTCGCCATCTTCTTGCACCACGAACCTGCATCCAACCTGAACAAATGGCTGTCGCCGCATCAGGAATTTTCTTAATCACATTACTATCCACCAAAGCCGGCGGAACGATAACAATATCTCCCGCAACGTGTTTGATGTTTTCCCTGAAATCAGGAACTTCATAATCAGGGAGCACGATTCCGACTTCTTCAAAGGCTTTATTCAATTTACCAATCGAGTAGTGGACGTGGATTTTTCCCATTCCTTCGACGGCTTTCATAATTCTCTGTGCTTTGCCTAAAGAATAACCTATGAAAACAGAAGTTTTCTGATTTTCCTGATTTCTTAAAACCCAATTCTTAAGTCTTTTATTTAAATCAGGAACTTCGAGCCAATTATAAATCGGAAGTCCGAAAGTGCTTTCTGTAACAAATTCGTTGCATTTTACCAATTCGAAAGGCGTACTCAATCCATCATCCTGAACTTTATAATCTCCGGAAATAACACTCACATAACCTTTATATTCTAAACGAATCTGAGCCGAACCGATGATGTGACCTGCAGGATGAAGTGAAAGTTTTATCCCATTGATATTGAGAACTTCACCATATTGCAAAGTCTGACACTCGATATCTTCAGCAATTCTTTTCTTTAAAATCGGTTTTGTGAAATGATGACAAAGATATTTTTTCATTCCCCAACGCGCGTGGTCAGCGTGACCGTGAGTGATGACCGCCAAATCAACAGGTCGCCACGGGTCAATATAAAATTTTCCTTGTGGACAATAAATGCCTTTGTTTGTGAATGTGATGAGTTTCAAATCTGTGTTTTTATAACATTAAATTACAGCATTTCCTTCCACACCATCAGAGTTATCCGTTTTATTTCCGGTAATTGCAGAAGTTACAAAACTTAAAAGGCTAACCAATTTTCCAGCTTTTGTATCCCAATAATATGTTTCTTTTGGCTCAACTCGGATGATGGAAACATTTGGGTCATCTTTTCCGTCGAACCAAGCGTTTGCCATTGGTGACCATTTGTCTTCAATCGTTGATTTGTCTTTGTAGATAGATGCTTCGCCGTAAACTGAAAGATATTCCGAGTCACTATTATTCATAAAGAAAAGCTGAACGCGTCTGTCTTCCTTGATTTCAAAATTCTTATTGCTTGTTGCACTACTTATGAACCATAGATTTCCGTTGTCATCAGTTTCCTGTAAGCCCATTGGTCGGGAATTTACAGGTAATCTGTCGAGCTCTGTGCAAAACATACAGATTTTTGCTTTTTCCGACAATTCTTTGATTTTCTTGATAGCTTCTAGGTGTGTAAGATTTTGTGTTGACATAATATTTTATTTTTAGTGATTTGATAATTTTCTAAATAATTACAAATAATGTGCTATTTGTGAATTAATGAAAATTGAACAAAATATTCGATGCTAAAAACTCCAAAACATTCGTATATTTGTTTCAAGCTTTAGGGGTATTCTGAAAAGAATTGAGAGAGTCCCTTTGAACCTGATACGGCTCACACCGACGTAGGGAAAAGCAGGAATGCATCTTTGATGTTTTCTTTCTTATTCTATTTGTTTTCCTAAAGCTTACTTAAATCAAAAAGTCAATGGAAAATAATCTTTGGAATTACATTCAATCTGTAAAAAAACAATCGCCACTCGTTCATAATATCTCCAATTTCGTGGTAATGAATAACACCGCCAATGCACTTCTGGCAGTCGGAGCATCACCGATTATGGCTCACGCAAAATCTGAAATCAAAGAAATGGTTGCCATTTCGAATGCTGTCGTTATCAATATTGGAACACTCGATGAATATTGGTCTGAATCGATGTTGATTGCTGCAGAAGAAGCTCATAGACTCAATAAAACTTGGATTTTAGACCCTGTTGGAGCAGGCGCAACATCTTTCAGAGATAAGGTTTTGGCGAAGCTTTTACAATTCAAACCAACTGTTGTCAGAGGAAATGCATCTGAAATTATTGCTTTAGCAAAAGCCAATAAAACTGTAACAAAAGGAGTTGACAGTACAGCAGAAAGTAACGAAGCAATTAATGCCGCAAAATATCTTGTTGAAAACTATCAATCTGTAGTTTGTATTTCGGGCGCAACGGATATTATTATCGATGCTAAAGAAACTTATTTTGTTGAAAACGGACATCCGTTAATGACTAAAGTAACAGGTTTGGGTTGTTCTGCTTCGGCGATTGTTGGAGCTTTTGCAGCGATTTCTGAAAATAAAACCGAATCTACTGTTGCTGCAATGTCGCTTTTAGGAATTGCCGGAGAATTGTCTGAAAAGATTTCAAACGGACCGGGAAGTCTTCAAATGAATATTTTAGATAAGCTTTACAATATTTCTGAACAGGAGTTTTTTGATAACATAAAAGTTTCTAAAAAATGAGTTTAATACAATCATTTCCTTATCAATTATATCTTGTCATTTCCGAAGCAGATTGTAAAGGGCGAAACTTTCTTGAAGTTGCTGAACAGTCAATTTTAGGAGGAGTGGATATTATCCAGTTGCGTGAGAAAAATGCTTCTGACCAGAATTTTCTGGAAAAAGCAATTCGTTTAAAAGAAATCACCGATAAATATGGAATTCCTTTAATTATCAATGATAATACTTTCGTAGCCAAAGAAGTCGATGCTTTTGGAATTCACGTTGGCAATAATGATACTCAACCAACAGTTTTAAGGGAAAATTCATTTCAAAATAAAATGATTGGCTATTCCATTGAGTATTTGGAGCAACTTGAGAATCAAGAAACGATTGTTTCGGATTATTTGGGAATTAGTCCGGTTTTCAGGACAGATACTAAAACAGATACCGTTACAGAATGGGGATTAGAAGGTTTAATGAAAATCAGAAAACTGACAGAAAAACCTTTGGTTGCCATCGGAAATATCCATTTAAAAAATGCTAGAGCTGTGATGGATGCAGGAGCCGATTGTATCGCGGTAGTTTCTGAAATATGTGGTGCTGAAAATCCTCAAAAAGCAGCTTTTAATCTAAAAAACGAAATCTTAAAATGACAAAATATAAATATCCATCGGTTCTCACGATTGCCGGTTTTGACGGAAGTGGAGGAGCCGGAATTCAGGCTGATATAAAAACGATTTCGGCTTTGAGCTGTTATGCAACTTCGGTTTTGACGGCTTTGCCTGTGCAGAACACGATGGGCGTTCGAAATATTTTTCCGATTCCTGTTGAAGCAGTTTCAGAACAAATTGAATCAATTTTAGATGATATTTTTCCTGATGCCATCAAAATAGGAATGGTTCATACACCAGAATTGATTGAAACCATTGTGGAAACTTTAGCCAAATATAAAAAAATACCGATTGTTTTTGACCCTGTAATGGTGGCAACAAGCGGACATCGGCTGATTGAAGAAGAAACCATCCAGACGATTATTGAGAAACTTTTCCCGATTTCAGATATTATCACGCCGAATATGGATGAAGCTTCCATTTTAGCCAATATGGATGTGAAAACTTTAGACGATATGAAAATTGCCGGAGAAACCATCAAAAAGTTAGGTTGTAAACATATTCTGCTAAAAGGTGGACATCAGACAACCGAAAAAATCACATCTTTATTTTATAGTGATAATGATGATTTTCAAACTTTTGAATCTTTAAAATTAAATACAAAAAATACTCACGGTTCGGGATGCACATTGTCATCAGCGATTGCTTCATTTATTGCACAAGGAAAATCTATGAACGAAGCTGTCGCTTTAGCTCAAAACTACGTTTCAGAAGCTATTCTTGAAGGAAGCAATGTCCAAACCGGAAAAGGAAATGGTCCTTTGAATCACTTTTTTAATCCTCAAAAATTGATAAAAAATGAATTGGTCTGAAAACGCCTGGAAATCAATTGAAAATATTTACAATAACATCATCGAAATGCCTTTTATCAAGGAATTATCGGATGGAACTTTAGACAAAGAAAAATTCCAGTTTTATATTGCTCAGGATTCTTTGTATCTGGAAAATTTTGGAAGAACTTTAGCTTTAATAGGCAGTAAAGCGCATCAGATTGAAGATGCTTTGGCTTATATGAGATTTGCCGAAAATGCAATCGTTGTGGAAAATGCTTTGCACGAATCCTATTTTAAAGAATTTGAAATCTCAGAAAAAGGGATTTTAGAGCCTGTCTGTCATCATTACATTCACTTTTTGAGAAGTACTGCAGCTTTTGAACCTGTTGAAGTAGCATTGGCAGCGACTTTATCTTGCTTCTGGATTTATAAGGAAGTCGGAGATTATATTCTGAATCTTGAGCAAACCTCAGAAAATCCTTATCAAAGCTGGATAGAAACTTACGGCGGAGAAGATTTTGCGGTTGCCGTTAAAACTGCCATCGAAATTTGCAACAAAGCCGCTGAAAACACAACTCCCGAAATAAGAAACCAAATGAATGAAGCTTTTATCACTGCTTCCAAACTCGAGCTTCAGTTTTGGCAGGCTGCTTATGATTTGAAAATTTGGGAATAAAATCAAATTTAAAAAGAAAGGCTGCTTCATTCACTTCTGAAGTAGCCTTTTCATTATTTATCAATCAATTCAAATTCCTATACTCATTCGGGCTCACCCCAACCTTCTGCTTAAACAATCTCGTAAAATGCTGAGGATATTTAAAACCTAAACCATAAGCAATCTCACTAATCGATTTTTCATTATCAAAAATCCTTTCTTTCGCAATATCAATCAACTTTAGCTGAATATATTCCTGAGCAGATTTTCCAGTTTCTTTCTTTACCAAATCACCAAAATAATTGGATGAAAGATGAAGCTCTTCCGCACAATAACTCACCGACGGAAAACCAATATTCTGAGGCTTATCAGAAGAAAAATAATCATTCAACAAGACTTCAAAACGTTCCAGAATTCCCTGATTTTCGTTTTCTCTTGTGATAAATTGTCGGTCGTAAAAACGGTCGCAATAGTTCAGAAACAATTCAATATTTGACGTAATCAACTTCTTGCTGTGCTTATCAATCGACTGTTGCAACTCAAACTGAATATTCGCAAAACAGTCCAAAACCACCTGTCTTTCCTTCTCAGAAAGATGCAAAGCTTCGTTCATCTGATAAGAAAAAAACTTATAATCCTGAATAATTTTCCCCAGCGAAGTACCGTGAATCAAATCCGGATGAAAAATCAAAACGTGACCTTGCGGTTGATAATTTGACGTTTCATATTCAACATTCCAAGCCTGTCCAGGACCAACGAAAACTAACGTACCTTCCTGATAATCATAATAATTCCTGCCGTATCGGATGTCTCCACAAACTACATCTTTCAGGAAAATTCCGTACACGCCAAAATTCATTTTCACCGTCGTTCCCGCTTTCCATTGTCTTGGCGGACATTTCGACAAATCTAGAATACTCACCAAAGGATGCGTCGTTTCCATCCCGCAAGACGTGTTGTAATCGCTTACACTGTTAAAAAATAGGGTCTCATTCATCGCCATAATAGTTTTACAAAGCAAAATTACACAATCTAACCCGCTAATCATCATTCGTTTATGCCAATCAGTAATTTTGGTAAGAGAATCCGTAATTGGCATTGCTTTTCGGTATTTCTTGAGGATAATTTGGGCGTATCCCTTTGCATTTTTGCTAGAGATTTTGTCTGTCGAAAGAACCTTTCAATAAGGCAAAAAATGCAAGCGGGTCGGGCTATCCGCTATATCTTTTGCTCCATTTCATTCCGCAAAAGGATGTCGCTACTATCCCTTACGCAACAATTCGACTGTCAAAAATTGAGTCAAAGAAAAAATCAATTAAAAGAATTTCGAAACTCCAAAGGCGTAACTTCCGTCTTATTTTTAAATAATTTATTGAAAGACTGAGGATATTCAAATCCCAATTGATACGCAATCTGACTTACCGATAAATTGGTCGTTGAGAGAATTTCTTTGGCTTTATCAATCAGCTTTTGATGAATGTGCTGTTGTGCATTCAAACCTGTCAGTTCACGCAAAATATCACTCAGATAATTGGGCGAAACATTAAGCTGAGTTGCCAAAAACTGCACAGTTGGAAGTCCTGAATTTAAACCTTCATTTCCGTTAAAATGTTCGTCTAATAAAGCATCCATTTTGCTCAACAAATCATTATTTTTAACTTTATGAAACAGGAATTGTCTGTTGTAAAAACGGTTGCTGTAATTCAATAACAATTCAATTTGACTAATCATCACATCCTGACTGAAATGGTCAAATCGCTGATTCAATTCATCTTTAATATTCTGAAATAAGGTGAAAATAGTTTGTTGCTCAGATTCTGTCAATTGCAAAGCTTCGTTAGCCGAGTAAGAAAAGAAACCATAATTTTTAATATTCTTTGCCAATTGATAACCATTCAGAAAATCGGAGTGAATCAAAAGTGTTTGTCCTTCGCAGTTTCCGTTGCTTTCATCTTCGGCAATCAATTGATGAGGAGAGAGAAAAGATAAACCGCCATTTTGAAAATCGTAATGATTTTGGCCGTATTTTATCTTTCCGCTGAGTGCTTTTTTGTACGAAATCTTATAAAAATCCATCACCATTCCTTTGGCAAATTCAGACACATCGCCTGAGATATCTTTGTAATCATTCAGCGAAATCAACGGATGTTTTGGCTCGGGCATTCCCAAAGCTCGGTTCATTTCCGTTATAGAATGGAATATGTGAGGAGTATGACTGTGTTTTTTCATGAGATTTCAATACAAATATACAATAACTTATTTTCTAGTAATATAAAACTAATTGATTATCAGTTGCTTTTTTAATTTTTGTATTACTCATTTAAACGAAGTACCATTGTTTATCTTTAGAAATTATTTCTTTTGAAAAGGACTTTGCTTACCCTTGCGATAAATTAATCGCAAAGTAAGACAATGAATCGTCAATAGACGCTTATAATTAGATAAACAATGGCGTTTCACTTATTTTTGTAATACAAGAATTTAAAATTAATTACATCGCTTGCGCCGTCGGACGAATAATCATTTCGCTAATATCCACATCTTCAGGCTGACTGATAACGTAAGCAACGGCTCTCGCAATACTCTCCGCCGAAATTGCCATTCCTGACAAATCATTGATAAAAGGTTTTACTTTTTCGTCGGTAATCGTATGAGTCAGTTCAGATTCTGTAACACCTGGAGAAATAATACTTGTTCTGATGTTGTAAGGTTTTACTTCCTGTCTCAAACCTTCGCTTATCGCTCTCACTGCAAATTTTGTCCCCGAATAAACCGCACTCGAAGGCGCAACAATATGTCCTGCAACCGAAGAAACATTAATGAAATGTCCACTTTTCTGCCCAATAAAATGAGGCAAAACTGCACCAATTCCGTACAAAACACCTTTGATGTTGATGTCAATCATCTGTTCCCACTCGTCATAAAGAAGACTTTCCAACATAGAAATCGGCATCACGCCAGCATTATTAAACAAAACATCGATTTTTCCAAATGTTTTCAAAGTGTGCTCTACCAAAGCTTCTACATCTTTTCGTTTGCTGACATCGGTTGCAAAAGCAGTTGCTTTTCCGCCTTCTGAGACAATTTCTGAAACCAATTCATTCAATTTTTCTTTTCTTCTTGCGCCAAGACTTAGAATTTCGCCTTCTTTTGCCAATAATTTTGCGGTGGCAAAACCAATTCCGCTACTTGCTCCGGTTATGATAATAACCTTTCCTGAAATACTGTTATTCATTTTGATTAAATTTTTGTTCAGCAAAGATGAGACTGTCTCAATTCCTTAAAGTATCCAAAACAAGGAAAAGAGTATTCAAAATGAACTGGATAATTTAGACTTGTTTAAGTTTTAAACGTCTGTCATTTTGAGCGAAACGAAGTGAAGTCGAAAAATCTCTAAAGATTCTTCATTGCATAATGCTTTGCAAAATTCTATTCAGAATGACAAAGTGTTTAAACAAATTTTCAATCAGTAAAAATGGTAAGCAAAGCAGTAATTCATATAATAAAAACTTTGAGGATTCATCGGACATTTGTAATGTGAAAAAAGAATATTTTCTCTCGCAGGTTAGATTGATTTTACAGATTCATTAAAATTAAAATTGAAATCTGCTTAATCTGTTAAATCAGCGAGATTTTAAAAATTTAATTTAAATCAAAAAAATATGAAAACAAGAACTTTAGGACAAAATTTAGAAGTGTCCGAATTAGGATTAGGTTGTATGGGACTGACTTTCGGTTACGGTCCTGCAACCAGTGAAGCCGATGCAATCGCATTGATACAAAAAGCATACGATTTAGGAATCACATTTTTCGATACGGCAGAAGCTTACAGTCAAGGCTTGAATGAGCAATTTCTTGGAAAGGCGGTGAAGTCTTTCAGAGATAAAGTGGTTTTGGCTACGAAATTCGGGTTTCCTGATGGCGACCCCACAAAAGGTGTCGACAGTCGTCCGGAAAGAATTCGTCAAGTTGTAGAAAATTCATTAAAATATCTTCAAACTGATGTCATCGACTTGCTTTACCAACACAGAGTTGACCCGAATATTCCAATGGAAGACGTTGCAGGAACTGTGAAAAATTTGATTGCTGAAGGAAAAGTAAAACATTTCGGAATGAGCGAAGCAGGTGTTGAAAGCATTAGAAAAGCGCACGCAGTTTTGCCTGTAACAGCCCTTCAAAGTGAATATTCGATGTTTTGGCGCGAACCGGAAAATGAAATTTTGCCATTGTTAGAGGAATTAAATATAGGTTTTGTTCCGTTCAGTCCGCTTGGAAAAGGATTTTTGACGGGAGCTATCAATGCTGATACAAAATTTGATGCGAATGATTTCAGAAATATCGTTCCTCGTTTTTCCGAAGAAAACAGAAAAGCCAATCAGGAATTGGTTGATTTGGTAAAAGCGGTTGCTATCGAAAACAATGCGACTTCAGCACAGGTTGCGTTGAGTTGGTTGTTGGCTCAGAAATCGTATATCGCTCCGATTCCAGGGACGACAAAAATTCATCGTTTGGAAGAAAATATTGGTGCAGTGAATGTTCATCTTAATGAAGAAGAATTGAACAGAATTGATTCGGCTTTAAAACAAATTCAGATTGTTGGTGAGCGTTATCCTGCTTCTTTGCAAGCTAGAGTTGGGAAATAATTTAATCAATAAAATATCAATAGAAATCTGTGGAGAAATTATTTTCCGCAGATTTTTATTTAAAAGTAAAACAAATCTAATAAATTATGAAAAAAGTACTAATAATAGGCGCTTCGGGAAGTTTGGCGCAATATGTAATCGAAGCTTCCAAACATTTAGAAAATATAGAACTTACTTTATTTTTAAGAAATAAAACCAGAATTTCAACAGAACTTTCAGAAGATTGTAAAATCATCGAAGGCGACGCTTTGAATTTTAATGATATAAAAGATGCCGTTTCAAATCAGGATATTGTTTACGTAAATCTTGAAGGAAATCTCGAATTGATGTCCAAAAATATCGTGAAAGCAATGCAGGAAGAAGGCGTGAAAAGAATCATCGCCATCAGTTCAATCGGAATTTATGAAATGCCTTTGAAACCTGTTTTGGTTCCTTACAGAAAATTGGCCGATGTGATTGAGAATTCTGGTTTGGATTACACGATTTTAAGACCAGATTGGTTCACGAATGCTGATGAAATCGATTATTCTGTGACGATAAAAGGAACGCCTGAAACGGGTTCTGCGATTTCCAGAAAAAGTATTGCTGATTTTGTTTCGAAACTGATGATTTATCCGAATCTTTATATTAATGAAAACTTAGGAATCAGTAAGCCATAATAAAAGGCTGAAGTTCAAACTTCAGCCTTGTTTTAGAAATCTAAGATATTGGTTTTAAACGATTTTCAAAGATTGAATTAACCCGTCTTCAAATTCGTAATGATAAGTCATTGTAATCGGACTTCCAGGAAATGTTCCGGAAACTTCAGTTTTCAATGTATGTTCGGTTTCGGAATATTCAAGCGGTTTCATCGTTGCTTGGTATTCTTTATTGGCTTTTTCTATCCAATTTTCTATTTCTTTTCTTCCGCTGTGCATTTTTCCTTCGTCAAAAACTACGGCTGTTTCGGTAAAACATTTGGCATAAGAAACGCTGTCAAAGTTGTTTTGTGTTTTAATTAATTCGGTAACTACTTTTGGTAAATTCATTTTTTTATATTTTTAAGATTATTAAATGGTCGGAACTGTTCCTCCATCAATTATATATTCTGTTCCTGTCAAATAATTGGCTCTTGGCGAAACCAAAAATCCTACGAGTTCGGCTACATCTTCTGGCTCAGCAGGTTTTCCATACGGTATTCCTCCCAATGCATCCATAACGCTTTGGCGAGCTTCTTCAATGGTGCTATTTGCGTTTCTTGCAATCTCACCCAACCAGTTTTTCGATGTTGATGTATTTATCCATCCTGGAGAAACAGTCAGCACACGAACACCTTTAGGCGAAACTTCATTAGATAAACTTTTGCTGTAGTTTCTCAAACCTGCTTTTGCAGATGCATACGGCAAAGTAGAATCATACAAAGGCAATTTTCCCTGAATGGAAGCAATGTGAATAATTACACCATTTTTTCGTTCAATCATTTGTGGTAAAAAACCTCTGTCCAGACGAACAGGTGCAAGCAAATTAGCCTGTAAAGTCAATTCCCAATCTTCATCAGACAATACGCTAAAGCCACCTGCAGGTGTTGACGAAGAACCAAGGTTGTTCACAAGAATATCCAACCTTCCATAAGTTGATAATACTTCGTCGATTACCTTATGCGTTCCTTCTGCTTTACTTAAATCTGCCGAAATGAAATGTAGTTTTTCGTTGGTTGCTTCGGGCGCATTTCTTGCAGTAATAATTACGGTTGCACCAGCTTGTAAAAGTCTTTCTGCTATTGCTTTTCCTGCTCCTTTTGTTCCGCCAGTTACTAAGGCAATTTTGCCAGATAATTCGTTGTTGAGATTAAATTGTTCCATTTTTAATAATTATTTATAGGACAAAATTGGAGCATAAAAACAGTTTAGACAAGTACGGAATTACGATTCAGATAGGGATAAATTTTTCCCCTATTGTACAATTTGGAACATAGGTTTACATTTGTTTTATGTATGAAAGAAAAATTTTACCGAACCTGAATTGCGGATTAGATTTGATTGGCGAAGTGCTTTATGGAAAATGGAAAATCCGTTTGCTGTGGTTTATCAACCAAGGACATCAACGTCCAAGTGAACTTCAACGAAAAATTCCAGATGCGACAAGACGAGTTTTAAATATCCAGTTGAAGGAATTGGAAGACCACGAACTGATTACAAAGAAAATTTATCCAGTCGTGCCACCAAAAGTGGAGTACAGTTTAACTGAATTTGGAGAAACCTTAATTCCCGTAATTTCTACTTTGGGAAATTGGGGCGACAAAAATGAGGAACGTTTAAGGTCGGTTATTTTAAAGCGTTTGAATTCTGAAAATCAATCGTTTGATTCTTAAAAGAAAGGAATGGTTTACCCAAATTTATATTTCAATAAAAAATTGAGAAATTAGTCTAAGAAAAACGTTTTCATATCTTTGTTTCAATGAAAATTTTTAAAGATTTCACTTCTTATAACGAATACATCGGTACAACAAAACCGCTGGATAATGATATCGATGTTGGTTATTACGACCCGCCAAATATGTTGTTGAAGTCGGAACCTGTTGCGGTAGATTTTTACAGGATTTCTTTTAAAATTAATCTTAAAAATAAAAATACGCCAGACAGAAAACCAATTACTGCTGTGTTTTTCAATAGTCCGGAAATGATTGTGAATGAAGGTTGGGACGTAGAACCGACTTACACCGGAATGTACCTTCAACTTTCCAAAAAAGTGATTGAGGAAAACAGATTTCTCTTCAAAACTTATCTGGATTACGGACAGCACGAAGCTTTATATTTGACGAATGAAGAAGTCGAAGAGATTTCTGCGGTTTTTCAATTAATGCTTAAATATTATGAAAGTGAAAAACGACATTTTGGAGTGTTGATTTCTTACGTGAATGTTGTGATTTCTTTGGTAGAAGCGTTTTATAAAAGACAATTTTCTACCGACCCGAAACAGTACAATAGAGTAGTCACAGATTTTCAGCAAAGTTTGATTGAATATTATAATCAACCTGTAAAGCAACTTCCGAATGTGCAGTATTTTGCAGATAAATTAGGATTGACAGCCAATTATTTAGGCGATATTATCAAACATTTTACCCAAAAATCGGCATTAGAAAACATTCACGAGTTTGTCATTAAAAGAGCCAAAGAATTATTAAAGCAAAATACAGAAATGAATACTACTGAAATTGCTTACGAATTAGGCTTCGAGTATCCCAATTACTTTTCAAAATTCTTCAAAAAGCAAGTCGGACTGAGCCCAAAAGAATATCGGCTTCAAATGAAAAAAGAAATTCAAAATATATAATACAGCGTCTTCGAAAGGAGGCGTTTTTTGTTATCCGTAATTTGTTTCTTTTTTATTGGTAATCTGTCTCCGTCGGTTTTTCCAATCGCTTTTACTTTTGTATTGTCATTAAATATACAATCAATGAAAGCAAAAAGTATCATTTCTCTATTTCTAATTTTAATTTCATTCGGAATAAAATTAAACGCTCAAAAAACTTCTTCAAAAGAAATTCCCAAACAGAAAACTGTTTTGTTGATTAACACCCATTTGACTTATGTCGGTTGGTCTGAAGGCAAATTAAACGCCTCATTTTATAACAAAGCCAAAGAATTTTTTATTTCTAAAAATTATAAAGTTCTGGAAACAAAAGTTGAAGATGGTTACAATCCCGATGAAGAAGTCGAGAAACATTTGCAGGCAGATATTGTGATTTTGCAAACGCCTGTCAATTGGGAAAATACGCCTTGGATTTATAAAAAATATGTGGACGAAGTTTTTAACAGCGCTTTAAAAAGTAAAAAGTTTCTTTCAGGAGACGGACGTTCGCCAGAAGAAGGTTCAAAACAATACGGAATGGGCGGAAAAATGCAAGGCAAAAAGTTTATGATTTGTGCCACTTGGAACGCACCGGAAGAAAGCTTTAACGATAAAAATCAATATTTGTTTAAAGGGAAAAGTGCCGATGATACTTTGTTTAATGTAGGTGCAAATTATTTGTTTACGGGTTTTGAAGTCGTTGCCGGATATTACTGCTACGATGTTTATCACAACAAACATATCAAAGAAGATTTGGAAAATTATCCAAAATATTTACAGAAAGTATTTAAAATCAAGTAAAAATATTCAACAGAAATTACAATGAATTCAACTAAAAAAGTACTCTTAATTAATACCCATTTAAACTATCCAAATTGGTCGGAAGGCCTTCTGAATGATGCTTTCAATCAAAAAGCCAAAGCATTTTTTCTGGGAAAAGGTTTTGAAGTTTTAGAAACAAAAGTAGAAGACGGTTACACTGCCGATGAAGAAGTTGAAAAGCATATCGAAGCCGAGATTATCATTTTGCAAACGCCGATTAATTGGTTTGGCGCACCTTGGATTTATAAAAAATATGTTGACGAGGTTTTCAACAGCGGACTTCACAGTTCAAAATTTCTTTCAGGAGATGGCAGAACAAGAGAAGATTTGACAAAACAATATGGAACTGGTGGAAATATGATGGGCAAAAAGTTTATGGTTTGTGCTACTTGGAACGCTCCCAAAGCTAGTTTCTGTGACCCAAATCAGGTTTTATTTGAAGGCAGGAGTACCGCTGATGTTCTCATCCAAATTACCAGTAATTATCGTTTTTGCGGTGCAGAAATCGTTGCTGATTACAATTGTTTTGATATTTTTAAAGACGGAGATATTGCAGGAGATTTAGAAAATTATCCGAAACATTTGGAAGATGTTTTTGGAGTTTAAAAGTGATTTAAATTAAAAAAGCTGAAGTTTTCGCTTCAGCTTTTTTAATTCATTAAGAATGTTTCAATATTAAAAAATATAAAAAACGCTTAATTGTCCCACACCATTTTTAAAATCAGATTTTATAGCATCGGAATTGAATTTCCCAACATCCATAAACCCCTGATAATACCTAGCTCCGATTCCTAACCCTTTCACTGGACCAGCTTTGAACTGATAACCCAAACCTCCAACAACGCCTGCATCCACTTTGTCTGCAAAGTCTTCGAAGCTTGTGTTTTTGGCATCTTCAATCAGCATATTGGCTTGTGCACCGGCTTCAAAATACAATCCTATTCCCGAATGATATTTTACAACAATAGGAACAGAAAGGTAAGAAAGTTTCAAATCTTCTTTTGTCCCAAATAAGTTGTCCTTAATTTTTGCGCCTTGAGTCGAGTACAAAAAATCTTCCTGAATCGACCAGTTTTCCGTCAGTTTAAAATTGACAATCAATCCGCCGTGAAATCCTGCTAATCCTTCGGTGTCAAAATTGGTACCTGTAAAGTTGCTGTAATTTCCACCCGCTTTTACTCCAAACGAGAGTCTTTGCAAGATTCCTCCTAAACTTTGTGCAGATAAAATCTGTGTTGTAGCCAACATCAATCCTGCTAAAAATAATTTTTTCATTTTTTTAAATAGTTAATTATGATGCAAAAGTATTCTGAATAGCCATTTTCCGAAAGTCCAAAAAGTAGTTTAAATTGGTCTAAAAGTCGAATTTTGTTGTTATTTTTGTCTTTTTAAACAAATAAATTAGATGTTTAAGCTTGTATTGCCTTTTTCTTTGGACGAAAATAGTTTTGAAAATGTTCATAATAAAGATTACATTTTACTTGATAAACCTGTTATCGGGGTTCTGGATTATCCCGTAAAATTGGATGTCACGGTAGGTATTATTTGTATTAAAGGAAAGATAAAAGGCAGTTCGAATATGCGCGAGTTTGAAGCAAAAGCATCTTGTTTGGCCGTGCTTTTATCGGAACATACGGTGATAATAGATGAAATAAGTGATGATTTTTCGGGTAAGTTTATTATTATGTCAAGAAAATTTGCCGAAAGTCTTAATGTGGAAGAGCGGATTCCAGTTTTTATTTCCCTCAATGAAAATCCTTGTGTTCCTTTAGACCAAGAAGAATTGGTAAGTCTGGAAGATTATTTCAAAATGTGCCAGAAAACTTTAAAACAAATTTATAATCCATTTGTAATCAGAATTATTCAACATCTTACCAAGGCGCATTTTTATGCTTTTGCCCATAATCTTCATCATATCGAAAAGCATCATAAAAACGGAAAAAAGCCAAGACAGGAAGAAGTCGTACAAAAGTTTCTGGATGATTTGCAGACCTATTTTAAAACTGAACGAAGTATAGAATTTTACGCAGACAGATTATGTATTACGCCAAAATATCTGTCTAAAGTTATAAAAGACAACAACGGGATGTCTGCCAAAAAATGGATTGATGATTATGTAATTTGGGAAACGAAAGCGTTACTGAAATCTACTAATATGACCGTCCAACAGATTAGCGATGAGCTTAATTTCCCTTCTCAGTCATTTTTCGGAAAGTATTTTAAACGTTTGGTGGGCTTGTCGCCTTTGGAATATCGAAAGACGTAATATTTTGATAAATAACCAAAAGGAATCTAATGGTTCGCTGATTTCTTTTGATTATTTAATTTATCATAAATTTCTCTATTTCTTCAAATCCAATTCCATCTGAATATTCGCTCTTTGATACGGAGTCGGTCGCCCCGAAATTTTCACAAACCCCAACTTATAATACAGATTAATCGCAGGTTTCAGAATCGTATTGCTTTCCAGATATAACTTTGAAGCACCCAATTCTTTCGCTAAATTGATAATTGCCTGACCCAAAAGCCAACCGATATTTTTCCCTTGAGCTTTCGGAGAAACCGCCATTTTAGCCATTTCAAAATCGTAATCTTTGTCATTTATTTTTATCAAAGCACAAACGCCTAAAGGTTCGTCTTTGTAGAGTGCAACAAGAATTTTTCCGCCTTTGTCAAGAATATATTCCTGCGGATTATCCAGAGATTTATAATCCGTTTCTTCCATTTCAAAGTAATTCGAAATCCATTCTGCATTCAAGTTTCTGAAAGCAGATTGATACTTTGGTTCGTATTCCACGATTTCCACATCTTTGCTTTCACGTAGTTTTTTCTGTTCCTGAACACGTTTCAACAAAGACTTTTGTTCCAATAAAAATTCCCATTCTGCAACCGCTTCCCAAAGATTGTAAGTAGCTTCGGCGAGAAGATTTTCCACAGCCAAATCAATATCAACACATTGTTCCTGCAACATTTTTTCGGCTAAAACTTTTCCTTCATCCGTTAATCCGACAACATTTCTGCGTTTGTCATCAGATTTCAATTTGTCATTTACCAAACCTGCTTTTGTCATTTCCTTGATAATTTTGGTCACAGAAGGTTGAGAATGACCGATTTCTTTTGCAATTTCAGTAATCGTATTTTCTTCAGTTTCCGAAAGCACGAAGAAAACGGGAAACCATTTTGGCGAGAATTTCTCAACATTGTACATTTCATAAATCTTGGTTGCATCATCTGTAAATCGGGTTGTCAACAAGCGCAATCTGCTTCCTAAAGCCATTTTTCCTGTTCTTTCAAATATATTCATAATTAATTACATAACTGATTATACAAATGTAAAAATTAATTATGGCATTAACATACAAAGTTACACAACAGGACACAACAATTAAAAAACAGAATTTAATGATAGAGAAGACTCTGAATAAGGATGAGAAGTAACAACTACTTAAGAACTAAGTGTTAAAGTTTATAAAGATTTTGTATATAAAGTTTTTATTGTTATATTTGCAGAAGTAAAAGACCCAACAAGGTGTGAAGTTGTTAGGTCTGTAATGAAAGATTTAGTTAATAAATGTTTCATCCAATCTAAAAGCTGCCGTAAAGCAACTCGTACTAATCTTTATAGAAATAGTACCATAACAATAAAATTATTGTCATATATACTCAAATATTTGGGTTATGGACAGATTTTTACCGAGATTACAGTCGTGTCCAATACACTATAATCTCTAACACAAAAACATAAAAATATCCTTTCGAAAGTTTTAGCTATCGATTGGATATTAAAATATGTATTTTTGCAATATTACGAAAATTTGATGACTTTTCAAAGTTATTTATGATTTTTAACACTTATAAAAAGACTACCCTTTAATCAAGGGTGGTCTTTTCTTTTTAAAGAATAACACAATAAATAAAACAAAAAATGGAAAATAAAAATACAAATGAAAAAACAAAAAACTGTTTCTTCTGAATATGAAGCCACTTTAAAGATTTTAGAAATCTTGAATGGTAAAAATTTTAGAGAATGTAAAACAATATTAGAATACGTCAATACGAGAATTGAAGGGTATTCAATCCTTAGATTTACTCCCCCTGATTAATTCATTTATTTAACAATTTAAAATTTACAAAATGGCAAACTATAATCACCCCAAATATGAAGAAATAACAATTCTTATATCTGAAAAATTAAAAGGAAAAACAATGCAAGAAGTAGAAGATATTCTTTATTGTGTTAGAGAATACATAAAAGAAAATTTTACTCTTGAGAAGACTTCATAACAATTAAAAAACACAAAGAAAATGGAAATAAAAAACGAAAAATTAAAAAACAAATTGACATCTCTTTTAAAAGAAGTAAAAGAGATAATAAAAGAGTTAGAAAGTGAAGGACTTAAAGTGGAAATAAGAGACTTAAATGGTATTTATCAAACCGAGTTAAATATTTCCAAACCTGTTATTCTTTAATTGCTTCGATTTTAGCTAAAATCCTATTTAGATTTTCATTTATAATCGCTTGATTTTTTAATAAAACAGCAATATCTTTTTCTAAAGAATTCAATTGTTCTTCAATAGAATTTACTTTTTTGTCAATTTTTAGGGTATTACTCATTGTTGTTAAAACATATTGTTCCATAGTGTAAATATTTTCTTAAATGTATGAATTTTAACAGTTTACTAACACAAAAATTGTAAAAATTTTCGTATCTTTATGTATATTCTTACCATAAATGCTCAACTTTAATAGTATTTTAGAACTCATTAGAACATTTTCTAATGAACAATCCTGTATTGATTATTTAGAACAACTTCGTTGGAAAAATGGAGTTGTAAGTCCTTTTGATTCACTATCAAAAGTCTATAAATGCAAGAATAATAAATACAGATGTAAAAACACAGGAAAGTATTTTAATGTAAGAACAAACACAATTTTTGAAGGTTCTAAAATATCATTACAAAATTGGTTTATTGCCATATTCCTTTATACATCACACAAAAGAGGAATTAGTAGTTATCAACTTGCAAAAGATTTAGCCATTACACAAAAGACTGCTTGGTTTCTATTGCAAAGATTAAGATATGCAACCGAGCACGAAGCATTTGTAAAAGAGTTTGAAGGAATTGTTCAGTGTGATGAAACATTTGTTGGTGGTAAAAACAAAAACCGCCACAAAGACAAAAAAGTTCCTCAATCACAAGGAAGAAGTTTTAAAGATAAAACGCCTGTATTTGGCGCAATAGAAAAATCCACAGGATTAGTAAAAGCAATTGTAGTAAGAGATACAAAAGCAAAAACTATTCAACCACTATTACATCAGCACATCAAGTATGGCTCTCATGTAATGACTGATGAATGGCATGCCTACAAAGGTATAAGCAAATACTTTGAACATAGCTTTGTGGATCATGGTAGGAAACAATATGCAAATGAAGATACAACTACAAATGCAATAGAATGTTTTTGGTCACACTTAAAGCGTTCAATAATTGGAGTTTATTATTTCACAAGCAAAAAACACCTTCAATTATATTTGAATGAAATGACCTTCCGATACAATACAAAACAGATGAAAACTGATAGAAGATTTGATTTGTTTTTAGAAAAAACCGAAGAAAAAAGATTAACTTGGCACTCTTTAACAGCGTAAGAAAATGAAGAAAAAGATATTTAAAGAGTTTGAAAATCAGTATAAAAAGAAGTTCAAAGACATATCGTTGTTAGATAAATTCTTTGAAAAATATGTTTTAAACGCTATTCAAGATACTGATTTACTTAAAGAACTCAACAAGAATAACAGAGATATAAGTAAATTAAAGCCTTTGGATTATTTAGAGAATGAAGCAGTTCTAATTAGAACAATTAGAGTTACTGTTTTGCTTGAATTATCTAAAGATTTTGACGAATTTATAAAATTTGACAACAGAATAAAAAAAGACAAAGATTATATTCCCGATGTCGAATTTGAACGGATTATAAAAACATTAATTAATATACCAAACGAGTAAGCCCTTAATAATAGGGGCTTTTTTATTTACTTAAAACTTACAAAATGAAAAATAAAGATTTATCAAACTTTGAACACATTTCATGTAATACCTCAAATAAAGAGCTGACCTCAGAACAAGAAGATCAACTTAAAATAATTATAAGTATGTTACATGACTTAAATACCTTAATCTATAGTATGGGATTCAGGTTTTATTTAATGCCTATAACATCTAAAATGGATATTACTATGCGTGAAAATAATCATAAAACGAATTCATAAAATCTGTATGCTTTTTTAATGTTGCCTTCCAAGCGTCATCTAAATCCTTATCAGATTCAAATGTATAATGTTTTCCTAATGGATTGGTGATAAAGAGAATATACTTATTCATGTTTTCTGTATTATTCCATAACCAAGATAAAGGTTTTGGTAAATTTTTTGGTTGCTCTAACAATAATTTCTCTAAATCATCATAACAGTCATTCATTTTAGTAAGAAAAGTTTCAATCATAGTTGTAATTTTTGCTCTAAGATACAAAACAAAAAGGTATAATTTTTGTAGATTTGTAGAAGTTTTATCGAAAACAAGAAAGCGTTAGCTTTTATTCTACCTATGGGAATCTGGTAAATTCAAAATAATAGGGTGGAGAATAAAGAGACTATACGCTCATGCCATATGGCGTGGGCTCACTCTTATTTGCACCTTATAGCTTACCAGAGCTCCCATAGAGAAATAAGAACTACGAACCCACGCCTTCTTATTTACATCAACTTCTACTTCGGGTTTGGGTGGATTATTAAATTCATCTTATGAAAAAAATCTTATTTATTGGCTCACTATCGACAATTTTAGTGAGTTGCGGTGCTTCAACAAGAACATTCTCAGGAGCAACACAAACAAATCTTATCAAAACAGTTTCAATTGAACAAAAATGTCCAAAAGAAAGTGTTAAAATTTTGGATATGGTTAGAGGAGTTGGACAAGCTACTTATTCTGTTGAAGCATGTGGAAAAAACTATGTTTACAAACAGATTGGCTCTGTATTTATGGAAGGCTCGAAAGCGGACGCTTTGACAAACAGTATGAGTAAATAATGTCATTATGATAATATTTTTCATTATTGTAACAATAGTAATTTTCATCATTTGGAAATTTAATTCAGAATTAAAACCGCAGGGAAATACAATGCACGATATTTTCGTAGCATCTGATAGAGAAAACGGAAAGTACACAAACATTTATAAAAGCAAATTTGGTGGTTATTATTATCCATCAAAGACGGCTCTTACTTCTGATGATGAATTAGTTTTTTCAGGAACTGAAACAGAGTGCGGAAAATGGTTGTTGGATAATAAATACAAACAGCCTGACTTTATGAAATAGAAAAAAGATAAAATTCCAATGTAATTGGATAAAATGGGTTTACACAAAAATAGGAGATGCTTACCACCTCCTATGAAACCTTGTTACTTTTTGCAACTTTTAGGTTTACTTCTATAAAAGTAACTTCTACCATCTTTGGTAGATTTATGTACTTTTACGAACTTGTTTGTAGACTTTTTATTCATCATTTTACAAGTTTAATAATGACAACCATCACCGTGTCATCTTCGGTAAATCAATTCAAACTTATTTACCTATTGATGAGTTGGTAATGTAAACCTATTACAAAAGTAACAATTTTAAGAGACTGCTGAAAAGCGGTCTCTTTTTAATTTAATGATTAAAATAAACAATATGGAAAAAATAGAAATTATTGAACCTACAAAGGCATCAAAAGAATACATTGAAGATTCAAAAACAACACAAGTTATTCTGAATTTATTAGCAGGAAAAACAAAAAGACAGATAACTAATATATTAGAACATGTAAACATGTATGTTAAAAATGATTTTAATTCCTGTGTTTTAGATAAAATTGAAATTAAGATTCCTGATTTAAGGTACTAAGAATTTTTCCTATATCTTTATTTTGGAGAAAAATTGTGGACTTAATTTCTAATAAATGACGAAATTGTAAGTATTGTAAAAACAGCATTAAGCTTTCGTTATTTTCTTTATCAAAAGGTTTACCAATAAAATTTACATAATCATCTCTGTATATATTTATTAATTCATCAAGACTCATCATAAAGTAAAGTTTTTTTAAATAAGAGTACAACCATTAAACATTTTAACAACTAAATAATAACTATATGTATTCATACCAATTTTTAAGTAAAGTTAATAAAATTAATAAACACCTAACACCAAGTCTTACAAAGATTGATGGTTATAGTGCCAACCCAAATGCACATGCTTTCAATTTACCTAATATCACTTCTAATCTATCAGAAGATGATTTAAAAGACTTAGAGAAGGGAAAAGAAATAATAATTACAATTCAAACAACAGAAACACTCAGAATTAAAAAGTTGTAATTCATTATTTGAAAAAAAGTTAAAGAGAGCAAAAAGCTCTCTTTTTAATTTATGTACGAAGGTCAACTAAGTCCCTTATTTTATTTGTAATAAGAACACGTTCTGAAAAATCATTATAATTATATGAATCAGAAGAATATTCTTCTAAATTCTGAATCTGATTTACTCTAATTTTTCTTGCCGTTACACCATCGAATTCGTCTAATCTTTCTAAAATTATACAATGAATATATTCATGTAAGATTTGATTATAGTTATCTCTAAATTCGTATTTATAAGTGGCGAATTCACCAACTCTAAAAGTATCATCAATAAAATTACTCATATTAAAATATTAAAATTATGAAATATCAAAAATACGAAAAAGTTGAAGTTCCAAATGAATCCGTAACTTTCAATCCAGACAAAATATTAATGAATAGAAAAATCGATTTAAATGATCTCTCAAATAGTACATTTGATGAAGATTTACGTCGTATCCCTAAAGAAAGAGAAAAAGAATTAAATGAAACTGGAAAAACAATTTTTTCAATAATTAAGACAGTTACAATTGTCATAGAAAAATAAAAATAATTAAATAAAAGCGAGGTTATATTATTTGAAAAAATAATCAACAGTGTAACTTTGTATATTAATGCCTTAATTATAATTCAAAGCAAGTATTATTTTATTCTAAAATTTGAAACCAGATAAAACCGAATTTTTTGAAATCAGTAATAATGGTAAGCAATGCAGTAATTCATCTAAGTCATTAACAATCATTTCTAAAGAAATTTGTGACATACATTATTCAACAAAATTTGATAGTTATGAAAAATATTTTAAGTCTCAGTTTTCTGTTCATTATGGCGTTGGCATTTTCTCAAACCAAGTCCAAAGGTTTCGCGGTTATTTCAACCGACGGAAAATTCCAATCTTACGAATTCAACCGACACGCAATCGGCGATGACGAAATCAAAATCGACATTATCTACGCCGGAATCTGCCACAGCGACGTTCATCACGTTCGTGGCGATTGGGGAAAAGAAGAGTATCCAATGGTTCCCGGTCACGAGATTGCAGGAAAAGTTTCCGCAGTCGGGAAAAACGTTACCAAATTCAAAGTCGGAGATTATGCAGGAGTCGGTTGTCTCGTCAATTCCTGTGGTCACTGCGAATATTGCAAAGCAGGACTCGAGCAATATTGCAAAGAAGCGGTACTCACATATCACGACCACGACCAGTTTCACAACAACGAGACCACACAAGGCGGATATTCCAACAACATCGTTCTCACTGAGAAATTCGCCATCAAAATTCCTAAAAATGCCGACCTCAAAAAGGTTGCGCCACTCCTTTGCGCGGGCATTACGACCTATTCGCCAATCCATTATGCAGGCGTGAAAAAGGGCGACAAAGTTGCCGTTGCAGGTTTCGGTGGTTTGGGTCATATGGCGGTTCAATATCTCGTGAAATTGGGCGCTGAAGTCACCGTTTTCGACATCACAGAAGACAAACGTGCCGATGCCGAACTTTATGGCGCGGTAAAATACGTCAACGTCAACAATCCCGAAGAAACCAAAGGTCTGGAGAGTTCTTTCAACTTTCTTATCAGCACGATTCCTGCGAGTTACGACCTCAATATGTATCTGAAAATGATAAAAATCGACGGTCATTTGGCGATTGTCGGCGTTCCACCGTTCGAAAATATGCCGACGATTGGCGTTGACAAATTCGTTTGGGCAGGAAACCGCAAAGTTTTCGGCTCACAAATCGGCGGAATTCCCGAAACTCAAAAAATGCTCGATTATTCCATTGCCAACAACATTTATCCCGAGGTCGAAATCATTCCCGCAACTGCAACTTCCATTGAGAATGCTTACCAAAACGTTCTCAATGGAAAAGTAAAATTCCGTTACGTCATCGATATGCAGACAATGAAATAATATTTGGGCGTATCCCTTTGCATTTTTGCCAGAAGTTTTCGTCTTCAAAAGAAAGTTTCAGCAAGGCAAAAATGCAAGCGGGTAGGGCTATCCGCTGTATCTTTTGCTCCATTTCATTACGCAAAAGGATGTCGCTTCTATCCCTTACGCAAGTTGCGTACAAATTAAAAAGAATGTTTTTGTATTTCGTGGCTAAACGAAGTGGCTTTGTTTGTCTTAAAAAAAATAATTAATTTCTAAAAACCTTGTTTACCCTTGCGATAAGTTAAACGCAAAGATTATTACTCTCGCAGATTTAACAGATTATGCGGATTTTAAATTTATTATCAGCTCAATCCACGAGAGTTCAAAAATTGAAAAACAATTTAAAAGTGGTTCAAAAATCTTGATTAAATAAAAAGTACCATCAATTTGATTAATTTTTCTAATAAAATTTATAAATTGGAGAAAATGAAAATGGAGATGAATTTCAAACAACAATCGGCTTTAGAAGCCATAAAATTTATAAATTCTAATCAAATTATCGGTCTCGGAGCGGGAAGTACGATTGCGTATCTCGTTCAAGAATTAGCAAAAGACAGTAAAACCGAAACCCTCAGTTTTGTATCATCAAGTCAGGAAACAACAGAATTATTACTTCAATTTGAAATGAAAGTTTTAAATGCTGAAAATATCAGTTCAATCGACGTTTATTTTGACGGATGCGATTTTCTCGACAAAGATTTAAACGCTCTGAAAAGCGGTGGCGGAATCCATACAGATGAGAAAATTTTGGCTTCGATGGCGAAAGAATTTATTCTGTTGGGCGACACTCAAAAATACATTCAAAAATTTGATGAAAGCTGTTCGTTTTCGGTGGAAATTGTTACAAATTCTATCGGTTTTATCATTGAAAATATTCAGAATCAATTTGATATTGAGAGTGTTACAATCAGAAAAGATTCAAATCAGGAAAAGATATTAACTAAAAGATTCGGGGCGCTTTTGGACGTGAAATTTAATGATTTTCCAGAATTGGAAATCCTCAATAATATCAAATTATGGGCAGGAATCATCGACCATTCTCTATTTCATAAACTGGCAACTCAGGCAATTCTTTGCGGTTCGGAAGGAACAATTCATTTAACCCAACCGAAAAAATAAATGCCATTTTGGGCGTATCCCTTTGCATTTTGCCAGAAATTTTGGGTCTTCAAAAGAAACTTTCAGCAAGGCAAAAATGCAAGCGGGTCGGGCTATCCGCTATATCTTTTGCTCCATTGCATTCCGCAAAAGTATGCCGCTTCTATCCCTTACGCAGAATGATTCGCCGTCATTTTGGATACAACCAAACTCATTTTGGCAACATTTTCCGAGGTGCTTCTGCGGACATTTGTATTATAAAATTTAAACAAAATTTACAATGCAAAAAACAATTTTCATCACAGGCGCATCATCAGGATTAGGAAAAGCTACGGCAAAATTATTCCAGTCAAAAGGCTGGAATGTTATCGCCACAATGCGAAATCCACAAAACGAAACCGAACTTTCCGAACTGGAAAATGTAACCTTGCTTCCATTGGATGTTACCAATTTGGAGCAGATTCAGGAAACTGTAAAAAAGGCGATTGAACTTCACACCATCGATGTCGTTTTCAACAACGCAGGTTATGGTTTGATTGGTGCTTTGGAAGCTTTGACAGACGAACAAATCGTGAAACAATTAGATACCAATTTATTGGGCGTAATTCGTGTGACACAGGCTTTCATTCCTTATTTCAGAAAAAACAGAAACGGGCTTTTCATTACAACAACTTCGATTGGCGGATTGCTCACTTTCCCTCTGGATTCGCTTTATCACGCTACAAAATTTGCTTTGGAAGGCTGGAGCGAAAGTATGTCGTTTGAACTGGCTCTGCATAATGTTGGCATCAAAACCATTGCGCCGGGCGGAATTAAAACTAATTTTGCAGGAGAATCTTTAGCCGTTGCCAATCATCTCGCTTATGAAGATGGAATGCAGAAATTATTTGAACTGATGAATCCCGACAATTTCGAACCTGTAGAATGGATTGCAGATGTGGTTTACGAAGCGGCGACAGATGGGAAAAATCAATTGCGATATGTGACGGGAGAGTTTGCCAATCAGTTGTACAACCGTCGTTTGGAAATCGGTTCCGAAGCTTCGGTTGAGGAAATGAAACAGATGGTTTTTGGAGATTTAATTAGTAAAAATTAAGAAATGAATAATCCGATAAAAGTAGATTCCATATCTCAGCTTCACGAGATGCTGGGTTTTGGGAAGCCCGTTCATCCGTTGATTAGCATTACTCAAAATGCCAATATGATAGTGGAAGATGAGTTTCTGAATCAGCATTTTCTATTTAATTTCTACAAAATATCATTCAAAAAAACCTTGAAAGGAAAAATGGGTTACGGACAAAGTTATTATGATTTTGACGAAGGCGGAATGATTTTTACAGCTCCGAATCAATTACTTTCTACAAGTTCGGACGATATCCAATATGAAGGTTTGACGCTGTTGATTCATTCTGATTTTTTGAGGAATTATTCTTTGGCAACCCGAATTAAAAGCTTTGGTTTTTTCTCTTATTCGGCGAACGAGGCTTTGTTTTTATCGGACAAAGAAAAGCAGACGATTTTTTCGGTTTTTGATAATATTAAAGAAGAACTGAATAACACGATTGACGATTTCAGTCAGGATGTTATTATTTCGCACATCGAGGTTTTGCTCAATTACAGCAACCGTTTTTACAAGCGACAATTCATTACCAGAAAAGCCGTGAACAATGATTTGCTTTCAAAAATCGAAGAACTTTTAAATGTTTATTTCGAAAAAGAACAAGGTTTGAATAAAGGTTTGCCAACTGTAGATTATTTGGCGACCGAACTCAGCCTCTCACCAAGATATCTGAGCGATATGCTTCGGTCTTTAACGGGACAAAATGCACAGCAACTCATCCACGAAAAACTCATCGAAAAAGCTAAAGATTACCTCACGACCACTCAGCTTTCTGTGGCAGAAATTGCTTATCAATTGGGTTTTGAGCATCCGCAGTCTTTCAATAAATTATTTAAAAATAAAACCAATCAAACGCCTGTCCAATTCAAACAAGGTTTTTATCGTAACTAAATTTTTAAAAATGAATATAGAAATCTTTATCAAAGATTGGATTGCAGTCAGCAACAGTTACGACACAGAAAAATATCTGGAATTTTATCTGAAAGACGCTGTTTTAGACGACCCTTCAGTTGGAAGAAAATTCATTGGTCACGATGGAATCAAAGATTATTTTGTGAGTTATTTTATTGGATATAAAACTCAGACTGAATTAAGGAAATTAGAAATTAAAGATAATTCGGCTTATTTGGAAGTAGAATTTACTGGTGATTTTTCAGAAGGTAAAATAGACGGAAGTTTTGATTTTGTTTTTAAAGATGGCAAGATTGAGTTTGTAAAAGCAGATTTGATTCATTGAAATAATTCAATTTCTAAACTTGAAAAATAATAACTGAAAATACATTAAGTTTGAATTTCTTAATTTTGACAAATGGAAAACAAGGTCAAAAGAGTAGTTTCGGAATTTAATAATGAATTAAAGCTTAAAGGATTCAGAGCGTTTCAAATTGAGCAAGATTCTAATGAAACCCGTGTTTACAGTAGAAAAGAATTCTATAAAATCTGTCTGACAACTGGTAAAAGTAAAATTCATTACTCTGATAAAAGTTTTGAACAGGAAGGAACGGTGCTTTTTTTCGGAAACCCGCATATTCCTTACTCTTGGGAAACAATTTCAACAACTTATGTAGGTTATACGATTCTTTTTTCTGAGGAATTTTTCAAAAATTCTGAACGTTCCGAGAGTTTGCAGCAATCTTCTTTCTTTAAAATCGGTGGAACTCCCGTCCTGAAAATCACTGAAGAACAGAGAGGATTTCTTAACACAATTTTCCAAAAAATGATTGCAGAGCAGGAGAGTGATTATATTTACAAGGATGAACTAATACGAAATTACATCAGCCTCATCATCCACGAATCTCTGAAACTGGAACCTGCAGAAGATTTTGACCAAAGCAAAAATGCAGCATCGAGATTGTCTTCTGTTTTTCTGGAATTGCTTGAAAGACAGTTTCCGATTGAAACAACTGACCAACCTTTGCAACTGAAATCCGCTCAGGATTTTGCGAAAAATCTAAATGTTCACGTCAATTATCTCAATCGTGCTGTGAAAGAAGTAACGGGAAAATCTACAACCACACACATTACAGAACGCATTATTACGGAAGCAAAAGCTCTGTTGCAACATACCGACTGGAATATCTCAGAAATAGCTTTTGCGCTCGGCTTCGAATATCCGAGTTACTTTAATAATTTCTTTAAAAAACAAACCGGAACCAATCCAAAAGCATTTCGTTTGACGGAGGTTTGATTTTCTTAATTTTTGGTTTGATAATCTTTATCGGCTTGATTACAGGTCGTGGTACTTTTGTATCAGATAATCAAATCAATTTAAGATGTCAGATTCTCAATATATTTCCAATACAAATTTTCTTCAAAAAGATATTTTTGAAAGGCTTCTAAATGGCGAAACTATTCTTCCTAATGACCCTGAAATTGGCAAATTAATAGAAGAATCATTCGCAATTAAAAAATGGCTGATTGAAATAAATAATTCTTCTAATCCTGAAGAAATCACAGAGATTTTAAGCAAAATTTTTGACAAAGAAATTCATAATGTTGCTGTATTCACACCCATTTATATCAATTACGGAAAGAATATCAACATCGGTAAAAACGTTTTCATCAATTTCGACTGTACTTTTCTTGCATTAGGCGGAATTACGATTGAAGACGACGTTCTCATCGGTCCGAAAGTCAGTTTGGTCACAGAAAATCATCCGTTAAATCCCGAACATAGAAAAGGCTTAATCTGCAAACCAATTTTCATCAAAAAAAATGCTTGGATTGGCGCCAACGCAACCATTTTAGCTGGAGTTACGATTGGCGAAAATGCCGTTGTCGCAGGTGGAGCAGTGGTTTCAAAAGACGTTCCCGATAATACAGCTGTAGGCGGAGTTCCTGCGAAAATTATTAAAACAATCAAATAATATTAATTAATGGAAAAAAACAACAATACATCAAGAAGAAAATTCATTCAGCAGACCGCTTTGGCGAGTGCAGGATTAGTGCTTGTCAATCCGCTGAATATTTTAGGACAGAATAACAATTTAAAAATTATGAGTAAAAATATTAAATCTAAAGGCTACGCATCCAAAGATAATTCAGGGAAATTGAGTCCGTGGGAATTTGAAAGAAGACCTGTCGGCGACAATGATATTTTAATTGATATCAAATTTGCGAGCATTTGCCATTCCGATATTCATCAGATGAAAGGCGATTGGGGAGAACAGCAATATCCGCAAGTTCCAGGGCACGAAATTGTAGGAATTGTTTCTGCAATTGGAAAAAACGTAACCAAATTCAAAGTCGGAGACAGAGCAGGAGTCGGTTGTATGGTCGACAGTTGTATGGAATGCAATAGTTGCACACACGGTGAAGAACAATTTTGTGACCACGGAAAGACACTTTTCACTTACGGAAATCCCGATAAAACTTCGCCCTCAGGAATTACACAAGGCGGATATTCCAACAATATTGTTGTGAGAGACCATTTTGCGGTTCATATTCCAGAGCACATTTCTTTGCAGGAAGCGGTGCCGTTGTTGTGTGCGGGAATTACGACTTATTCGCCGATTATGAATGCAAATTTTAAAATCGGAGACAAAGTTGGTGTTGCGGGAATTGGTGGATTGGGACATTTAGCGGTGAAAATTGCGGTTTCAAAAGGTGCGGAAGTTTACGCTTTCACAACTTCTAAAGATAAAGTGAATGATATTCTGGCTTTCGGAGCAAAAGAAGTGATTGTGGTTGATAATTTAGACAAATTGAAACCTTACAAAGGCAAACTGGATTATATGATTTCCACGATTCCCGCACAGTTTGATTTGGCTTCGTACAGTTCTGTCGTGAAACCTTACGGACATTTTACGCAAGTCGGAATGCCGATTGGTTTTGAATTGACTTTAAGCAATATCGGTTTAGCCAATACAAGAGTAAATTTTAATGCATCATTAATTGGCGGAATTCCCGAAACTCAGGAAGTCGTTCATTACTGTGCGGACAACAAAGTTTTACCAAAAATCGAAGTCATTAAAGCAAAACAAATCAACGATGCTTGGACGAAAGTTTTGAATAAACAAGCACGTTACAGATATGTAATTGATGCATCAACATTTTAAATAATTGAAATCATCGGGAGTAGAGATACTCCCGTTTTTTATTCAATCAGTAAAAATGGTAAGCAATTCTGTAATCTATATAATAAAAATCTGACCGAATGGACAGAACTTTGTTTAATATTAAAAAGTATCAAAATGAAATATTTTTTAACAATAATTCTTTTTGTGTTTGGGCAGTTTGCTTTCGCACAAAAGGCAAAAAATCAAAATAAAATGAAAACAGACATTCCGAAAATAAGTGATTTTCCCACAGGCGAAGAAAACACGGGTTTTGCTCAATATTTTACAGGTAAATCTTATTTGGCGCCATTGACAAGTAATAAAGATTTAAATGTTCCACTTTCTAATGTCACGTTTGAACCGAGCTGCAGAAACAATTGGCACAGTCACACTGGCGGACAATTGTTGATTGTCGTTGGTGGCGAAGGTTTGTATCAGGAAAGAGGAAAACCTGCACGTCATTTAAAAGCTGGTGATATCGTAGAAATTGCTCCGAATGTTGAGCATTGGCACGGCGCTACTGCAACGAGTTGGTTTTCACATTTAGCGACGACAGGTAATCCTCAAAACAATCAAAACACTTGGCTGGAAGCGGTTTCAGATGAAGAATACGCTGAAGCTAACAAAAAATAATTTTCTATGACGAGCAAAAACAAGTTTCTTCAGTGGATAATTCTTTTTGTTCTCACATTAAGTTTTACAGAAATGAATGCACAGCAAAATACAGCCACTCAAAATTTGAATGCTAAAGAACAAAGTCTGGTAAAGATTTCTTCATTAACGGCAGTCGGAAATCTTGAAAATCTGAAAGTTCAGTTGAATGCAGGCTTAGATTCTGGTTTGAAGATTAACGAAATCAAAGAAGCATTGGTGCAATTATACGCTTACTGCGGTTTTCCGAGAAGTCTGAATGCCATTAATACTTTTAAAACAGTTTTAGACGAAAGAAAATTAAAAGGAATTAATGACATCGAAGGAAAGAAAATCATTGTTGAAAATAATGTTGAAGATAAATATGAGCAAGGCAGAAAAACTTTAGAAACACTTTCAAAAACACCACAATCGAAGCCTGCAAAAGGTTTTGGAGAATTTGCTCCAAGAATTGACGCCTTTCTTAAAGAACATTTATTCGCTGATATTTTTGTGAGCGATGTTCTGACTTATCAGCAAAGAGAATTGGTGACGATTTCTGCTTTGGCTTCTTTAAGTGGAGTAGAAGGACAATTGCAATCGCATATTGGGATTGGAAAAAATACCGGGATTACTGACAATCAATTGGAGCAATTAGCGGATTTAATACAGAAATCTGTCAGTAAAACGCAAGCCAATACAGTTCGGAAAATCATTGGAAAACCACTTGTTCCGATTATTGAAAATGATATGATGATTCGTATCTCGGAAATAGAAATCGTTCCCGAATTTTTAGATGAATACAAATCAATTCTGAAAGAAGAAGCTTCAGCATCAGTGAAATTAGAGAAAGGTGTGATTGCGATTTTTCCAATGTTTCAGCAGAAAAATCCAAATCAAATCAGAATTGTTGAAATGTATGCGGATAAAGAAGCGTATCAATTTCATTTGCAGACGCCACATTTTTTGAAGTACAAAACATCGACTTTAAAAATGGTAAAATCATTAAATTTAGTTGATATGGAAAGCCTTGACAAAGAAACAATGTCATTAATATTTCAAAAAATAAAATAAAAATATGAGTACAAAAGTAAAAGCTTACGGAACATCTTCTACCGAAAATCCATTGGAAGAAATAACCATCGAAAGAAGAATCGTCCAAGCGCACGATGTAGAATTCGAGATTTTATATTGTGGAATTTGTCATTCGGATTTACATCAAATAAAAGGCGATTTTGGTGCATTTCCTCCGCCAATAGTTCCGGGACACGAAATGGTTGGACGAGTTACAGCTGTTGGGAATCACGTTACAAAATTTAAAATCGGAGATTTGGCAGCAGTTGGTTGTATCGTGGACAGCTGTGGACACTGTGAATATTGCGAAGATGGAATCGAACAATTCTGTGATGAAGGCGTAACTTTTTCTTTTAACAGTGAAGATAAAATTTCTGGAGGTCATACTTTCGGAGGATTTTCCAAAACTTACGTTTGCAACGAAAAATATGTTCTGAAAATGCCTGCTTTTGAAGATTTGGCTTCAGCTGCACCTTTGCTTTGTGCAGGAATCACGGTTTATTCTCCTTTGAAACATTGGGGCGCTGGTCCGGGTAAGAAAGTGGGTGTTTTGGGAATTGGCGGATTGGGGCATTTGGCGATTAAGATTGCAAAAGCAATGGGCGCTGAAGTTGTGGTTTTCACGACTTCTCCAAACAAAGTTGAAGATGCGAAAAGATTAGGCGCGGACGAAGCGGTTTTGTCTTCTGATGCTGAAGCAATGGCAAAATATTCTCGTCAATTAAATTTCATTATCGATACAGTTTCTGCAAAACACGATGTGAATGTTTATCTTAATCTGCTTCGTCACGACGGAACAGTTGTGCTGGTTGGATTACCGCCAGAACCATTGGAAATAGGCGCTTTTAATGTGATAATGGGAAGAAGAAGTTTTGCCGGTTCCAATATTGGCGGAATTGCTGAAACTCAGGAAATGTTGGATTTCTGTTTCGAACATAACATTACAGCGGAAAGTGAAATCATTCCTATTGATCATGTCAACACCGCTTTTGAACGTCTGGAAAAAGGCGATGTGAAATACCGATTTGTGATTGATATGGCAAGTTTGTAAAAAAATGAGAAAATATTGATTTGAAGGCACTCAGGGATTTAACTTTGAGTGCTTTTTTGTATCAATAAGCCATAATCAATAATTTAAAAATAAATATGGAGAAATCTCAACAAGAATGGACACGGAAAAAATTTATTAAAACCGTAGGTGGAGCTGGAGCAATGATGATGTTGAGCCCATTATTATCCTGGACAGTTCAGGAAATCGACCCGAGAGTTGCCGCAATCGTCAAGCGAACAATCGGAATCGATACACACAATCACATTGATGTTCCTCTAAATTCCAATGAATTGCCCGGACCAAATGTAGACTTACTTAGCGAATTCAAAAAATCGGGTTTATCGGCTATTAGTATGACTTTCGCAGTGGATTATCAACAATTGAAAAATCCTGATGATGGTTATGTTAGGTTTATAACAGGTTTGGATGCAATGGACAAAATTCTGGAACTGAATGGCTTGAAACGTTCATTAAATTTTAATGATTTAAAATCTTTTCATAAAGCTCAGAAACCAACCGTAATCCAGTCTGTGGAAGGCGGACATTTTCTGGATGGGAAATTAGAAAGATTGGAAATTGCTTACAAAAGAGGACTCCGACAGCTCGGATTATTGCACGATAATGATGCTTCTGTTCCGTTGGGAGATGTTTACACGAACAAACCACAATTCGGAGGATTGACAACTTTCGGTTCTGAAATCATCAAAGAATGCGACCGATTAGGAATTCTAATAGACCTTGCCCACGCCAATAATCAAACGATTGATATGGCTTTGAAGGTCGCCAAAAAACCAATTCTGATTTCTCACACTGGACTTGATACTCAATTGGGAACGAATGAATTTATGGCAAAAATGATGAAGCCGAGATTGATTAGTAAAGAACAAGCGAAGATTGTAGCTGATACTGGTGGTGTTATTGGAGTCTGGACGCATTTGGCAGACACACCTTTGGATTTTGCGAAGAATATTCGAGCAATGGTAGATGTAATTGGCGTTGACCACGTTGCAATTGGTACCGATACGAAACTGACTCCAGCTTACCATTCTCCCAATGAAAGTTTTGGACAAAGACCCAATCAAAAATCAAATGATAATCAGGATAAAAAAGAGGAAAGAAAAAAATTTGATGGTGGAAAAAAAGGCGAAAGAATTGGCGAACGTACAAATCTAGCCTGGAAAGACCAGAAAGAAGGTTTTTATTATGCAGTCGTAGATGCGATGCTGAAAACTGGTTTTACAGAGAATGAAATCGGAAAGATAGGAGGAGGAAATTTCTGTCGAATTTTCGATGAGGCTACAAATGGACATTCATAAATTAAGAACAATTTGATATAAATTCAAAATAGTGATGAGGTTTCTTATCACTATTTTTTTTGTTTTAAAATTAAATTAATAATTGATAATCAATATTTTAAATTTAATATTCATCAAATAGCTAACATCAGATTTTTCTAAATCTATTTTATATATCTTTGCGCCAATCTGGTGAGCTGTAAAAAGCGCTTAATAGGGAATCCGGTGAAAATCCGGAGCAGACCCGCTGCTGTAAGCTTCACACAAAGGTTTTTGAAAATTATATCCACTGTTTTTATGAATGGGAAGGATTTCAAAAATGAAGTAAGTCAGAAGACCTGCCAGAAGTTATAAATAATTGACGCTTTCGTGGAATAAAGCTTAGTCAACAATGATTTTGTACAGCATAAACTGTGCATTATCCTTGCTTTCTTACATCCATTAGCGTCATCATTATTCGATATGAGCTAATGGTGACACGATTTACTTTTCGGTTTTATAAAACTGCTGTTGCGATATTGGTGACAGCTTCTTCTCTATGTTTTTCCCAATCCAAAAAAGATACGATTGAGACAGAAATTCTCAAAGTTGATGTTTATAAAAAGAATTTCAAAGAGATTCTCCCAGCTCAAACACTTTCCGGTGAACAATTAGAAAGACTCAATAGTCAATCTGTTGCAGATGCTTTGCGATACTTTTCTGGTGTTCAAATCAAAGATTACGGCGGAATTGGCGGGCTCAGAACTATCAATATCAGGAGTATGGGAAGTCAGCACGTTGGAGTTTTCTATGACGGAATTCAATTAGGAAATGCACAAAATGGATTGGTTGATTTGGGGCGGTTTTCTTTGGATGATATCGAAGAAATCTCGCTTTACAATGGACAGAAATCAGAGATTTTCCAACCTGCGAAAGATTTTGGTTCGTCAGGTTCAATATATCTTCAACCCAAAGCACCGAGTTTTAAATTTAATAAAAAAACAAATCTTGTTCTAAGGATTAAAAATAGTTCAATTGATTTGTTCAATCCTTCTTTCCGATTGGAACAGAAAATTTCGGAAAAGGTTTCGGCAAGTTTTAGTTCCGAATTTTGGCAGAGCGATGGGATTTATCGTTTTCGTTATCATAAGAAATATCCTGATGGAGAAACGGCTTATGACACAATTGCAAAACGTTTTGATTCTGATATCAAAGCCAAAAGATTCGAAACCAGTCTTCACGGAAACCTGAATAACGGAAGCTGGAACATCCGAGGTTACGGTTATCTATCCAATCGAGGAATTCCCGGAGCGATTGTTAATAATAGATTTGGAGCGAGAGGACAAAGGATGATTGATGAAAATTATTTTGTTCAGGCCAATTTCAGAAAGAAACTGTTTCCAAAATTAGAAACACAATTCAAAGCTAAGTTCGTCTATGATTACACAAATTATGTTGACACGGTTTCATCCATAAAAATCAATAATCAATATATCCAGAGAGAGGTTTATTTGTCTTCATCTAATATTTATTCCATTACGCCGAAGTGGGATTTCAGTGCCAATTTTGATTTTCAATATAACAATCTGGATGCTTTTGGAACAGGAATTTATAACTTTTCATTCCCAACTCGTTACACTTCATTAGCTGCTTTTGCAACAACTTATGAATTCAATCGGTTCAAATTTTTAGCAAGTCTATTAGGAACTTTCGTTCACGAAGATGTTGAAATGAATGCCAAATCTCCTGATAAAAACGAATGGACACCTGCTGCTTTTTTGAGTTATCAACTCTCTAATGACTTTACATTAAGAGCATTTTACAAAAGAATGTTCAGAATGCCAACTTTCAACGATTTGTACTACACCAATATCGGAAATACATTTCTAAAACCTGAATTCACAAATCAATATAATGTTGGTTTCACTTACCAGAAATTTTATAAAAATCAAACCTTCCAATCTTTTTATGCAAAGGTTGATACTTACTTCAATAAAGTTCAGGACAAAATCATCGCTGCGCCTAATGGAAGTATGTTCCGCTGGACGATGTACAATCTGGGAGAAGTTGAGATTATTGGAACCGATGTTAACCTGCAAACAGAACTACAGTTTGGAAATGTAAAAATCAAACCTTTGCTGAGTTACACTTATCAAAGTGCAAGAGATTTTTCTGATAGAACAGACCCATATTTTGGCGACCAGATTCCTTACACGCCTTGGCATTCGGGAACTTTTACGCTGATGTCAGATTACAAAGATTGGTCGTTCAATTACAGTTTTATGTATGTCGGTGAACGTTATGATGTGAGCCAGAATAATATTGCGTTCAACTACATCCAGCCTTGGTACACGCACGATTTATCGATTCAGAAAAAATTGAATTGGAAGAATTATCAGTTCAAAGCAAGCTTGGAAGTGAACAATATTTTCAATCAATTCTATGAAGTGGTTTTAAGTTATCCAATGCCGGGACGAAATTTTAAACTCATTGTAAGTTTCACATTATGAGAAAACTAAATCTAATTTTAATGGCTTTTGCATTAATTACTTTAATGTCTTGCAGAACGGACGATATCATCATTCGTGAGGAAGTTGAAGAAGGTCTTGCTCAGCCAGAAAATACGGCTATCAAAGGGTTTTATCTTTTGAACGAAGGCAATATGGGAACGAACAAGGCGACTTTGGATTTCTTCGATTATACTACCGGAACTTATCACAGAAACATCTATTCTGAGATTAATCCCAATGTTGTAAAAGAATTAGGCGACGTTGGTAACGATATCAAAATCTATGGAAGCAAGATGTACGCTGTCATCAATGTTTCCAACAAAATCGAAGTTTTGGAAGCCAAAACTGCTAAAAGAATCAAAACCATCAATCTTGAAAATTGTCGTTATGTGACTTTCAAAGATGGGAAAGTTTATGCTTCAAGTTACGCCGGTCCGGTTGTTCTTGACCCCAATGCACCACTTGGAAAAGTCGCTGAGATTGATACCATTTCGCTTTCCATAAAACGTGAAGTTATCGTTGGTTATCAGCCGGAAGAAATGACGATTGTCGGGAATAATCTTTACGTTGCCAATTCCGGAGGTTATCGTTTTCCAAATTATGACAAAACCGTTTCAGTAATTGATTTGAACACATTTACTGAGACTAAGAAAATCGATGTCGCGATTAATCTTCATCACATTGCAAAGGATGATGACGGCGATTTGTATGTGAGTTCCAGAGGTGATTATTATACAATTCCTTCGAGTTTGTTTTTGGTCGATTCCAAAACCGGAACTGTGAAAAAGGACTTTGGAATTGCGGTCAGCGAAATGACGATTGTGAATGGCAAACTCTATTATTACGGTAACGAATTCAATTATAACACGCATTCCTACACCAAATCTTTTGGAATCATTGATGTAAAAACGGAGCAAATCATCTCAAACAAAATCATTGACCAAGAATATGTGGACGCCATCAAAACGCCTTACGGAATCGCTGTCAATCCAATCACAGAAGATATTTATATGACCGATGCAAGGAATTATGTTTCCACAGGATTTGTCTATTGCTTCGATAAAAACGGAAAATTCAAATGGAAAACCGAAGGCGGAAATATCCCTGCACACTTTGTTTTTCTCTATAAATAATATGACTAAAAATCATAAATAAAAGTGCAGATAATATAAACACAATTTTGTCATTCCGTAGGAATCTAGACCGCTGAGATTCCTACGGAATGACAAAGGATCTTAATAAAATTAAATCAATAAATATGAAAAATAAATACTTAAAACTTACTTTTCTCTTATTCATTCTCGCAGGAATAGTTGCCTGTAAAAATGACGATGACGAAAATACTTTTAGTCTTGCTGATTCTTACTCAGTTGACCGCTTCAAAGTTTTGAATATTCCGACTAATATTTCAGGAACTTTTACTTGGAAAATTAATGATTCTTTGATTTCGGAAAATTCAACTTTGGATTTCATCAGTCCTTATGCAAAAACTTATCCTTTGACTTTGAAAGTTGAAAGTAATGGAACAACTACAACTTATACTTCAAAAATCATTGTCAACAAAGAATCGGTTTCTTATAGTAAGTATATTTCTAATGTCTTTGATTTCCGTCCTGCTGTTGGACAATTTATGAACGAGATTCCGGAATATGTTGCTGGGAATACATCGGAACAGATGATTCAGAAAGCGAAACAATCTTTGGTGGGTTCCAATTCAACAATGATTTCGTTGGGTGGATTTGGAGGTTATGTCACATTTGGTTTTGACCACACCGTTCCGAATATGAACGGTAAAGATTTCAAGATTTTGGGAAATGCATTCTGGGGCGATTTATCTCAAGAAGAACGTGCAGGCTCTTGTGAACCGGGAATCATTCTCGTTGCTTATGACAAAAATAAAAACGGGAAACCCGACGAAGATGAATGGTACGAGATTGCCGGAAGCGAATATTTCAAGAATACAACAGTAAAGAATTACACGATTGATTATTTCAAACCAAATGAAAATAAACCGCCAGTTGCAGGAAACGAATATTGGGAAAACGATGTAGAATATATCAAATGGACAGATAATCTTGGGAATTCAGGATTCAAAACCAAAAACATTTTCCACATTCAAAGCTATTATCCATTATGGATTTCTGACGTTTCTTACAGTTTTACAGGAACTAGACTAGCCAATAATTACTATGACCAGAGCGGAAGCGGAACTTATTGGGTTGGAAAATCTTATGCATTCGGATACGCAGACAACGCGCCGAATAACGATGAAGCTTCCAGCATCGATATTTCCTGGGCAGTTGACAAAAACGGTAATTATGTCAAACTTCCAGGAATTGATTTCGTAAAAGTTTATACGGGAATCAATCAGGAAGCGGGCTGGCTGGGTGAAGTTTCTACGGAAGTGGCTGGTGCTTACGACTTACATTTAAAATAAAATTCAACAATAAAAATTATTTAAATCAATTAAAAATGAAAAAGTTTTATCTTTTGACATTGCTGTTGTTCTTTGCATTTTTTACCAATGCACAAGTCACAGTTCAGGGAGTTCCGAGGAATGACTTCAAAACAAATTCCATTAAAAAAACTCAATCCAAAAAGGCAGATTTCACAATGGATGATATCGTTTACTGGGTTGGAACAGGTTCTAACAAAGCGGCTTTCGTTGTTCAATGGAACGATGCTAAAAATCCTGACGCATTGGTTTGGGGTTTCAAATGGGACGGAAATGCAACAGGCGAAGATATGCTGAAAGCGATTGCAAAAACCGATAAGCGTTTCTTTTCATTGTTATACCAAGGAACACAATTCGGAAGTGCAATCGGAGGTTTAGGTTTTGACCTTGACGGAAAAGGAACGGTGGGACTTTACAATAATGGAAACACGACTTATCCGCTTTATCCAGTAGACGGAATCATTAATACAACCGCTTATGATTTTGACAATTATACTGCTATTGACGGCAATGACCATTGGGGAGCTGGTTGGTACACAGGATATTGGTCGTATTGGGTAAAAGACCCAGCAGATGCAGATTTTGGATATTCTGGTTTGGGAGCAAGCAGTAGACAATTGGAAAATGGTTCTTGGGATGTGTGGAATTTCAATCCGAATTTTGAAAGCTATGATATCTCATCTACTTTGACGCCGGTTTCAGCTTATTCGGCTCAGGCAGATTTTACCAAAGGTTATTTTATGGTGAATGAAGAATGGTTTGGCCACACGAATGGTTCTGTGAACTTTGTTGGAGATAATGACCAAATCTATTACCGAGTTTACAGCGAGAAGAATAACAACCAGGCTTTCGGAGCTACGACTCAGTTTGGAACAATCTATGGAGACAAGTTCTATTTCATCTCAAAACAAGCAGCTGACGGTGGCGATACGCAATACACACCGGGCGGAAGACTGGTTGTTGCGAATGCCACCACGATGGAGAAAATCAAAGGTTTTGATAACATCGGTGGAGGAGACGGACGTTCTTTCCTTGGCGTGAATGAGCATCTTGGTTATATCGGAGCTTCTAACGGGATTTTCACTTTTGACATTGATAATCTTCAGGTTGGAAGTATGATTGCTGGAACTGGCGGTGGAAGCCAATATGCAGGACAAATCGGAAATATGGTGAGAACGTCACAGTATGTTTTTGCTGTTAAACAATCGACAGGTGTTTTAATCATAGACCCGAAAACGAACACTTTGGTTCAAACGATTTCGGGTGCTTTCCACTCAGTTGTTCAGGCTAAGGATGGAAGTGTTTGGGCGATTCAAAATCAGAAATTGATTAACATTAATCCAACAACTTTTGCAACGACTGAATATCCACTTTCTACGGCAACGCAATATCTAGGTTCTTGGGGCGCTTGGAACGCAGGAAGTTTCACTTACAGTAATCAACAAAATGCTTTGTATTGGATGAACTCTGTGAATGCTTTCACATCTGGAACAAAGGTTATCAAGTTTGATGTGACCACAAAAACACTTGATGGTAATTTTATCACAATTCCTGGACAGGAAGGAACTTACAAACAAATTCCTTACGGTGCAGCCTTGAGAGTTGACCCTGTTTCTGATGAATTGATACTTAATACAACTGAAAGTGGCTATGGGGCGCATTATCAGAAGAACTGGATTCATACTTACAGCAATACCGGAGCTTTGTTGAATACAAAAACCTTGAACGATTATTATTGGTTTCCAGCGGTAACAGTGTTCCCAGACAATACTTTGCCAGTTGTGAATTCTACTTTTCCTTCAGAAGTAAATGCCAGCAGCATTACAAAAATTGACTTGAAAACGATTGTGACCGATGCGGACAATCTTTCGGTTTCTATTTTGAAATCAATTAAATCTAACAGCAATACCAATGCGATTTTGGCTGAAATCAATGCTGATGAAGAGTTGGTGCTAACACCACAAGGTGCTGGAACGGCAAACATTATAGTTAGCTTTAATTCTAATGGAAAAGTGGTTGATAAAACCCTGACTGTAGTATCTTCTTCATTGGCTGTGAATGACAATGTTAAGAAAATCAATCTAAGTATCTATCCAAATCCAACAACCGATGTCTTGAATATCAAAACTCAGGATAATATTGTTGAGGTTTCTGTGTATGATGTTACAGGAAAAGCGATTAATACTAAGTTGATTGATGGAAAAATTAATGTTTCTCAACTATCGAAAGGAAATTATATCTTAAGAGTAACTACCGATAAAGCAGTTTATCAAGAGAAATTCATTAAGAAATAATTGGATTAATTATATCAAAGAAAGCCTTCAAATTAATTTTTGGAGGCTTTTTTTATTTGAATAATTCCAAAATCTCATCAACAGTCACTTTTCCAAAATAATCTGTGATATTGATTTTAGAAAGAACTTGGTTTAAATTTTCAATCTCGTGTTTTTCATCGATGAGTAAATCTTCCAATTCCTCAATCGGTTTTGAAGCAAAGAAGTCACCGAATATTTTAGCTTTTTTAATGATTCCTTTTTCAACGTCAAGATGGATTTCTATAAATCCAGCAGGAATTTTAATCGCTTTTTTGAAATTATAATTCGGAGAGAATCCGAAATTCCAATCCCAGGTTTCGTATTTTTCTTTAACTAATTTCTCAATTCCTTGGATGTCTTCGTCTGTGAAATTGTAGATTTGTCCATTCTCAGAACCTTTTAGGATTTCGTCAATCAGCTTTTGCTTCAAGACTTCTATGGTTGTTCCTTCCGGTAAATAATCAATCAGATTGGTCACTCTGGAACGATTGGATTTTGTTGCTTTATCAAGGAATTTCAAAGGATTTACTTTTAGAGCATCACTCAAAACACTCATTTCAGAATTGAATAGTATTGTTCCGTGTTGTATCATTTTTCCGCTTCTAGCCAATTTCGCATTCCCACTGAATTTCTTTCCGTCTACCAAAAGGTCATTTCTGCCTTCCAATTTTGCAGGAACATTCCAATCTTTCAAAAGCTGAAGAACCGGACTTGTAAACTGTCCAAAATCCATAAAATCATAATCGCCCAAAAGTGTATGAAACGAGAAATTAAGATTGCCCAAATCGTGATAAACAGTTCCTCCGCCTGACATTCTTCTTACGACTTTGATATTATTATCGTTCACATAATCCAGATTGATTTCAGCTAAAGTATTCTGAAATTTCCCAACAATAATCGAAGGTGCATTGATATAGAGAAGGAAAATATCTTCAGTTGGAAATTTAGTCAAAAGGAATTCTTCGGAAGCAATATTGAAAAAAGCATTGTGAGAAGGGGAGTCTATGATGAGCATATTGTTCTATTTTCTAACAAAATTAGTGAGTTTTTTGTATTGAAATACATTGATTTTTTTCAGTCTTTTTGATAATTGAATCTATTATTTATTACTATAATCATCCTTTGTTAATTATTGAATGTTGTTTTAAGTGTTTGAATATTAATGTTTTGTTAGGGTAGGGTATCTGTTGGGACTCTTGTTTTTCTTGTTTGGGGATTCTAAATTGTTCCTTTGCAACCTGAACATAGAGAGTCTCTTTTTCAGAAATCGCAATGAAGGCAAAAACACATTTTTTGAAATGCACTATACCAGACATTTTTCTCAATATGGGAAAGTTGTCTGGAATCTTGTTTTTATTCTTCACTCATTTGGTTTTTGCAAATGTCACGATTTCAAAGGATGCAAATTTGGTGGAAAAACAAGTTGACGCTGTTTCAGACCAAACGGAAAATATCTACTCAGACGGGAATATATATGTGACATCGGGAACTTCTATTATTGACCCAGACCATTCGTTTGAGGAGAAAATTATAATTATAGAGCCTCGGATTCCTAATATTAGTAAGAATACTGCCAAAAAGGTAATTCCTAAAAAAGCCAATGCACCAGTTGAAACTAAAAAATATGTAAATAAAGAACTTGAAAAACCAGTTACATATTTTTATCCTTCTTCACAGAGAGATTTCTTTTATTCTTCAAATGATACACATACAAGTGCTGTCATTTCTTCACAGTTCTCTTATTCCAAGGTTTTTATCAGAACTTTTACGATTGTTGATTATCAGTTCATTTTAGAATTATCACACGCCAAGAACAATTCTTTTTTTACTCAGATCTTTACTTCGGAATATCAGAATTCATTTTCTGGTAGAGCTCCTCCGGTTTTCACTTAACATATAGCACAACCACAGGTTTATTTATCAATTTCTTTCCTTGAATAAAAGGAGACTGGAATTGTTTTGCTCAAATTTAAATTTTATGATTATGAAAAAAAATATTTATTTATTAATATTTTCAATGTTTCTGATGGGGACAACTTTCTTGAAAGCGCAGGCTTATTGTACGCAACCATCAAATTATCGTTATACTTCCAATGCCAATGGATCTTGGGGCAGTACTTGGACTATCAATGCATCTGCTACCAATTATACATATCTTATTACCCATAGAGTAACTTACAGTTCGGATTTGAAACCAAATTCAGGTTCTGTGATTGTTATCAAAAATGGTGGAGAATTGGTTTTAAATCAAATGCAGACTGATAATCCAAATGTTACTATAATTTTGGATGGAGGGAAACTGACGATTACTCAGAATTTACAATTAAAAAATAGTGGCGACAGGATATGTGCAACAAACGGAAGTTGTATAACTATTGGTGAAAATTTTGAATCTTTGTCAGGCTCACAAATGTATTTTGCCAATTCTGGATTAAAAATAGGAGAAAATTTGCAAACCAATTCTTCTGTTACAGGAAGTAATTACAAAATTTGGGTAAGAGCAAATTTTCAAAATACCAGTGGATGGGGCTCATCTGGAGTAAGTGCATGGTATGCCGGTGGTTCTAATCCAAGTGGAAGTGGGTGGCCAGCTGAATCTTCATCTTCTATGGATCCTTGCATCTGTACGCCACCAGCAACTCCAACTAGTACAGGTAATTCCTCATTTTGTTCTGGTGGAAGTGTTGTGTTGACCTCATCTGCTT
>CAUSBY010000019.1:0-72443 GCA_963530025.1 uncultured Weeksellaceae bacterium
GCTTTACGTGATGCTGAATTAGTTCCTTGTGTTGTTTACGGAGGTGAGACTCCTTTGAACTTCTCTGCAGAAGAGAAAGCTTTCAAAGGTCTAGTTTACACTCCTGAAGCACACACGGTATCTATTGAGGTTGACGGACAAACAATCCCTGCTGTTCTTCAGGATATCCAATTCCACCCGATTACAGACAAAATCATCCACGCTGATTTTTATCAATTGAGCGAGGACAAACCAGTTATTATGGAAGTTCCTGTAAGAATCACAGGTCGTTCTAAGGGTGTTGTTGCCGGTGGTGTTCTTAGACAAACTTACAGAAAACTAAAAGTAAAAGCTATCCCAGCTAACTTGCCAGATGAGATCGTTGTAGATATTACAGCGCTTAAGATTGGAAACAAGTTCTATGTAGAAAGTCTTAAAAATGACAAATATTCTTTCATGCATCCAGACAACGCAGTAGTAGTTGCTGTTAAGATGTCTAGAAATGCTAGCAAAAATGCTGCTGCAGGACAAGATGATGACGATGAAGAAGAAGTAACAGAAGGCGCAGCAGAAGTTGCAACTGAGGAAACTTCAGCAGAATAATAATTTAATTATTATACTATAATACCAAGCCGTAGAATATATCTACGGCTTTTTTTATATCTTTATATAAATAATTTAAAAAAATATGAAAAAAATTCTATTCTCTATTCTATTAGCTTCTACTATGAGCAACGCTCAAACCTCTGTTTTTTCAGAAAGTTTTGAAGAGATTGCAGACTTGCAAACTGCGGGCTGGACATTGTACAATGATACTAATACACCATATGGAACCTATGCTACAGCATTTCCAAATGCTTGGAGAACAATAGCATGGACTGCTGAAGCGGGGAATACCGTTGCTACTTCGCCATCATGGTTCACAACGTTGTCGCCAGCAGACAGATGGCTGATTACACCTTCTATTACCGTACCGGCAAATTCTACGGTATCTCTGGAGTTTTTTGCAAGATCCCACGATGTTAGCCCGTATGATGATGGTTTCAAAGTCAAAATATCTACGACTAATACTGCGAAAGCATCATTTTCTAATATTTTAGCAGTAGCTCATGCAGTTAATGCTCCTATAGCGGACCTCACGACTCCTTATACAGTGGATCTTTCAGCATATGCGGGACAGACAATTTACTTGGCTTGGGTTAATGATTATACCAATGGAAACCTATTGAGTATAGACGACATCGAAGTTACAGCAAGTCCATTAATGTCGGTGAACGATGTTAGTAAGAAAAATCTAACCTTGTATCCTAATCCAACTGTAGATTACTTCACAATCAACAATGCAAATGATATTGTTTCTGTTAAAGTATATGATGTTTCAGGCAAAGTTGTGAAATCAAAACTGGAAGCAGTTGATAATAGATTCGATATTTCTAATCTTGAAAATGGAGTTTATACAGTTTCTATAGAGACTAAAACAGGGACTGTAAGCAAAAAAATAATTAAGAAATAACTCACACTTTCTTACTTCAAATTTATATAAAGAGCCTCTTCTAAAAGAGGCTCTTTTTTTTGCCTAATAATTTAATTTCTTACGACAGCTTTTGGCGTTATGCTCCATTAGATTTGCTTTAAAATAAAAATCAAAATGGACAAAATCACACAACAAAGAATTCAAAAACTTCACCCAAAAGTAAGAGAAGAAGTTACCAAAATTATTCTAGAATGCGACACTGAACTTACAGGCAGAGCTAAAATAAGAATCACCCAAACCCTCAGAACCTTTGAAGAACAAGATGAACTTTATGCGATTGGCAGAACAAAACCCGGAAAAAAAGTAACGAATGCAAAAGCCGGTCAAAGTATCCACAATTACGGACTAGCAGTCGATATTTGTCTCATCATCGATGGGAAACGGCGAGCTGGGACACTGCGAAAGATTGGGATAATGATAAAGTAGCTGATTGGTACGAGTGTGTTAAAATCTTTGCAAAACATGGATGGGACTGGGGCGGAAATTGGAAAACATTCAAAGACCTTCCTCATTTCGAAAAAAAATCTATCAAAGCAAAAACCTCTGAGATCAAAACTACTTGGAGAAACCTCATCAAACTTCCGAAAGATAAAAATGGTTATGTTATTTTTTAAAATCAATTTTTATTGCGACGAGTTCTGTCGTCACCTCCATTTACTTTTGTAATATCAAATCACAGCAAATTAAAACAAAAGAAAAATGAAAAAAATAACCATACTTTCTTTAGACGGCGGTGGAATCCGAGGGATTATCACCTGTATCGTTCTCCGTTATCTGGAAGAACTTTTACAGCAGAAAGACCATCCCAATGCAAAACTTGGAGATTATTTTGACATGATTGCGGGAAGTAGCACAGGAGGAATTCTAGCTTCTGTTTTACTTTGTCCAGATGTCAGCGGAAAAGCCAAATATTCTATCCAAAAAGCCTTTGACCTTTATACAGAGAAAGGGGAAGATATTTTCAATGTTTCACTTTGGGAAAGTTTGATTAATCCTTTCGGGCTGTTCAGCGAGAAGATTTCTCAGGATAATCTTGAAATACAGCTCAAAGAATTTTTTGGCGACTTGGAACTGAAAGATTTTATAAAACCTTCCCTCATTACAAGTTATGATATCGAAAACAGAAAGGCCAAATTGTTCAATACGGTCAATGCTCAACAAAGCCAACAGAATTTTTTTGTAAGAGATATTTGCAGGGCAACATCAGCGGCTCCTACATACTTTTCTCCAGTACAAATTAGATCATCTTATGGGCAGATTTTCAGTTTGATAGATGGTGGTGTATTTGCAAATAATCCAACGTTATGTGCGTATGCTGAAGCTAGGAAGATACCATTCGCCAACGTTCTGGAAAATCCTTTCAAAACGAATTATCCTTCTGTAAATGATATGATGATTATCTCTATTGGAACAGGGACAGAAATGAAAAGTTATCCTTTCAAAAAATATCAGAATGCCGGAAAACTGGCTTGGGTCAATCCAATAATAGATATTCTTCTTTCCGCCAATGCAGAGACAGTAGATTATCAACTGAATCAGATGTTCATGACGCTTGGAAAAAGGAACAGGCAGAATTATTACAGGATCAATCCATCGCTTAAATCTGCTTCTCCAGAAATGGACAATGTGAAGAAAAAAAACTTGGAAGCATTGATACAAGCTGGTTTGAGTTATGTTGAGGAGAATAATATACTTCTGAATGAGATTGCCGAAAAATTAATTAGAAATAAAATTTAACACGACGAGTTTTGGCGCCACGGCAAGATATCTTTGACACATAGAAAAAGAAAGCAAAACACAAATGATGAAAACAAAAAAATAAATTTTATTACGTCAAGTTTTGGCGTTAGCACCAACTACTTTTGGATTATAATTAAGGCCTTAATTAAATAATCACACAACTTTCAAAAATCAACTTTCATGTTAGCCATAAAAAGCTGACAAGGAACACTATTATCCAAACGCAAAATATAATATGGAAAACAAAACAGACAACATATCCGAAGAGCTCCCGAAAGATTCTATTTACAGTATAGACTGGGAAGACATAGAAAACGTAGATCTAGACTACGATTATGATCTGGACGAGATAGAAAACTTCTTCCGGGAGGACTTTGAGAATGATATTATTAATTAACACTTTAAAATTTAACATTTATGAAAACAAACGCAGAACTAAAAGACTATTTCAAAACAGGAGATAAACCTACACAAGAACAATTTTATCATTTAATAGACCGTCTCGGGGAATGTGTATATGGAACTCAAAATCCACCAACTTTAGCGGAATTAAATGCAAGCGATAAAGAAATTAAAGCAGGAAATTATTATGTTCAGACAAGCAATGGATTACCGACAGGAACAGAAGTCCAGAGGGCATTGTTTAATGGGACACAGCTTGTTGAATGGATTGTTACAACATCTGTTTTTAATAGTTTATCACAAGCTCAAAAAAATGCAGTTAAATCCTTAAATGTAATACCATAATGAGATATAAAGATGGAGAAACTCCTATAATATTGGGAGTAAATAAAAATAGAGAACTTGTAAATGGAGACCCTAATATTATCTTAGATATTGCTACTCCTTCATCGTCAGGGTTTAATATTGGATATACTTTTTCAGTTAACTCTAATCAAAATTATTTTACGGTATATTTTAAAGATATAGTTTCTAAAATTACTACAGGACAAAATATCTCATCAGTAACAAGGAATATTTCAGATTCTCAGCCCGATCATATAAATCCACCAATTGGAAGCAGCCCAGCCTATATATTTTTTTCAGAATATTCAACTACAACATCATTTAATATTACTTGGAGTTATGCTTATGGTAGTTTGAAAAATATGATTTTTAAAAAACCACACCCTGAATTATTAACAGTGTCTGCTTTTTACAATATTAGAAGCTTACATGCGGGAATTAGTCCTAATCAAAATATAGATTATCTTCCTAAACTAAGAATGTTTTCTGGTACATATACATCAGCGCTGAAGAACCTGCCATCTTTAACTAGATTATTTGTGAATCTAACTTTTGATACAGCAGTTAGTAATGAATTTTCTGCAACATCAAATTTCCCTAAATTGAGACAATTATCAGGCTTGATAATAGGCTTGGATCTGAAGGATTTTTGGAATGGAAACCCTAATAGAATGTCCGTAAACATGGGAAATTATACTGGGACATCTGTTACATACACAGGAGGTGCCATTTTTCCAGCTGTTATTTCAGATGCAGACGGTTTCAGTATCGATTATATCTATAATCAAGAAGCTAATACGACTACAAAATTAACCGGTACGGCATTTTCCAAATTTATTGTGGACATGGCCAATCAGGTAACATCTGTAACATCTACCCAAAAAAAAATAAGAGCAATAGGAAGCTCTCCGGATACATCTTATACAGATAATTCACAACCTTACTATAAGACCTATAATACTGCATTAGCGTATTTAAACAGCTTGGGTATAAATGTTTCGTTTACTTCTTAAAAAATCAAAAAAATGAAAAAATTAACAAAAAAATATTCGATTGTTTATTATAAGGATTCAAAACTGATTGTCTTTAAAATTACAAATGGTTCTCTTGAATTTCCTGTTTTTCCAGCTGCAGATACAGAAAGCGAAGAATTTGATACAGAACAAGAATTAGATGATTATATCATAGAAAACAATCTTATAGAATAATTTAACCTTCTTTAATCTTGTAAGATTAATTAAAAAATAAAATTTATTACGTCAAGATTTGACGTTACCATCAACTACTTTTGGATTATAATTAAGGCCTCAATTTAATCTACAACATTTTTCGAAAAGTATTTATAATATCAACTAAAAAGCTGGTAAGGGCAACTATTGACCAAACATAGTATGAGAAAATTATTAATTAACACTTTAAAATTTAACATTTATGAAACGAGAATTAAGTTATTTAAAAGACAGATTTGAAACAGGTGACAAACCTGAACAAGAACATTTTTATGATTGGATGGATTCCTATTGGCACAAGGATGAATCTTCCCAAATAAAAATTAACTCTTCAACCGAGATTACCAATCAAACTACTGCAACAAATGGATATACTCAAAATGGGAAAAACGTTTTGATTGATAATGGTAGTGCAGCTATTAATTACAAGATTAATCTTTCATCTGACACAGAGGAAAACTTTCTTATTACAGGAATTAAACTGGGAGCAGCAGCCGTAACATTTACAGTTGGGTCAGGTTCTCCAATTTTAACAAAAATTGATAACACGTTGGCCGTTAATGGAACCAAAGGAAGCCGATTTATGATTTCTCGTGTAGGAAATACGAATGAATTTTTAATCTTTATAAACAACTTGTAATGAATCCAGCAATTTTTTATCCTATAAAAAAGCCATTTGCAAAACTTTCTTTAGTTGATTCCCCTAGATGCTCATTTTCTTTGTCCACTAGAAAAAGTGATGTTTTAATTGATTGGGGAGATGGGACAAAGCAGCTATTTTCAGTCGCAGGATCAAGCATGTCCAACATAAATCATAGTTATAGTGCTAGATATACCGGTGATGTCAAAATATATCCTTTAGGAGGGCTAAGTGATGTGCATTCTATTAAATTTGGGGATGATGCAAGAGCTGTTAATCTTTCTCCTGATGGAGCCAACAAATGTACCCAATATAAATTCTCCAATGAATTTGTCAAGCAGTTTCCAAATATCATATACTTTGCTGCAGATCTTTACTACTATTCTCAACATGTTGGTTATTCTGGTGTAGAAGTTACAGGAGATTGGGCAGACATTCCAGATTCTTTGGAAACCTTACTATTGCCAATGATAAATACCGCATCGATGCCATACATCAATTGTGATAATTTCTCTACCAATAGTAATCTCAAAAATCTTTTAGTATGTTACGATAGTATATTTAATACTGGAGGCTCAAGGGTATATCGGTTTAATATAAAAGGAGATATAGCCAAGCTTCCTCCGAAAATAGAACAAGTTCGATTGTGGTTTTCAAAAGATACTACTCCTACATATTCAGGTGGTAGAAACTGGAATACTAATATGGATTCTGTGTTTTTATTTGGGCAAGCAGCATTTGATGGTGTTACTACAAAATCTCTAAAACAGACAGAAAATGATATGTTATTAAATGACTTGTCAAATGTCACAAGCTGGTCAGGCAATAAAAAAGTAAATACCAGAGGAACACGTTCGTCAGTTTCCAATAATGCAGTAACTATTTTAGAGAGTAAAGGTGTCACAGTGACTCCATCAGCAGCAAGTTAATCAAAAACAAAATTACGCTTTAGATATTCTAATAATAATATTGGAACAGCTAAAGGAATGTCTAAAAACAAAATAAAATTAATAAAATGACAGATACAAACAACAATGTGCAGGCAACATCCAGCCCTGCTACACAAACACTTTTCAGATTTGTAAGCCTTAGAAATCCACAGCTTGCAAAAACAGAAGGAAATACAAAATTCATCTTTAGAGATAATGAGCACAAAGGTGTTTTTGACACCTTGCTTGATAGCACAGAATGGGCGCAATCAGGAAAGAGCAAGATTGATTTCTTAACAGATAAAATCAAGTCAGGTAATTTCGACTTTACGAAGGTTTACAGAACCGAAGATGATTTAAAGAAACTTCCTTTTTTGAACCTCTATAATTTGAACAAAATTTTGATAGAAAACGGTTCTTTAACATCGTTGCAGGTAAATGGATTTGATAATCAGTCTCTAAATATCCCATTTCTTTGGGATAGTCTGATTTATCAGATTCTTACACAAGAAGATTTCTACCTGAAGGAACTCTTGACTCAAATGTTACAAACGTTACATTATATAGATAACTATGATGTTTTTTCTGCAGAGTCTAATGCAAAAAAGAAGAAAGCAAAAGAGAAAGAAGTCTCTAGTGCCAAAGTTGTAATTCCGGATTTTCTTTTTGTGGATTCTGCTTCCATACCTAGCGATAACCAATCTAATGTTTTTACGGTTGGGTCTAGTGCAGTTGGGTCTCAGGATTATATTAGTGGAGATAATGCCATTAGTAATGTGTCGAGAGAAATCCAATATTATCCTACAGAATCTGCTGGGAAGCGTCAGAAAGCAGTTTTAGCTGCCTATGAAAAAAAACAGTTGGAAGATTTGAAAAAAGAACTTTCCAAAACCAAAGCGCTTTATGAAAAACAACATGCAAAAGCTTATGATCTTGCTTACAAAGATTATCAGAATCTGGTAAAGCCGCTTTATGATGCTTATTATCAAGAAATTTTGGAGGTTGAAGCGACTTTCACCGAAGAAATGTCTCAAGCAGAAAAAGATTTAGCACTTAGCCAAATCGAATATCCGGAAATCCCTGACTTTCAATTTGAATTTCGAAAAGAAAGAGATACAAGCTTTTTAAAGAGTAAGTTATCAACTGATTCATTAAAGTCTTTTGTAAACTTGATTGGGGAATATACAGCTAATGAAAATATTACAGGAAGACTAAATAACGGAGAAGTTCTTCCGGAAAATATTGTAGCAATTGGTGATAACCAATTCATCCTTCCGGCAGATGAAAATCAAAGCTTTGGAGAGATGCTTGAAACCATCAATGACAAGTTATCTGATCTGGATGAAGCGATTTATCAAAATTCAGTGGTTGAAAAACAATTATATGCTACTGTTGGTGGAGTGGTGATTCCTGTAGGAACAAACAAAACAATAGAAAACAAGACATTCAGTATATCAATGATGAGTAACGAACCGAATAAATATTTTGGGTTGTTATCATTTGACGATAGAAGTCTTTCTGTTGTGAAAGCAACTTATACGATACAATTTTCCAATGGCGAATCAATAAGCGATAATAAAATATTGCAGTCGTCATTAGGTCAAGGTGTTTATGAGATCTTTAATGGAAATATCTATATTCCTGCTAGTTATTTTAATGGAGAAGATTTTAAACTTACAGCAGAGTTTTTATTATCGGACGGCAATACATCTGTGACAGAAGTTACAATGTCTAAATTTAATCCAGGATTTGGAATTTTAAATTCAAAATCTCAAGCTTCAGATGTATCTTCTAGCAATTTTGTACCAAAAAATTTCGGAATCAAAAGATTAGGTATTGCTGATTATATGAAAGTGGAGCAATCATTACATGCTTATGTTCCAGGAGAAGTTTCTAATATAGAAAATGTCATGGCAAGCGAATTACGCCATAAGAGTTCATCAAAATTATTGAGGACAGAAGATACCGTTACAACAGCTACATCTACAGAGACAGAACATGTATCTGATACAACTACGGCCAGTAGAAATGAAATGCAGACCGAAGTTTCTAAAATTCTTCAGCAAGACAAAGATGCTCAAGCATATGCAAAATGGAGTGGAAAGACAGGGGTTGCAGGAACATTCGAAGTAGGAGGTAGTTATGCTAATCATTCATCAAAAGAGGATGCTACTAAACAAATGGTTGCAAAATCTCAGGAGGTAACTTCCAGAGCAATGGACAGGATTGTCACAAAGGTAAGCGAAGAGCGAGTAAGCAAGATCATTCAGGAGTTTACAGAGAAAAATGTTCACGAGTATGATAATAGAAGTGGGGATAGTCATGTGACGGGAGTCTATCGTTGGGTCGATAAAAAAATGAAGAATCAGATCTTCAACTATGGAAAAAGAATGATGTTGGAGTTCATGATTCCACAACCTGCAAAATTGCATGAATTAGCTTTGACCAAATTGCCAGATACGATTTCCTTGCTGGAAAAACCTTTGAATCCAAGAGAGTCTAAAGATCAACCTTTAGCCAACGCTCAATCGGCTTCAGAACAAGCATTGCAATATTGGGCTGATTATTATAAAGTGGAATTGACAACACTTCCTACTAGAAAGATACCACATCATATTCCTCGTGAGTATTATCGACTTAAAGGAGATAATGGGCAAAAATTTCAAACATTGAATTTTCCAGATAACTATGCAGCAAAAACAATAACTGTCGTTTATGGTTATGAATTTGGTTGGATGCTGGTAAGTGATTTTAAAGGAGGAGATAAAGGATTACCGTACGTTGGTGGAGGCTCGATTGATGACAGTTTTACAGTTGATGGGCTGAATATAGATGGTAGCTACAGTTTTAAATATAAAGGAAATGGAGTTGATTCTTTTAATGTCTCTTTCAATTGTGATTGCGAGCTTTCAGACGAGTTCATGCTATCTTGGAAAAGAGAACAATTCAGTAAAATCATTGCAGCATACGACCAAGCAGTCAAAGAATGGCAAGATAAGATTAAAGCTTTACAAGATGAAGCAGCTGCCAATGCAGCTAATGATGAGGATACAGTAGAGAATACTCAATATTACCGCCAGATGGAAGAAGTGATCTTGAAGCACAACTGTATCTCATATCTGTTACAAGATTATTTTGGAATAGGAAAGAAGTTGTATAACGGTCTGGAGATGAGAGATTTCAATGTCCTTCTTAATGATGATCTTGACAGCTATGCATCTCTTGCCAAATTTATGGAGCAGGCTTTCGAATGGGAGATTATGTCCTATAACTTCTATCCATACTATTGGGGATCTAGGGACGATTGGCAAAAGATGTATCTGGCAGACAGCATGGACCCGCTTTTCAGAAGCTTCTTGCAGGCCGGCATGGGAAGAGTGGTTGTAACCGTGAAACCTGGGTTTGAGGATGCCGTCAACTTCTTTATGGCGACCAAGAAAGTATGGAATGGCGGAGAAGTACCTGTAATTGGAGATCCGTTATACCTTTCTATTGCAGACGAGATGAGACAGCCTCAAGGCGAGAAGTACGGGAAAGCTTGGATCACCAGAGTTCCAACCACGCTTAATATTCTGCAGGCAGGAACTGTAGGCTTAGAAGTGACGGATGCACTACCAATTACCGACGAAAGCGAAAACCTTACAGATTTTGAAGTGCCGGAAGATGTGGTTCTGCAAAGTGAGTTCCAATATAGCAGTGATGTTAAATTGGGTCATTCTACAGCGCCGACTACGCTTCCTTCTACAATTGTAAACTAATATTTTTAGGAAAGTGGTTTGAGATATAACCACTTTCTTTTTCTAACTTTTTAAAACGTATAAAATGAACGATATAGGAATAAGAGAACTTGTGGATATCGGTACTGCTGATATAGATGTGTATAATACGAATAGAAGAAAAAAAAAAATTAAAAATGATTTTAAAGGAACAGTAGAATTTTACCGCTCTAGTGCACAAAGTGAAAAAAAACTAGGAGCAAAAGATACATTATATACAGGTCAGTTTGGGTTTGATTCTTATATTAAAGAGCATTGTCCAAAAGGAAGTGTGATTTATTATTTGGACGAAAAAGGAAAACAAATAGAAAACCAAGAGTATAATAATTATGTTTGTCCATATTTCAGTGTTTGGCCTCCAAAAATAGATAAAGAAAAAAGTAAAATTATTTTATATGTAAAAGCAAGTGATGGTAGTAACATAGCCGATTTTTTGGAATACGAATGTAAAGAATGGAGTCCCAATAGCAAGACTTTTAGTATTGCTACAGCAAAGTTAAAAATAGCCAAAGAAAGCACGGAGACTTACAACAAAAAAGATTATTATCGGATAAGTATTACTTGTACGGAAGCCTTTGAAAATGACATAAGCATTGAAGCCAAATATGGTAATAATACTATAGGAAGAATGATTGCAAAAGCCAATGCTAAAGTATATGAAACCATTATACAGCCGGTTTTGATAAATTTTGGTGACAAAGCAAGTGCTTCTGTAGATTTATTGAGCAAGCATGATGAGTTTGTTGAAAAAACATTTTTATCATTTTTTAATAAAAACTCATTTAATCAATGCTATATAAGAGGAAAATTAGCAGAAAAAACAAAATCAGTTACCTTTTCCAAAGATGAGTTTTTTACTAAAGAACTTTTTTATACTGAGGGTAAAAAGATATATTTGAACAGATTAAAAAATGCGGACTATAATGACTTGATAGAAGAAAGATTTGCAGCTTATAATTCTGGGGCACAGGAAAAACAGCAGGTAAAAGAAGAACTAATGGATGCTGCTTTTGAAATACTGACTGCGTTTAAGAAGAATTTTAAATATAGTGACTCAAATGATTTGAAAAAAGCGAAAAAATTTTATGAAGAAAAAATAGCAACTATTGCGTGGAAAGATCCTATTGTTCAAAATGCATATGCACACTATAAGATATTAAAAGAAAAGTATACAGGAGAAAATCAGGTAGATAAAAAAAATACAACTTATGTTTTTTATTCTCATGATTTGGAAGCAAGTAAATATAGAACTTCTGTAGACAAAGTAAGGGCATTTTCTGCTGTGTCAAAAGGAACAGTGCATGCTTTTAATTTTGCTTTAACAGCAAATGAAATTGCAAAAAAATCAGGGATAAAAGATGATAAAAGTGAAGCGTTGATTGTTCATGAGCTTGGGCATGCTTATGGGTTGAGCCATACAATGGATGATAAAAGTGCTAAAAAAATTGCCGTGGATGAAGCAGAAATTAAAAACTGTGAAAATGATATAGAAAAATATCTTAAATTAAAAAAATCGGGCAATGAATATGAAAAGTATATCCGTTTAGATTTGATTTATTGTAATATAAAAGATATTTTAAATACAAAAAAAGTAGATCTTGATATAAAAAACTTTGAATCATTTTTTTTAGTTCATTTTATTACTGAAATAAAAGATAAATGCTGGTATTATGAAGGGAACGAGAAAAAGAATATTTTTGATACTATTGTATTGAAAATGGAAGAGAATATAGAAGCTCAGCCTGTTGTGTTGTATGATGAAACTGAAACCGAAGAAGAGAAAAAGGAAAGGGAAGAAAAATACGGAAAACTGACTTTTGATATTGTTATTCAGGATAGACGAAACAAAATCAATGCCTATAAAAAAGAAATTATGAAATTGCAAAAAACAGTAGGAATGGTCGCAGAACAATCGAAAACATTAGAAAATTATATGGATTACTCTCAAAGTAAAGACGTTCCAGAAAAACCAGACACTAAGAATCCAAATAATTTGAACGATGAATTTGAATATAAATCATTTTATCAGTGGCAATGGAAGATTATATTAAGTACAGGAAAAAAGTCTTTATACATTAGCGAGATAAGGTAATTATTATGAAAAAATTAATATTGTTATTATTTATAAGTTATTGTTCTTTTTATAACTCACAAGAAACAAAAGATAGTATAATTGCTAAAAATGGGAAATATGGTCTGCTATATGAGACTAAAGTTATTTTATTTCCTGCTTATGATTATGTTAAGGAAGAAATCAAAGGGTTTTTATATGTTTTTTATAAAGGTAAAGATGGGTTATTAGTTAACAATGAAGGCGTGAGACTGGCTGAAAAAGTAAAAGCTATTTATACTTACAGATGTGATACGGTTCAAGTTCTTGATAAAAATAACAAAATGTATTTCATTGATACCAAAAGAAAAAATCCTTTTCAATGTGGAATGATTGCTGGAAACGATATAGTAGGAGATGTTGAATATAAATATAAAATTAAAGAAGATTATATTGTAATTACATTACACAAATATAGAGAGATGTCAAGGTCTTATATATATGGGTATAAAAAAGGTACACGTAATCATACGTTTGTAAATGGTCAAGAAGAATTGGAATATGAACCCTATTGGTATTACCAAAAAAATTATAAGCCATTAAAAGCAGAATTAGTTATCTCTAAAAAGAAAAATAAATATGGCGTTTGGGATTTTAAAGAAGAAAAAATAATATTGCCATTTAAATACGATAAAATAATACCAAATAATTCATATTTATGTCTCGAAAAAAATGGACTAAAAACATTCTACCCTAATATTGGTACAGACCCAAAATATAAAAAATTAGAACCTTATATAGAATATTTTGCAAGATTTGAGACTACAGAAGGAAGAAAAGGCTGGGTAGACCGAAAAGGAAAAGAATATTTTGACGATTAAATCCGATAGCCCTAAGGTGTTTAACCCGTGCTCTATGATAATTAAAAATCAAAGCAGTGATAACCCATCACTGCTTTGTCATTTAACTCACATCACAAGTCTTAAACAATTATCTATCATCCAGACACACATTATCGGGTGGCGCAGGCACACACACTCGGGTGTGTCATCTACACATTAGTGGGTGCGTTATACACACCCGAGCGAGTGTGTCGCCTTAGCTCGCTGGAAAGCTTGTGGTTATCTCAATATAAGCTCATTCAATATTCAAGAGAAGAAACTTATCCACAAAAAGAAAACACGACAAGTTTTGTCGCATTAAGAATTTATATTTGTGTAACAAAATTTAATAACCAAAAAGACAAAATGAAACGCCAGTTCCGTTTGACAATAAAATACATTAAATAACCACAAATGAAAAAAGATTTTTACCTTACCCGATACTCTCTGATCATCAAAAGATTGGAGCGCTCACCAGCCACATATCCCGAGCTGGAAAATTATCTTCTTAACTCCTTCGAGTTTCAGGATGCCAAGATTGTAAGCTACTCCATCCGTACATTGCAGAGGGACATCAAGGACATAGCTAATCTTTTCAATTTTGATATTCATAACAAGAAGAAAGGTGATAACCGCTACTATATAGAAAGCCGTCCGGTGATGGAAGTGGACGAGTACAACCAACGTCTGGTAGAATCTTTCCAGATTATGAATGCAGTGAACTCCCAACCGGATTTTGCAGAATTTGTCTATTTGGAAACCCGTACACCTAGGGGAATACAGAATTTCTATGACCTTCTATTCGCCATCAGGAACAAAAAAATTATAGAGTTTCAGCATTTCAAATACAAAGACCAAAGCATCACATCCAGAAAAGTCCATCCTATGGCTCTCAAAGAGTCCAAAGACAGATGGTATCTTATTGCCTTGGACACAAAAGATGAAAAACTGAAGGCTTTCGGATTGGACAGGATCAGTGATTTGTCTGTCAGTAAAGTTGGATACAAACTTCAACAGAAATTTAATCTGAAAGAACACTTCAAGAACGCTTTCGGAATAATGAATCTGGAAGAACAGCCGGAAAATATTATCATCCGCTCCACAAAAGAGCAGGCAGAATATCTCAAAAGCTCTCCGCTCCATCATTCGCAGCAGATCCAAAAGGAGACGGACAAGTCGGTCTATTTTGAATATGACCTTTTTCCAACTTACGATTTCATTCAAGAGATTCTCTCATTTGGGAATCAGGTCAAGGTAATGGAGCCCAAAAGTCTCATCATTAAGGTAAAGGAAACATTGGAAAAGTCTATTCAACAATACGATGAATCTACTGTGGAAGAGGAAAAAAGCTGATATTTTTCTATTAAGCCAATCAACATGTTTTCCATTCCCAAAATTTATTATATTTGTGAAGAATGGCAACCAAAGCACTTTTTAATTCTGTCGTCAATTGGTTTATCCTCCAACGGATAGATCAGATAGAACATTTTATAAAGTATCCTACAGAAACTCAGGAGGGGCTTCTGTTTTCACAACTTTTCCATGCAGAGGAGACAGAGTATGGACAGAAGTATGGTTTCAGGTCCATTTCCAATTACCGAGACTTTCAGAGAAAAGTCCCTATTGTTTGTTATGAGGATTTTGAGCCTTATGTTGAGAAAGCGAGACAGGGGCAGAAAGATGTTTTCTGGCCAGGAGTGATCAAGCAATTCGCAAAATCTTCTGGAACCACCAACGCTAAAAGCAAGTATATCCCTATTACCGACGAAAGTCTAGAAGATTGCCATTACAAGGCGGGGAAAGATATGGTTGCCCTGTATGTGAACAATCATCCGGAAAGCGAATTGTTTCAGCACAAGAATCTTAGATTAGGAGGTAGTGCGGAGATGTATCAGGATTTCAATACCAAATTTGGTGACTTGTCGGCAATATTGATTGAGAACCTGCCTTTTTGGGTGGAGATCATCAATACGCCAAGTAAAAAGGTCTCATTGATGTCCGAATGGGAAAGCAAGATGAAGGCAATCATCAGCGAAGTAAAAAATGAAGATGTGGGAAGTTTGACTGGAGTTCCAAGCTGGATGATGGTTTTGTTGCAGAGAACTTTGCAGGAAACTGGTAAAGATAGTTTATCAGAACTTTGGCCAAATCTGGAAGTTTTCTTCCATGGTGGGATTAGTTTCAAACCTTATAAAAATCAGTACAAGGATATCATCGGAAAAAACATCCGCTATTACGAGATTTACAATGCTTCCGAAGGTTTTTTCGCTATTCAGGATCAGGCAGGTAGTGATGAGATGCTACTGATGCTCGATTACGGAATCTTCTATGAATTCATTCCTATGGATCAATATTATGCAGGAGTTCGGGAGGCTATCCCGATTTCGGAGGTTGAGCTGGATAAGAATTATGCGGTTGTAATTACTACAAATGGTGGACTTTGGCGTTATTTGATTGGAGATACTGTGAAGTTTACATCGATTCATCCTTACAGAATTAAAATATCTGGCAGAACGAAACATTACATTAATGCTTTTGGAGAGGAACTAATGATAGATAATGTGGAAACAGCTCTTAAGATTACTTGTGAACAACAGGATGCAAGCATTTCCGATTATACAGGCGCGCCAGTTTTCATGACGAATGAAAGCAAGGGCTGCCACGAATGGATTTTCGAATTCACGAAAAAACCTAATGATTTAAAGGAATTCACCGAGGTATTTGACAGAACACTCAAAACCCTGAATTCTGATTACGAAGCAAAACGCTACAATAATATTACCTTAAGATGTCCAATCGTACATTCTGCCAAACCAAATCTATTTTACGAATGGATGGCAAGTCGCGGAAAACTAGGTGGACAGAACAAAGTTCCAAGATTAAGCAACGACAGACAGTATATAGATCCATTGCTGGAACTTAATGAAAATCAACCTTCTTTTTTATAGAATTATTTTATAAATTAGAGGTATGAAAAAACTTCTTTATACCCTATTTCTATTTTCCTCAGTATTTTATTTCTCACAAGGTATTGCTTTTGAAAGTTCAGATTTTAAGACTATTCTTGCCAAGGCTAAAAAGGAAAACAAAATTATTTTCCTAGATTCCTACACAAGCTGGTGCGGACCATGTAAGCTGATGGCTAAAAATATCTTCACTCAGAAATCTGTTGGCGATTATTACAACTCCCATTTTGTAAATGCAAAGATTGATATGGAGAAAGGGGAAGGTATAGAATTGGCGAAAAAATTCAAGGTGACAGCTTATCCTACCTATCTTTTTATTGATGGGAATGGGGAAGTGGTTCATAGGACTTTGGGATATGTGGAAGAGAAAGATTTTCTTCAGTTTGCAAAAGATGCAGAAGACCCAACAAGAAGAATTGGAGCCTTGAAAAAGAAATTTGAGGAGGGAGAAAAAGACCCGACATTTCTTAAAAACTTAGCTCAGCTTACCGTTTATACTGAGCCGGATTTTACGGCTAAAGTCTTGGATAGATATTTTGGAGAGAAAAGTAATCTTGATAAAGATGATGTTGAGATTTTACTAAATGTTATAAACAATACAGAATCGCCACTTTACAAAACTTTTGAAACGAAAAAAGCAGATATAGTAGCCGTTGTTTCTGATGCAACTTACAATAAGATCAATAATAATCTAAAGCTTAAAACAATCTCCTCAAAGGCTTATAATAAAGAAACAAAATCTTATAATGATGACTATTTCTTGGCAGAAGCTGAAAAAGTAGTAGGGAAGGAAGAAGCAAAAAAATACATTTTATCACAGAAAGCCGGTAATGCCTTTAGAAATAAGGATATTCCTACCTATGAAAAACTGATGTTGGAGATCTATAAGGATTATAAGTCGGCCTCATCCAATAGTCTTAATTCTGCCGCTTGGAATTTCTTCGAGAATGTTACAACAAAATCGTCTTTAGAAACAGCTTTGCTTTGGGCACAGGAATCCGTTAATAAAGAAGAAGGTTATGCCAATACAGACACACTTGCGAATCTCTATAATAAGTTGGGAAATAAAAAGGAAGCAAAACTATGGGCACAAAAGTCGGTTGAACTGGCTAAAAAATCCGGAGAAGATTATGAGGATACCGAAAAACTCCTAAAAAGTCTCTAAAATAAATATTTGAAAAAGATAAAAGCCCTGAAATTATTTTTTAGGGCTTTATTTTATCAATTCTTTTGCTTGAGAAATAGCCGCATCTGTAATTTTTGAGCCCGATATCAACTGCGCGATTTCGTTTAGTTTTTCTTCCTCTGAAAGTTTTACAATGGTTGTTTTGGTAATTCCGTTTTCATCAAATTTCACCACTTTGTAATTCTCGTTTCCTTTAGCCGCTACTTGTGCAAGATGGGTAATCACAATAAGCTGAAGGTCTTGTGACATCTCTTTCATTAGTTTTCCCATTTCTTCGGCAATTCTTCCGGAAACTCCAGTGTCAATTTCGTCTAGAATCAAAGTTGGAAGATCATTATTCTCCGCCATTATTTTTTTTATGGCAAGCATTACTCTGGAACGTTCTCCGCCAGAAACTGCGCTTTGAATGGGTTTTAAAGGAAAACCAGAATTGGCTTGAAACAAGATCTGAATATTATTTTTACCAAATAAATTGAACGACGAAGAGTCTGATAAATCAATTTTCAGAACGGCTTTTTCCAGACCTAGTTGAGCAAAGATATCTTTGGCTTGATTTTCTAAGTTTCCAGAAAATTTCAATCGGTTTTCGGATAATTTTTTACTTAGAGAATCAAGTTCTTTTTCAATGGTTTTAAGGCTTTTCTCTTTTTCTTCGATTTGATTTTCAATTGATTCAAGAGAATTTTGAGTTGCAGATAATTCGTCTCTTATTTCCAAAAGTCCATTGATATCATTCACTTGATGTTTTAGAAAAAGTGAGTTTAATCTGTTTACAGTTGTCAATAGAGCTTGCAAAAGATTTGGGTCGATTTCCAAACTTTCAGCTTTATTTTCAATTTCGGTATTGATGTCTTTCAGCTCCAGATAAGAAGCTTCTAGCCTCTGGCTGAGGTCTTGATAATCCGAAGATAATTCTGAAAGTTTCTGGATTTTATTTTTAACATCAAAAAGATTGGATAAGATTCCAAAATCGTCCTGATTTAATTTGGAGATTGTTTCTGAAAGATATTCACTAATCTGTTCTGCATTTTCTTGTATGCCGAGTTGGTTCTGAATTTCTTCAAAATCCAGAGCATCTAGTTGGATTTCTTCTAATTCTGTAAGAAGAAAATTTTTATAATCAGATTCTTTATTATTTTCTGCCAAAGCAGATTTCAATTGCTCTATTTCTCTTTTTACAGTCTGATGATTACTGAAATGTTTCTGATAATCAGTCAACAAATTTTTGTTTTTTGCCAATCCATCAAGAATCCCGAATTGGAATTGCTCTGTGAAAAGATCAGATGTTTCAAATTGTGAATGGATATCGATTAATTTCGATGACAATTCTTTTAAGATATCCAAAGTTACAGGAACATCATTGATGAAAGCACGGGATTTTCCGGTTGGTAAAATCTCTCTTCTGATGATGGTTTGTTCTTCAAAATCAAGGTCATTCTCTTCAAAAAAATCTTTGAAGTTTTCGGTGATTTTGAACTCGGTTTCTACAATACTTTTAGTTTCGGATTTAGCAAAAGATTTCACATCGGCTCTTTCGCCCATAATCAGACGAAGTGCTCCGAGGATAATAGATTTCCCTGCGCCAGTTTCTCCTGTAATGACTTGTAGTCCATTTTTTAAATCGATTTCCAATCGATCGATCAACGCAAAGTTTTGTATGAAAATTCTTGAAAGCATAGTTTTAAATAATTAATAATTTGCAATTAATCATAAAAAACTATTTCCATTTATCCCATTTTGTATCAATGTCCTTCGGCGAGAAAGTACTCATCAAAGTTTTCAGCTCACTGATATTCACAGATGTATTAGGTCCGTTATTGAATATGTTGAAAATCTCTGTACTTTTTGTTTCCATAAAAACCCCGAATGGATAATTCATCTGGAAGTTATTATCATAGAATTTCAGTTGCATGAGAGATTCCGCAATGATCTTTTTCGCAGGATTCTGGTCTTGTTTTGCAAGATTGTCCAAGCCCGATCTGTGGTAGCTGTAATAAACTGTTCTAAGTGTAGATGTGTTCTCATTTTGTAAACCACTTATCAACGCTCCTCTGTTTCTTTGACTTTCCACAGCATTCCAGCCAGCATAGTTTTGGTTCTGTGCATTCTGTGAGATTTTGAAAGCTTTATCAAACCAAGGTTGTCCGCCTTTCAGTTGGAAACTGTCAGCATCGTAACCCAATATCACATAAACATAGAAACTAATCACGTCGATGAGGTTTTTACCGGAAAATTGTCTTTCGTTGAAGATGAGGTTCTCATTCTCATTGTATTCAAAAGAGAATTCGACGTCATTCACATTGATGAGAGGTGATTCGTATTGAGAGTTGAAAACAGGTCTGCTTGCCTGAACGACAATCGCTCCTTTGAAAGCATTGTTTGCAGTACGTTCAGAAAGTACTACTGCGAAATTACATTTGATCTTTTCGAAGTTCTGAAGCTTTTTTCCTGTCCAGCTTGTATTGTTAATGAAGTCTCGTAAGGATTTTTCCAGCGTTCTGAAAACCTGTGTGTTACTTCCTTGGATTTGTTGATTGTTGATTTGTACTGTTGCTAAAAGCTCTTGCGAAAATGCTGTTTGAGCAAAAAATAAAGCACAAATTATATAAAGTAGTTTTTTCATTCTTATAAAAGTGTCTGTAAAAATAAGGAATCTTTGCTAAAGTTCAGAATCTAAATTCTGATAAGAACATAACGTGATTTCGGCTATTTTGTTACAATTTTTGCGCAATAAAATTCAATATGTCATTAGCAACTTCTTCTTTTGATTTTAAATCGAAAGAGTGTTCATCAGTTGGTGTGAATATTTTGATCTTATTTGTAGAATTGGCAAATCCTGCGCCTTCATCCCGAAGAGAATTAAGGATGATCATGTCCAGATTTTTCTTGATCAATTTTCCTTTTGCATTTTCTTCTTCATTCTGGGTTTCTAATGCAAACCCCACTAGAAACTGATGAGATTTCTGCTCTCCCATTGTTTTGAGGATATCCTTATTCTTAACGAGTTCAATGGTCAATTCGTTTTCGCTTTTCTTGATTTTTTCCGTAGCTTTTACTTTTGGAGTGTAGTCAGCAACGGCAGCGCTCATTATAGCGACGTCTACGTTTTCATAATATTTGAAGACTTCATCAAACATTTCCTGAGCAGAAGTTACTTTATAAAGCGTTATGTTTTTATCATCTACTTTTTCAGAAGATGGTCCGGAAATCAGAATGACTTCTGCTCCTTTTTTTGCAGCTTTTTTTGCAATCTCGAATCCCATTTTTCCAGAAGAATGATTTCCAATGAACCTTACTGGGTCAATGTTTTCGTAAGTAGGACCTGCGGTGATGAGGAACTTTTTTCCTGAGAAACTTAATACATCATCAGAAAATTGATTTTGTAAAACTTGCAAAATTGTCTCAGTTTCAGCTAATCTGCCTTGTCCAATCAATCCACTTGCTAACTCGCCAAATTCTGCTGGGATGATCTGATGTCCAAAACTTTCAGCAATTTGTAGATTCTTTGTCACAGTTGGATGTGCATACATGTCCAGATCCATAGCTGGAGCAATGATAACGGGGCATTTTGCCGACATATAAACCGCCATCAGGAAGTTGTCACAGATTCCGTTGGTTATCTTTGCTAATGTGTTTGCTGTGCAAGATGCAATCAACAGAATGTCTGCCCAAAGTGCTAATTCTACATGATTGTTCCAGCTTTTATTTTCGTCATAAAAATCTGTGAAGACTTTGTTTTTGGAAAGTGTAGAAAGTGTAAGTGGTGACACAAAATCTTCAGCTGATCTTGTTAAGATAACTTTTACTTCTGCTCCGTTTTTTACAAGGTCTCGGATCAGATAGTTCATTTTATATGCAGCTATTCCTCCGGTGATTCCCAAGATGATTTTTTTGCCTTGCAAGCTCATTTTTTGCTTTTGATTTTTATTAACGAAAGTATTAATAATTTTATTAACAAAAAAACCATCTCATTATAAGAATGAGACGGTCTTTGTCTTTTATTGATAAACAGAATTAGTTTCTTTCTTCTGTTTTTCTAAAATATACTTCATCATCCAACCATTCTTTGATGGCGATAGAAGTTGGTTTAGGCATTTTTTCGTAATGTTTTGAAATTTCGATTTGTTCTCTATTTTCAAAAACTTCTTCCAAAGTAGAGTTATGAACAGCGAATTCATCTAATTTGCCATGCAACTCAGAACGAATTTCAGCATTGATCTGTTCCGCTCTTTTACCCATGATCACGATAGCCTCATAGATGCTACCTACTTTTTCTTCGATCTTGTCTTTGTCGTAAGTGATCGTACTTATTTCTGCTTTTGTATCTTTAACACTCATATGGCGAAATTGTTTAGGGGTTGCAAATATACTAATTATCTTTTAAACTTGAAAGTAGCCTGAGGTTCAGGCGAATTAATCTTCGCGCTGTCTCTTCTTGTTTTTTCTGCTGTCTTCTGCATTTCTAGCTGGTTTTTCTCCTGAGCTAACTCTTTTTTCTCGTTTTCTTTAGCTTCGGCATTTTTAACCTTAGCTTCATATTCCGCTTTTCTTTTTTCTACTTCTTCTTGTAATTTAGCGAATTTCACTTTCTCTGCTTCCAGTTTTGTATAAAGGTCGTCAGCATTCTTAGAGTATTCAGAATTTGGGAGTTCTAAGCTTACTCTTTTTGCATAAGCAGCTGCAGCGTCTAATCTTTCTTTTTTCAAGTCATAAATGGAATTGATAGCCAATTCATATTTAGATTTTAAAGAAATATCATAGATTTTTGGTCTAAGTTTGGTCGCTGGGAAATCCTCCAGAACATTTTCAAAAGCAACGGAAGCTGCCTTGTATTCTCCCATTTTGAAATATTGCTTGGCATTTTCAAAAGCTTTAAACTCTAATTTGTAAGTTAATTCATCAATTAATTGATTGATGTTTTTAGAACGTTCAGAGTCCGGATATTCATTAATAAAATTCTGTAATTCTGTGATTGCGGATTCTGTATTGCTTTGGTCAAGATTGTATTGCAAAGATCCTTCATAATAACAAAGAGCAGATAAATAGGCTGCTTCTTCTTTTCTTGAATCCTGAGGGAAACTCAACGCAAAATTCTTGAATTGGTTGGCTGCCAATCTATAATTTTTGTCATAATAATTAGCATATGCAGAATTGAAAACCACGTTTGGCGCATCGTCTGTACCTGCTACAAGGTTTGGTAATCTATCATATAATGCCAAAGCATCCGCCCATTTCTTTTTAGCAAATTTCTCATTTGCAACTTTTAAGATAAAATCTTTGTCGGCACTCTTCATCGCCTGATCCATTTCAGTTTTGCAAGACAGCAAAAACATAGATAATACTACTAAAATGATATATTTCTTCATAATTCCGCACAGAATAAATCTGCTTACTTGATTCTAATTAATTTGCAAAAATAAAACTTTTTTTCCCAAAACTTTTTTTTTATGAAAGATTAACGTTTTTTGAGTAATAATTTTACATTTAAATAAGATAATATGAGCGGTTTAGCGGAATAAAAAACCTAATATCTCATCTCTGTCTTCTAACATCTCAATAAATAATGTATTTTTGCAAATTACAAGAATTTTAAATGAAGAATATCAGGAACTTCTGCATCATTGCACATATCGACCACGGTAAGAGTACATTGGCAGATCGTCTTTTAGAATATACAAACACCGTTACTCAAAGGGAATTGCAATCGCAAACTTTGGATGACATGGATCTTGAAAAAGAGCGCGGCATTACCATCAAGTCTCACGCTATCCAAATGGATTATGAGCTAAATGGTGAAAAATATATCTTAAACCTTATTGATACACCGGGACACGTGGATTTTTCTTACGAAGTTTCTCGTTCTATTGCGGCTTGCGAAGGTGCGCTTTTGATTGTGGACGCTGCGCAAAGTATTCAGGCACAAACTATCAGTAATTTATATTTGGCTTTAGAAAACGATTTGGAAATTATTCCAATCCTTAATAAAATAGATCTTCCTTCTGCAAATCCTGAAGAAGTTACCGATGAGATCATGGGACTTTTAGGCTGTAAATACGAAGATGTTCTAAGAGTATCTGGTAAAACTGGCGAAGGTGTTCACGAATTGCTTGAGCAGATTGTGGCAAGAGTTCCAGCTCCGGTTGGAGACCCAGAAGCTCCCCTGCAGGCATTGATTTTCGATTCTGTTTACAATCCTTTCCGAGGAATTGAAGCTTATTTTAAAGTCGTGAACGGACGTATTTCTAAAAATGAAAAGATCAAATTCTTTGCTACAGGGAAAGAATACGGAGCAGATGAGGTTGGAACTTTGAAACTAAAACAAGTTCCGAAAAAAACTATCGAATGTGGTGATGTAGGTTATATTATTTCTGGAATAAAAGATGCTCGTGAAGTAAAAGTGGGTGACACGATTACTTCATTTGTAAATCCTGCAGAAGCGCCAATTGATGGTTTTGAAGAAGTTAAGCCGATGGTTTTCGCCGGAATTTATCCAATTGAATCTGAAGATTTTGAAGAACTTAGATTTTCATTGGAAAAATTAAGACTGAATGATGCTTCCTTGGTTTTCGAACCGGAAAGTTCTGCAGCGCTTGGTTTTGGATTCCGTTGCGGATTCTTGGGAATGCTGCATATGGAAATCGTTCAGGAACGTTTGGACAGAGAATTTGATATGAACGTAATAACAACAGTTCCTAACGTTTCGTATCACGGTTTTTCCAAAAAAGATCCAGAAACTCCGATTTTGATTAATAATCCTTCGGAAATGATGGACCCAATGAGTCTTGACAGAGTCGAAGAGCCTTTCATCAAAGCTTCCATTATTACAAAATCTGATTTCGTAGGTCCAGTTATGACACTTTGTATAGAGAAAAGAGGCGAAATCGTTAATCAAAGTTATCTGACGGCTGACAGAGTTGAGTTGACCTTCAATATGCCTTTGGCAGAAGTTGTTTTCGATTTTTATGATAGATTGAAATCTATCTCTAAAGGTTATGCATCATTCGATTATTCTCCGATTGGGATGCGTGCTTCTAAGCTGGTGAAAATGGATATCCTTATTAATGGTGATATGGTAGATGCCTTATCTTCCTTGATTCACGATTCTAATGCTTATCATATTGGTAAAAAAATGTGTGAGAAACTTCGTGAATTGATTCCTAGACAACAGTTTGATATTGCTGTTCAGGCAGCTTTGGGAGCTAAAGTTATCGCAAGGGAAACTATCAAAGCTTTGAGAAAGGACGTTACCGCAAAATGTTACGGAGGAGATATTTCCAGAAAGCGTAAACTTCTTGAGAAGCAGAAAGAAGGTAAGAAAAAGATGAAGCAAATTGGTCGTGTAGAAGTTCCACAATCAGCGTTTATGGCTGTTTTGAAACTTAACGATTAGAACTAATTCAATCTTTAATAAATATAATCCACAGAAAATTCTGTGGATTTTTTGTTTCAATAATTTAAAAGTATAATTTTGTGTATTCATCACACAAACTAAATTATGCAAGATATTAAAGTCGCTGTTGACGCCGTTATTTTTGGCTACTTTGATAAAAAAGACCTTCAGATTCTTTTAATCAAAAGAAATATCGACCCTTTCAAAGGTGGTTGGGCACTTCCAGGAGGTTTGGTTTTGGATGATGAAAATCTTGATGATGCTGTGAAAAGAGAGTTGCACGAAGAAGCGGGTATCAAACCTGACTTTTTGGAGCAACTCTACACTTTTGGAAATATTGGTCGTGACCCTAGAAATCGTGTTGTTTCTATTGCTTATCTAGGATTGGTCAATCCTTCGTATCACGAGCTTTTTGCCGATTCTGATGCAGATGATGCACAATGGTTCAGTGTCAATCAACTTCCGAAGTTGGCGTTTGACCATCAAACAATTATTGATATCGCTTTAAAAAGGCTAAGAACAAAAATCCAGTATCAGCCGATTGGTTTTAATCTTATTAATGATGAATTCGTATTTTCTGACTTAGAGAATCTCTACAAAACCATTATTGGAAAGGAGATTGACCGCCGAAATTTCAGAAAAAAAATTATGAGTTACGGACTTCTCAACGAAACAAATAATTTCAAAAAAGAGGGAAGCGGAAGACCTGGGAAACTATTTACTTTCAACCAAGAAAAGTATAAAGAGCTGGAAGAGCAAGGTTTTTATTTCGAAATAAAATAAATTTTATTTGTTGATAATCAGATGATTAATTAAATTAGCGTAAAAATAACACAAATTTATTTGCGAGTTAAAATCATGTTGTTTTATATTTGTGTAATAATAACGCAATTGATGTTGTTTTAACAAAATAAAAGCTTTGTCGTATAATATTCAATTAGCGTAAATTTAACACAAATAACAATTTAAAACCTTAAAGCTATGTTCGGTTTCAGACACATCAAATTCGATTCAATGACTTACGTTCTTCATTTTAAAAATGGAAAAACCGTGAAAGAAGGAAGAGGTCTATCATTTTTTTATTTTGCTCCCAACTCATCTATCGTCGCGATTCCGATGGGAAGTAATGATTTGCCCTTTATCTTTAATGAAAATACGCACGATTATCAAACTGTCAAAATTCAGGGACAAATCAGTTATAAAATTACAGACCCGAAAGCACTTTCAAATACATTGGACTTTACTGTAAACGAATCTGGAGTTTACAAGAAAAATGATATTGAAAAGCTCAATCAGAGAATTATCAATCTTGCTCAGACTGCAACTTCTTCTTTTATTCATCAATTAAGTTTGAAAGATGCAATTCGTTCTGCAAAACAGATTGAAGGTAATATTCTGGAAGGATTGATGGATTCTGAGGCAATAAAAACGATGGGGATTGAAATTCTTGGAGCTAATATTCTTGCTGTTCAAACCACGCCAGAAATGGCAAGAGCTCTAGAAACAGAAACCAGAGAAAAACTACAGCAACAAGCTGATGAAGCAATATATGAAAGAAGAAATTTTGCAGTGGAACAGGAAAGAAAAATCAAGGAATCTGAACTGAATACAGAAATTGCTGTAGAAGAAAAGCAAAAGCAGATTGAAGAAAAAAGAATGGAAACCGAGGTTCAGCAAGAAGAAAACAACAGAATCTTGAGAGAGATGAAAATTGCCGCAGACATTTCTGTTGAAAATCAGAGAAAACAGCTTATTGAACAAAAAACAGAAAACGATAGAAAAGAAGCAGAAACTCACGGATATATTTTGGAAACTTCTTTAAAACCTTACAAAGAAATTGACTGGAAAGTTTTGAACGCTTTAAGTGGAAATGGAGATGCAAAAAGTAATATTGCTTTAGCTTTCAGAGAATTGGCTGAGAATGCTGGGAAAATTGGAAACCTGAATATCAGTCCTGATTTGCTGGATACTATTTTGAAATAATGCAAAGGTAGAGCTAGAAGAAGCCATTAATACATTTTATATCTCAGAAAAAATGAAAATCGAATATGCCATCATCATCAAAAATAAAACTAGACTCGAGTCTCTGATTGAACGCTTCAATACGAAAGCTCAGGCGAAATTTTATATAGAAAGTTCGGGAGGAGATTTTCAGGAATATGTGTATGAACACGAGAAATTTCATCAGTCATTTTTGGAAGTTCAGACAAAGCTTTCAAAAGTGATTAAAAATAAAGTGATTGAAAGAGAATTCGTTCCATCTTATATTTTTTCCGAAAATAATTTGATTGTGGTGATAGGACAAGATGGTTTGGTTGCTAATGTGGCAAAATACTCTAAAAATATTCCGATTGTGGCAATCAATCCTGACGAAGAAAGATATGATGGCGTTTTGCTTCCTTTTACGGTAAAGAACTTTCTGAATGGAATAAATGCTGTGTTGAACGAAAAGTTTAGTTCAAAGAAAATGAGGTTTGCAGAAGCGGTTTTAAATGACGGACAAAAACTATTGGCAGTGAATGATTTATTCATCGGGATTTCTTCTCATTCTTCGGCAAGATATAAAATTATGCTGAACGGAAAAGAAGAAACCCATTCTTCCAGTGGGATTATTGTCTCCACAAAAACAGGAAGTACAGGTTGGCTGAGTTCGATTTTCAATATGGCTTTCGGAATTTTGGGAGAAACTGATTTGCATTATCCAAAATTGAAAGAGGATGATTTATATTTTGCTGTAAGAGAACCCTTCAAAAGCATCAGAACGCAAACCAATATCTGCGGAGGAAAACTGAAAAAAGGGAACAAATTAATCATTGAATCATTAATGCCAAATAATGGTTTTATCTTTAGTGATGGAATTGAGCAGGATTTTCTGCAGTTCAACAGTGGAGCAACGGCGGAAATAAAGCTTTCTGATGAAGAAGCGGTTTTGGTATTGAATTAATATTAAAAAAAACTATGAAAACAACAACATTATATAGACCTGTCGGAGAAAAAGAAATGATTTTAATTATCGAAAGTAATTACAAAAAATTCCCTCCAAGATTGGAATGGCAACCTCTTTTCTATCCCGTTTTGGATGAAGATTATGCTTCCGAAATTGCAGAAAAATGGAATACAAGAGATGAAGCGGGAAATTATTTGGGATTTGTTACCGAATTTGAAGTATTGGAAGATGAAGTGAATCAATATCCTGCACAAAATGTAGGAGCAAGAAATCACAACGAATTATGGATTCCTTCAGAAAAATTGGAAGCTTTCAATCAGGCAATTGTAGGCAATATAGAAGTGAAGAAAGTGTTTATAGGAAATGAGTTTAAGAGGTCCGAAAATACTGATGTGGAAAAATTATTATTAAAACTAAAAAATGAAACTTAAATTAAAACAATATAAAGAGCAATTAAAAGATTGGCCACAAACAGGGCATCACATAATGGCTCAATATGATGATGAAAAAATTGTTGTTTATCAATCTTATCGAAAAGATATCGGAGAGTTTGCTTTTAAAAACCAATATTTTGGAGGAGCATTCAGTTTGGAAAGAATGACTTGGATAAAACCGAATTTCCTATGGATGATGTACAGGAACGGTTGGGGAACAAAGGAAGGCCAGGAGTTTGTCTTGGCAATTCATTTGAAAATGTCTGCTTTCAAAAGATATTTGGAAAATGCAGTGTATTCATCTTTTAATGACAAGCTTGGAGTTTCCAGAGAAGAATGGCAAAATCAAGTGAAAAAATCTTCTGTAAGATTACAATGGGACCCGGACCACGACCCTTTTGGAAATAAATTGGAAAGAAGAGCTATTCAAATTGGATTGAGAAATGATTTCATTAAATCTTTTGCGAAAGATGATATTCTTTTGATTGAAAATATTTCTGATTTTGTTTGGGAACAACATCAATTTGTTTTGAATAAGGATTTAGATAGACTGATAATTCCTGAAGAAAAACCGTTGCTGTTTGATGATGAAAATTTAAATAAAAAATTAAGAATTAATAAAACAACACTAAAATGACAAAAAAACAAAGGATAATAGATAAAATAAATTCTCAAATATCTAGTTGTGCTGATTGTGAATCTTGGAGCGATGGAGAGCCAGTATGGCTTTGGGGGAATGAGTCTGATGTGTATGATTTACTATTTGATTTAGGTATAGATTCTGATTGCTTTTCAGAATATCAAGGTGAAATATTTTGTTCCAACTGTAAAAGCGAATTAGAAATTGCATCTAAAGTCGGAATTAAAACTAAATATCAAAAAGATTTAGAATTTTATATTGATAAATGTACTAAAAAATACAATAATAAATTAAAGGATTTTGATATCTACATAAAAGAATTTCCCTTGCTCGCTTTAAATCATCCTGTAGGTAGAAAGATATATCAGGAGATTCAACAGATGAATTTACCGAAAGTAGATTTAAATATAGGAGATATTTTATTTCGCTCTCGATTAGTGAATGATAAAAAAATTCTAACATCGGAGCAAATGAAAAATGCTCCATTAGGAAAGCCTTCAGAAGGAAGATTCAATCATAATGGACAGAGTCATTTTTATTTATCTAACAAAAAAGAGACTGCAATTGCTGAAGTTGAAAATAATGTATTAGTTTGGGTACAACAATTTGAGATTACGAATAAAATTGAAAATATATTAGATTTAAAATACTCTTATAATGAAATTTCATTGTCAACGAACTCATTATTAGTATCGTTACATTTAACAGATGTTTTATGTCAAGAAACAATAGGTGAAGATAATTGGAAGCCTCAATACAATATAACTCGATTTATAATGGATTGTGCCAGAGAATTAGGATATCAAGGAATTAGGTATAATTCTGTTAAGTTACCATCAGGTATAAATTATGTGCTTTTTTATCCAGAAAAAATTAGTTTATTAGAAAAAGGGGAACCTAGAGTGGAAATGTCAAAATCAAATACAACTAAAAGGCTATTTAATCTATTAGCTGACGAATAAATAACTGTTGTATTAACCTTCCTTAAGATAAAAGAACTCAAACAATGGACGAACCACAAACGAAAAAAATAAGCAAGTTTCTAAGCTTGATTCTTCGACATAAACCAGAAACTATTGATTTAATATTAGATGAAAATGGTTGGGCAAATGTTGATGAATTAAGAGAGAAATGCTCGAAGCATAAAATAAGTTTCACTTTAGAAGAATTGGATGAGGTTGTAGAAACCAATGATAAAAAACGTTTTATTTTCAATGAGGATAAAACCAAAATCAGAGCAAATCAAGGACATTCGATTGATATTGACTTGGCTTTGAAACCACAGCAACCGCCAGAATTTCTCTATCACGGAACAGCTCAGAGCAATGTGGATTCAATTTTAGAAAAAGGAATTGAGAAAAGAAATAGGCAACACGTTCATCTGAGTTTAGATAAAGAAACAGCCACCAAAGTCGGAATGCGTCACGGAAAACCAATTATTCTAACCATCAGAACAGGAAAAATGTTTGAAGACGGAATTTTGTTCTATCTTTCTGAAAATAATGTTTGGTTGACGGATTTTGTGGATGCAAAATATATTTCGAAATGACAAGTAAAGAATTTGAAGAAGAGATTAAAGACTTTTCTCCTGAAAAGAATGATTTAAAAGAAAAGGTAAATGAGTTGTTTGGTAAAGGAGCAGGAACGGTTCGTGTTCTATATTTTATTATTGAACATATGAATTGCAAATTAATAGAAGCAATGGAAATTATTGAATCTTGCCCGAATTATCAAAAGAGATTTAAATGAAAAGAACATTAGCAATTGGAGATATTCACGGTGGATTCAAAGCTTTGAAACAGGTTTTGGAGAAAGCCAAAATTACTGAGAATGATAAATTAATTTTCCTCGGAGATTACGTCGATGGCTGGAGCGAATCTTCTCAAATCATTCAATTTTTAATTGAACTTTCAGAAAAGCAGGAATGTATTTTCATCAAAGGAAATCACGATGCTTGGACAGAAGATTGGCTTGCTTTCGGCACAGCACCCGATGTTTGGCTTTTCAATGGCGGGAAAAGTACAGTTGAGAGTTATTCAGATTACTCTTCAGAGGATTTGGAAAAACATCTCGAATTTTTTCAACGGATGCAGAATTATTATATCGACGATGAAAACCGTTTGTTTATCCACGCGGGTTATTCTTCTATGCACGGACCGGAAAAAGAAATGTATTCCAGCAATTATCGTTGGGATAGAACTTTGTGGGAAACGGCTGTTGCTATGGATAGGAAGTTGTCGAAAAATTCAGAACTATATCCGAAAAGATTGCTTTTATATAAAGAAATTTTCATCGGTCACACGCCAACTTTATATTTGGGAATCAAAGAACCTGTCAACAAAGCCAATGTCTGGAACTTGGATACTGGAGCAGGTTTTGCAGGCTCTTTGTCAGTTATTGATGCTGATACGAAAGAATTCTGGCAGAGCGATTCGCTTCCGTCATTGTATCCAAATGAAAAAGGCAGGAATTTTTATTGACCGATTTTCTACATTTGTACTATGAAAAATCTCTCCATCCTATTCATCCTTATTTCTGTTTTCGGTTATTCTCAATTGCTCACGCCTTACGAAAAAGGCAATGGCAATCAAACTACAACTTTTGATGAGATGCGAAAATTCTATCAGGGATTGGCAAAACAATATCCATCAATCAGTTATGAAACTAAAGGCGAAGATGACAATGGTGCTCCAATCGATGTTGTGATTTTCAATCCGACAAAACAAAGTTTTGAGGAAGCCAGAAAAGGAAAATCGATTTTGTTTATCAATAACGGAATTCATCCAGGAGAACCCGACGGAATCGATGCAACAATGATGTTGATGAGAGATTTAGCAACCGGAAAAATCAAAGCACCAAAGAATGTAATTTTCACAGCTATTGCAAGCTACAACATCAGCGGAATGATGAACCAAGGAAGTTTTTCCAGAGCCAATCAAAATGGTCCCGAAGAATATGGATTCCGTGGAAATGCTCGAAATTACGATTTGAATAGAGATTTTATCAAAACAGATTCTAAAAATTCCAGAAGTTTTCAGCAGATTTTTCAATGGCTGAAACCTGATGTTTTTATTGATAATCACGTGAGCAACGGCGCAGATTATCAATACACTTTCACATATATTTCAACGAACAAAGAACGGTTAGGGAATGTTTTGGGAAATTATTTCAATGACGAAATGCAGAAAACGCTTCTTAAAAATATGGAGAAAAAAGGGGTGATTTCTGTTCCTTATGTCAACATTCACGGCGATGTTCCGGATGGTGGTTTTCCTGCTTTTGTGGATTCCCCGAGATATGCGACAGGTTACACGACTTTGTTCAATTCCATCGGGACGGTTGTGGAAACGCATATGCTGAAACCTTACAAAGACCGTGTGAAAGTCACTTATAATTATATGGTTGATAACCTGAATTATATCGATGAAAATTATAAAACGATTCAGCAGAAAAGAGCCGAAAATCTGAAACAATACAAAGCCGGAAACCGATATGCTCTGGCTTGGAAACTTGATTCTACAAAATATGAAAACATCGATTTCAAAGGATTTGAAGCCAAATATAAACCAAGCGACATTTCCGGAAAAACGAGACTTTGGTATGACAGAAATTCTAAGTTTTCAAAACCTGTCAAATTTTACAATACTTATGTTCCGGCAAAAGAAATCACAATTCCGAAATATTACGTCATTCCACAATCCGAATGGAAAATCATCGATTTGCTGAAATTGAATCAAATTAAAATGATTCCGATAAAACAGGATTCTACAATTGTGGTGGAGCAATACCGAATCAAAGATTTCAAAACTGTTCCGAATCCTTACGAAGGTCATTATCTGCATTACGACACATTTGTGACCAAAGAATCAGGAAAAACTAAGTTCAGAGCTGGTGATTTTCTCGTTCCGCTGAATCAAGACGGTGTGAAGTTTTTGTTGGAAACGTTAGAACCGGAAGCGGTTGATTCTTATTTCAACTGGAATTTCTTTGATGCGATTCTCGGTCAGAAAGAATATTATTCGGCTTATGTTTTCGAGGATACAGCGAGCAAACTTCTGAAAGATAACAAGGCTTTGAAAACCGCTTTCGAAATGGAAAAATCGATTAATCCAAAGTTTGCAGAAGACGGGCAAGCGCAATTAGATTGGGTTTATAAACATTCGGAATATTACGAGAAAACGCATCGTCTTTATCCGATTTTTAGAATTAATTAAAATAAAACACTTAAGTCACTTTAGAAAACCTCAAATTATAAAAGTTCACTTTAGTAGAGAATCCTTAATTGCTCTTAATTAAACTATTTCAAAGCTATTTTAAATAAACTTAAGTGTTGAAATTATTTCTTAGGAACGTCAATCACTTTTTGCAATGCTTTTTTAGGATTGCCATTTCTATCCCAAAGTAGCGGATAGTTTGTTCTTCCAGGAATTGGATAATCGTTTTTCCAGGACATTTGGTCTTCCATTCCCCAAGTTGTAACACGGTTCAGTTTATCTCTTTTTTTGTAGAAAATTTGGAACAATTCTGCATATCGATTGGCTAGTTGTTCATCCACATCTTTTGGCAAACCATTGATGTAAGGGTCAAGATAAGTTTTGAATTCCTCATTCTGAAACTGCCTGTGCATAAAAGCTTGACCAATGATTTGTCCTTCCTTTGTCACAGGCAAAACATCCACATCGATTTCCGTAATCATCACTTTGATTCCGCACGCAGCGTAAGCATCTATCGCATCTTCGATATATTGATTTTTCGGATAGTCCAATCCCCAATGACCTTGGATTCCGATGCCGTCAATTCGGATTCCGTTGGCTTGCAGCATTTTTACCATTCGGACGATGCCTTTCACTTTTTCTGGTCGCCACGCATTGAAGTCATTGTAATATAGTTCTGTATTCGGAGAATATTTCGCAGCATATTGAAACGCCAGTCTCATCAGCTCATCGCCGTCGCCAATACCTTTTATCCAACCTTCGTTTCGGTAACTGCCATCATCATCAATCACTTCATTCACAACATCCCAAGCTTGTATTTTTCCTGCGTATCGGCTTGCAACCAGTTTGATATGGTCGTGCAGACGCTCTTTGGTTTGTTCTTTGGTTTTTTGAGTCCCATCTTCATTTTTAAAGAACCAGTCCGGCGTTTGATTTTTCCAGACCAAAGTATGACCAACGATAAACATCTTGTTTTTCAAACCAAATTCCACAAAAGCATCTGCCTGCGAAAAATCGAATTTGCCGGGAAGCGGATTCACGACTTCGGCTTTCATACAGTTTTCCGGCGTAATGGTGTTGAAATGTTCCAGAACAATCGCCTGTTGTTTTTTATCTTTTCCGCTCACGATGTCGTGGTTCACAGCAGTTCCGATTTTGAACGCTTTGGAATAAGCATCTTTGAATTTAACATTCTGAGAAAAACTAACGGAAGAAATTAAAACACTAAATATGATAAGGCATTGTCTCATAAACTCGAATATTGATTTAACTAAATATAGAAAAATAAAATAAACGTAAAATTCACATTTATTTCAATGCTTTGAATGGCTAATGATGCTTGCACAAGCAATCTTCAGAAGTTTTTGAAAAATTTATCGAATACTTTCAAAGTTCCAAAAATCATTATAATCAACTAATTAATTTTCGAGTTGAAGTCTGCTAAAGTTGAGCCTGAATTGATTTTAATTGCCGAAATTTATGGTAAGTCCTAATTAGAAATAATTTTATTTGGGCAGCTTAATCCGCCTTCCGCTCCCAATCTTTTTTGCAGAAAGTTTTCCATTAAATAGAACTTGAGAATAAGCAAAAAAGGATTTTCGCTCAAGTCGGGCTGCAAATTCAACATAGAACAACAGTCAGCACAAAAACTCAATTTTGTCATTCCGTAGGAATCTAGATTGAGTTTGTTGAGATGTTTTTCGAAAAAGTTTATAATAAATGAATTTAGTGCTTTTTTCTAAATCTCAGTAGTTCCCAATTATTTGCAGATAGTATGGTTAAGTAGTCAGTTTTATAGTCCAATTTTGAAAAGTGTAATTTATGTGTTTCAATTAAAAGAATCATTAAAATCAGATATGAAATAGAGTCATATAAAATTACTTGCTCAATATTATTTTCAGTTTTTGCATTAATTATTCCTGAAAGGTTATGGACGAGAGAGTCTTCGGGCAAATCCAATTCTCCTGAATATTTTAGAGGTACATAACTATTTGACATTAAATTAAAAAAATTTGAATGTATATGCTTTGAAGTATCATCGTAATATTCATCTCTCATTTTTAAATATTCATCCCATAATTCTTTATCAATATTGTTTTTTGGAAGTTTTTTTATTTCTTCAATAATTTTATTAGAGGTTTTCCTGATACTGTCAAATTTTAAAGTTTGATAATTTTTAGAAGGATTATTTACATTGTTTTCCTTTTTAAAAAAAATGTAAAATTCTTCATTACCAAGAATACTTATACAAAGCTCGGTTAATTCAATTGTATTTCTAAACAATATTTTACCTTGATAATCTTTTCCGTTTATGAATAATTCTTTTAAAGAGATATAGTTATTGGTTATGATAGTGAAAATCATCCAAAAATGATTCATAACATTATATGAATAACTCTTCACGGAATAATCTTTTTTTGCCTTTCCATTCTCTGAAAAATATTTATGCAATGATAAAATTAACTGTGTGTTTTTGTTGATGATAAAATCAAAATACTCAGCTTCGAAATCTAAATCTTTTTTTAATTCGTCATTAAATAGCTTAATAGAATTTGTGAGTTCATTATAGTTGTTACTATCATTTAGAAATTGTTCGTAAGAATACTTGAATGGATACCTTCCGGAATTAATTTCATTTTGGATTTTTTCTTTAATGATATCGGAGAGTTGTTTCATATATTATTACTGCTTTTCTCAAATCTACAAAATTTTCAATCACACCAGAACCTTACTCTCCTTTCCACTTGCCATTCAACAAAAACTTAGTATTTTTGGTAAAATTATTATAACAAACCTTTTAGGGTTAATCATAAATCTATGAAAAAACTGAAATTCTCTTTATTCTCAATTCTTTTTTCTTTAATCTTTTCGGCCCAGCAAAATCCTTATTATCAACAATATGCCAAATACAAAATGGATATTGATGTGGATGCAGCCAATTTCACTTACCAAGGGAAACAAACTCTGGATTATAGAAATAATTCTCCGGATGAGTTGAAAGTGGCTTATTTTCATTTGTATTGGAACGCTTTCAAAGCAGGTTCTATGATGGACCAGCGTGTGCAGTCTCAAGGCGTGAATGCAGACGGAAGACTGGCAAAAAGAGTAGGAAACACAGTGGTTTCAAGATTGTCAGAGATTCCTAAAAGTGAAGAAGGTGCACAGAATATCCGTTGGATAAAGCAAAACGGAAAAGATTTGAAATTCGAGATTCAGGGAACTGTGATGAAAGTTTTCTTGGCGGAATCCATTAAACCAAATTCTTCCACCACTTTCACAATGGAATGGGATGCCAATATCCCGATGCAAATCCGAAGAGCCGGAAGAAACAACCGTGAAGGTGTTGATATGACAATGACGCAATGGTACCCAAAAATTGCTGAATATGATTATGACGGTTGGGCTGCGTTTGACTATGTTGGAAGAGAATTTCACGCACCATTTTCTGATTACGAAGTGAATATCAAAATCGATAAAGATTATGTCATCGGAGCTGGCGGAAATCTTGAAAATCCAACGGAAGTAAAAGGTTATGACAGCAGTGCAACGATAAAAGAAGATATTTCCAAGAAAGTAACTTGGAAATGGACTGCGAAAAACATTCTGGATTTTGCTTGGGCGGCTGACAGAGATTATTCGGTAGAGAGTTTCCCGATTCTGGATGGTCCAAAAGTTTTCTTGGTTTACCAAAAATCTGAAAAGACAAAGTATTGGTCAGAGATGAAACCTTACATCACAAAATATTATCAATTGATGAATGCGACTTTCGGACGTTACAAATGGCCAAGTTACTCATTCATCCAAGGTGGCGATGGTGGAATGGAATATGGAATGTGTACAATGATTTTGGGTGAAGCAACTTCAGTAGAAGGACTTTCGGGTTTGATGTTCCACGAAGGTGCGCATTCTTGGTTTCAGCAGATGTTGGCGACCAACGAAAGTGTAAGACCTTGGATGGATGAAGGATTCACGCAGTATGCAGAAGATTTTGTGTTTTACAGATTATTCCCGCCAAGAGAATCACAGCCAAATCCATTTGTTGGTGCTTTGAAAGCATATGTTAATTTCACAAAATCGGGGAAAGAAGAACCTGCAGTTTGGTTAGGCGACCACCACGATAATGGAACGGCTTATACTTACGCAAGTTACATCAAAGGAGAAACGTTTTTAGTAGAGTTAGGTTACATTGTCGGAGAAGAAAATTTGAGCAAAATTATGCTGAAATATTATGACGAGTGGGCGATGAAACATCCAACGGAAAGAGATTTCATTCATATTGCACAATTGGTTTCCGGAATGGATTTGAAATGGTTCCAGCATTATTGGATTAATACCACAAAAACTATCGATTACGGAATCAAGAATGTAAAATATGACCCGCAATCGACAACAATTACTTTAGTGAATAAAGGTGGTGTTCCAATGCCGATTGATTTCAGTATTTTGACAAAAGATAAAAAAGTTATCAATTATAATATTCCTTTGAATTTAACAAGGGTTTGGAAAACAAAAGATATTTACGGTAACATTCAGACTTTGCCTTATTGGGCTTGGACTCAGCAGGAATACAGCTTTACGATTCCTTACACCAAATCTCAGTTATCTGCAATGGGAATTGATTTCAGCCAAAGATTAGCCGATGTTAACCCTGATGATAATTATTTGGAAGTGAAGTAGGAATTAAAGAAACAAGAATAAAGGCAAAAGAGCCAAGTCGAGGAGAATCCGAAGGATTCAATATCAGTAGCCGTTGGTAAAACCAATGGAGAAAAGGGGCAATTTGCGGAGAATCCGAAGGATTCAATTTTAATAGCCGTAGGTGAAACCTATGGAACGTGGCAAAATTTGGTTTTTGAAATTAAATCTGAAATTAAGAAAATAATGAACAGCATTGTAATCAATATAGGAAATACCAATATCCGTTTCGGATTGTTTGATGATGACAATTGTGACCTGTCTTGGGTCATCAACACCAAACCTTACAAGACGACGGATGAACTTTTTGTTCAGATTCTGATGCTTTATCAGACTTATAAAATCGATGTTGAGAAAATTGATAAAGTGATTATTGGTTCTGTTGTACCTCAATTGACGAAAGTTGTGGCAAGTGCTATCAAGAAAATCCATAACAAAATTCCTGTAATTGTAGATAGAAATACGCCGTCTGGAGTTATCCCGAAATCTAAACAAATGGGAACTGATATCTACGCCAATCTTGTTGCAGCACATAATCTTTATCCCGGTCAAAAGAAAATTATCCTTGATTTCGGAACAGCACTCACAGCAAGCTGCCTTGATGAAAATGGAGAAACGCTTGGCGTTATCATTGCGCCAGGAATTGTGACTTCGCTTAATAGCTTGATAAAAGGAACGGCTCAATTGCCCGAAATCGAATTGGTAAAACCAAAATCAGTTTTAGGATTGGATACAATTACTTGTATGCAAAGCGGAATGGTTTACGGATTTCTTGGAATGGTAGAAGGTTTTATTGACCGGATTAATGATGAGGTTAAAGATAATTGCTTTGTGATTGCAACAGGAGGTGTAAGTCACGTTTATAAACCTTTGACTGATAAAATCAATATCGGCGACAGATTACACACTTTGAAAGGCTTGTATTTTTTGGGAAGAGATTTGTAGAGAAATTTGATTAAATTTATCAAAACAAATTACAACAAACGATGGATTTTTTCTTATTCTTTATCTTAATAATCTTCGGGGGAATTGCTTATTTATCAACGAGGTTTTTTCAGCGGTTTACCAAAAAAAGCAAATATAATGCACTTCTTGATGCTCTCGTTTTTATATTGGTTTTTGCTGCGTGTGTTTTAATTTCGTTTATTATTTTCATCAATACGGTTACTTTCGAGAGGTAAATCGTTGTTGCTTTTTCTAATAATGATGTAAGCAATTAGGATGTTCAGAAATAATGAAATCCACACATTGAGACCATAAAAGAGCTGATAAGAAAAGATATCTTCATTATAGAACATATTTTTAATTAATCTAAATGTGATAGCCGTTGAAGTGATTGCATAACTGAAAATCATATAATTCTTGTGCATTTCTACATTCCCTTTTTTTATAAAAATCACTGCAAATAGAGTGAAATAACCCCATAAGAAATTCTGAATTATAAAACCAGAAATTCCAATGATACCACCGTTTGAAAATAAAGCTAAAACAAAGCAAGCTGGAAAATTGATGATAAGAACATTGTAAAAATATATTTTACCAATGATTCTGTGCACTTTTCGATTTTCTTTTAAAAATTGATTTGAGAATTGAGTCAATCCAGCCAAGAGACAAATGGTAATAGAAAAAATATGGATGTAAAAAAATAAGAGCCAATTTTTGTTTCCGATGACATTTTGTTTGAATCTCAAAAAGCCAACATTAGTTTCAAAACTAGAATATTGACGAATCGTATTGAGCATAAGCATACTGAAAATAAAAACAGTAGTAACTAAAATGAGATTTAAAATATTCTTTTTAGTCATCTTTTTATGCTTTTATAAAACTACCTCTTATTTCGGAAAAAGTCTTTTACAATTGCGGAGCATTCGTTTTCCAAAATTCCAGAAATAATTTCCGTTTTCGGATGAAGCGATAAATTCTTATTAATGAAACCTCTCTGTTCATCTCTTGCCCCAATCACAACTTTCGAAATTTGTGACCAAGCTAAAGCTCCGGAACACATTACGCAAGGTTCTAAAGTCACATACAAAGTGCAATTCTGAAGATATTTCCCTCCTAAATAATTAGCTGCAGAAGTTATAGCCTGCATTTCTGCGTGAGCGGTAACATCATTTAGAGTTTCGGTAAGATTGTGAGATTTTGCAATGATTCTATCGTTTGAAACAATAATACATCCAATTGGAACTTCATCTTTTTCTAAGGCTTTTTCTGCTTCCTGCAAAGCCATCTTCATAAAATATTCGTCAGTGAACATTATATAGGAGATTTCTCAGACTTCGTCATATCAGCAATACTCGTGTCTAATAGTGGTAGCATATTATCACGAACGCAGATTAATAATTTTCTGATGCTACAAGTGGCTTCATCTGTACAGTCAGCACATTTTTCGTAAAAATTGAGAGAAGCACAAGGTAACATCGCAACAGGACCATCTACAATTCTGATAACGTCAAGAACTTTGATTTCGGAAGGGTCTTTCATAAAAGTATAACCACCCTCAGCTCCTCTTTCGCTTTTAAGGATTTTGTTTTGTTTAAGTTCTCTTAAGATTTGTTCTAAGAATTTAAGAGGAATACGTTCACTCTCCGAAATTTTTTTCGCAGAAGATAATGAAGCGTTGTCTTTGCGGTTAAGAAACAGCAAAGTTTTGATGGCGTATTTGACTCTTTTTGAAAGCATTGTTTAATCTTACGAGTGTAAAAATAATCAAAATTTTATATTTTGAAAATAATATTAATATTCAAACAAAAACCGCTCCCAAAAAGAAGCGGTTTGTATGATAGTGTTATCTCTAATTATGGGAATTTCACTCCATTATAAGAATTTGGGCTAATCATAGGAAGATTAGATTTGTATTTAAGGTTGATTGCTTTCAAAAACTCGTTAGCAATGATTGCATAACCTCTTCCTGTCGGGTGAACCCCGTCCAGAGAGAATGCACCTCCAGTAACAAATGTGGAAGTGTATTTTACTCCATCCCATTGTATTCCGGAAGCGGAATTTAGTTCAATCATTTTTGCATTTGCATCTACGAAAGCCAAACCATAAGAGGAAGCTAATCCTTTTATCGCTGTATTATAAGCTTCTGTCGCAACTTGTACTTTTGCAGCCTCTGTTTTAGTTAAAACCAATTGATCTCCTAAAGGAATTGTAACGCCTCCAATTGTTTGTGATGTTGGGCTTGGAGGTAATCCTGTAGTTGGGTCAATTCCAATAACGGAAGAAGCTGGTAGCAAGATTAGATCTTCTGCTGTTGCGTGTCTAGCCTGTCCGTACATTGCATATTGAGGAGGAAGATAGCCAGAGATGTCTAACAAACTTCTGTCGATGATCAAAACGGGATTGTTGGAAGAAGCTGTCAGTGTTGCAAATCTTTTAGGAAGTCCAGCACCAGCTAATACAGTATTGAGCATACCAAAATTTCCATTAAGAGAAGCTGCGGATGCTGCTGCAAGCGGAACGGGATTATAAGGAACAGTTGTAAAGTAAGGAATAGATGTAACATATGGAATGTTTGCTATTACTCCTTTTGTTGCACCTGCGCTTTTTAATCCATCTAAAACAGCTTTTATAGAACCTGTTACTAAAGCAGGATCCGAGATGTCATTCGATTTGTATGTTGCAGGATTAGGATTTCCTTTTTGGTCAGTTGCCTGAGTGTAAGTTGTAACTCCTCCTACTGTTTGTGAGTTAGTGCCTCCATTTGTTGAATAAGATAAAACATCGTTAGCTCCAATCCAAAGTGAAAAGAAAGTTGGTTTTTGTGCTGCTGCATCTGCTAATACAGTTGTGGAGGCAGAGGTTGCAAATCTTACAAAATAAGGATTTGCTAAACCTAGATTTAAGTTGGCCAAACTTCCATAGCCAGGTGTTACCAAATGAAATGATTTTGCACCAGGGACACCTACATTGTTATAATATTTTCCAGCACCTCCGACAACATCTAGAGCTGCTGCTGCAGTGGCTTGTACTGGGGATAGTTTTTTTCCAGTTACTGCACCTGTGTAGTCTTTCACATCCACCAATTGGAGACTATATTTCCCTCCAAAACCAGGGATTCCTATAAATCCGCCCACATCATTTGGCATTAATGGTTGTGTGAATTCGCCTCCTCCTGCTAATTTCATTTGTCCAGCAAGCATAGAAGGATAGGATTCTGCTTGTCCACTAGAATATAAGGCACCATCTCTATAACCTGATGTCAAGGAATTTCCTAATGATACGTATTTGGAAAAGCTAGCTTCTCCTGAAGTTACAACTACATCTTCTGTACTGTTCTCGAAATCATTTTGACAACTAACTGCAAATAATAGAGATGCTGCTAATGTTGAGATATATAATTTTTTCATAATTGATTCAATTTTTAAAATGCATTGTAAGATAATCCTAAACCAAAGTAAAATACATCAGCTTTTGCCTGTCCTGCAAAATTGTAATAAGCATTATTGAAAGTTCTGCTTTTCGGCATTGCATAAGCTCCAGAAATGTCAACTCCCAATTTGTTGAATTTGAGTCCGATACCTCCTGTGATCACATAATTGTCAAAAGAAGGCGTTTCTGGGATGAAATCTTTGTCAGCATAAGGTGATTGATCATAGTACCATCCTAATCTACCAGCAATCATATCATTGAAGATATACTGGGTTCCAATACGCACACTTGAAGTATTTTTAAAATTCTTAGGAGTTACCAAAATTGTTGGGTCGTTTGGTTGATTACCAGCTGCTACATTTTCAAAATCAAGCGTCAGTTTGTTATATCTTTCCCAGCCATGATAGTTGTAATCTGCAGAAATCAACCATTTTGGAGTTATTTTGTAAGTTGCACCCAAAGTGATTTCATCTACCAAAGGAAGAGTGGCTTTGAAATTATCCGAACCACCATTAAAGTTTGATGCCAATACAGAAGGAACCATGAATGTTGCTTTACCTTCTTTAGCTTTCATGTCAACTGGTGAACGATATGCAACACTCACATCCCATTGGTTGTCTGGCTGGAAATAGAATCCAAAACCAAAACCATGTCCTGTTGCTTGATCATCCAACAAATTAAGTTGTCCATTATATTGAGTTAAAGCTTTTGTCCAATCAACTTTACCCTTGGCGTAGATATAACTAGCTCCGAAAGATGCCCAGGGTGCTAATTTTACAGAAACCATTGGTTGGAAAAAGAAACTTTTTAATTCTAATTTTTGAACCATTTCTTTGCCTTCCCAATCACTTGGCCATTCGATAGTACTTCCAAAAGGAGTTGAAAAACTGAAACCTACAGAAAGGTTGTCCAAAACCTTGTAAGCTACAGCTGCATAAATAGGCGTTCCTAAAGGATTATCTGTTTCTGTCTGTTGCAAGGTACTTGTGTTTTGGAATGTGATTTTATTCGATACACCAAAACCACCTGCAGCCACACTCAGTTTTGAGGGGATAAAGGAAATACCGGCAGGGTTGAAGAATGCAACACTCGCATCCTCAGCGTGAGCACTGGTATGAGCCATTGCTAGCTGCTTAACACCCTGAAGAGATACTCGGAATCCTCCTGCGTATGCCATTACACCGGCAGCTAATGCCGTGGTCATTAAAATTCTTCTCATATAATTATTATTAATGTTCCAAATTTATAATTATTTTAATAACAATTATAAAAAAACATAAAAAAAGTTAAACATTGCTATTCTTAGAATAGTTGTTTAGTGTTGGGTTGTATTTATGGTGTTGATAATTAATTGTTTGTAATATTTTTTTTATTGATTTTTAATTTAGTTTAATTTTAAACAATGTAATGTAAACCATAATAAACTGTAAGTTTTCGTTTTGTAAATATCTTAATTATTGATTGTTTTATTTGATATATTATCAATATTAATCGTGTATTAACTTAAAATTAACAAAAAAATATTTTTAAAAGATATTATCATCAAGCTTAAATAAAATTTATATTAACTTTGCAATCAGACATAAAAAATAAAATATGAGTTGTGGGTGTAAAACATCCGGCGATTCTTCCCATTCTTGTGGCACCAAGTCCGCTAATGGGTGTAGTAGTGTAGATACCTGCGGGAATAGTTATAAATTAAGTGTTTTTGACTGGCTTTCTGATATTGATCCATCAAGATCGAAAAGCTCTGAATATGTGGAAGTTCGTTTTAAAAACGATCGTAAATTATATTATAAGAACGTCAATAACCTGCCCTTGCATATTGGTAGCATCATTGCTGTAGAATCTAGTCCGGGTCATGATATAGGTGTAGTGAGTCTTTCGGGAGAGTTGGTGAAGATCCAAATGAAAAAGAAAAATGTCCCCGAAGATCAAGCACTAAAGATATATAGACTTGCCAGTCAGAAAGATATAGAGACATGGCAAGACCTTAGAAAAAAGGAAAATACAATCAAGATAGATGCGCGTAAAATAGCTTACGGTCTTAATCTTGAAATGAAGATCACAGACGTAGAATATCAAGGAGACGGTTCCAAGGTGACTTTTTACTATACAGCTGATAATAGGATAGATTTTCGTCAACTGATAAAGGAGTATGCCTCTAATTTTCGTACGAAGATCGATATGAAGCAGATTGGATTCCGTCAGGAGTCCGCTAAAGTTGGAGGAATAGGATCTTGTGGAAGAGAACTCTGCTGTTCTTCTTGGCTTACCGATTTTCGTTCTGTGAACACCAATGCAGCAAGATATCAGCAATTAAGCATTAACCCTCAAAAATTGGCGGGACAGTGTGGTAAACTGAAGTGTTGTCTTAATTACGAGTTGGATAGCTATCTGGATGTCCTGAGAGATTTTCCGTCGTCTAGCACGGTGTTGAATACAGAGAAAGGAAGAGCTTTTTGTATCAAGATTGATGTTTTCAAGAAGAAAATGTGGTTTGCTTATGTAGAGAATTCTATGGCTTGGTATGATATTGATATCTTCGAAGTTCAAAAGATGATTGCCATTAACAAAAAAGGTGAGAAATCACAAGCTTTGGAAGATTTGAAAGTAGTTGAGAATCCTATGGTAACCTCTGATTTGATTCAAGAAAATAGCGTTGACCGTTTTGAAAAGAAATTCAAAAAACCAAGAAGCGGACAGAACAATAGAGATAGAAACCCGAGACAGCCAGACAATAGACCTGCAAGATCGCAGGACAATAAAAGTCCTCGTCAAGCAGATAACAGAAATCGTTCTAATGAACAAAAGCCAGTAGAAAATAAATCTGTAGATCCAAATGTTCAGACGACTGAAAATCGAACTTCGGAAAATAAAAATCCGAGACCAAATCATAACAGAAATCGTCCGAGCGGGCAGAAGCCAATAGAAAATAGAGCTGAAACTCCAAAAATTCAAGCTACAGAGAATCATCCAGCAGAAAATAAAACGCACAAAAAACCGTTCAAAAAACCGAAAAAGAAATTTCCGCCGAAAAATGAAGGTAATGCTTAGACCGATTGTTGCTTTTATATTGTTTTTCTCTCTCTGTTCATGTCAAAATGACAATGAAAAAGTTGTGGTGAATGATGTTGGGAATAGTTGGAAAAAAAATGACTTTAAAAGTCTTGATTTTGATATAAAGGATTCTCAAAATCCTAAAAATCTTGTATTTGTTGTAAGAAATAATAATGATTATCCATACAGCAATCTACGTCTCATAGCTAAGGTAGAACAGGACAAAAAGCTTATTTCCACAGATACGCTTAATTATGTTTTGGCGAAACCAAATGGCGAATGGCTTGGAACAGGATTTGGAGATACCAAGGAAACCCTTTTTCAATATAAACTTAATTATAAGTTTCCTAAAAATGGTAATTACTCTGTAAAAGTTGTTCATGCAATGAGAAGGAATGTATTGCCGGGAATAGAAGATATAGGAATTAAAATTCAAAACTTAAAGCCTTAATTTATTAATGGAAAATAAGAAAACTGAACATAAAACTTTTCCTCTGCCAGACAAGAAAAAAGCAAAATCGGGTATCAAAAAATGGATAAAAATCGTTTGGATAGGATTTTTCGCTGTTGTATTAGGTATTTCAGGTCTATTTTTTGCTGTTTCTCAGGGCTTCGTAGGAGATATGCCCGATGTAAAAGAACTTGAAAATCCGGATATTTATGTTGCTTCGGAAATCTATTCTTCGGATAATGTCCTTTTAGGAAAGTTTGAAAAAGAAAAAACCAAACCTGTAGCTTACAAGCAGTTGCCTCCGTTTCTTGTTTATGCCTTACAGGCAAAAGAAGATGAACGTTTTAAGGAGCATTCTGGTATCGATTTAAAATCAATTCTTAGAGCTGTAAGATTTGGTGGAGAGAGAGGGGGAGGTTCTACGATTACTCAACAGTTAGCTAAACTTTTGTTTACTGGAAATGCTTCTCAGAATAAGTTTGAAAGAGCTTTCCAAAAACTGAAAGAATGGTGTGTTGCAGTAAGTCTTGAAAAGCGTTATACGAAAGAAGAAATCGTTGCTTTATATTTCAATAAAATGGACTTCCTTTTCAATGCGAAAGGAATCGAAATGGCTTCCAGAGTTTATTTTAATAAATCTGTGAATCAATTAACATTACCAGAAGCTGCGACTTTTGTCGCGATGTTGGAAGCTCCAAGAAGAAATAACCCTTACAGAAATCCGGAAAGAGCCAAAACAAGAAGAGACGTTGTTCTAAAACAAATGGTGGAAACTGGTTATATTGACCAATCTACTTATGAAAAAGCTATTGCTACTCCGATTGTTGTAGATTTCCATGAGATAAAAACAGTTGAGGAAGGTTTTTCTTCTTATTATAAATTTTTCTTGAGAAAAGAGATTCAGCAATATCTTGAATCTTACGAAAAAGAAACAGGAAAAGAGCTTAATCTTTATAAAAATGGATTAAAAATCTATGTGACTTTGGATTCCAGAATGCAGAAATATGCAGAAGAAGCTATCAAAGAACATTTGACCGATCTTCAGAGAAACTTTGATAATGAGATGAGACGTAATCCAAATCGTCCTTATTATAATCTTTCAAAAACTCAGATTAATGATTTGATGATGTCGGCTGTTAAAAGAACAGGTCGTTACAAACAACTGAAAGCAGAGGGAATGCCGGAAGATTCTATTATGATGGAATTCCACGAACCTGTAAAAATGACAAGGTTTACTTGGCAGGGCGAAGAGGAAGTAGAGATGTCTCCTTGGGATTCTATCCGTTATCATAAACAGATTGCGCAAGCAGGTCTGATGTCTATGGAACCTGCGACTGGAGATATCAAAGCTTGGGTTGGAGGTATCAATTGGCAACATTTCCAGTATGATCACGTAAAACAAGGGAAAAGACAAGTTGGTTCAACGTTCAAACCATTTGTTTATGCAACAGCTATTATGCATCTCGGGATGACGCCTTGTTCTACAGTTTCCAACGCTTCTTATTCCAAAGGAAATTGGCATGTAAGGGGTAGTGGAGGAATGTTGACACTCAAGAATGCTTTAGCACACTCACAAAACCCAGTTGCAATCCGATTAGCTGAAATGGCAGGAACGGAAAACGTTATTCAATTAGCAAGAGATTTGGGAGTAACAAACCCGATTGACAAACATTTGCCAATGGCTTTAGGTACTTCCGATATTACGATTTACGAAATGTTAGGAGCCTTCAGTACTTTCGCCAATTTCGGAAACTATACAAAACCGGAAATGATCTGGAGGATTGAAGATGCTAACGGACGCGTCATTAAAGAAGTGAAACCTGTCGTTAAAGAAGTAATGAATGAGATGTATGCCTACACAATGATTGATTTGATGAAAGGTGTTGCAGAATTTGGGACAGCTTCTGGAGAATTGAGAAGAAGAGGAATTCCTGCAAGTGTAGAAATAGCAGGTAAAACCGGTACAACTCAAAAAAACTCAGATGGATGGTTTGTCGGAATCGTTCCAAAACTAGCAACTGATGTTTGGGTTGGTTGGGAAGACAGAGCAACTCACTTCTGGAGTACAGGTGAAGGGCAGGGTGCTAAGATGGGACTTCCAATTTGGGCAATCTATATGAAAAAAGTTTTTGCTGATAAAGCTTTGAATATTCTTCCAGAAGATAAATTCATCAAGCCGGCGAATTGGACGGGAAGTTGTTCAGATCTTAATAATCTCCGAAATGGATACGGCGATGATGGAGGATTACAATCCATTGAGGAACTCAAAAATCCAACACAGATTGTTCCAGATAAACCAGTGAAAAAAGAAGATAATTCTAATGAAGCTATTAATTCTTCGGATGATATAGACTTTAACAAATAAAATTTAATCCCGTCCGCTTAAAGTGAGACGGGTTTTTTGATAATGAATTTAAAAAATATTACTCATAATTTCACGAAACTATTTCCAGGAGATTTTTCAGAAAATCTAATGCAGAGACAAACACCAGATGTTTTGTTCAGTATTGTTGAACCTGCAGATTTTGATAAAATTGAATTAATTGATTTTAATGAAGAACTATCAAACGAAATTGGTTTAGGAAAATTAGAAAATAATAAAAATTTCCTTGTAGCTCAAAATCTTCCTGAAAATATAAAAACTTACGCAACAGCTTATGCAGGTCATCAGTTTGGTAATTGGGCTGGACAGTTAGGAGACGGAAGAGCAATCTATGCAGGTGAAATCATTAATGAAAATCATCAAACCGAAATCCAATGGAAAGGAGCTGGTGCAACACCATATTCCAGACACGCAGATGGAAGAGCGGTTTTGCGTTCTTCGATTCGTGAATATCTGATGAGTGAAGTAATGTTTCATCTTGGCGTTCCAACAACGAGAGCGTTGAGTCTTTCCAAAACCGGTGAAGATGTCATTAGAGATATTCAATATTCTGGGAATCCACAGAAGGAACAAGGCGCAGTTGTTGTTAGAACTGCAGAATCTTTTCTCCGTTTTGGACATTTCGAATTGTTATCTGCCAGAAATCAGAACGATTTATTGAAACAATTAGCGGATTATACGATTGAGAATTTTTATCCGGAAGTCAATTCTGAAAATAATTCAAATAAATACATCGATTGGTTTCAAACAGTTTGTGATAGAACATTGAAAATGATAATCGATTGGTATCGTGTCGGTTTTGTTCACGGTGTGATGAATACCGATAATATGTCAATTCTTGGACTCACGATTGATTACGGACCGTTTTCTATGATGGATGGCTATGATTTAGAATTTACACCCAATACAACCGATTTACCAGGAAAGCGATATGCTTTTGGAAAACAAGGGCAAATCTCACATTGGAATCTAGCTGCTCTAGCCAATGCTATTTTTCCTTTAATCAACGATTCAGAAACTTTAGAAAAAATCTTAGATGATTATGGGAAACGATTCTGGATAGAGCACGACAAAATGTTAGCTGATAAATTCGGTTTCGATGAGGTTTTGTCAGAAGATGAAAGGTTTTTTACGGAATGGCAACAGCTGATGCAGGATTTGAATCTTGATTATACGTTGTTTTTCCAAAGTCTTGAGAAAACTGTTTCTGAAATTAATATTAATGATTTTTCCAATTCTTTTTACCGAGTTCTGAATGAAATCGAATTGAAAAGGCTATCTAATTTCATCGAAAAATATAAAGCAAGAAAACTGAAAAATAATATCTCGGAAACAGAATCTTTGGAACTGATGTCAAAAACAAATCCAAAATTTATTCTAAGAAATTATCTCTTATTTGAAGCTCTTCAAGATGCGGAAAATGGGAATTACGAATTATTCTTCAAACTAAAAGAAGCATTGCAAAATCCGTATGAAAATCGTTTTCCAGAATTCAATCAGAAACGTCCTTCGAAATATGATAATCAGACGGGTTGCAGTCAATTGTCTTGTAGTTCTTAAAAAGATTTTGTAAGTATTAAATAAGTTTAAAATATGCTGTGTTTTTAATTTGGAAAAGTATATTTTTGCCGAAATTAATAATTCAATGAAAAAAAATATTTTCTTATCTTCTTTAATCTTTTTAAGTTTATCTTGTAGTTCCTCAAATGATGATGATACCGAAACAGAAGTTGTAGAAACTCCAATTTTGGTAACTAAAGCGATAGTTGATGGTGATGTTTATACTGTCAAATATGATGGTGTTAAAATTTTGGAAGAATCAAATGCCGATGGGTCAAGCAAATTTGTTTATACTTATACAGGAAATGTGATAACTCAGATTAAGGATTATTCTAATGGCTCACTTAGAAGTACAGCTGATTTTACTTATGACAATGATAAGTTAATAAATGTAAAGGAAGTTAGTATTACTTCTGGTAGTAATACAACAAGTACAAAGACATTGACTTACACTTATCCAAATTCTACAACTATAAATTGTACTCAGATTCGAAATTATACTTTTGCAGGTAATTCACAGACGGATAAATCAGAGATAGTTTATACCGTAAAAGATGGAGATGTTATTTCTTCTAAAGAAAAATATTATCATAATAATGTTTTAGCTGGAAACCTTACGGAAACTTATACTTATGATGATAAAAATAATCCGTATAAAAATGTTTTAGGTTTCGATAAAATAGAGCTTTATAATCCTTGGGCATCTAATGATAATTTATCTGGAAAAAAGAATCTTGTACTTTTTACGAATGCAAATACTCCAACTAGCTCTTCAAGCTCTAGTTATAAAATAGTATATACAACTTCTTACAACGATAAAAATTATCCTAATCAGATTACAGAAACCCAATATGATAGTAGTAATCAGGCAGGCAGTAGCCATATGACAATTTACACATATAATCAATAAAGAAAACAATATATAATTAAAGTCGCGGATTTCTGATTCGCGACTTTTTGTATGAATAAGGTTTTCCTATTTTTGCAGAAAATATCACCAATTGAAACTATTGAACAAAATTCTATCCTTTCTAAAATCAGTTTTTCCATCAACGAAAACGGAATTATTGATTTTCTTATTCTTCGTCATTATTTACGGAGCTAATGCTTGGTTCATTGCAGAGAATTTCAGAATTATTTATGATGACAGAATTCCGTGGGATGGTTATTTCAGTTTTGATAACAGAGCGATAATTCAAACCGGTGGAGGTTTTGAAAGACATCCTTTGTCCAATTATTTCTTTGACCAAATCCGAAATTTTGCATTATGGATTTCTGGAAATCGTTATGATTCTGTTTTCAGATTAGTTTTGGCTTTATTTTCTACGGTTGTGATTTCTTTAGCCAATGTTCAAATATTTAAGTATCTGAATAACATTATTCAACTTCCACTTAAAATCAGTCTTTTGATTCTGGGTTTCTACGGATTGTTTGTAACTAATATTCTACTTTCATTCACGCCGGAAACTTATACTTATACATTGCTGTTTCTTTCGATTTTCAATTATTATTCGGCGAAGAAAATCAAAGAAGAAAAACCGATTTCTTTTGGAGCAACGATTTTTGGTTCCGTTTTCATCGGTGGATTGACGATTACGAATATTGTCAAAGTCTATATTCCATTTTTATTTGAGAAAAAAATCTTCTGGAACTGGAAAAAAATCGGAATGGCTGTTGCGAAAATTGCGACTTCGGTTGTAGTTTTTGTTTTCCTATTTTTATTAAGGCTGAATTTTAATTTTCAAAACTTCTTAAACAAAACGGAAGAACAATACGATAAGTTTTCCAAGCCAAAAGCAACTCCGCTTTGGGATATGATTTATTCTTGGTTTTTTGGAGGTAATATTTTGTTTTCCAATTACGAGATTCGAGATTATCATAATAAGGACAAAACCTTTTATTACAAAGCTCTTTTTATGGATGTTTACACGTCGTTTGTTCCTTATCTTTTTATCGGAATTATTTTGTTATTGATTATTTGGAGCATTTTCAAAAACTATAAAAACAAACTAATTTGGATTCTTGTTATTACCTTTTTGTTTGATATTTTAGTTCATTGTGTTCTGAAATTCGGACTTCATACGTCATATATTTATGGCGGACATTTCGTGTTTGTTTATCCATTGTTGTTGGGTTGGTTATTTTTCAGTTATCGAGATAAGAAAACTTCCATCAGTTTACTTTATGGATTACTTTTGATAATGACCGTTTATCTTGGATTCAATAATTATTACCGATTAACCGAGTTCTATCAATTCTTAGAAACATATTACAGATAAAAAAATCCTTCGGAATTTCGAAGGATTTTTAAGTTAAAGCATAATCAATTATTTAGTTCTTGATAATTTTCTTTGTGGTTGCTTTTCCGTTTTCCGGTTGGATTTTCAAGAAATAAACGCCATTATTCAAATTAGAAATATTGATGCTGGATTTGTTTTCTGTATTCAATAAAACTTGTCCTGCAGCATTGTAAAGACTTGCTTTGAATTTCGTTACATTTTTGTCCAATTTAATATTAATGAAATTCTTAGTAGGATTTGGATAAATACTGATTCCGTCTTTCAGATTCGCCAAGTCTTGATTTCCTAAAGTTTCCAAACTGATATTATCTTTCAAAATTCCTAACGATTGAGACGTTAAATAGACTTCTGCATTGTTACTGTCAACAAAACGTGCAGTTCCTGCAATGATAGTTGTATTAAAATAATTCTCAGATGTTTTCTCTGTCCAAGTTTCACCGTTGTTATTTGTGTAAACAATCTTCGGAAGCGTATCCAGATAAGAATTGGTAATTCCAATAATCTGTCCGTTTTGTTTTGTCGAATGCTCTACTTTGTGAACCATTCCGTTATAGATTTTTGTCCAGTTGTTTCCTCCATCCAAAGAGGTATAAATTCCATTAGATGCAGCGAAAGTATATTGATTCGGATTCAAAGGATTTTGAACAAGATTCAAAGCGATGTTAGGTAAAGTCAAATCTTCCAAACCAGCCGTGATTTCTGTCCAATTGTTTCCTCCGTCCGTTGTTTTCAAAATTTTGTTTCCAACAGTTACAAGAACTTCATTAGAATTGTTTTTGTTGACATTGATTCCATAAATATAATCTCCATCGTAAGGAAGTGTAATATAATCTGTCTGAGTCTCATCAGGATTCGAGAAATTAACTTTTACCAAAGAAGCCGTTTCTCCGTTGAATGTAGCGAACCAAGCAATATTTGGATTAGAAGAATCTGTCGTTGCGGCTGTGAAATTGACATCGTAAGTTGTGTAAACTGATGTTGCATTAGCGCCGTATTCGTTACTTACTTTTATATTGTTACCCATAAAAGAACTTTCATAAGTATAAACTCTTCCAGGGTGGTCTTTGTCAACATAAGTCAAACCAATTTGCCCACTCATTGGACTTTCGTTCAACGGCATCACATTGATTGGCGTTTCTTCATTGGTCTCAAGATTCTTCATTGTGTAACCATATTGTACACCATACATCAACTTGTCGGTTCCGTTATCATTAATGATATTCAGATTTCCCATTCCAATAAAGTATGGACTTTTAATTGAAGTTAATGTAACGCCTTTATCGGATGAGAATTTCGGATAACGATTATTTGAAATCAAAACTTCATTAGGATTGGAAGGATTGAAAGTCGCATTAATTCCATAAAAATAAGAATGTCCATCACTAAGACCATCGTGAACTGTAGTTGTCCAGCTTGCTCCACCATTGGTTGTAACCGCAACTCTGTCATCTGCCATTACGATAACGTGGTTAGAATCATTTGGATTAATTTCAATTTTTGGAACATTTTTCATTCCCATTCCTTCTGTTTCCCAAGTGATTTGCTGTTCCGTCCAAGTTGTCCCGCCATTTGTAGATTTGTACACCGCTTGATGCTGTTCTGGATAAGTCCAAAGAATGCCTGTTCCTGCATAGATAACATCCGTATTATTTGGGTCAACGGCAATTGATTGTAAAATCAATCCATTGAGAGTTTCTGTCCAGGTTGTCCCGCCGTCCGTCGATTTGAAAAAACCACCATCTTCATTTCCTGCACCGCCGTTACGAGCGATGTATAATGTCTGCGAATTTTTCGGGTCCATTTTTGCGTCATTCAGGATAACACTTTCGTGGTCTGTTGCATCGTAAACTTTGTTCCAGCTTGTCCCGCCATCCGTCGTTCGGAAGAATTTATCTTGGTCTCCTTTTGTGAACATCGTTGCAATATTCATTGTTCCATCATCGAAAATTGAGTAATTCTCAATAGCTTCTACATTTTCGTTTTCTGGAAAATTTATTTCTTTAATAATAGAAAGCGACTGTAAATCCAGAACTACCACTTTGTTGTATGGACTTTGCAAACCGAAATATTGTATGAAACTCAATGCTGTTCCATTATTGGTAAGACGTAATTCCAAAATATTGGGCGCATATTCTGGATAGGGAAGTGTATAAAGCACATTCCAAGTTGTTCCGTTGTCATTGGAAACCAGAATATGTTTCCCGATGTAAGACGTAGAATAAATCTTATTAGGTGCAGTTTTGTCGTAAACGAAATTCTTCATACGACCGTAATCCTGATTTCCTGCAAAGCTAACTTGCGAATGGAAAAGCTGTAAGGAAAAAGCACAGAATAGTGTAAGTAATGTTTTCTTCATATCAAATTTTATTTTTATTAAATGATGAAAACAAATTTATCGGGACAGGATAAAAAGACAATATTTTTTGGATGGAATAAACAGGACTTTACAAGAAAAAGCGTGACACGATTTATTTAAAGTGTTGATATGTAATTGTATAAGTCATTTGAGTTAGAAAGGTTCATTCTTTTGGAAATTCTTTCTTTTCGTTTTCTGCAAGCCTCGATTGTGATGTTAAAAATGGAAGCAATTTCCTTAGTTGAAAGATTCATATAGATGTAAGAAATATATCTGATGTCATTCAAAGTCAAATCGTTGTGTTTTTCTTTTAAGGCATCAATGAATCGACTGTTGATTTCCTGAAAATGTGTTAAAAAATCGTCGACGTTATCTTCTTTCGTAAGAACAGATTTCAGTTGGTCGAGTTGTTTTCCAAGAAGCGGATTTTTTATCATTTCGGGACGTTCTTTCAGTCTTAGAATATATTGCTCGATTTTATCATTTCTTTGAGCAAGATGAATAGCGTTCGCCGCGAGTTGTCGGTTTTTGTTTTCCAGCTCGTTTTTGAGTTTTTCCTTTTCTAGAAGTGCGTTCGTTTCCTTCTCTTTGATTTGATTTTCAAGAAGAAGTGTGTAATTTTCCTTATTTCTAAGTTCCAGAGCTGTAATCTGTTCGCTGTGTTCTGCAAGCAATCTTTTTTGTCTGTTTTTGATAATATAACCTCGGAAAATCCAAATCAGCAAAACCAAAACCGCGACCCAAAATCCAATAATATAAAACCGAATTTTTTTCTCATTATCCAATTCCTTTTGAGAATCCTGAAGTTTCAATTTAATCTCACTATTCTGATACATCGCCTGATTCTGAATTGCATTAAGAGAATCTTTTACCGTTAAAATCGAATCTTTATAAAGAAGTGCCTTTTGATAATCTCCAGAATTAAAATAACTGTCAGAAAAACGGTTGTAGATATCAGTTTGATTGATGTAATTGAGGTTTTCTTTCTGAGCTTGTTGGATGAAAGAAATTGCTTTTTCTGGCTGATGTTGCTGTTCGTATATTTTGGAGAGTATTAACAAAGCAGAAATCCTTTCATCATTATATTCAGCCGAATTTAATTCATTAATAATTGGATTGATGATAGAAAGTGATTTTTTATAGTCTTTTCTTTCGAGATAATTTTTGGCTTCAGCAATATCGAGAGTTCTGTTTGTTCTAATATTATTTTTAGCAAAAGGTCTTGCAATGGAAATGTATTGTAAAGCTTTGTCCAGCTGATTTGTAATATTATATAAATCGGCCAAATTCCCTGCGTAAATAGCAATCCCAATACTATCTTTGTTGATTGTTGCAAGGTCATAAGCGCGTTTCTGATGTTTTTCGGATTCTTTGTACTTGCCTTGTTTTAGGTAAACCACAGCAATATTATTGAGAACGGTCTTTTCTCTGTCTTTGTCAAGGTGTTTCAAAGCAATCGTGTACGCTTCCAAATAATAATCCAATGCTTCGCTGTAGTCCAGCATTTGATAATAATTCAATCCAATGCAATTGGTGGAAATAAATTGCTGTTCATACCAATTATTTTGTTCAGATAATTTCTTGGCTTCCGAAAATAATTTGAGAGATTGAGTGTGATTTTTCTTATACAGTTCGCTGATTCCTTTTTCTATTAATTCATCGCAATATTTTGTAGAAGTGTCATTTTGTAACACCGAAAGCAATGCAATAAAAGCGAACAGAAACTTCATAAGAATAACAGGCAGAACTAATTATAAAGTAAAAGTAACCAAATTATTCATTTGATAAAAATAATAGCTTTTTGTAAGACATAAAAAAAACCGGAACTAAGTCCGGTTTGTATTATTTTGCTTCCACGCAAAAGACTGCGTATGGAATGACTGTTGCTGATGGATAGACTTTTTTGATATTCTTCAAATCATCAGAAGCACTTTGTTTTGAGAAGTAACTTCCGGCAAGTATTTTATAATTTGGTCTAAGCGAAGCGTCTGTTTCTACTTTCAAGCTTCTAAAATCATTTCTGAATTCTGTCGCTACTTTTCTAGCTTCTTCATTGCTTTTTACAACCACAACCTGAATCTTAAAACCCATGATTTTTGGATTCTTTCTGCATATTTCTGCATTCGTCAGTTCTCTGTTTGCAACCAAAACCTTTGGAGGCGTTTTTACAGGAGCGCCAGAATTTCTGTTACAGTTGTCTTCAATCTTTTCCAAAGCATCATTTACACGTTCATCCAATGCAAAAGAAAGTTCAGTCCCCGATAAAGTGTCTTTTTTCACAACGTATTGAGCATCAATTTGGTAAAAAGAGAATACGGTTGTAATTATGAAAAGCTTAAGCAGATTGTTCATTTAAAATATATTTTCAGCAAATTTAAAATAAATTGAATGAAACGCAAACTCTGTTATTTAGAACGTTTACAAATTAATTAGAATTGAGAAAAACCATACGATAAGGTCTTCCTAATTTTTGTTAAAGTGTTATTTTTGCCGGATTGAATGTAAACTGAATAAATTTTACTAACCCAAGATTATATAAATGATTAGTTGGAGAAAGCATTACAAAAAGGGTCTGATAGCAATTAGTTTATTGTTATCAACCGGCGCTTCCGTTTATGCACAAGGCGATCCGAAAAAAGGACAGGAGCTGTTCAAGGCTAACTGTACTGCGTGTCACGCATTGGATAAAAAAGTTGTAGGACCTGCACTTGGCGGTGTTGTTGAGAAAGTTAAAAAAGATGGCCAGGATGTTGACTGGCTTCACAAATGGATCAGCAACAACGAAAAGCTTAGAGCTTCAGGTGATGCATACGCAAACAAAATCTATGAAGAAAATGGAAAGGTTGCGATGCAGGTTTTCGAAGGGAAACTTTCTGATCAGGATATCGATGATATCTTAGAGTACACCACTAATCCTCCAAAAGAAGAGCCTGCAGCTGAAGCAGCAACAGAAGGTGCTGATGTAAATAGTACTGCAGCAATCGAAGCTCAAAAAGCTCAGCAATTGAATTCTAAAATCGTAATCGCAGCATTGATTGCAATCGCAGGTTTGTTATTCTGGTTGTTGGTTAAGATTCGTCAATTAGTTAAATTACAACAAACTCCGGAATTATCAGATTTAAATTCTACAAGAGTGGTTTCTTATTCTGCTTTGTATGAAAAATACAGTTTTGTAGGAAAAGGACTTGTAGGTTTATTAGCATTATTTGCCATTTATGGTGTTTGGAACTGGTTGATGTGGGTTGGTGTTTACAAAGGATACGCTCCAGAACAACCAATCTATTTCTCTCACAAGATTCACGCTGGTGAAAACAAAATCGACTGTCAGCTTTGTCACTCAGGTGCTAAGTATGGTAAAGTTTCTGAGATTCCTTCTCTTAATGTTTGTATGAACTGTCACCGTTCTATTTCTGAATATAAAGGGAAATACATCGAGCCAGGAAAAGATAGAGAATTCTACACAGGAGAAATCAAGAAGATTTATGCTCACGTAGGATGGGATGAAGATAAGCAAGCTTATACTGGTAAAACAGAGCCTGTTGAGTGGACGAGAATTCACAATATGCCAGATTTCGTATATTTCAATCACTCTCAACACGTTGTTGCTGGTGAGCAGGCAATCATCAATAGTTTCAATGCTAAGCAAAAAGATGCTGCTAACAAAATTGATGTTGTTTGTAAAGCTTGTCACGGTAAAATTGATACAATGAACGTAGTTCAAATGGCTAACAACTTCACAATGGGATGGTGTATCGAATGTCACAGAACTACAGAAGTAGATATGAACAACGGTTATAATAAAGAATACTTCAAAAATCTGCACGATAAGTTGAAAAAACAATATGGTGAAGGAAGCAAGATTACTGTAGATGCGATTGGAGGTCTTGAGTGTGGTAAATGTCATTATTAATAACAAAAATTAGAAGTATAAATGGCTTCAAATAAAATACAATTCAGAAGTATTCACGAACTAAAAGACCCGACTTTGAATGGAAAGTTGGCTGCTAAAGAGTTCCAGAATGAAATTCCGGTTGAAGATTTCTTGGAAGATTCTAATAACTCAGGAACGTCTCGTAGAGATTTTCTTAAGATATTAGGTTTTTCTACAGCTGCTGTTACATTAGCAGCGTGTGAAGCTCCGGTTCTTAAAACGATTCCTTATGTTGTAAAACCTCACGATATCATTCCTGGTATCCCGAATTTTTACGCATCTTCATATTTTGATGGATATGATTTCTCAAGTGTTTTGGTAAAAACAAGAGAAGGCCGTCCTATCAGAATTGACCCTAACCCTGCAGCTGGTTCATTAGGTACAACTAATGCCAGAGCTCAGGCTAGTGTTCTTTCTCTTTATGATAATGATAAAGTGAAAAAACCAGCTTTGAATGGAGAGGAGCAAGAGGATTTCAATAAAGTTGATGATTTTATCCTTAAAGGATTAACAGAATCTCAGGCTGATGGTAAAAAGATTGTAGTATTATCTCACTCTTTCCCTAGCCCAACTTTCAAAAAATTATTCGCTGATTTCAAAACAAAATATCCTTCTGCTGAATTAATCACTTACGATGCATATCCTCACGCTGCGGCTTTGGATGCTGCACAGGAAGTTTTCGGACAAAGAGCTTTGCCGGTTTATGATTTGAGTACAAGTCAATTGGTGGTTTCTTTCAACGCAGATTTTTTAGGAGATTATAATGCATCAAGTTTAGAAGTTTCTTACGCTGCTGCTAGAAAACCTGGAGAAAATATGTTGAGACATATTCAGGTTGAATCTAATATGAGCTTAACAGGAGCTAACTCGGATTCAAGATATAAATTGAAACCAAGTGCTGTTTTCAAAACTTTGGTAGAAGTTTACAACGGTCTTAACGGTGGAACTTCTGATAAAACAGCTTCTGCGATTGTTAAAGAACTTCAGGCTAAAGGTGACAAAGCTGTTGTTTTTGCTGATGGTTCAAAAGCAGCTTATGTTTTAGCTCACTTAATCAATCAAAAATTAGGTTCTAAAGCTTTCACTGGTAAAGCTAATTTCCTTAAAGAATACGATAACGCAAGATTCAATGAGTTGGTTTCTTGGTTAAATGGAGGACAAGTTGGTGTTTTGATTACTAACAACGTGAATCCAGTTTACTCTCACGCAAAAGGTCAAACTTTATTTGAAGCATTCAAAAAAGTTCCTTATTCTGTTGCGATTGTAGATAAGAAAAATGATATGTATAAAGCTTCTAAAGCAGTGATTCCTTACACACACTGGTTAGAATCTTGGGGAGATATCACTCCAGAAACAGGTGCATATTCTTTGATGCAGCCTACAATTCAGAAGATTTATACTTCTAGACAAGTTGAAGAATCTTTATTAGTTTGGGTTAATGGTAAAAATAGTCCTGCTAATAATTATTATAATTATCTTAAAGCAAACGCTCTAGTTCTTAACGGTGGTCTTTCTTTCAACAAAAACCTTTATAACGGTTTTACGAACGGCGGTCTTTCAATGGGATTAAGTTATGCTGGAGGAAACGCAGCTCAAGCAGTTGCAGAATTATCAAAATTCAATAATTCAGAATTTCAATTACAACTTTATACTAAATCAGGAATCGGTGACGGAACACAATCTAACAACCCTTGGTTGATGGAGCTTCCAGACCCAATTTCTAGATTGTCTTGGGATAACTACTTGACAATTTCTCCAAAAGATGCTAAAACTCTTGACATCGAGAATAGTCTTAATGCAAGAATGCAGCTGGACGGAGATACTGTTAAATTAACAGTAAACGGAGTTACTCTTGAAAACGTTCCAGTATTTATCCAGCCAGGTCAAGCAGAAGGTTCATTAGGATTGGCGCTTGGTTATGGTAAAAAAGATTCTGGTAAAGTTGCAGAAACAGGAATCAATGCATATCCATTATTCGACGGTTATAATACAGTTATTTCTAATGTTAAAATTGAAAAAACTGGAGAAACTCACGAATTTGCAGGGATGCAGCTTCAAAATACATTGATGGGTCGTTATGAGATTGCTAAAGAAGTTTCTTTAGAAGATTTCATTAATAAACCTGTTGATGATTGGAATGCACCTTTAAAAATGCATACGATTGGAGGAGAACTTCCAATTGGAAAGATTGACCTTTGGGATTCTTTTGATGACACAGACGGCCCTCACTTCAACTTATCAGTTGACCTTAACTCTTGTACTGGTTGTGGTGCTTGTGTAATCGCTTGTCAAGCAGAGAACAACGTAGCTGTAGTTGGTAAAGAGGAAATCAGAATGTCAAGAGATATGTACTGGTTGAGAATTGACCGTTATTACTCTTCTGAACAAAAAGTTGAAGTTTACGAAGGTCTTAAAGAAGGAATGGCAGTTCCTGAACTGTACGGAAGTAGTCTTTTAGGAATTGAAGGAGCATTGGAAAATGCAGCTGATAATCCAGATGTAATCTTCCAGCCGGTAATGTGTCAACACTGTAACCACGCACCTTGTGAAACAGTTTGTCCGGTTGCTGCAACATCTCACGGTAAGCAGGGTCAAAACCAAATGGCTTACAACAGATGTATCGGTACTAGATATTGTGCAAACAACTGTCCGTACAAAGTAAGAAGATTCAACTGGTTCAACTATGCGTTGAATGATAAGTTCGATTTCAATATGAACAATGATTTGGGAAGAATGGTTCTTAACCCAGATGTTGTAACAAGAACAAGAGGGGTAATGGAGAAATGTTCTCTTTGTATCCAAGAAACTCAGTTAACAATCTTGAATGCTAAGAAAGATGGCAGAAGAGTAACTGATGCAGAGTTCCAAGCATCTTGTGCTTGTGCTGCAGCTTGTTCTACAGGTGCTATGAAATTCGGTGATATGAATGACGTAGAATCTGAAGTTAGAAGCTTGTTCAACGGAAATAGAAAATATACTTTGCTTGAAGAGATTGGTACAAAACCAAACGTATTCTATCACGCAAAAATCAGAAACAGAAAAGAAGAGAAAAACGTTTAAATAATAAATAGGTAAAAAATGTCAGGACATTACGAAGCTCCGATAAGGGAACCTTTAATTATTGGTCATAAGACTTATCACGATATCACAGAAGATATCGCAAGACCTATCGAAGAACGTGCAGGTAAATTATGGTGGGCATCTTTGTATGCAGCTTTAATCTTGTTCGTTTATGGATTTGGTTGTATCGCTTACACAGTCGGAACCGGTATCGGTGCGTGGGGACTTAACAGAACTATCAACTGGGGTTGGGATATTACCAATTTCGTATGGTGGGTAGGTATTGGTCACGCAGGAACACTAATCTCAGCGGTACTATTATTATTTAGACAAAGATGGAGAATGTCTGTTAACCGTTCTGCAGAAGCGATGACGATTTTTGCAGTTTGTCAGGCAGCTATCTTCCCGGTAATTCACATGGGTAGAGTTTGGGTTGGATATTGGGTTTTCCCATTGCCAAACCAGTTTGGTACACTTTGGACCAACTTCAACTCTCCGCTACTTTGGGACGTATTTGCAATCTCAACTTATTTCTCTGTATCAGTTGTATTCTGGTTTATGGGATTAATTCCTGACTTTGCAATGATTAGAGATAGAGCTAAGACTCCATTTAATAAAAAGATTTATACACTTCTTGCATTCGGATGGGGTGGAAAAGCAAAACACTGGCAAAGATTCGAAGAACTATCTTTGGTTCTTGCAGGTTTGGCAACACCACTTGTATTCTCGGTACACACAACGGTATCATTTGACTTTGCTACGTCGGTAATCAAAGGATGGCACTCAACTATCTATCCTCCTTACTTCGTTGCTGGTGCGATTTTCTCAGGATTCGCGATGGTACAGACATTATTGTTGGTAGCAAGAAAAGTTTGTCACTTAGAAGATTACATTACAATGTACCATATCGAGATTATGAACATCGTAATCGTTGTAACAGGTGGTATGGTAACTGTAGCTTACGCAACTGAATATTTCATCGGATGGTATTCTGGTTCAAGATTCGAAGATTTTACTTATCTTTCTCCAGGAGCTGCTGTTGGTCCTTATTGGTGGGCATTCTGGGCATTGATTATCTGTAACTTGGTTGTACCTGCAGCATTCTGGTTCAAAAAAGTTAGAACTAATATCTTCTGGACATTCATCATCGCATTGATTATCAATATTGGTATGTGGTTTGAGCGTTTTGATATTATCGTAATCAACTTGTCTAGAGATTATTTACCGTCTTCTTGGACAATGTTTAAACCAACTATTATAGACGTTGGTGTATATCTTGGAACAATTGGTTTCTTCTCAGTATTATTCCTTTTGTATGCAAGAACATTCCCTGTAATTGCACAGGCCGAATTGAAGAGTATTTTGAAAATTTCCGGTGAAACTTATAAAGCAAAAGAAGGAGATGAGCACCACTAAGATTATATATGGACTTTACGGCGACGACGATGATTTGATGCACGGCGTTAAAGCCTTCACAGATAAAGGAATTAGTATAAATGAAGTTTATACACCGTTCCCAGTTCACGGACTAGACAAAGCTCTTGGTTTAAAGAAGACTAGAATTTCTGATGCAGCATTTATTTATGCTTGTTATGGAGTTACAATTGGGATTACTTTGACTGCTTATATTATGAACCACGACTGGCCGCAGAATATTGGAGGTAAACCTTCTTTTGACTGGTTACACAATATGCCGGCTTTCGTTGACCCAATGTTCGAATTGATGGTTTTCTGTTCTGCTCACTTGATGTCATTGACTTTCCTTGTAAGAAACAAAATGTATCCAGGCGCAAAACCTCAGAATCCAGACCCAAGAACTACGGATGACAAATTTATGATGGAGTTTGTTTCTGATGATGTTGAAACTATTAAACAACTGTTGATTGATACAGGTGTTGAAGAAATAACAGTTAAAGATGCTTAAGATGAAGAATAGTATTTTAAAATTTACAGCAATCTTTGGTTTAACTACTGTTTTACTGAATTCTTGCGGTGGACCAAAAGATAACCCACCTTTGGTATATTTTCCTGATATGTATTTTCCTGTCGCTTATGACCCATTGATGAAAGCTAAGGATGCATATTCTGACCACGAAAACGAAATTCCTGCTTTTGTAGCTCACAATGGAGCAACTGGACTTTCTCCTGTAGAAGGAACTGTTCCTCAAAACAAAGATGGAATAGTAAGCGAGGAAACTCTACCTAAAAATGTTGACGAATATAACACAGGTTATGATGCCTCAAAATTGGTTACAGTATCTCCTTTGAATCCTAAAAATCTTGAAAAAGATTTAGCAAGAGGAAAAGTATTGTTTGACCATACTTGTTCTGCTTGTCACGGTACAGGTGGAGACGGACAAGGACCAATTGTAAAAAGCGGTGCTTATTCTGGAGTTCCTAATTATGCAGATAGAGATATCACAATCGGTTCTGTTCATTATGTTTTGACTAATGGTAGAAACGCAATGGGTTCTTATGCAGGACAATTGAATGTTGGAGATAGATGGAGAGTAGCATTGTATGTTTATAATACATTCAAAGCTCCAACTCTTGCAGCGGCTCCAGCTGCGGCTGCACCAGCAGCAACTGAAGATAAAACCAATGCTAAATAAAAAAATAGAAAATGTATAGTTTTTCACCTAAATTAAGATTATATTCAATTATACTCATTGTTGTAGGAGTTGCTTTATTCGGTATTGGTTATGCACTTAACCACGGATTGGATGATACTGCAATCTCTCATTGGATGGAATCAGTTCATACGAAAGGACACGAAGCGCCTTCACATTCAAGCGAATTGGTTGGTCCTCAAGACCACGAAGCGCATTTAGAGCACGCTAAACATCAGATTCATAATCAGCCATTGGCAGCAATTCATACATTTGCAGTTTTCGCTTTTGGAATCAGCTGTTGTGCATTGTTCTTTTACAGTATCCAGCACGCTGCACACGCGGGTTGGTCTATTATTGTAACAAGAGTTATGGAAGCGATTGCTTCATTCATTCCTTATGGAGGAGCACTTTTGGTAATTATTATGTTACTGAATATTACTCACCAAGGCCACCTTTTCCATTGGATGGACCCCAATTTAACAGACCCGAATTCTCCAGAATTTGATGTTATTTTATTCGAAAAGAAAAAGTTCCTTAATATTCCTTTCTACGCAGTTAGAACTTTAATTTACGTAATTGGAGCATCTTTCTTCGTTTGGAAACTGAAAAGTGTTTCTAAAAAAGTAGATGAGAACAAAGGAGATAGAAAAATCTACGCTAGTTTGTATAGCTGGAGCGTTGGGTACATTGCCTTCTTCGGATTTGCATCTGCATCTTGGGCTTGGGACTGGTTGATGTCAATTGACCCACACTGGTATTCTACACTTTATATTTGGTATTCAATGGTTAGTTGTTTATCAACTTCTATCGCTGTAATGATTATCATCAGTGTTTATCTTAAGAAAAAAGGAGTTTATCCTCAATTCAATAATAACCACCTTCACGACCTTGGTAAATTCTTATTTGCTACAAGTATGTTGTGGTCTTACCTTTGGTTCTGTCAGTTTATGCTTTATTGGTATGCGAACGTTCCAGAAGAGGTTAACTACTTCTTTGGTAGATTCGAATACTATGCACCGACTTTCTTACCAATGTTGATTATTAATTTCCTTGCTCCGCTATTAGTTTTAGTAAGTAGTAGCATTAAGAGAAATTATAAAGTGGTAACGTTTATGGCTTGCGTTGTAATTATCGGTCACGCTATAGATTACTTCAATATGGTAATGCCTGGGACAGTTGGTCCTTACTGGAACAACGCTTCAAATGCATTCTTGGTATTAGGTTCTTTTGTTTTCGTTGTTGGATTATTTGTTTTCACAGTGATGACAGCTTTATCAAAATTAAAGTTGATGCCAACTGGAAACCCTTTCTTCCACGAATCAGAGATTTACGAATATCCTTTCTAATTAATTTTAGAATTGAAAATATAAAAACCCAGCAGAGATGTTGGGTTTTTTCATTAATTTTAAAGAAACAAAAGACAAATGATTCAAAAGATTCCAATCGAAAATATTCTTTTTCTTGATATCGAAACCGTTCCACAAATTGACGCTTGGAATAATGTAGATTCTACAACCCAATATCTTTGGGACAAGAAAACCAAATCTCAGAGAAAAGACGAAATCGAAGCTTCTGATTTCTATGAGCAACGAGCAGGAATAATGGCTGAATTTGGTATGATTATCTGTATTTCTATTGGAATGATTGATAGCAATACAGGAAAGCTTAAAATCAAAACTTATTCTGGAGAAGAAAAGGATTTATTAATTTCATTCTGTGAGTTGTTCAATAGTCCTCGATTGAATAATGTGATTCTTTGTGCACATAATGGAAAAGAATTTGATTTTCCTTACATCGCAAGAAGGCTTTTAATTAATGGAATTCAACCACCGATTCCGTTTCAAATGTTTGGAAAGAAACCTTGGGAAATTCCACATATTGATACTATGGAACTCTGGAAATTCGGAGATTGGAAAAGTTATGTATCGTTGGAATTACTGGCTCATATCTTCGGAATCCCAACGCCAAAAGACGATATCGATGGAAGTATGGTTGCCGATATATACTACAAAGACGGCGATATAGACAGAATCATTCATTATTGTGAAAAAGATGTCTTAACTTTGGCGAATATTTTCAGGCGGATGCGTCAGGAAGATTTATTAAAAAGATTAGATTAAAATGAAATATACAGACGACCAAATTGCAGATATTGGCGAAGAAATAATCAAACAACTTAAGACGGTTTTCGACCCCGAAATTCCGGTTGATATTTATGAATTAGGATTAGTTTACGATGTTCAGATTTCCGATGAAGGAGAAGTTCTTGTAATAATGACGCTTACATCTCCAAATTGTCCTGTTGCAGAAACTCTTCCGGTAGAAGTGGAAGACAAAGTAAGAGGCGTAGAAGGTGTGAAATCTGCGAAAATCGAACTCACTTTTGAACCAACTTGGACCAAAGAAATGATGAGTGAAGAAGCCAAGTTTGAACTTGGTATGTTATAAAAGAAAATCCTGCAATTAGCAGGATTTTTTATTTTAATCTTTGTATTCGAAAAGGAATATTTTCTTGATGTCTGCGTTGAGACTTAGATAAACGGGACTGTTTTTAACCGCATTTTCTATAAAATCTTTTTGTTCTTGAGTGTAAGAATGAGGGAATTTGAAAACGCAGAAAATTTCGCCAATTCTTCTTGGTTCAAAATACATTGTTTTTTTCAAGTCGCAAGTAGCTCCTGTAATATCAATATTTCTATCTTTTCCTAATACAACCAGATTTGCAAAAACACTTTGTGCTAAAGCCGTTGCAAAAATGTCTGTTGGAGAAAAGTGCTCACGTACACTGAAATCATTTGTAGGAATATATGAAGTGAAAACATCACCAGAGCTTTCGTGTAAAGAATCAATCCTATTCTCACCTACATAAGTCGTTTTTGAAGTCATAACCGATAGTTTTTTTAATTGTTTTTTCTGTAATAAATTTACATCATTTTTTTGAAATCTCGAATTATGAATATGAATAATTGTTAAAATATGATATAATTTATGTCTAATCAGCGAATTTAGAAATGAAAAATATCCTTCGCCATATTATAAGCACTCTCAAAATGTAGTAGATTCTGATGAATATCCAGCTTCTCTGATTGCATAAAAGTAAACACTTTCTCAGTCGGCATATTTCCCACCAAATCATCTTTTGCCATCGGACAACCGCCGATTCCTTTTATTGCACTATCAAATCTTCTACAACCTTCATCATACGCTGCTTTCAGTTTGATATAAGAATCTTCATATCTGTTATGAAAATGCGCTCCAAAATTAATCTCAGGATATTTCGAAGGAATCTTATTAAACAAGAGTGAAATCTTCTCCACATTACCGACGCCAGTTGTATCAGAAAGTAAAATATTTTTGATTCCGATTTCTTCAAAGCGTTTTGCCCAAAAATCTACATCTTCCCATTTCCAACTCTCTCCATAAGGATTTCCGAAAGCCATCGAAAAATAGAGGTTTAGTTGTCTGCCTTCAGATTTTGTGAGTTCTAATATACTTACAACTTCTGTAAAAGCTTCTTCACGACTTTTGTTGGTGTTTCTATGTTGAAAAGTTTCAGAAATAGAAAAAGGAAATCCCAAAATGTCAACCTGCTCGTGGCTCAAAGCTTTTTCTGCGCCTTTAAAGTTAGCAACAATCACAGAAAGTTTGGTGTTGGAAAGAGACTTGTCTATTTCGTCTAGCACAATCCCGGAATCTGCCATTTGAGGCATTGTTTTCGGATTCACAAAACTTCCGCAATCCAGCACATCAAAACCAACTTCCATCAGTCGGTTGATGTAATCTATTTTCTGTTGCGTAGGAATCATTTCTCCCCAGCCTTGCATCGCGTCACGTGGACATTCGGTTAAGAACATTGGTCTTTCAATTTTAAATATTTGGGCAGCTTAATCCGCCTTCCGTTCCCGCTTTTTTCTTTTTTTGATAAAAAGAAAAAGAGCTCCACTCAAGTCGGGCTGCAATTACAGCGTATAAGAACTTTTCAACAATCAATCATCGTTTATCTGTTATAATCAACACTCAACTCTGACCACATATTATTTGTCGTTCACTGCATAAATATATAACTTTGCGGACATATAGCAAATTATATGGAAAACATCCAATTAGACGGCATCTGGAGAGAAAAACTCCTTAAGAGATTCATTACTTACATCAAGATATTTTCTACCAGCGACGCAGAAAGTGAGACTACACCTTCTACAGAAAGGCAGTGGGATATCGCCAATTATCTGTACAAAGAATTGCAGGATTTGGGATTGGAAGATGTGAGCATTGATGAAAAAGGTTATGTTTTTGGATTCATTCCTTCTAATAAAGAAGAAAAAGTTCCACAAGTTGGATTCATTGCGCATTACGATTCGTCACCGGATTTCAATGGCGAAAATGTGAATCCACAGATTTGGGAAAACTATGACGGAGAAAATTTGTTATTGAACAAAGAAACAGGATTTACTTTGTCTTCAACCAAATTTGAAGCTTTAAAGAAATATATTGGACAAACCATCATCACAACAGATGGAACAACATTGTTAAGCGCTGATGATAAAGCAGGTGTTGCAGAGATTGTAACTGCTGCAGAATTCCTTTTAGCCAATCCACAAATCAAACACGGACGAATCTCAATTGGTTTCAATCCGGATGAAGAGATTGGAAGAGGCGCACATCATTTTGATGTAGAGAAATTCGGAGCAGAATGGGCTTACACAATGGACGGCGGAGAAATAGGAGAGTTGGAGTATGAAAACTTCAACGCAGCTGGCGCAGTGGTAAAAACCCACGGATTGTCTGTTCATCCAGGTTATTCATTCGGAAAAATGCTGAATGCAGGATTAGTGGCTTCAGAATTTATCAATTCTCTTCCAGCTAATGAAACGCCTTCAACAACGAAAGGTTTCGAAGGTTTTTTCCATTTAACAGATTTTGAAGGTGATGTTTCCGAAGCTAAACTTCAATACATTATTCGTGACCACGATGACCAAAAATTTGAAGATAGAAAAAAACTGATTGCTGAAAAGATTGAGGAAATCAATAAAAAATATGGAGAGAAAACTGCTGAGATAGAAATCAAGCAACAATATCTCAATATGAAAAAACAATTCGAAGGTAAAATGCATATCGTAGATATTGCAGAACAAGCAATGAAAGATTCCGGAATCGAGCCTAAAATAAAAGCAATTAGAGGAGGAACAGATGGTGCACAATTGTCTTATATGGGATTGCCTTGCCCTAATATCTTTGCAGGCGGACACAACTTCCACGGACCATACGAATTTGTACCTTTGGAAAGTATGATTGCAGCTGTAAAAGTAATTGCTAATATTGCTCAATCAGTAAAATAATTTAATTTTAATTCAAATAATTTTTGAATGACAATCAAAGAAAATCAACAAGAATTAATAGAAGAATTCGCCTTTCTAGAAGATTGGGAACAGAAATACGAATATATTATTGACCTTGGAAAAGAGTTGAAAGGACTTCCTGATAATAAAAAAACGGACGAAAATCTAATCAGAGGTTGTCAGTCCAAAGTTTGGATTGACGCAGAATTTACAGATGGAAAATTGTTTTTCAATGCAGACTCTGACGGGATTTTACCAAAAGGAATAGTTTCGCTTTTGGTGAGAATTTATAGTGGTCATACGACTCAAGAAATTCTTGATTCTGATTTTGATTTTATTTCAGAAATAGGATTACAGGAATTTTTGTCTCCGTCAAGAGCCAATGGATTGATGGCAATGACGAAGCAAATCAAATTTTACGCAGTTGCATTTCAACTAAAGAAGTAGGTGAAAAGAGTTCTGGCATATCGTTTTTCTGCATTCGGAGATGTAGCAATGACAGTTCCCGTTTGTGTTGAGTTTCTTGAACAGAATCCCGACACCGAAATTGTTTTTGTGACTAGAGAAAACTTCAAAGACCTATTTGACAAACATCCAAGACTCAAATTCCACGGAATCAGCTTTGATGATTACAAAGGGATTTTTGGAATCAGAAAGCTTACAAAACACCTGATAAAGCAGTTTAATCCGGATTATGTTGCTGACCTTCACGATGTGATTCGAACGAAGATGATTAATTCTATTTTCTTCAGACACGGGTTTAAAGTTTATCAAATTGATAAAGGGAAAGACGAAAAAGAAAAGCTGACCGACATTTGGAATCTTGATAAATTTCAACTGAAAAGAACGGTTGAAAGATATGCAGACGTTTTCCGAAAAATGGGTTTCAGTTTAGAGTTGTCACATCAATTGAGAATACAATCTGAGAATAAAAAAGATATTGGTTTTGCTCCTTTTGCTCAGCACAAGGGTAAAATGATGCCTGAAGAAAAATCTTTTGAATTGGCTAGAATCTTAGCAAAAACTCATAAAGTCTATTTTTTTGGTGGTGGCCAAGAAGAAAACGAAATTCTTACTAAATGGGAAAAGCAAATTCCTAATACCCATAGTTTATCCGGAAAATTATCTCTGAAAGAAGAACTTCAAAAGATATCAGAATTAGAATTGATGATTTCTATGGATTCTGCGAATATGCATTTGGCAAGTTTGATGGGAACCAGATGTATCTCAGTTTGGGGTTCAACGCATCATTTTGCAGGGTTTCTCGGTTATGGACAAAGCGAAGATGATATTGTTCACGTTAAGGATTTATCTTGCAGGCCTTGTTCTGTTTTTGGGGATAAAGAGTGTTTCCGAGGCGATTATGCTTGTCTTAAGGAACTGAATATTCAGAAAGTTATAGATAGAATATGAAGCTGAGTATTTGTATTCCTGTTTACAATTTTGATGTCAATGATTTGGTACAAGACCTTCAAAATCAAATTGTTTCAAATGATTTAGATGCTGAAATTATCTTAATCGATGACCATTCTAAAACTGAATTCATTAATATAAATAAGAATTTAGAGAAAACTGTCAGTCAGTTTATTTTCCTTGATAAAAACATTGGACGTTCCAAAATCCGAAACTTGTTTCTAAATTATTCTCAGTCAGAATATTTGCTTTTTCTGGATTGCGATGGTAAAATAATCAGTCCAAATTTCCTTAGAAATTATATCGATTTTATTAATACTAAAAATCCCGACGTCGTTTTTGGTGGCAGAAAAGTGAGTGATATAAAGCCTTCGTCAGAATTTGGTCTTAGATGGAAGTTTGCCGTAGAGAGAGAGAATTTACCATTAAAGCAACGTTTGAAATCTCCATATCTGGACTTTCAAACCAATAACTTTATTGTCAAAAAGAAAGTCTTGAAGGATAATCCTTTTAATGAAACTATTACGCAATATGGCTATGAAGATTTGATTTTTGCAAAAGATTTATTCAAGAACAACATATTTATTAACCATATCGACAATCCGATTTTCAATAATGATGTTGAGACGAATGAGGTTTTTCTTTCAAAAGCAGACCAATCCGCAAAAAGCCTCTCTCAACTAATTAAAACTGATAAAGATGTCGAAAGAATATCTAAAATCAAATTAGCAAAAGCTTACTCCAAGTTGAAAAAAACAGGCGGAATTTTTCTTTATAGATTGATTTACAAATTATCCAAACCTTACATACAAAAAAAGCTTTTAGGAGGAAATGCCTCTCTAAAAGCTCTTGATTTTTATAAATTGGGTCAGCTTATTTATTATATGAATAAGTCGTGAAAGGTTCTTCGTAATTCAATTCTAATCTGATGTCTGAGAAGTCCATCCATTTTGCTACTTGAAGAGCAAGATATCCAATCAACATTCCGAAAGTATTCAAGAAAACATCGTCGATATCAGCAGTTCCTCTGGCTGTATAGTATTGCAAAAGTTCTATTACAGAAATTCCACAAACGAATAAGCAAAACAGCAACGGCAAATTATTAAGCTTTCTAATTAATAGGCCTAGTCCACCAAACGGAATAAATACCAATATGTTTCCTACGATATTAACCATAAACTTTTCGGAGAAAAAGTTATTGTATCGTAAAAAGTAAGTGATACTCTGAAGCGGATTTAGTTGCAAAAATCCTGAATCGGGATGACGTCCACAACCGTAAAACATCATATATAATAAGAAAATAGTGTAAAAGGGAATTAACACTGCATAATATCTTTTCATAGGTTTCCTTTTGAGGGGATTAGTAATTAAAAGAGTTATGCCAAGTAATAAGGCGAAACAATTTTATCTCGTACAACTTATCAAAAATCTTTCCAAAGTCAATCGGTTGTTTAATTTTTTGACTATTTCTATGAAATTTAACATAATATTAAAATAGAGTGTGAAAATTGAAAAAGCTAATAGAAGGTAGTGTAAGCTATTAACAAAAAAATCTCTCAGGAAACTGAGAGATTTTGTGGGCCCTGAGGGATTCGAACCCCCGACCCTCTGGGTGTAAACCAGATGC
>CAUSBY010000020.1:0-69829 GCA_963530025.1 uncultured Weeksellaceae bacterium
GGTATCAAATGTGTAATTTCTGATGGGATTCCAGGAGAGGCCATCTTGGTAGAAGAGAATATTGAGGTTGTTTCACTGCAAAAGTCTAAAGAATATTGGGCTGAAAAAATTATTGAAAATTCTATTTATGAAAGACAAGACGTCTCTGATATCATAAGACAAAAAGGATACGACATTGCGGAAAATGCAAGATTATTAGAAATAAAATATACAGAATTACTACAAAATTTATCATGAAGAAATTAACGGTATTTACACCCGCATACAATAGAGCACATCTTTTGCCAAGACTTTATGAAAGTTTGAAGAAGCAAACGTCTCAGGATTTCGTTTGGATGGTTGTGGATGATGGTTCTGTAGATGATACTAGAGAGCTTATCAATTCATATATAAAGGAAGACATTCTTGATATTCGATATTTTTATCAAGAAAATCAAGGGATGCATGGAGCACATAACACGGCATATGAAAATATAACCACGGAACTTAATACCTGTATAGATTCAGACGATTTTATGCCAGAACATGCGGTAGAAAAAATATTGGATAAATGGAAAGACCTATCAAGTGAGGATAAGCAGAAATATTCAGGAATTATAGGTTTAGATGCTGATATGAAAGGGAATCTCATCGGTTCAAACTTAACCACAGAAACCACAACATTAGAAGATTTCTACTTAAATGGAGGGTCAGGAGACAAAAAACTGGTGTACAGAACAGAGGTTATGAAACAGTATCCACCCTATCCATTATTTAAAGGGGAAAAGTATGTGGGATTAGGTTATAAATATCTGCTGGCTGATCAAGATTATCAACTAGTAACACTGAATGAGGTTTTGATAATTGTAGATTATCAGGAAGGAGGTTCTTCTAATAATATGTATCGTCAATATTTAAAAAACCCAAAAGGTTTTGCTTTCATTAGAAAACAAGGTATGGTATTGTCAAAATCTGGCAAAAAAAGATTTATGGATGCAATCCATTATGTTTCGAGTAATTTGATTACGAGAAATACTAAATTTTTGCAAGAGTCTCCTAAAAAATTACTTACCTATATTGCCATTCCGGGTGGTGTTTTATTATATCTGTTGATTAAGTTCAAAACCCGTAAATTAACTAATACCAAAGAATTATAGTAATTGTTGAATGATTTTTGTGCAAAAGTGAGGTTCAAAAATGTTGCCTCTAATTTTTTCACATAAAAACAAACTTCATATTTAGTCTAAGATTTATTAGATTTTTTCAAACCATTTTAGTAATAGGTGTCCATCAAAAAGTAACCATGAAAAAACTCTTCCGAATATCTACAGTTCCAATTTCTCTTAATTCTTTGTTGAAAGGGCAACTGGAGTTTCTAAATCAATATTTTGATGTTACAGCAGTTTCAGGTAGGGGGGAAGACCTTGATGAGGTAAAGAAAAGAGAGAAAGTAACAACATTTCCCATAGAGATGCAACGTCAAATATCCCCATTCAAGGATTTTGTCTCTCTAATAAAGCTTTATCAATATTTTAAGAAAGAAAAACCGGATATTATACACTCCATTACTCCAAAAGCTGGACTATTATCTATGCTTGCCGGTAAGTTGGCGTGCGTGCCGATAAGGATGCATACATTTACAGGATTGATATTTCCTTATAAAAGTGGCTTCTTACAAAAGGTATTAATAATAATGGATAAGCTTTTATGTTATTGTGCAACCAATATCTATCCAGAAGGGCAAGGTGTCAAAAATGATCTGATAAAATTTAAGATAACCGATAAACCTTTAAAGATAATAGGGAATGGAAACGTGAATGGAATAGATTCAAATTACTTCGATCCAGCTCTCATTTCGGAAAACGAGAAAGAATATTTGAGACAATCATTAGGAATTAAGACAAGTGATTTTGTATATGTTTTCGTAGGAAGAATTGTAAAGGATAAAGGAATTAATGAATTGGTGGAAGCTTTTACCAGCATTAATCAAAAAAATCAGAATACAAAGTTAATTCTTGTTGGAACTTTTGAAAGAAAATTAGATCCGATAAAGCAAGAAACAGAATCTCTGATTACTGCTAACCCAAATATAATAACTGTTGGTTACCAAAAAGATATAAGACAATATTTAGGTATTTCCGATTTATTTGTTTTTCCGAGCTATCGAGAAGGCTTTCCTAATGTTTTACTACAAGCCGGAGCTTTGGGGTTACCATCTATTGCAACAGATATCAGTGGGTCCAACGAGATTATTCGAGATGGCGTTAATGGTTATATTGTGCCCTCAAAAAATCAGAAAGATTTACATGATAAAATGTTGGATCTGTTACAGAATTCTCAAATAAGACTACAAATGGCAGACAAAAGTAGAGATTTGATTATTCAAAATTATGAGAGGAATTTTTTGTGGAATGAGATTTTAAAAGAATATAACATATTATTAGAAAATTAGACAATGTACAAAGCTTTTTTTAAACGATTACTTGATTTTATAATCGCTTTGATTGCGATTATCGTTTTATTGCCGATTTTCTTGATTATAACAGCATGTTTGTATTTCGCTAATGAAGGCAAACCTTTTTTCTTTCAAGAAAGACCAGGCTGGAAAGAAAAAGTTTTCAATATCATCAAGTTCAAAACAATGAATGATAAAAAGGATTCTAACGGTGATCTTCTGCCAGACAAAGATCGTTTAACAAAAATAGGGTCTTTTGTAAGAAAAACATCTTTAGATGAGCTACCACAATTAATGAATGTTTTGAAAGGAGATATGAGCCTTATAGGACCTCGACCTTTAAGAACATATTATTTGCCACTATATAATGAGGGACAAAAGAAAAGACATGATGTACGACCAGGAATTACAGGCTGGGCTCAGGTAAATGGAAGGAATGCGATTTCATGGACAAAAAAATTCGAACTGGATGTATATTATGCAGATAATATATCCTTCTTACTAGATCTTAGAATCATATTTCTCACCATCAAAAAAGTGATAATAAAAGAAGGAATATCACAAGAAGGGCAAGCTACAGTTGAACGTTTTAATGGCTATAACTAATATGAAGGAAAAATGTATCATCGTAGGAGCAGGGACTTACGGACAAGTCTATGCAGAATATCTAAAAAATGATTATGATGTAGTTGGTTTTATTGATGATAATCACACACTTCATAATAAAGAAATAGAAGGAATTGAGGTTTTAGGGGATATTAATTATTTGCTGGAATCAATATCTATTGACGTAAAGATTTTTGTTCCAATTGGAAATGTCAATGCTAAGGAAACTATATTAGAAAAAATTCGAAATAAAGGATTCAAGACACCTAATTTTATACATCCAACTGCTAATATTCATGATTCAGTTACTATTGGGGAGCAAGGAGTTTATATTTTACAAGGAGTTGTGATAATGCCCTTAACTATAATAAATAATGACGTTATGATTAGTGCAGGGTCAATAATCTCTCATCATTCGGTAGTTGAGGATGGATGCTTTATATCCTTCGGGGTTAACGTAGGAGCTTCACTTATAATAAGAAAAAAAGCTTATTTGGGCATAAGCTCTACAATTATGACCGGTGTCAAAGAAGTAGGGGGAAATAGTACAATAGGAGCTGGTGCCGTTATTATAAGAGATGTTCCAGACTTTGCAGTAGTTGTAGGCAATCCTGGCAAGATCATAAAGTATAAAGGAGATAAGTAGATTCTTTTGATATAAAATTTTTCATTTTTTTCGGATGGCACAACGTTTGTAAATTGTAGAAAAGATAATTATAAACGAAAAATTTAGCAATATGAAAAAAATAATTTTTGGAGCAGCAGTTTTAGTAACAGGATTATTCTCTACAGCAAATGCTCAAATACAGGAAGGCAACTGGATGGTTGGAAGTAGTATTATTTCTAGTAATTTTGGTCTTAATACAGGTGCCGGTTACAGCATTGCTTTACAACCAAAAGCAGCTTATTTCATAAAAGATAATGTAGCATTAGGAGCTTATGTTGATTTGGGAATCAGTAAGGCGACCAAAGGAAGTCCAACGGGTTTTGATTATGGTGTTGGAGCCTTGGGACGTTATTATTTGTCTCCAGGAGAAAAGGGAGTTGATAATCTTTTGAATCACGGACGTTGGTTCTTCGAAGGTAATGCAGGTGTTGGAGGTTATTCTGTAGAAGATGGGCCGTCAACTACAGGTCTGGATTTTGGAGTTGGACCAGGTTATTCTTATTTCATTACGCCAAATATTGGATTAGAAGGTCTTGTAAAATACAAAGGTAGAGCAGGATTTGGTAATGAAGGATTGAACTCTAATATTACTTTCAATATAGGATTAAGTATCTATCTACCAACTTCTCACGCTAAAAGAATTGCAGAGGAAGCAAAATAAATCTTAACTTTATAAAAGATAAAACCGGCTTTTGTCGGTTTTTTTATTAATATTAATTATGGAATATTTACACACGGTTTATGCCGTTCTACAAAGATGGTATATTAGTTTTGCTGAGCTGACACCAAGATTGATTGTCGGGATATTAATATTTTTATTTTTCCTAATGACAAGCACCTATCTCAGTAGATGGTCTGTCAAACTCTTTCATAAATTCTTTCCAAAGACAAAAAGTGATTCTGTCGTAACGCTTATCGCGGTATTCAAATTTTTGATTATTCTGATGGGCACTTTCATTGCATTAGAAATAATGGGTTTCAGTGGGTTTTTTATGAAGTTCTTAGGAAGTTTGGGAGTTGCTGGGGTTATTGCTGGGGTTGCACTGAAAGATTTGGTTTCGAGTATATTCTCAGGAATGTTGGTAAATGTAGATAAAGCTTTCAAAATAGGAGATTATGTCACCATTGGTGGAAACTCGGGAACGGTTCAGGATATCGGTTTGTTGACAACTAAATTAATTACTGATGACGGCAAAAAAGTTTATATTCCGAATCAAGTTATTTTCAATTCTCCATTTTTCAATATAACAGCATCGCCACAACGCAGGATTATTCTGGATTTCGAAATTCCTGTTGGTGAAGATATCACTAAAGCAAAACAAGCTGTTCTGGATGAAATAAAAACATTGGAACACATTGACAAAGCCGATTCAATAGATGTTGTTTTTACTAATGTGAAACAAGGTCTGTTTACAATGCAGGTTAAGTTTTGGTTAGAGATTGGAGGCAATTTCACTAATGTGAAGAGTGATGCTATTATGAAAATCAATGAAAGACTTGTCAAAGAGAATATTGAACTCGTGACACCTACAAGTATTAATATCACTAATACAACAGCATAAAAATAAAACTCAGGAATTATTTCTTGAGTTTTTTGTTTTTATTAAAATTAATAGAATCTTTCTCTTTTGGGATGTTTGCTACAGAATCGTTTTGAATCATAGGTTTGCCCATTATAAAATCATTATTTTTTGGAAGTGTATCTTCTTCAATTTTAATCTCGCCAGTAATCGCGGAACAGTTCTCTTTAGACTTGGAACAACCTGTTAAGAATAAGATTAATGATAATAATCCTAATGAAAATCTATTATTTTGAAAACTTAAAGGAATATAATCGAAAAATCTTTCTTTGATTTTAATTGACTTCGAATCATTAATATTCAATTGATGATTATAAAATCTTCCACAAATACTATCATCGGATTTTTCTTCGATAATTTCTTGAATTTCCTGAGAGTTTTTTTCAGTAAAGTTAATCACACATTTGCTACAAATGGCACAGAATCTACCTTTTTCTTCCGGATTCATTTCGTTCCAATTTTCTGAACAAGGATTGGGAATGTAAATTTTATTCATCAATTTATTTTAAATCAATGCATTAAAAAACCGTTCCAAAAATGAAACGGTTTTCTATATTTATTTGAAAATTTTAGCTTAAGCTATAACTTCTTTTACTTTGTTTGCTGCTTCTTCCAAAGTAATTGCAGAGTGGATTGGTAATCCAGCTTCATCAATTAGTTTTTTAGCTTCTACAGCATTAGTTCCTTGCAATCTTACGATTAATGGAACAGGTAGGCTTCCCATTGCGTTGTAAGCATCTACAACACCTTGAGCAACTCTGTCACATCTTACGATTCCTCCGAAGATGTTAATCAAGATAGCTTTTACGTTCGGGTCTCTCAAGATGATTCCGAAAGCTGTTTGTACTCTCGCTGCATCAGCAGTTCCACCCACGTCTAGGAAGTTTGCAGGGTTACCTCCAGACAATTTAATGATATCCATAGTTGCCATTGCAAGACCAGCTCCGTTTACCATACAAGCAACGTTTCCGTCCAATTTTACGAAGTTAAGACCAGCTTCACCAGCTTCAACATCCAATGGGTCTTCTTCTCTTGTATCTCTTAGTTCAGCAAGGTCTTTGTGACGGTACAATGCGTTACCATCCAAAGTTACTTTTGCATCTACAGCAATGATTTTGTTGTCAGAAGTCTTAAGAACTGGGTTAATCTCAAAAAGAGAAGCATCAATTCCTACATAAGCGTTGTATAATGAAGTAATGAATTTTGTAAATTCTTTGAAAGCATTACCTTCCAATCCAAGACCGAAAGCAATTTTTCTAGCTTGGAAACCTTGTAATCCATAAGCTGGGTCAATTACCTCTTTGTGAATCAAATGAGGTGTTACTTCAGCAACGTGCTCGATATCCATTCCACCTTCTGTAGAATAAACGATTGTATTTTTACCCAAAGCTCTGTCCAAAAGGATAGAAACGTAAAATTCTTTAGTTTCAGTTTCTCCTGGATAATATACGTCTTCAGCTACCAAAACAGAATTTACCAATTTACCTTCAGCAGAAGTCTGAGGTGTAATTAGTTGCATCCCGATGATGTTTCCAGCGTTTTCTTTAAGTTTATCCATATTTGGAGAGAACTTAACACCGCCACCTTTTCCACGTCCACCTGCGTGGATTTGAGCTTTTACAACCCATCCTTGTGCGCCGGTTTCAGCAGTTAATTTTTCAGCAGCAACAACTGCTTCGTCCACATTGTTTGCAACAAAACCACGTTGGATGTTAACCCCGTATTTTGCTAAAATCTCTTTTGATTGATACTCGTGAAGATTCATAATATGTTTTGATTAATTTTTAAATTTTATAAGATTGACAAATTTAAGAAAAAGTGACGAATTACATTATATAATTGTCTGATTGAAATCAGTTTTAGCAATTATAATAGTTCGGGGATAATTTCAATTATTAATTAATAATTTGGAAAATATTTACAGCATTTTTTATTTAACTTTTTTATACTTTCTTTTCAAATATTTTCTATTTATTGCTTGAATATCGTTGATGACGACATCTTTTAAAGAATCTTGTTTTCTCTGTAAATTAAGTAAAAGTAATCTTTTTGAAAAACTCCATTCTCCTAAATAAGTTTTATTGTCAAATTCATCAAATCCCCAATAAATTTGTATTCTTTTAAAAGTTTTATCTTTAAATAAAATGATACTGTCCTTTTCTGTGTGATTTTTATATTTGTTTGAATAGATGTTTTTTCTTGTCAAAACATAAATCGACTCAACTTTTTGACTTAGAAAAAAGTTAGTTGAAATTAGAAATACGAAAAGAAAAAGTTTCATTTAAAACTTCACTTTCACAAAATACCAAATCAACATCGCCCAGCTGATAATCATAAACAATCCACCAAGTGGAGTAATTGGTCCGAGAAATTTCAGATTAACGCCCCAAACATCTTGGAAACTGAGGAAATAAATACTTACGGAAAACAAGAAAGTTCCTGCAATCATCAGAATAGAAATCCATTTTTCAGATGAGGTTTCAAATTTCAAAATATAACCGACAATCAATAAAAAGAAAGCCGCATAAATCTGATATCTAACACCAGTTTCAAAGCTCTCAAGTCTTTCCACAGATAATATTTTTTTGAATGCGTGCGCTCCAAATGCACCCAGAATTACGGATAACAAACCGTAGATTCCGCCTATGATTAAAGTAAAGTTTTTCATTTTTATAATTCTCCTTTTTGATTTAAAATAATAATTCTTCCAACCAGTGTAACGATTCCTAAGATAATAAAAAGCCAAGCAAATCTTTTGGAACTAGCAAAACCCAAGTTTTTTGTAAACTTTAGAAATATTCCAAAAACCAGCATAAAAGCTGAAAGTGCGATTCCAAACATATTCTATTTCTGTCTCAATTTTTCCAATTCCGCAATCACCTCGTGATGACTTACCGTTTTATCTTTGAAATAAGTCACAAAATGCTGTTTCTCTTCTTCCGTTGCTCCAAACTGATTCAGAATGTTGAAAAGGTGCATTTTCATATGACCTTTTTGGATTCCTGTTGTCACTAAAGAACGAAGCGCTCCAAAATTCTGAGCCAATCCAGAAACCGCTAAAATACTCATCAATTCCTGAGCAGATGGTTTTCCTAGCAAAGCCAAAGAGAATTTAACCAAAGGATGAAGATTCGTTAATCCACCAACAACACCAACAGAAATCGGTAAGTCAATCCAAAATCTGAAAATCCCGTTATCCGTTGTGCAATGTGTTAATGAAGAATATTTTCCGTTTCTCGCTGCATAAGCGTGAGCGCAAGCTTCTGTCGCACGAAAATCATTTCCGGTGGCGATTACAACCGCATCCACACCATTCATAATTCCTTTGTTGTGAGTTGTTGCTCTGTAAGGCTCGATTTCTGCAATCGTCACAGCACGTTTGAATTTCCAAGCAAATTCTTCATTGGAAATTCCGCTATCGTCTTTCAAATCTTCAATTTTACAGGAAACTTCAGCTCTTACGACGCAATCTGGCGTGTAATTAGAAAGAATATTCATCACAATTTGAAGCGATTCTTTTTCTTCCTGAGAAAATTCGTTTTCGTTTGCAACTTCTTCTTTCAAAGTTTTTCCGAACTGCTCCAGACAAGAATTAATAAAATTAGCGCCCATCGAATCTACTGTATCAAAACTCGCTTTCAGTTGGAAATAATTTTCCAATTCAGAAGTTTTATCAATCAGTTTGATATCCAAAATTCCGCCGCCTCTTTTTCTCATATTAGCAGTAATATCTTCAGTAGCTTCAAGTAGTTTTTTCTTCAATTTAAAATTGAAAAAATGAAGCAGTTTATGTGGCTCAACATTCAGGACAAAATGAGTGTGACCGAGTTTTTCTGTATTGATAATCGTCGTCTTGAAACCACCTTTATCCAGCCAGAATTTTGCAGCTTTGGAAGCAGCGGCTACAACCGAACTTTCTTCCACAGCCATTGGAAGTGCCAGAAGTTTTCCGTCAATCAGGAAATTTGGAGCAATTCCGTAAGGCATATAAAAATTGGAAATCGTATTTTCCGAGAACTCTTCGTGAAGTTTTTGCAGGTCGTGGTCGTTATTCCAATATTGCTGTAAAATCTGCTCGTAACTTCTGTCATTACTTAGATATTCGGAAATAAGCCAGTCGATTTTTCTTTGTTTAGAAAGTTTTGAAAACCCTTCAACAGGTTGATGATTCATATCAAAAATTTATGTTGGTAAAGATATAAATTTTAACAGTTTTTGTTGATAACTTAATGCATTTAAATGTTGACTTTTCTCAATTATGGAATTATTTTTGACATTCAATTCTGAATCAATTCCATTCAAAAAATTAGCTTTCAAAAATGAATTTCGACCGCATAAAAGAAAAACTCGAGATACTTGCAGATGCTGCGAAGTATGACGTTTCGTGTTCTTCAAGCGGTGGAACAAGAAAAAATAATGGTGGTTTGGGCGACAGTTCAGCAAGTGGAATCTGTCATACTTATACAGAAGACGGACGTTGTGTCTCGCTTCTCAAAATCCTTTTGACCAATCATTGTATTTACGATTGCATCTATTGTGTTTCCAGGAAGTCGAATGACATCAAACGTGCCGCTTTCACAGTAGAAGAAGTTGTTGATTTGACCATCAGTTTTTATAGACGAAATTACATCGAAGGTTTGTTTCTAAGTTCTGGAATTTTTAAAGATGCAGATACAACAATGGAACGTTTGGTTCGAGTGGCTAAAAAGTTGAGAACCGAACATAATTTCAATGGTTATATTCATTTAAAATCAATTCCTGGTGCGAGTGATGATTTGATGAATGAAGCTGCGCTTTATGCCGACCGATTATCCGTTAATCTTGAAATTCCGACAGAATCTGGACTGAAATTATTGGCACCAGATAAAAATCGTGAAGATATGCTTCAGCCGATGAGAATCGTTCAAAAAGGAATTCAGCAATATAAAGACGAGAAAAAAATAATCCGAAGCGCTCCGAAATTTGCTCCTGCAGGACAATCAACCCAAATGATTGTTGGTGCGACTAATGAAAATGATTTACAAATCATCAAAGTCGCTGACCATTTCTATAAAAATTATGGAATGAAACGCGTTTATTATTCTGGCTATATTCCTGTAACTGTGGATAATCGTTTGCCTGCAATTACGGCAGAAGTTCCTGTTTTGAGGGAAAACCGTTTGTATCAATCCGATTGGCTGATGCGTTTTTATGGTTTTAAAGCGGATGAAATTCTGGATTCTGGTATGCCATTTCTGGATTTAGAGGTTGACCCAAAACTAAGTTGGGCTTTGCGAAATCTTGACCAATTTCCAATTAATTTGCAGACTGCAGATTATAAAATGATTCTCAGAATTCCTGGAATTGGAGTGAAAACGGCGCAGAAAATTGTGAGTGCAAGACAATTTCAGGTTTTAACTATTGACCATCTTAAGAAACTCGGTGCAGCGGTGAATCGTGCCAAATATTTTATTGATTTCACTTATGGTAATCCATTTCTAAAATATTTAACCGATTTGAATTTGAGAAAACTGATTATCGGCGGATGTCAATCCAAATTTCAGAATCAGTTTTCTCAGCAATTGACATTGTTCTAATTATAAAGGCTTCGAGAGCCTCAGCCTGACAATAATTCTTTAAGATTAGTATTAGAAATGTCACACTGAGCGGAGTCGAAGTGTTTTAATGATTATCTATATTTGCTAAATTTAGACATAATTTGTACCTTCGAAAAAAAGAATTCACAATGAATGTTAGTTTCACAAAAAAACAGGAAGAATATATTTCGAATCAAATAGAATCTGGAGATTTTCAAAATGCTAGTGAAGTGGTGCGTGATGCGTTGCGTCTTCACGAAGTTTATCGTCATCGAGTTATTCAGGATTTGAAAACTGAGATTGAAAAAGGCTGGAACGATTCTTCGAGTTCTCGTTCAATAAAAGACATTATTCAATCCAAGAAAAATAAAATAAAGAATGTCTAGAAAAATCTACATTTTATCAGAAATTGCTGATAAAGATTTGGAAGATATTTTTGATTATACTTTGGACGAGTTTGGGTTTGACCAAGCGGAAAAATATCTTTTAGAGATTGAAGAGATTTTTCAAAATTTGATTGTAAATCCACAAATAGGGAAAAAACGAGACGAAATAAAAAAAGGTTTATATAGTTTTCCAAAAGACAACCATATTATTTTCTACAGGATTCTGGATAATCACATTCGTATTGTCAGAGTTCTTCACGGGAGTCGAGATATTCCGAAGTATTTTTAATCGACTTTGTTTTAATTATATAGGCTTCGAGAACCTCAGCCTGACAACGCCAACACTAAAACTCTCAAACACTCCAACTCTCAAATCCAAAAACTCTTCAACTCAAAAATGACAACCCTTCTCTACGACGGAACTTTCGACGGACTTTTTACAGCGATATTTGAAGTTTTCGAATACCGTTATCAGGATGTGGAAATCAAAAACAGAGAAACTTTTCAGCAGGAAAATATGTTTGCGGAAATTCACGAGGTTGTGACGCAAACAGAAAAATCAGAAAGAGTTCTCAATAAAATAGAACAAAATATTGGCAAGTCAGGAATCAATCAATTAATCAAAGTTTATCTTTCTGAAGATTCAGAATTAGAACAACTCATTTTTTCTGCAGTAAAACAATCCATCAAATATCCAAACGATAATATTCTCCAAAATTTCGCTAACGATGACATTCTCAAAATCTCAAAAATCTGTAAATCCGTTAGTCGTGAAAGACACAGAATGACCGCTTTTGTCAGGTTCGAAAAAATGCAGGACGACATTTATTTTGCAAAAATCGACCCGGATTTCAATGTGTTGCCTCTAATCAGAAAACATTTCAAAGACCGATACGCGGACCAAAAGTGGATGATTTATGATTTGAGAAGACATTACGGATTGTTCTATGATTTGGAAAATTGCGAATTCTTTTATCCCGATGAAAAACTGAATTTCAATCTGTATAAAGAAAAATTCCACGACGAAGAGAAAAAATATCAAACGCTCTGGCAAAGCTATTTCACCAAAACCAATATCAAAGAACGCAAAAATACAAAGCTCCACATCCAGCACGTTCCGAAACGTTATTGGAAATATTTGACCGAGAAATACAATTCTTAACTTACATCAATGTGAGGGAAATCTGACCATCCTAAATTTGCATCATAATTAAACAACAAAATATTAAAAATTATGGCAACTAAATGGTTATTAGACCCAACTCATAGCGAAATCACTTTCAAAGTAAAACACTTGATGATTTCCAACGTAAAAGGAGAATTCACAACTTTCAACGCAGAGATTGATGCAGAAGACGATACATTTGCTAATGCAAAAGTTTCAGCTTTCGTGGATACAGATTCTATTTTCACAAATAATGCAGACAGAGATGCGCACCTGAAATCAGCAGATTTTTTCAACGCAGAAGTTAACCCAAAAATTACTTTCGAAGCTACAACTCTTAACGGCGATGTAACTGGAAACCTGACATTGAACGGGATTACAAAAGAAATTGCTTTGGACGTAGATTTTGGAGGAATCAATTCTGACCCTTGGGGAAATACCAAAGCAGGTTTCTCTTTCGAAGGAAAAATCAAAAGAAGCGACTTCGGTTTGACTTGGAACGCAGCTTTGGAAACAGGCGGTGTAATGGTGAGCGAAGAAGTTAAAATTGCAGGCGAATTGCAGTTTGTAAAACAATAAAAGAATACAATAGTATTTATAGTTTGAGTTTTTTAAAGTATAAACAGAGTTCGCTTTGTTTATACTTTTTTTGATTTTGAGAATAATTATTGGGGCAGCTTAATCCGCCTTCCGCTCCCGCTCTTTTCACTCCACTTCGTTACGTAAAAAGGAGCTCCGCTCAAGTCGGGCTGCGCTTCGCAAAGTTGAACATTAGTTTTTTAATTTAACCATTGTCCAAAAATCGAAGATTTCAAAAACTTAATTGTTCTTATGTGACTTTGTAGTTCGAAGAAAAATCAACTTAAGTGTTTCAAAAATCTGCTCCATCTGCTAAAACTCAATCAAAATACTTTGTACATTATACATTAATACATTTTACAATGAATCTCAACGACCTTTCCAACATCTCCGATAATTTCAAAACCACACAAAAAATGCCTGTTCTATTCCTAGGACACGGTTCTCCGATGAACGCCATCGAAGAAAATGTTTTTGTTCAGGGATTCAGGAATATCAGTAAAGAAATCCCAAAACCAAATGCCATTATTTGTATCTCTGCACATTGGTTTACCAAAGGAACTTTTGTAACAGCTATGGATATGCCGAAAACCATTCACGATTTTTATGGTTTTCCAAAAGAATTGTTCGATGTCCAATATCCGGCAAAAGGAAATCCTGAATTAGCTAAAGAAACGGCCGGTTTACTAGCTCCGGTTTTGGTAGAAGAAGACCATAATTGGGGATTGGACCACGGCGCCTGGTCGGTTTTGCGACATCTTTATCCTGATGCAGATATTCCGGTTATCCAGTTGAGTATCGATTATACAAAACCGCCTCAATATCATTTTGATTTAGCAAAAAAATTATCCAAACTCCGCGAAAAAGGAATTCTGATTATCGGAAGTGGCAACATTGTTCATAATCTCCGATTGATTGACTGGAAAAACATCGATACCGTTGGTGCAGGCTGGGATTGGGCAATAGAAGCCAGAGAAAAAACCAACAATTGGCTTCTGGATGGAGATTTCCAAAAACTCATCGATTATCAGAAACAAGGTTCGTTCTTGCAATATGCAGTTCCGACACCAGACCATTTCCTGCCAATGATTTACAATCTCGGTTTAAAAGAAAAATCGGAAGAATTATCATTATTCAATGACTCGTTGATTGGTGGCTCTTTGAGTATGACATCCATAAGAATTGGATAATATTTAATAAATTCCTTTTTATAACTAAAAAATTAGTAATATTGTTTTAATGAAAAGAATATTACTTTTTTGCGTTTACTTTGGTTTTGTCTTCAGTTGTTTTGCGCAGATTATCTCAGGAAAAATCCAAACTGAAAATGGGAATGTCATATCTAACGTCAATGTTTATCTCGACGGAACCAAAATCTCAGCTGTTTCTGCCTATGACGGAAGTTTCCAATTAGATGTTCAAGGACAAAAAAGCGGAAATCTGATTTTCCAGAAGGATAATTATGAAACGAGTATTTTTCCACTCAATCAGGCAATTGGGAAATCAGTAAAAGTGATTATCAATCCAGTTAAAGAGATAGAAGAAGTTGTTATCATCCCTTTTACGGATGAAGCCTATCGGAACTATATCAACTATTTTCTTGACCAGTTTATTGGTCTTGACAGAGAGAATGTAATCATTAAAAATCAAAAATCACTAAAATTCTCATATGACAAGAAAAACAGATTTCTAAAAGTGAAGGCTCCACAAACTTTGATTATTGAGAATAAAAATTTAGGATACGTGATTCAATATAATCTTATCAATTTTCAGGCAGATTTTAAGCAAAGAAACACAAGTTATTTGGGAACTTCATTTTTTAAAGAAACCAGTAATAAGCAAATTTATTTATTGAATCGGATGAATGCTTATGAAGGTAGTCTGATGCATTTTTTCAGAAGTCTTTATAAAAACGAATTGGAAAAAGATGGATTTATAGTGAATCACGCCAAACGAATCAAAAATCCAGATTATGATGTGGATGGAGATTCAAAAAATAATTCTGAATTTTTAATAGCCATTCTTAAAACTAAAATGAAAGAATCTGACTTTACAAAACGTAAAGAAGGAAGACTGTTTCTGGATTTCAATGATTTGCTTCAAGTGAATTATCAAAAATATTATTATAAAATCAAGAAAGGAGAGATTGTAAAGTCTTCTGGTGTTGTTTCGCAATCTTCATTCATTCACCCAGAGGCTTTGGAGTTTGAGATTTTTCCGGAAGGGATTTGCTCAGAGCCGGATTTGTTAATTCTGGAAGAGAGTTTTTCTTCTCAAAAAGTTTCCAAAATGTTGCCTTTGGATTATCAGTTTGGTAATTAATTATAATTCTTTTTCAAAACAAATACTGTTTTCAATGCCAGCATATTGTCCGTAATTCGGAATGATTTTGTAATCACATTTTTGGTAAAGTGCTACAGCTTCAGTTTGTCTTTTTCCGGTTTCGAGAATTGTTTTTTCGTAACCTAATTCTTTAGTCCAAGTTTCCAGTTCCTTCAAAATAGCTGAAGCTAAACCTTTTCCACGTTTCTCAGGAAGCGTAAACATCCTTTTGACTTCCATAGATTTTTCATCAAATGCTTTTATGGCTCCAATTGCAACAGCTTCATCATTGTCAAAAATAACAACGCAGTTTTTCAATAAATCGATTTTGTTGTATTGGTTGTAAAATTCGTGTTCTTCGCCATCCATCACGGCGAGATAGGCATCCAGTTGTTTTACTAATTTTTGGAAGTCAGTATTTTCGGAGGTTGTTCTGAGGATTTTCATTAATAATAATTTTATTGAGGAAAACGCTTAGACTCCCCTCAGACTGACATTTCTAATACTTAAGTTTGATTAGCCATTGTCCGTCTGGGTGGAATCGAAGACTTTTAATTTAGTTAACTACAAATTTTTTCTCTCTAATCAACTCCGCAATTTTCAAAATATCTTCACCAATCAATCTGTCATTTTCCAGTTTTGGAACAACAGAACGAATGATATCATAATTTTTCTCAACGATTTTTGAGCATTTTGCAGGCCTTCTGAACTCCAAACCTTGAGCGGCAAACATTAATTCGATTGCCAGGATATTTTCAAGATTACCTAATATCTGATTGAATTTCCTGCCAGAAATACTTCCCATAGAAACATGGTCTTCTTGTCCTAAACTTGTTGGTATAGAATCTGCTGATGCTGGAAAACAAAGTGTTTTGTTTTCTGTAACCAAAGCTGCACTCGTGTATTGCGGAATCATAAAGCCGGAATTAAGACCTGAACTTTCTACTAATAATTTCGGTAAGCCGTATTTTCCTTCCAATAGCAGATAACTTCTTCGGTCAGAAATATTCCCTAATTCAGCAGCTGCCAATGAACAATAATCCAAAGGTAAAGCCATCAACTGTCCGTGGAAATTACCTCCTGAAATAGATTCTTCTGCGCTCAACACAATAGGATTATCGGTTACAGAATTGAGTTCTGTTTCTGCCATTTGTTTCAGATGTTCAAATGCATTTCTACTTGCACCGTGAACCTGCGGAACACATCTCATAGAATAAGGGTCTTGAACTCTGTCACAGAATTCGTGAGATTTCAGGTTATCAGAGTTTTTCAGAAAATTTCGCATTCTTTCCGCCACTTTTTGGCTTCCTTCAAATGGACGAATCTCGTGCAATTCTTTTTTGAACGGACTTGCAGAACCTCGATAAGCTTCAAGGCTCATTGCTGCGGTCAAGTCTGCCAAATCCAAAAGATATTCGAATTTTGCAAGACCGGTAATGGCGTGAGCGAGGATAAACTGCGTTCCGTTAATCAACCCTAAACCTTCTTTTGGGCCTAATTTTAAAGGTTGAAGTTTATGTTTCTTCAGAACTTTTGAAGTCTCCACAGTTTTATCGTTTTCCCAAACCTGACCCAATCCCAAAAGTGGTAAAACCAAATGTGCCAAAGGCGCCAAATCTCCGGAAGCGCCAACTGAACCTTGCTCCGGAACAACAGGGATAATATCCAATTCCAACATTAGAATCAATCGCTCGATAACGTCCAAAGAAACACCCGAAAATCCTTTCGATAAAGCGTGAACTTTAGAAATCATCATTATTTTAGAAATATTCTTGTCAATTGGTTTTCCAACACCAACGGCGTGAGAAATAATCAAATTATGCTGAAGTTGTGCAGTTTCCGATTCGGATATTTTGGTGTCGCAAAGTGGTCCAAATCCTGTGTTGATACCATAAACAGTTCTGTCAGATTCTACAATTTTCTGAACATTCTGTTGGGATTTTATGATTTGGTCTTTTGATTTTTTATTGAGTTTTGCTTTGGAAGGATTTTTTAAAATCTCTAAAACATCTTGATACTTAAATTGGTCGATTCCGTAAATCATCGCTGAAAAAATTTTGCCTAAAAATACACTTTTTAAGATGATTTATTCAATAACAAAAACATCAGAAGTTATTTTACTATTTTCTATAATTGAATTGTCTGAATCTCGTAGTGAAACAAAGAATCTATATTTTATTTTTTCACGTCTATGTTTAAAAAAAGAGTTCTTCAAATCCAATGTAAAGTGCTGTGGCATATTTGGTTTTAAATATTTGTGTTGCCTTAGAGTTCAAATTCGTAATATTTGATGTAATTTCTTTCCACGAATTATCGATTAAAATTTCTAATCCAACATTATAAATTATCTTGTCAGAAGAATTATTTTTTATACTAAAATTTACTTTTGAGTTTTTTGTATAAATCTTCTTAATGCCTGAAAATGCTATTCTATCAGATTCTTGAATGGATAGTAAGAAAGAAAAGATGAGAATTAATCTGAACATCATCGGTATTGAATTTTATAACAATTAAACAGATTTTTCAGTAATAATATTATATTCGAAACCTCAACTCCTTCGCCTGCTTAATATGTGCCAAATGATGCTGACAATGCCAACTGTAAATCAAAATATTTTCTTTCAATGAAATCCTTTCCGATTGTTCCGGATGAATGAACTCTTTATTCAAATCTTCTTCAGAAAGATTTTTTAAAAGATAAACCCATCTTTCGTGCAAAGCCTCTAATAATTTCAAAGAAACAAAAGGCGAAAGATTGTTGTCTGGTAATTCTGCCCAAAGACTTTCCTCGTAAGGTTTGATTGTCGGAAAATTTTCCGTCAAAGCTAATTTGAATCTCATATAACTGTTGATGTGACTATCTGCGCAATGATGAACAACTTGAGATATTGTCCAGCCTTCCGGTCTATATTTTAATTGTAAATCGTTTTCGTCAAGATTTTGGATTTCAGCTTTTACAAGATTTGGAAAGTTTTCAATTTCGGAAATGGCAGAATCAATTATTTCTTTTGTTATGGATTCCGGTTTTACAAATTTCCCAACGGGATATTTTAATTGTTCTAAGTTCATTATTTCAAATTCTTCATTAGGATTGTTTCCATTTTTTCGTAACCCAATTTGGTTGGATGGATTCCGTCTTCTGCAATTTCTTTTGACAATCCATTTTTTTCATCTTTCAAAACTGAATGATAATCGACATAAGTGATATGGTTTTTCAGTGCGTAGTCTTTTATCATTTTATTCAGTGCAATCACTTTATCCGCAGGTTTCATATCTTTTTTCCACGGATAATCGTAAGCAGGAAGAACGGAACAGAGAACCACTTTGATGTTGTTTGCTTTTGCTAATTCCGTCATTGATACGATGTTTCCAAAAACTTTATCTAAAGAAATTGGACCTTGATTTTCAGCAATATCATTGGTTCCGGCAAGAATGATGACACGTTTAGGTTTCAGTTTAATAACATCTTCTCGAAATCTCAAAAGCATCTGAGAGGTCACTTGCCCACTAATTCCACGTCCAACGAAGTTATTTTTAGTGAAAAATTCCGGGTCTGTAGAGAACCAACCTTCTGTGATGGAATCTCCCATCAAAACTGAATTTGGAACAATGTTTTGAGAAATAACTTCTTGATTTTGTTTCTGATATTTGCCAAAATTAGCAAAGTCTTGAGCTTTAGACATTGTAGAAAATAAGATAATAATAAAAGTTAGGATTTTCATTTTTTCTGATTTATAATCAAATATATGAAATCTCGACAATCAGAATTTCGGTTTGTGAATATAAAATCAATAATTTTACAAAATGGAAAATACTTCGAAAGACCCTTTGCACGGAAAACGATTAGACGCGATTTTGGAAGAATTGGTGGACTATTACAATGGCTTCGAAGAGTTGGGAAAACAAATCAATATCCGATGTTTCAACGCCGACAATCCAAGCATCAATTCCTCACTTAAATTCCTTAGGAAAACCGATTGGGCAAGAGCAAAAGTAGAAAGTTTGTATCTTTATGTTTTGAGACAAAAGAAGAAAAAAGGTTTGTTGTAGACCTTAATCTAAAAATATTCCGCTTACATAATACCAACGATTCTGTATCGTTTTGAAAGTCGATAATTCGTGATGAACTTGCGGATTTCCATCTTCATCAGTATAAAACGCTTTGAATTCTACTTTGTTCATAGACGGCACATCAACTATTTCTAATTTTGTCCAATCATTGATTTCTCCCCATTCCTGCAAATCCTTTTTGTTATGAAATTGTCTTTTGTTTGGAGAAGTCGTTTCCCAAAGATATTCTCCATTCGGGATTGCAAAAGCTGAGAATCTGGAACGCATCAAAGCTTCCGCAGTCGGGGCAAATTTTTCTTTCAGATGATAAGGCTGGCAACAATCTTCGTACGATTTTCCGGAACAGCAGGGACAATTCATTTTTAATTCAGGTTTCAAACTTCGAATGTACTAAAACTTGAAAACATCCAAGAAATATCTCAACAATTTTCAGAGAAATTAAAACTGATATTTATTAGCCTTTAAAACGGCGAAATGTCCTAATTGTACTATTTTGTAAGTCAATGTCATTAGACTAAACTTGCAAGTAGAAGTAATTTTGTTTCGGAAAATAATTTAATGGATTTTTACTTTAAAATTTAAAAATAAGAATATCTATTTGATTCATTTTCTGAGATATAAGATTATGGATATTAAAGAAATTAGTGCGAAAACTTCAGAGAAAATAGAGGAGACGTTCAGAGATTCTGTTGGGACAATGGACGAAACTGGAACCAGAAAATGGGTCTTCCCAAGAAAGCCAAAAGGAAAATATACCAATTATAGAGAATATGTTGGTTATTCCTTAATTTTTTTATTTGTGATAATGCCTTTCCTCAAAATCAGTGGAAATCCTGTTTTGTTGATTAATATTATAGATAGGAAATTTTTCATTTTTGGACAGCCTTTTTATTTGCAAGATTTTTTCATTTTGGCTTTGGGAGCGGTAGCTTCGGTCATTTTTGTAATGCTTTTTACGGTGGTTTTTGGTAGGATATTTTGCGGATGGATTTGTCCTCAAACCTTATTTATGGAAATGATTTTCCGTAAAATCGAATATTGGATAGAAGGTGACCGAAACAAGCAGATGAAACTGAATAAACAAGTTTGGGATGAAGAGAAAATCAGAAAGAGAGCGTTGAAATGGTCAGTGTTTTTGCTGATATCATTGCTGATAAGCCATATTATGTTTATGTACATTGTTGGCTACGAAGAAACGTTTAGAATTATTTTGAGCGGACCGGCTAAATATCCTACCAATTTTATTGTGATGTTAGTTTTTACGGGGATTTTTTATTTTGTTTTTGCTTGGTTTCGGGAACAGGTTTGTACGCTGGTTTGTCCTTATGGAAGATTGCAAGGCGTTCTGATAGATAAACATACGGTCAATGTTTACTACGATTTCAAAAGAGGAGAGGGAAGAGCAAAATGGCGAAATGGCGAAAATCGTTCTGCGGTTGGAAAAGGCGATTGTATAGATTGCCAGCAATGTGTGGTCGTTTGTCCAACGGGAATCGATATCAGAAACGGACAGCAATTGGAATGTATCAATTGTACAATTTGTATCGATGCCTGCGATGAGGTAATGGAAAAAGTAGGAATGCCGAAAGGACTTATCCGATATGCAACCGAAGCTGAAATAGAAAATCAGGAGAAATTCAAATTTACGGCTAGGATGAAGGCGACCACTGTTGCGCTTTTTGTATTAATTGGTGTTTTGTGTGGATTGATGTATGACAGAGGCTCGGTTGAAGCTAAGTTCATACGACCAGCTGGTTCTGCTTATTTTGTAAGAGACGGAAAAATTACCAATACATTTACTTATACAATTCTCAATAAGTCCAATGAGAAAAAAATGATGACAATAAAGGTTCTTTACCCAAAACATTCGGAGATAACTTTTGCGGGTAAAGAAGGTATTATTGTAAAAGGAGATGTGATAATAAAAGGAAATGTCAATATCAGTTTCCCAGAAAGTGAAGTGAAATTATCAAAACAAAATATAGAAATAGGCGTTTTCGATGCTGATGGAGAAATGCTGGATTCCTACAAAACTTACTTTGAAGGGCCGTTTAAATTTCAATTTTAAAGCTTAATTAATGTTTATGTTCTTTAACAAAAGTCGAAGGCGTTTGCCCGGTTTTTTTACGGAATACCCGAACGAAATAAGAATATTCCTCATAACCTAAACGGAAAGCGATGTCCACAAGACTCTCGTCAAGATAGATTAACATTCTTTTGGCTTCCAAGATTGCTCGGTCGGTTATTATTTCCGAAACGGTTTTCTGAACAACGGTTTGAGTAATTCGATTGAGATGTTTGGTTGTCAGATTCATCCGTTCAGCGTATTGAAAAGCAGATTTTTCTTTGATGAAATTTAATTCTAATAATTCTTCAAAATGTTGATAATGCTGGATGTAAGATGTATTTGTGTTTTGTGTTCCAATGATTTTTTCTTCCGAGAACAATCTGACCGTTTCTATATATAATTGAGAAATAAAGGCTAAGATTAAATTTTCCGATAACAAAGCTGATGACGAATTCTCATTTCCGATTTTAATAAATAGATTTGAAAACTCAACAAAATTATTTCCTTCCAACTGAAGTTTTCGAGGATATTGAACAGAACTGAAAAACGAATATTCTCTTAATTTTTGATTGACAAAATGAAGGTCGAAAAATTCCTGAGAATGAAAGAAAATAAAACCGTCAGCGTCGTCCGATAACTGCCAGCTGTGAACTTGCCCAGGCGACATAAAAAATAATGAACCGTCAGAAACTTCATATTTTCTAAAATCGATTTCGTGAGTTCCTGTCCCTTTTGTGAAAAAAATGCAGGCGTAAAAATCGTGACGATGCGGTTTTTCGATATGTTTGTGACTTCTTAATAAATGGTCTTTAATCGAATTGAAATAAAAATCGGAATGCTTTGCTCCAGACTGAAACAAATTGATATTCAAAACCGATATTTCGTTGTGACTCATTTAATTCAGAAAATTTACAACGGTTTTTTGTAACGACCAGAGAATCATTCCGTTTTCTTGTTTCTCTTTTATGAAATTTAATTTGTTCAAAAGATTGATGGAACTAAGGTTATCAAATGCACATTTTGCAGTAATTTCCTTTACGATTTCTTGTGAAAATGCCCAATTTATAAGTCCTTTCACAGCTTCTTCGGCATAACCATTTCTCCGCTCTTCTTTTATGATGCCATATCCAATATCAGCATTTTGCTCTTTTTCATTACAACCTTTGAATCCAGCATCGCCAATTATTTCCAAAGTATCCGCTTTGATAATCATCCACGATTCGAATCCTGTAGGTTCGCCAACTTTAGACAGATTATTAATGATTTTAGGAAGCGTTTCGATAACATCCTCATCCGGCCAGCTTTTTCCCTTTTTAAATCCCAATTTGATTAAGTCATTAAAATCCGAATTTAAAATATCCTCACAAATTTTCTTTGTAAATGGAACAAGAATCAATCTTTCGGTTTTAAGACTTTCTATTTCTAATGATTGTGGTTTCACTTCGGGTAAAAGTTATTAATTTTCACTATTCAGAATTACAAACTCCATTGTTTTCTCAACGTGTTCTTTTTCTATGATTCCTTTTGCATAAAATGAGTTGTCTCCAGAATCATATTTCTCGAGATAAGCTTGATTGATTTTATTTTCGATGTCAGCTAAATCCGATGGAATCTTGGCTTCAATCTCATAAATTGTTTCTCCACATTTTATCTCGCCAAGATTGTCTTTCAGAAAAGTATTGTACCAGCTTCTTTCAGCAAATCCCCAAGAACGTGCAAAAATTCTGTTTTCTACAGTAACCATCCAAATTTCCAAAAACGATTCTCTTTCTTTTCCGGCTTTTATCCCAATAAGATTATGAGAATCGATATATTGAATTGCATTTTTGTTGTTCATTTTTTTTGATTTTATAAATTAAACCTTCAATGTTTTACAAATACTGAAGGTTTAAAATTTAATTTTATCCAAAAGCTCTTTTCAGCAAACTCTCCACTTTCGGCTCACTTCCACGGAAAGCTTTAAACAATTCCATCGGGTCTTTTGTTCCACCAGAAGAAAGAAGGATTTTATATTTCGATGCAATTTCCGGATTGAATATTCCATTTTCTTTGAAATACTGGAAAGCATCCGCATCCAAAACTTCTGCCCATTTATAAGAATAATATCCAGCCGAATATCCACCTTGGAAAATATGTGAAAAACTTGGTGCAGTAGCCGTTTCCGGATTTGAAGGATAAAGACTGGTTGAACTTGTTTTTTCTACCTCAAACTCTTTCACACTCAAATTCTCCAATTTACTAGCTTCCGAATGAAAAGCCATATCCAACAATCCAAGACCAACTTGTCTCATCGTCTGATAACCTTCCATAAAAGATTTGCTTTGAGATAATTTCTCGATTTTTTCGTCAGGTAAGATTTCTCCAGTTTGATAATGTTTGGCAAAAGTTTTCAAAAACTCTGGTTCATAACAGAAATTTTCCAAAAATTGAGAAGGCAATTCCACAAAATCCCATTTAACCGAAGTTCCGGAAAGGCTCGGATATTGAGTGTCTGCCAAAACGCCGTGAAGTGCGTGTCCAAATTCGTGGAATAAAGTTGTCACTTCTTGGAAAGTCAGTAAACTTGGTGTGTCTTTCGTTGGTTTTGTGAAATTACAAACGACAGAAATATGTGGACGAGAATTTGCTCCGTTTTGTTTGTACTGATTTTTATAACTCGTCATCCACGCGCCAGCACGTTTTCCTTTCCTTGGATGATAATCTGCGTAGAGTAGGGCTTTTACATTTCCGTTTTCCGTGATTTCGTAGGTTTTCACATCTTCGTGATACTTTTGAATATCATTGATTTCTTTAAATTCCAATCCGAACAATTTTCCTGCTAAGCCAAAAACTGCTTCCTGAACTTTTTCCAATTGGAAATAAGGTTTCAGCTCTTCATCATCAATATCGAATTTCTGCTTTCTTAATTTTTCAGCATAAAAAGCGTGGTCATAACTTTGGATTTCTTCGATTCCGTCAGCTTTTGCTAAAGATTTCAATTCTTCGATTTCTTTTTGAGCGTAAGGTGTAGCTTTTTCAAGAAGTTCATTTAGGAATTCAAAAACTTTTTCAGGCGATTTCGCCATTCTTTCTTCTAGAACGAAATCTGCATAATTTTTATAACCTAACAATTCCGCTTTTTCCTGACGAAGTTTCACGATTTCTTTGATGAGATTTTGATTATCAAATTCTCCGCCGTCAAACGATTTTTTTCCATTAGCCAAAGCCAATTCTTTTCTCAGTTCACGGTTTTCAGCATAAGTCATTGCAGGAAGATAACTCGGATATTGCAAAGTAATGATGTAACCTTCCAAACCTTTTTCCTTCGCATCTTCTTCATATTGCTGAATAATTGCTTCCGGAATTCCTTTTAATTCATCTTTGTTTGTGGTGTGTTTGAAATAGGCGTTGGTTGAAGCCAAAGCATTTTGCCCGAATTGTAGAGATTTGATAGACAAATCCATATTGATTTTCTCCAGTTTCTTTTTGTCTTCTTCATTTAATAAAGCACCGCTTCTTACAAAACCTTTATAAGTTTCATTGAGTAACATTTGTTGTTCTTCATTCAATGACAAAGTGTCTTTTTGGTCGTAAACGCTTTTGATTCTTTCGAATAATTTTTCGTTTTGAGAAATTTTGGAGGAAAATTCTGTCAAAAGTGGCGAAACTTCCTGAGCGATTTTCTGAATCTCATCATTAGTTTCAGCAGAATTCAAATTAAAGAAAATATTGGAAACTCTGTCCAATTGTTCTCCTGAGAAAGCCATTGCTTCAATTGTGTTTTCGAAAGTTGGTTCTTGAGAGTTATTTGTAATTTCATCAATTTCTTTTTCAGAAGTTTTTACTAATTCCTGAAAAGCGGGAAGATAATGCTCTTCTTTGATTTCTTGGAAAGGTGATGACGTATATTTTGTATTGAATTTTTCTAAAAGTGGATTCATAATTTTAATATGGAATTTTATTTTTGTATGTGCTTCGAGAGTCTCAGTAGAACAGCTTACAAAGTATGTTGTTTTTATACTATCAGGCTGAGGCTCTCGAAGCCTTTTTCTTATTTTGTTGAAATCACAAATTTAGTACCTAAAGTTGAAAGTATGACAAAATTGCGCCCCGACTTGAACGGAGCTCATTTTTTTATTGCGATTGTTGGAATGTTCTATTTAAGGATTTGGTTCTATCGCAATAAAAAATAGCGGGAGTGGAAGGCGGATAAAGGCGTCCTAAATAAATATTGCCATAGGAAAAGTGATTTGTGTTTAAATTATTTTTAGATTTGTTAGTAACTCAAACTATGTAAATTATGAAGAAATTTTTGAAAATTATTGGCGTAATCTTAGCGATTTTTATTGCTTATTGCGTGATTGCAATGTTGTTTTTTGACAGCAAATGTCATAACGAACAATCTATTACCATCAATGCTCCGGAAGAAAAAGTGTGGCAGAATGTGAATTCTATGAAGGCTTTCAACACTTGGAATCCGTGGATGAAGTACGACCCGAATCTGGTTGTAACTTACAAAGGCACAACTGGCGAAGTGGGTGACGGTTACACTTGGAAAGGAAATGATGATGTGGGCGAAGGCGAACAGGAAATCACTGCCATTGTCCCAAATGAAAAAGTGGCGACGAAAATGCATTTTATCAAACCGATGGATGATAATGCGACTTCTGACTTGCTTTTGACATCTGAAGGTTCCGGAACAAAAGTGACTTGGAATATTGATTATGAAATTGAAACGCTTTTCAAACCGATGAAACCGATGATGACTTGGCAGATGAATAAATCATTCTCCGAAGGTCTGGGAAAGTTGAAAGAACTTTCTGAAAAATAGAAAACAAAAATCGCCTCGAATATTCGAGGCGATTTCATTTGATTTGAAAATTTATTTTGTATTATTTGATGATTAGTTTAGAAACTGCCAAACCTTCATCAGACTTTAATTGAACTAAATAAGTTCCGGAAGTGATTCCGTTTACAGAGAATGTTTCGTCTCCTTTAGCAGATTTCAATCCGAAAGTGTTTACTAATTTTCCGTTAAGGTCATAGATGTTGATTTGTCCGTTTTTAGCTTTGTTGTATCTGATTTTCAATAATCCGTCAGTGGCAGGATTTTGAGTGATTTGTAAAGATGTTTTGTTAGCATCGATTTTAGTTTCGTCAGTAGTAAGAGCCGTTTGATTACCAAAAATTCTGAATTCACCCGGCTGAAGAACTACTGTTGTGGATGCATTTGCAGACATAGAAGAATTGTCCATCAAGTTGTACCAATTTCCAGAATATGGAAAGCTAGGTGTTACAGTTTGTGCAGTTGTTGTGAAGTTAGCTACTACAACTACGTTTTTCAAAGAAGATGAAGGCAAAGCATCATTCCAAACAAAAATTCTTGGTAAAAGATTTCCGGATTCTACTGTGAAAGTAGTTGTGTCAAAAACCTGGCTTGATAATCTGATTGCTAAGATTTTTGACCAAGTGTCATAAATTGCTTTTCTGCTTGCATCCGTATCATAACCTAATGTGAAAGCAACTGGTTTCGGAGAAGTTCTACAATCGTTGCTGATAGTTCCGTTCTCACATCTGTTGATGCTGAATTCGTAACCCAATTCTCCAAATTGCCAAATCATTTTAGGACCTGGAACTGTAAAGAATACTGCTCCAAATGCTTTTTGTCTTTCAAGAGCTGTATTTAAATCTTTTACGCTGTACGAACCGTTAACGCTTCCATAAGCTAAGTTTTTGAACATTAATCTTTCCTCATCGTGACTTTCGCCATAACTCATATTTCTTCTTTCGGAGAAATCGTGATTTCTAAAATCAACTCTGTTGAAGTTGCTGTCAGATGCGTAACCCATTGTGTTTTGATTGTAAGGTCCAACCAGATTGTCCCACATCATTACGCCTTTTCCTTCGTTCAATCTATAATCTGCCCATTGTTTTTCTTCAGCATTTCCGCCTAAATGTTCGAAAATAATATAAGAAGTTGGGTCATAAGACCATTGATAATCAGAGTATAATTTTAATACATCAACTCTATCTTGTTGGTAGGCTCCGGTACAGGATTCGTCTGAAGCTGTACAGTTTTGAGTAAATCCTTTAGTCAAATCCCAACGGAATCCGTCAATTTTATATTCAGAAATCCATTGTTCCAAAACTCTGTTTACATAATATCTTGTTTCAGTTTTAGAATGGTTGAAATCATAAAAAACACTATAAGCGTGTTTTGCAACCTGATTAAAATATGGATTGTTTGCCGCAACATCTCCATAACCACCATTTGGACTTGTTGACCAAAGTCTTTCCAACGGAGATCTTCCGGAAGCGTGGTTAAGCGCAACATCAAGAATTACAGCAATTCCATTTTGGTGGCATTTGTCAATAAATTCTTTAAATTTTTCGGGTGTTCCGTAAGCTTTATCTAAAGCCAAGTGAAATCCTGGGTTGTATCCCCAAGAATTATTTCCATCAAATTCCATAACAGGCATCAATTCTATTGCATTAACATTAAGTCCTTTGATATAAGGGATTTTGTCAATCATCGATTGCCAATTTTTCTGCTCTGTAAAATCTCTAACCAAGGCTTCGTAAACAATAAGATTTTGTTTTGCTGGTTTTTGGAAATTAGTAACATTCCAGTTGTAAGCAGGTTTTGCAGTTTGGATTACAGAAACGTCGTATTGTTGTCCAGATGGGTAAGTAGGTAATCCAGGATATGTAGTTGAGGAAATCCAAGGGTCGTCATCCGGAGACAAAACCAGTGTTGAATAAGGATCGGCAACTTTGATTCCATCATTTGTTCTGTACTGGAAAGTATAAACTTGTTGAGGTGTAAGTCCTGTAATTTCTAACCAATAAAGATTGGAATTATTGGTATCTCTTTTCATTACATAATTAGAAGAGATCTGCCAATTGTTGAAGCTTCCTATAACATGAACATAATTTTTAAGAGGAGCATATAAAGCTAATCCAACTTTTGTGGGGTCATTAGAATCATAGCTTATACCTTGTCTCATGTAAGATGGAATCGCTGCTGTTTGCACATTCGGGGTAGGAGATGCAGTGAATTTTGATGTTAATGTAGTACCCGATGCAGTTGCAGTTACTTCAATTTGATTGTCGGTAGTTATGGTTTGTGAAGTTGAAATGCTAGAAACATTATTGGCTGTATAGATTGTACTACCATTTGATTTTACCACATAATTTGCTGGCAAAGAGGTGCTGTAAGAGATTGGGAGATTGCTACCTGTCGTTACAAAATTAACAGAACCATTGGCTGGGGTGGTTGTTACAAATTGCAACTTTCCAACTTCTGAATAGATGTCTTGAGATTGCCCATTTCCGGTTTTGGTTTTCAATAGGAAACCAATTCTTCCCAATCCTGTTCTGTTGTAGAAATTTTTAGGAATGAAAGACATCGTGTAAGTGTCATTTCCGGAGTTGTAAGTTAATTTGTTGGTCTCGCTAGAGGCTGCCCATGATCCATTGGTAGGGCAATCTTGGCTATTAGCATCATTGCTGTCATAGGACCACGACCAAAGGTATAATGCGTTATTGGTAACGCCCCAAGTGGATTCGTTGATGCTACTTCCATTAAATGTGATCGTAATGGATTCGTCCTCGTTGAAAGCAGACGGACTTATCGAATAAGTGACAGTTTGTGTCTGCGCAAAGCTTAGGATTGCAATAAAAATTGCAATCAGGTTGTAAAATTTTTTCATTGGTCTATATATGAGATTTTAAATATAAACTTTTTTCATCATTTGATCTGTTTTTTTATTTCTATGATATTAGTTTACGTAAGTATTTGATAATTAGTATATTGTTTGTTTTTTATTTTTGATATTTTTGTTTTTTTAGAGTTTAATGTTAATTTTTTTTTAACCAAAAGTTAAGTCTGAATTTATTAATCATTAATATTAAAAATGTTGTTTTTCGTGGTATTTTGAAAAATAAAACGGCATATGTTTTCGTAGTCTACGTTATTTTATGTATTTTTACAATCAAATAAAAAATAATAAACAATTATTTTAAGTTATTGTTGAATATTTGGATGTGGTATTATTCTGATATATTTGACCTCTATTTTCAAATACAAAGCGTGTTTTAAGATTTATTGAAATAAATTTAATTTTAATCAAAAAAAATAATCAAAGAAATTATGAAAAGTGCATCTGAAACTGGTTATCATTTAGACGGAGTGGATAAAGAGATCATTTACATGTTAATGGATAATGCCAAAACCTCTCTTGCACATATTTCCAAACACGTAGGTATCTCTACAACAGCTGTTCATCAAAGAATCAAAAAACTAGAATTGGCAGGTGTTATAGAAAATTCTATTTCTTTCCTTAATCCTAGAAAGATAGGTTACAAAGTGGTTTCTTATATTGGTGTTTTCTTGGATCAGCCAAGTCATTATCAAGATGCGATCAAGAATCTTAACTTGGTAAATGAAGTTGTAGAAGCTCATTATACAACTGGAAATTATACGATTTTCCTAAAAGTCCTTTGTAAAGATAATGATCACTTGATGGAGATTCTTAACAAGATTCAGAAATTGAAAGGTGTTACAAGAACAGAAACTATTCTTTCCCTAGAGCAAAGCATCAACAGACAACTGAAAGTTTAAAAAATTTTATATAATCACGAAAGGGTACAAAATATTTGTATCCTTTTTTTATTTTTGTAATTATGGAAATCAATCAATATTTAGACTCAACATATCTGAAAACTCCAGAACAATCTGGTTTGACAGAGGAACAAACTTTCGAAATCGTTAGAGAACTGACAGACGAAGCAATTGCTTATAACTTTAAAGAAGTGATGATTCGTCCAAACTATGTTAAATTAATCAAAGATTATTTAATTTCGAAAAATTCTGATGTTCTTGTAGGAACAGTAATCGGTTTTCACGAAGGAACCTATTCTTTGGAAGACAAATTGAAAGAAGCTAATCAAGCAATTTTGGATGGCGTGGATGAATTGGATTATGTTATCAATTACGAAGCTTACAAAAAAGGCGAATTGGTTTTAGTTGAAAAAGAGTTTATTGAAGGAACAAAACTAGGGCTGGATTTCGGTAAAACTGTAAAATGGATTATTGAGATTGCTGCACTTACAGATTCTCAAATTGCTGATTTGACAGCCAACATATGGAAATGGGCTCAAGCTAATTTTGAAGAAAAAGATTTCTCCAAGATTTTTGTTAAATCCTCCACAGGATTCTTTGTAACTGAAGGTGGAAAACCAAACGGAGCCACTTTTGAAGGCGTGAAAATTATGCTTGATAATGCCGGGAAACTGCCAGTGAAAGCGGCTGGTGGTGTGAAAACACCTGCTGATGCAGAAAAAATGATTACAATGGGAATCCAGAGAATTGGAACGTCTTCTGCAAAAGCACTTCTTGGAGAAGGCGAGGCGGGAGCTGGATATTAATAAATCTATCTTAAAAAATAACAAAACCTCTCAAATTTGAGAGGTTTTGTTTTTATTATTAATGACCATTAAAAAACTCTAGCATTGTTTCTAGAGCATTTTCAGAATGCATCAGTTCTCCGTTTTCCAGAGATTCTTTGGCTGCAACTGAGGCTCTTTTCTGCATATTCTTTTCATAAACAGAAATTACTTCGGTTAATGAATTATATTTATCAGATGTCAGACATTCACTTAACTCCAATGCGTCCAACATCGCCATATTAGCACCTTCACCTGCAAAGGGAGGCATTACGTGAGCTGCATCACCAATCATTGTGAGATTTGGCAGGGTCTCCCAAGTCTGGTCAAGTGGCATACAATAGATTGGTCGTGGAACGAAAGGAGCTTCTGCACTTTCAAATAATTCATACCAGATATTGCTCCATTCAGGGTAATTGGCTTTGAACCATTTAATAATTTGAGATTTATCATTAAAATCCAAACCGCTTTCAATCGTCCAATTTTCATCAGCTTTGAAACTTGCATAGAAACCAATGTCACCATTTCCTTTCTGTCCCATCAATAGATTTTTCTCATTTCCGAAAGCCATTATTTTTCCACCTTTCAAAAGAGCATTGATATTTGGAGCAGTTTCTTTTGCACTGTAGATATTTCCTTCCAACATTGTAATTCCTGAATAGAAAGCTTTGATGTCATTAATGTAAGGACGAATTTTAGAATTCGCGCCATCAGAAGCAATTACGATATCTGCATAAATCGATGAACCGTTTTTGAAATGTAATCTCCAACCTTCATTTTCTTTCTCCATCGAAATGAAATGGCTATCCCAAACTACAGTTTCAGATTGTAAAGATTCTAATAATATTTGTCTTAAAGTTCCACGGTCAATCTCTGGACGAAAATGTTCGTGACCAAAATTTTCCTCAACTTTTGTGTCGTGGTCACTGAAAAATATTTCTGCCAGCTCATTCATTATTAGCTTTTTATCAGCACCAGGAAGAAAATTGTTTTTAAATTCTTCCAATAATTCTGCTTTTCGAATCGCAGCCAGACCAGATTCGTCGTGCAAATCCAAAGGCGAACCTTGAACACGTGCATTTTTATCAAAATCTCTTTCGTAAACTTTCACATCAGTACCTTTCAGTTGTAAAAGACGAGCTAAAGTCAGTCCACCAGGACCACCCCCAACAATGGCAATTGATTTATTATTGATTAGCATAATTTTAAATTTTATGCTGCAAAGTTATTTGGTGTGATAAACTAAAAATTGTAAAAAACGGTCGTTTTGATTTTTGAATAATTCTTTGGGAGAAACGCCGGAGAGTTTTTTGATTTCTTTGATGAAATGTGATTGGTCGGTAAAATTGAGCTGAGGAAAAAGATTACCGTCTTTGATATGATGAAGCGAAGCCTGAAAACGCAAAATTTTACAATAATATTTTAATGAAATCCCCAATTGCTTGTTGAAATAACGATTGATTTGGCGTTCGTTCCAGACTATTTTTTCAGAAAGTTCTTTGACGCTGATTTCTCCATCGGTTTCAAAAATCAAATTGAATAATTTTCTTTTTCTTTCATCAATTTCTTTAGGTAAAAGTGATTGGATTTTCTGATTTGCCTTTTCACAAAACGATTCAAAATTATCTAAATCATCAATATTAAAGTCCCAAAAATTGTCAGGTAATTCTTTTCCGCTGTCAACAAATTCTGCAATAGATTGATGAAGAATGTATTCCAAAGCCAAAGGATTAAAACTGATTGAGAAAAAAGTTTCAATTTTTCTTTTAGGCATTGGTTTCGGTTCTGTTTCCAAACCCATTAAAACAATTTGGAATTGATTATCACTCGTTTTACAAAAGAGCAAATCAATTTTCCCATTCGGAATAATCACACCTTCATTGAAGCCTGCAAGATTTTCCAATGACGAATAACAATACACAAAATCAGCCAGAGATTGGTCTGGCTTGATAAGTTTGTATTGTAACTCAGTAGACATTTTATTTCAAAGATTTTATGAAACTGTCGTATCCACTTTTCTCGAATACAGTTTGAGAATCCAATTTATAAATATCTTTCCAACTATCTTTTCCGTGCTTTTCAACATATTTTTCTATAATTCTGAAGCCAATCCAGTAATTCAAACTTTTAGGAGCATCTGCAAATAATTTGAATTTTTCATTTCTCAGCAAAGGATTGTTCCCGCTTTTATCATAGAAATATGGTTTTAAATCTTCATATAGTTTTTTCTCATTAGCCAAATACCAATTCCAATCCTTTTCTGTCATATTTTCAACGGCTTCATTTTTCGAAATTTTCTTATCAAAAAATAACCACGTAAAATAACAGGCAAAACCTTCGTCAATGGTTTGAGCCAATGCAGTTTCTTTATTGGAATCATTGGTGTGAAAAGGCTCATAAACCAAATGATTGAGTTCGTGCGGAATTCCTTTTTCAATCGTGTAATTGACGTCGTATTCTTTATTATTCAATTCAAAAGCAAATTCTTCTGCATTGCAACCACCAAAACCAATGCCTTGTAAAGGTGTGAACAGAATGCTGATTTTGGCTTTCGGTTGATAAGGAACTAATTTCTCGAATTTTTGAAGATTCTGTTTTAAAGTTTTTTCTAAATGAATGCTAAGAAGTTCTGAAACACGATTTTCAAAAAACTCTTTGTTATCAGGATAAAGCTTTTTGTTCCAATCAATCATTCCTTTCGGATTGTTAAACTTCGAAGCATTTTCCTCTCCGAAAATCATTCCGTAACAATTATTCCAAAGTTCTTTATGTGGCAGATAAACCTTTTGAACAATCCGCAAACTATCATATTTGGATTGATGAGCTAAAATTTGATTTTTAAAAAGATTAAGAACAGTAATATTTCCAACTTTTACACTGTCGGGAACTTTTTCTAATTTTTCAAAAAGATTCTGATTGTCATTTTGATATTTTTGGACTTGATTTTTACAAGATGAAATTAATAACGAAATTAATATGGATGGTAATATTAGTTGTTTAATCATACAGAATTCTTACAATTCAAATATAATTAAATTCACTCAGCCACCCAAACACTCACATTTCCCGCAGGACAAGGAAAATCTGACCAACCGTTTTCATCAATTATTATTTTATCTTGCAAGTGTCCTGTAAAATCATAAAACGTTTTCCCAGCATATCGTTTTCCTATTTCCATAGATTTTTGATTCACATCTTTGTTACTCAAAACAACTGCACAACCCGAATGTTCATCATCACCTTCACGAGTCCAGCCAATACAATGCGCATCATCAAAATAATCTCTCTGCTCACCATAAGCAAAATATTTTCTGGCTTTGATGAGTTCTTCAATGGCGTCCACTTTGTCTAAGAAGATTTCATATTCGTTACCATCTTTTCCTTGGTCTTTGTAGCTCGCTCCGTATAAGTCGGGATAAAAAACGCAAGGATAACCGTCTTTTCTCAGTAAAATCAAAGCATAAGCAAGCGGTTTGAACCAATTCTCAACCGGAGCTTCCAAAGCCTGAAGTGGTTGTGTGTCGTGATTATCAACAACGGTCACAGCTTTTTCAGAATGAGATGCAACCAATGTTTCGTTAAAAATCTCTCTCAAATCATAATCCGGATTTTTGGATGCATTATGAAGATTATTCTGTAATGAAGAATCGAAAAGACTCATACAACCTTCGGTAGAATCTATGTAAGCTTCCAAAAGATGAAGGTATCCAGGCGCCCAATACTCGCCGACAGCGAAGATGTTTTTTCCTGTATTGGCTCTTAGCGTATGAAGCCATTCTTTATAAAAATCAGTCGAAATATGCTTCACAGCGTCCAATCTTACACCATCGAAATCCGTCTGGTCGTGATACCATTTTCCCCAATGATTCAGTTCTTCACGTACAAAGGGATTGCGATGTTCGATGTCGTTGTACATCAGAAAATCATAATTTCCTTTTTCATCATCAATGATGTTATCCCAACCATCGCCGTGTTCATTGATGATTCTGTAAATGGCACTTTCCATTCCTTCCGCATAATCCACACCTGTGAAACAAGTGAAATCCCATTTGAAATTGGAATAAGTGTCGCCTCGTCCTGGAAAAGTAAATTTAGTATAAGATTCAATTTCCATTACGTCAGAAATATCTTTATTTCTATCTTCTTCATCCACTTTCACAACATTGAATTTTTCCAACTCATCGCCTCCAGCTTTATGATTCAGAACTACATCTACAATCACTTGGATGTTCTTTTCTTTTAGATATTTTGTGGCTTCCAGATATTCGTCCTTCGTTCCGTATTTTGTCGGAATCGTTCCTTTCTGGTCAAATTCTCCCAAGTCAAAAAGGTCGTAAGCGCCATATCCAACGCCATATCCGCCATTCGTTGATTTGTAAGCTGGCGGAAGCCAAGCCGAGGTAATTCCCAATTCAGAAAGATAGTCTGCAGATTCTTGGGCGTGTTTCCAAAGGAAAGAATCGCCAAGAGTGTACCAATGGAAAAATTGAATCATTGTGCCATTCATAAGATTGTAGATTTTTTCAGATGATTTGATTTGATGTTTCGAACTATGAAAATATCAAGCCAAGGAAAAGAAAAAAGATTCAAGACAAAAGTAAAAAGAACCAAATAGGAAATGCCAGTTAAAATGAAGCAAATAATTTGGGCGCCTTTATCCGACTTCCGTTCCCGCTTTTTTCTTTTTTGAGAAAAAAAGCTCCACTCAAGTCGGGGCGCGCTTCGCAAAGTTGAAGATTTGTCATCGATCCAAACTTAACATAAAACACCATTTTGTCATTCCGGAGGAAACCTAACGCAGTGGTTCGACGAAGTCAATCTCAACAATCTAGACTCCTCCAGAATGACAATATTATGGTTTTAAAATCTGTAAAATCCGCCCAATCTGCGAGAAAAAATTATTCCCAATCTCTTCGCTGAGCAAAGCGCCTTTGCGAACCTTGAAATGTTTTCAATAATGTCACAAAAAAACCTTTGCGGACTTTGCGTTTAAAAATCTTAATCACCAAACTCCTCAAAAGGAATTTTCAACTGAACAGAAACCTGTTTTTTTTCTTCTGTATTAAGATTAGAAAGTGATAATCCAAGCAAACGAATCGCTTTATCAAAAGGTCTCAATTCCCAAAGTTGTTTAGCCGTTTTATAGAATTTCTCCGAATTTTCAAAATACAACTCCTGCGTTTTGCTTCTCGTGTAAAGAGAAAAATCTTTGTATTTGATTTTAAGCGTTAAGGTTTTTCCTTGGATTTCTCTTCTTCCAAGACGTTCTTCCAATTCCTGACTTAGAGATTTTAGTTTTTCATCAATCTCATCATCTTCATTGATGTCATCCCAAAATGTTCTTTCTACAGCTACACTTTTCTGAATTCGGTTGGGTTTTACTTCACCGTTATGAATTCCTCGAACAACATTATAGTAGTAGATTCCGGATTTTCCAAAAAGACCTTCGAGTTGTTGAAGCGTTTTTGATTTCAAATCAGCACCTTTGAAGATGTGAAGCTCGTGCATCTTATTAGCTGTTACTTTTCCAACACCGTAGAATTTTTCAATCGGAAGTTGGTCGAGGAATTCATCAATCTTAGTTGGATGAATGGTTTTTTGTCCATTAGGCTTATTAATGTCGGAAGCAACTTTGGCTAGAAATTTATTGACAGAAATTCCTGCAGATGCGGTTAATCCTGTTTCTTCAAAAATCCGTTTTCTGATTTCTTTGGCGATGTCATTGGCGGATTCTATTCCTTTTTTATTTTCTGTAACATCCAGATAAGCTTCGTCCAAAGAAAGAGGTTCCACCAAATCTGTATAATCGTGAAAGATATTTCGGATTTTATTTGATATTTCTTTGTAACGCTGGAATCTTGGTCTTACAAAAATCAGGTGTGGACATTTTTCTTTTGCTGTTTTACTCGGCATCGCTGACCTTACTCCAAATTTTCTAGCTTCATAACTCGCCGCAGCAACTACTCCGCGATGCTGACCGCCAACAGCAATAGCTTTTCCGCGCAGACTCGGGTCATCAAGCTGCTCAACAGAAGCATAAAATGCGTCCATATCCACGTGAATTATTTTGCGTTGCGATTGCATTTATAAATTAGAATTTACCACAAAAATTTTTAACATTTTCATTGAATGAATATACTATAACTAAATAATCTGAATCCTTTTCTGTCATTTTTGTTTTTTGTAAAAACCTCTTTTGTGCGACATCATAAACATCATTATGAATTTTGGCAAATTTTTCTTGGTCTTCTGGTAATGGAAAATGTTTTCTTGCTACATCATAACAAGAATCATCAAGCTTAAATTCTTGTTGGACAAACTCACAAAATGATAATTTTCTTTTATCTAATGAATCTAATAATGAGCCTAGTTTGTTTCTATCCTTGGGATTTTTAATAGTTGGAATAAGCTTTTTCCTAAATTCATCATTTGGTAATAGAAATTTTTTTTGAGCTACTTCTCTTTTAATAGGTTTATTTAGTTTTTCTTTTTGACAAGAAAAAGTAAGTAATGCTATTATTAAAAATAAAATCTTTTTCACAATAATTTTTTGATGGTTATTAGTTCAAACAAATTTATGCAAAAAAAATCCCGAAATTTTCGGGATTGTAATATTGTTACTTTGTAAGCTTATCGATTGTTGATTGAATTTCCGGGTCATCAGGAGAAATTGCATAATATTTTGCAATATCCGATTTCTGATTCACTACAATATATCTCGGAATCCAATTGAGGTCAACGTAATTGTTGAAGTCGTTTTTCCAACCTGATGCAAACCAATAATTTTCCTTATCAGTCATTTCATGCTTCTCAAGACTTTTATCAAAACCTTCTTTTGAACGTTCTAAAGAAAGGAAAACAAAATCGATATTTGGATTTTGAGCTTCTAATTCTTTGGCTTTCGGAAATGCTTTTAAACAATCTCTGCACCATCCGGCCCAGAAATCGAGAACCACAACTTTCCCTTTATGCTGATGCAAAATATCTTTGATGGAAGTTTCTTTTCCGTTTTCGTCCTGTAATTTTTGTGCTAAAGCTTCTTTAGAAAATTTGGTTTTCAGAACTTTTGGAACTTCCTGAGAAAATCCTAATTGGAAAACAAATAATAAGATGTAAACTAATATCCTCTTCATTTTAATACTTTTTTGTTATACAAATATAGGGCTTTAATTAGATTTCAGGAAATCATTCATCTGTTCCCCTATTTCATTGATTGTAGAAAGAACTGCCTCATTTTTGGTTCTGTTGACAGCTTCAGAATCATTAAGCTCATTTTCTTGCTTCTTGGATTGTACATCTTTTGTTACGATTGTTGTGAAAGGGATTAATCCTGTTTTCACATCCATTATTATGAGTTGTGTTGTTGCAAAAGCCTTGATGTCTGTTTTGCTGAACATTTTGTATTTTGAATAAATATCACTACTGATGGAATAAACAACAACAATATCCGATTGAGTTCTAATAGCGGCTTCTCTAATATTGGTGAAACTAAGATTATTTGAAATTAATAGATCGGGAATCAATTTGACTGTTTTTACTTTTCCTGAATTTTTTAGATTTTTTGTAAAAAGATCCAAATAAGATTGTTGGGTTTTCAGATAATCTTCATCGCTCCAATAATATTTCCTCACATTTTGATTACTTTCAAGCTTTACAATGGCAACTCTTAGATTCTCTGAAAGTTTGAAATTTCCATTCAATATCTTTTGAATGTTTTCCTCGGAAATAGAAGAATTCTTTTCATTGAACAAAGACTGAGTAATGGACTCATTGTCTCTGGAGTAATATTCTGAGGACGGACTCGTGATTTCTCTACCGGTAACACAAGATATTAATAAAGCGGAAATAGATAATAGAAATACAATTTTTTTCATAGAATACTTTTAAAATCAAAACGACACCGGAAAATAAATAGTATTGGATTCAATGAAAAAAAGACAACCTGAATTATTGTGTTTTACTAACAGGTATACTCATATTTGATAATGTCCAGAAGCATTTTAATCAATTATTGATTATGAAAAAATATTTTTAAAGCATATTTGAGATATCAAAATATCTTTTACTTTTGATGAAAAGAATAATTAATGGAAAATATGGATTTCATCAGAAAAAAGTTTGAAAATTTTGATGAAGCATTTTTTAATGAGCTTAAAGAACATTCTATTACTGCGTCTGTTGATGCCAGACAGGAATTGATGTCAGAAGGTCAAAAAGTAAATTATATTCCTGTTCTTATAAAAGGAATGGTCAAAGTTTATACTTTAAATGATGGTAAAGAACTTCTATATTATTACATCGCACCCGGTGAAAGTTGTATCATGACTTTTTCTTCCATCTTCACAGACAGGAAGAGTAGAATCTATGCGCTTGCAGAAGAAAAGTCGGAGGTTCTTTTACTGCCCGTTGTTCAGGTTTTAATATGGTTGCAAAAATATCCTCAGCTCAATAAATTATTTTTCCTAGAATATGATTTGAGATATAAAGTGATGATGGATACAATCAGTCAAGTAGTTTTCCATAGATTGGATAAAAGAATCCTAGAGTATCTGGACCAAAAAATAAAAAGAAGCGGAACGCCAGTTTTAAAAATCTCTCACAAAAAAATAGCGGATGATCTAGGGACTGCGAGAGAAGTCGTCAGCCGAATTCTGAAAAAATTTGAGAAAGAAGGTGTAATTACTCAAAATCATTCGGGAATAGGAATTAATAATCAGCGGTGACATTAGTCACCGTTTTTTTGTGATAAGTCTTTATAATTTTGGTTGAAAAGCTGAAAGTATGTCAAAAGTTTTATCATTTATTTCTTTATTCATTTTAATTTTTACTTATGCGCAGGATGATTTGCTAAAAGAAATCGATACTGTAAAAACTGAAGAACCTTATTCTCCTAGTTTCAAAGCACTGCAGATTGTTACAGCACAATCCACAAAACTGCCGGCAAAAAAGGAATTTTATCTGGATATCTCTCACCGGTTCGGGGATGTAAGCGATGGATTCAAAAATTTCTTCGGACTTGATAATGCTACTACAAAGCTTGGAGTGATTTACGGTCTTGCGGATTGGATGTCATTGAATTTTTCCAGACACACCTATCAGAAAACTTATGAGTTTGGGACAAAATACAGACTCTTCAAACAAGAAAAAGAATCACCGTTTGATATTGTTGGCTACAATGTTTTGGACATCAATTCAGAACTTAAGAAAGATAATTTTCCAAAGCTAGAATTCAGTGACCGATTTGCTTATTTGTCACAAGTATTGATTTCAAGAAGATTCACAGAAAATCTGACTTTACAGTTGATGCCAAGTTATATTCACAAAAATCTCATCGAACCAACTATTGACAGCAAAGACCTTTTCTCGACAGGTTTAGGAGGACGCTATAAAATCTCGAAACGAGTTTCTATCAACGCAGAATATTTCTATAACTTCGAAGATAAGAATTTCTACAAAAATCCTTTGTCTGTAGGAATGGACATTGATACTGGCGGACATATTTTTCAATTGGTTTTCAGTAATTCCCAAGCCAATACAGAAACAGGTTATATAAGTAATGCAACGGGTGATTGGACGAAAGGTCATTTTTTCTTTGGTTTTAATCTTTATAGAGTTTTTTAAAATGCTGACTATGAAAAGTACAATGAAATTATTCGTTCCAGTTTTGGGGTTTTTGATGTTAATGAGTTGCGAAACAAAAACTTATGAAGATATCTCTGATAATACGCCAATTACAGAAACTGTTACTTACAATAAAAATATAAAAACAATTATAGATAACAATTGCGTCGTTTGCCATTCGCTGACAGGCTCTAATCCATATTTTCCTCTGACAGATTACACGGCAGTAAAAAATTCAATTGATAATATTCTGGATAGGATTCAAAGAGCAAACGGAGATCCTTTAAAAATGCCTCAAGGAGGAACATTATCTCAGGATAATATCAATATGATTATCAAATGGAAGGCAGACGGTTTGCTTGAAAAGTAACTAATTAAAGACAAAAAAATGAAAGCTTTAGTTTTTTTTATAAGTTTAATTCTAACATCGAATTTTGCCTTTGCTCAAAAATATTCTACCAAGACCGGTAAGATTACTTTTGAAGCTTCGGTGCCATTATTTGAAGATGTTTATGCTGAGAATAACAATTCGACAGCAATCTTGAATGCTGATACCGGCGACATTGCTTCTCTTGCAATGGTTAATGGATTTAATTTTAAAGTTAGCCTGATGCAGGAACATTTTAATGAAAACTATGCAGAATCTGCCAAATATCCAAAGACAAGCTTCAAAGGTAAGATCCTGAATTTTGATAAAAACGATTTGTCTGCAAAACCTAAAGCTTACACCATTTCTGGAACACTTAATTTCCACGGTGTTGACAACGCAGTTCAATCAAGTGCGAATGTCTATCTGAAAGATGATAAGATTGTTGTTCAAGGAAAATTCGTAGTGAAAACAGCAGATTATAAAGTTAAAATTCCAAAAATGGTGGCAGCAAAAGTTGCTGAGAATGTGAACGTCAACTATAACTTTTTACTTCAGAAATAATGAAAAAATTTTTTACAATAATTCTTTTATTAATGTTTTTCGGTTTGAGTTTTTCCCAGACCAAAAATGTTTTTGATGTCGCCCGAAGTGGAACTCTTGATGAAATGAAAGCTTTGGTCAGCCAGGATCCGGATATCATCAATTCTAAAAATGAAAGAGGTTTTACACCTTTGATTTTGGCTTGTTACAGAGGCAATACAGAAGTTGCGAAATATCTAATCGATAATGTAAAAGATTTGAATTATCTCAGTCAAGAAGGCACAGCGCTTTCGTCACTTTGCATTAATTATAATAAAGAGCTTGTAGAAAAAATGCTTTCAAAAAATGCTGACCCCAATATTCAGGATTCTTTTGGAAATACACCTCTTTTATGGGCTGTGAAAAGGAATAATCTGGAACTTGTAAGCATTTTGCTGAAAAATAAAGCTGACATCAATATGAAAGATTCTCTGGGAGTTTCCGCTTTTGAATACGCTTTGAAATCTAATAATAATGAATTAATTAATCTTCTGAAACATTAAAATATGGCTAAAAACTTACTAAAGATGATTCCGCTATTGATTGGCGGAACGATGTTTTCTCAATTTTCAACAGGAGTTGTCAGTTTGCCAACAACAGCTATGACAATAAAAATTGATGTGGACCCAACCAATGTTACGATGACACTTACAGGAAGTAGCACGGCTTGGTTAGGAGTGGGATTCAGTCCAGATGGGATGGCCGCTGGAGCAGATGGGTTCATCTACAATAGTACTGCCAATAGGGATTATATGTTCAATGGAGTTGGCGTAACGCCTTCAGCAGATGCTGCACAAAACTGGACAGAACAATCCAACACGGTAGCGTCCGGTGTGAGAACGTTGGTTGTGAAAAGAACACTTGCAGGTGGCGCTGGTGATAAGGCATTTACAAATGCGGCAGGAACAATAGACATTTTTTATGGTAAAGGAACTTCTACTAGTTTGGCCTATCACGGAGCGGGGAACAAAGATTATGCAACTTTGACATTGGCTCCTTCTTTGGCTGTTGATGAAGCTAATTCTTCGGCAAAAAAAATCGGAGTTTATCCTAATCCTGTAAAAGATATTGTGAGTTTTACCAATGCTGATAAAATCAGTTCAGTTAAAATTTATGATTCTACAGGGAAGCAGGTTCTATCTCAGAAATCTGCTGTAACAATGGATGTTTCTCAATTGATAAAAGGTGTCTATTTTATTGAATTTGAAAATATAGATGGCTCCAAGAGTTATGAAAAGTTAATCAAGAATTAAAAAAAAATCCTCAGAATTTCTGAGGATTTTTAATTTTATTTAATTGTAATTTTTTACAAGTCCTTTTACTATTTTGATGACATTGGGCATTGCTTTGTTTGCTGCTTCCAAAACTTCTTCATGGGAAACTGCAAAGGCAATATCTGGTCCTCCCAAATCTGTAATGATAGATAAACAGAAACAATCCATTCCTTGGTGTTTAGCAACAATCACTTCAGGAACTGTGCTCATTCCAACGGCGTCTCCACCAATTGCTTTTACCATTCCGTATTCTGCTGGTGTTTCAAATGTAGGTCCTGTCAAAGCAACATAAACACCTTCTTTTAAGTCGATGTTTTCTTGCTCTGCAATAGATTTAGCAATGGAAATCATTTTACGATTGTAAGGTTCACTCATATCTACGAAACGAGGTCCTAATTCATCGATATTCCTTCCTCTCAACGGATGTTCAGGCATCATATTGATGTGGTCAGTAAGCATCATAACGTCAGCCACTTTGAAGTTTGGATTCACACCACCAGCAGCATTAGAAAGAATTAAATTCTTAATTCCTAACAAATGAAAAACTCGGAAAGGAAAAGTAACTGTTTCGATAGAATGACCTTCGTAATAATGGAAACGACCGCTCATCATCAAGACTTTTTTGCCTTCAAGAATTCCATAAATCAATTTTCCGCCGTGACCAGCAACTGTTGTCTGAGGAAAATTCGGGATGTCTTTATAGTCCAAAGTGTGAATAGCTTCTACTTCATATTGAAGTTTTCCAAGACCAGAACCTAAAACAATTGCGAAATCAGGTGTTTCTCCAATGATATTCTTGATGAACTCAGCTGTTTCTTTAAACTTTTCTAACATAATTCTGAATGATTTTGTTGAAATCTTCTCTTTTGTCAATCTCTACATTGATTGGCCAATAATAGATCTTATCTCGAAGATAATCAAAAGCTTTTAGACGAACGTAATCTTTTTCGGTGGTCAAAATCACTTTGTATTCGCCTAGTTTTTTATATTCTGCAGATATTTTTTTGATGTCATCATCAGTGAAATTGTGATGGTCTTTGTACTGCAAATGTTTGATTTTCTTATTGTATTTGGAAATCTCTTTCAATAATTGAGAAGGATTTGCAATTCCTGTTATCAATAAAACATCATAATAATCCAGATTTTTGACAGGCATTATTTTATCAATTCCCATAATGTTTTCGTCATAAGCAATGGCCGAGAAAAACACTTTCTGATAATGCTGAGGTCTGATTCTGGAAATGTAATATTGTTTTTTCTCCTCTGTCAAATCATCAGGGCATTTGGTTACCATAATGATATTGGCGCGACCCATTCCGTTCCTGCTTTCCCGCAAATCTCCTGCAGGTAAAATGAAATCTTTGAAATAAGGGTCATTGTAATCTGTCAATAGAAGATTCATTCCAGGTTTTATAGCACGATGCTGATAACTGTCGTCTAAGAGTAAAACTTCCAAATCCATATCGGAAATAATTTTTTTAGCACCATAAACACGGTCTTCACAAACTCCAATCACAAATCGATTGCGAAAACGTTCAAATAACTGCATTGGCTCATCTCCAACGAGCTTGTAATTACTTTCGTAGTTTACAATGCCATAGCCTTTTGTGACTCTTCCATATCCGCGTGAAAGTACACCTGTTCTGTAGTATTTGGATAGATATTCTGCCAAATACATGACCATTGGCGATTTTCCACTGCCACCTACAGACAGATTTCCGACCCCGATTATCGGTGTTTTGAATTTCGAAGAAGAAAAAATTCCCCAATCATACATTCGGTTTCTAATAGAAGTTCCCAAATGATAACCCAAGGAAAAAGGGTAGAGATACCATCTTTTCATATGTGACAAAAATAAGGATTTCTATGAGAATAAAAATTTTAAACGATTATTTATCGATAATAAGTTTGATGTTTTGCCTGAATCCCGAGTCGGACTTTATTTTCAAAATGTAGTTGCCATTAGCTAGATTCCCTATATAAACACTTTGTATAATTGGATGTTGGAAAATAGTTTTTATCCTTTTCCCAGAGGTATCATAAATCTCTATGTCTAAAAGCGACGTATCTGTTGTATTATTTTTATCAATGAAATAAATGTAATTCTTTGCGGGATTGGGATAGAGTTGGATTTTACTATTTACGATATTGATGTCGGGATTGTTAGAAGGTGTTTCTATTGGCGAAAAGGCAAAAACTTTGTCAAGATATTCGAATCTTCTAATGAGCCACTGACGGATGTAAGCAAATTCCTCATACTCAGTAGATATTGTACTTCCTGAATATGCAATTTGATCCCGCTCATAGGCCCCGTTCATCTTCAAATAGTCAAAATTATCTATCAGTATTTGCATTATTCTATCAACGGTAATGATATTAGATCTTAATTCTAACCATCTTTTGTAAAGATTAAATCGAAACCCATTTTGCCCTACATCATTCCAAAGTCTTGTGAACAAGCCGTTCATAAATAAATCATCAGTTATATCTTGTATAGTGCTATCTACAGATCTTCCTAAAACACCATCAAGATCCCACGGTACAAAAAAATATTTTCCACTTTTATCGTAGCGTGCAGTATAAAGATTTTTACCCATGTTATCTACAGCTCTTATTGTATTGACAAGTATGAAATAGTTTATAAGATTGTCACGATCATATTTGTCATGATATTCAGAATAGAATTTTACATCATTGGAGTTTATTACAAAATCATGTAGATTATATAAACTGTTCCAGTCTCTTAGGTCTTTTGGGTACTTATATTCATAGCCTCCCCATGTTTCCGAAGAATTGTCATAATCGGTTAATCCAGTATATGTTGTGTTGGTGTCCCATTGGGAGCCTTTGTAAAGCTCACCTCGGATTTCGGTATCTGTATTTTTTTTAAGTTTAAGTTGTTTTCTATCTATCTTTTCTGACAATGCATATATGCCTTGATATGAGTTATTAAGAAAAACCTCTATATATTTTACACTTACTCCGGATTTTGCTTTAGGTTCTAAATCAATATAAGAAATGGAACTCATACTTTCCCATATTTTCCAAGCTGCTTTGCTTCTTAATTTGAAATTTTCATTATACATTGCTTGGATATTCCAATCTTTATCCTCCCTCATGCCTAGCAATGTTATGTCTTTTGTTTCATCACCACTTTCATCACTCCAAAACTCTATTTCATAAGATTTTTTTGGATATGACTGTGAAGTATCACCTCGGTATTCGATTCCGGCATTTGATTCGGTAATTGTACCATCATTTTCTACAAGAGATATTTTCGATAAAATCTTGGGAGAATCTACTATTTGAAGCTCTGTAGTAATATAAAGCAATGGCAGTTCTGTGAAATAGACAGAATATCTTTTAAATTCTCCATCTAGACCTATTGTATATCGTATGCCTTTTTTGAAAGATTTTACATTGTCTAGAACCCGATAATCACTATTGCCGATTTTTATGAAAATATATTCGTCATCAAATTGTAATTTACTTAAATCTGTATTGCAAATAATCAATCTTTTTGTTTCATCAATTCTATAGCTCTCTTTTGGAAGTTCAATGATTGAAGCGGAAAAATAATTGCTAAAAAAAAATAACATCAGGAATAAATATCTATTCATACTACATTTTTTGGATTGCAAATATAATTTTTTCAAACGTTTATTTAATTTTTTTATTGTGAAATAAGACCAAAGTCATTATATACCTTACCAAGACTTTTTTAGTTATCTTTGTGGTCTTTAAATAAACGATAAATATGATATTATCTATGACAGGTTTTGGCCGTGCCGAAACTGTTTACGAAGGAAAAAAAATCACAATAGATATCAAATCTCTCAATAGCAAAAATTTTGACTTGAATGTTAAAATTCCGCTTAGATATAAAGAGAAAGAATTTGATATCAGAAAATTATTGAATGACAAGATTCTTCGTGGAAAAGTAGACTGCTACATCAACTGTGAAAGTCTGGAAGACAGCAATGATGTGAAAATCAATCAGGATATTGTCAAAAATTATATTGAGCAATTGAGAGCTGTTGCTTCAGACGCACCAGAATTTGAATATCTGAAAATGGCTGTAAGAATGCCAGACGTTTTATCAACTAAAAGCTCTGAATTAGATGATAACGAGTGGAAAGCTCTTCTCGAAGTTGTGCAGGAATCTGTTGCTAGATTTATAGAATTTCGTCAAACTGAAGGAAATAATCTAGCTGAGGAAATTGAGAAAATCGTTCTTAACATCGAGAATAATCTGAATCAGGTTGGGCAATACGAAGAAGAAAGGATTCAGCCAATCAAAGATAGATATCAGACTGCGCTTAAGAATTTTGAAAATGTAGATGAAACAAGATTTTATCAGGAAATGGTTTATTTTGTTGAAAAATTGGATATTTCTGAAGAAAAAGTTCGTCTTTCCCAACACATCAAATATTATCTTGAAGTAATGAAAAATGAAGATTTCAATGGGAAAAAATTGGGCTTCATTGCTCAAGAAATGGGAAGAGAAATCAATACTTTGGGTTCAAAAGCCAATCATTCAGAAATACAGAAATTGGTGGTTGAGATGAAGGATGATTTGGAGAAAATCAAGGAACAAACGCTGAACGTCCTTTAGAAATGTATTTTAGAAACTTATGAATTTTTCGCTTAAGTTTTTATTGATATTCTTTTTTGTGATAATAAAATCACAAAATATAGATTCATTAGCAAATATTCCATCTGAATTAAAAAAATCAGAAATCAGAATCTACAAAGACAGAGGAATTACCAATAGTGGTTTTGTTTTCAGAATTTATAAAGAAGATAAAACTTGGAAAGCCAATTTAACCCAATGGTTTTTACCAAAAGAAATTAGTAATAATGAATTTGAAAAAATTGCTCCAAAATTAATAGCTCTAAAACCGACAAAGACTTTAGAAGAATTATTTTTAAATTTAATAGCATTAAATATTGGTCATCTTCCAAAAGAAGAATCTTTTAAATATAAAAAGGAAAAGTATCAAGTTGTTTATGATGAGGAAGAAAAAAGTTGGTTATTTGAAACAACAAATTCAATAGTAGTTTTAGACGGAACAGGTTATTTAGTAAAATTTAAATCTGGAAGACAGAATAATGAGTTTGATTACAATAATCCCGAATCATATTTAAAACATTATCCAGAGATTGATGAACTCAAAAGTTTTGTGGATATCTTAAAATATATTAGAAAAGAGTTTAACATAGAATTTTAAAAATCAAATTTTGAAAGAAAAAGTTATCATATTCTCCGCGCCGTCTGGAAGTGGGAAAACAACATTAGTAAAACACGGGCTTTCTGTAGTTCCACAATTGAGTTTTTCAATTTCTGCAACCACAAGACAACCAAGAGGCGAAGAAGAACACGCAAAAGATTATTATTTTCTGACGCCGGAAGAATTCAGAGCCAAAATATCAGAAGATGAATTTGTTGAGTTCGAGGAAGTTTATACCGACAAATACTATGGAACTTTAAAATCCGAAGTCGAAAGAATCTGGAAAGAAGGTAAAGTCGTGATTTTCGATGTGGATGTAAAAGGCGGAATCCGACTGAAAGAGATTTTCGGAGACAAAGCTTTATCTATTTTCGTAATGCCTCCAAGCATTGCAGAATTGGAACAGAGATTGATAAAAAGAAATACGGACTGCGCAGAAACTATCAAGACAAGAGTGGAAAAAGCAGGCGAAGAAATGACTTATCAAAAACACTTCGATAAAATTATTGTGAATACAGATTTGGACACTGCAAAAGCGGAAGTCGAAGAAATTATTAATAACTTTATCAACGAATAAAAATCTGAAATATTTGTAATGGAAAATACATTAGACGTTGCAATCAACAATATGCCTGTAAAAGGTTTTCTTGACCTCAAGGAGTTTGCTATTCCAACAGGCGATGACCTTGTGAAAGCAATTCTTGACCTTAAAAAAGAAAAAAATGCCGTTATTTTGGCGCATTATTATCAGCCGGGTCCGATTCAGGATATCGCTGATTTTCTTGGCGATTCTTTACAGTTGGCAAGACAGGCGAAAGAAACTGATGCTGATATGATTGCTTTTTGTGGCGTACACTTTATGGCAGAAGCGGCGAAAATCCTTAATCCAACAAAAAAAGTAGTTCTTCCTGATACTTTGGCTGGCTGTTCATTGGCAGACGGCTGTTCGGCGGAAGGTCTTAACAAAATGCGTGAGCAGCATCCAAATGCTTTGGTAGCGACTTACATCAATTGTAATGCGGAAACCAAAGCAGCTTCTGATATTATTGTAACAAGTTCTAATGCAGAACAAATCATCGAAGCTTTGCCAAAAGACAGACCGATTATTTTTGCGCCAGATAAAAACTTAGGAAGATATCTTAGCAAAAAAACGGGTCGTGATATGATTCTTTGGGATGGAAGCTGTATTGTTCACGAGGCTTTTTCTATGGAACGTATCGCAAAACAACTGGCTGACCATCCTAATGCAAAACTAATCGCACATCCGGAAAGCGAATCTCCTGTTTTGGAATTAGCACATTTCATCGGTTCAACTTCAGCACTTTTGAATTATGTTGAGCGGGATGATTGTCAAGAATTTATCATCGCAACTGAAGAAGGAATTCTTCACGAAATGAAAAAAAGAGCACCGCACAAATCTCTGATTCCAGCCTTGGTTTTTGACGAGAGTTGTAACTGTTCAGAATGTTTCTTTATGAAGAGAAATACTTTGGAAAAACTCTATCTGTGTATGAAGTATGAACTTCCCGAAATCATAATGGATGAAGAAGTTCGTCTCAAAGCACTCAAGCCAATCGAAGCAATGCTGGAACTTTCCAAAAGCATCAAATAAATTACAAACCTTGTCTTTTTAGATGAGGTTTTTTTATGGAATTATTTGGGCAATCTCCGCAAGATTTTTCCAAAGCTTTTCCAAAGCAAAAATTTGCAGAGCCGGGCTATCCGTTGCAATCTTTTTTACATCACCATAGGTCATTCAAAAGTTAGGTAAGTCTAAGCAAAAAAGGATTTCCACTACTATCCCTATTGCAGCTGCGCAAGAAAGAAAGTTTCAAATAAATAGAAAATTTCCCATAATCTTTGTTATTCCGTAGGAAACCAACAGAAGTGGTTTGATAAATTCAATCTTAATGATTTAGATTCCTGCGAAATGACAAACTTTATGTTTATAAATATAATTTTCTTTTGCTGAGCGAAGCACCTTTGCGAACCTTAAAATATTTTCAATTATGATAAAAAATCTTTGCGGACTTTGCGTTCAATTTTTTGAATCATATGCCATCAAATCAGAAAATTTTATATTTTTAAAAAATGAAATCGAAAATCATTTTAGAAGACATAAAAATCTACGCCTATCACGGTGTTCTGCCAGAAGAAGCTTTAATAGGGAATTATTATATCATCAATGCAGAATTACACGCGGATTTAGAAAAAGCATCACAAACCGATAATCTGGATGATACTATCAATTATGCTGAGGTCAGCGAAATTATTCATCAGGAAATGGCAATACGTTCCGAGCTTTTGGAACACGTTATTGGAAGAATTATTGATAAAATCGAAAAAAAATTTCCCCAAATTAATTTCGTTAAAATCAAATTAACCAAAACCGTTCCGCCAATGCCAGGCGAAATGGAAGGTGTGAGTCTGGAATTTGAAAAACATCTTTATTAATTCAACAAGATTCATATAACCCTTTCGGAGTTTCAAACTCTGAAAGGGTTTTAATTTGAATAAATAGAAACGTTAATGAAATCTTAAAATTTGGTATTAAGTTTGATACAAAGAACTCAAATACAAAATTTTATGAAGAATTATATTGCAGTAGGAATTGCTGCTCTAGGTTTTATTATTGCTGCAGCTCTGCTTGGTAGTGCTGTGAAAAACAGAAACAAATCAGAAAATACGGTTTCTGTAACTGGACTTGGTTCCAAGACTTTTACTTCAGACTTGATTTCTTGGTCGGGAAGTTTTTCCAAAAATAGTTTTGAATTGAAAGCTGCTTACGATGCTTTAGCGGTTGACAGACAAGTCATTTCCCAATACTTGAAATCAAAAGGTGTGAAAGAAAACGAAATGGTATTTTCTGCGGTCGATATTCAGAAACAGTTTAGGAATTATACAGATTCTAATGGGAATTATCAACAAGGAGAATTCGCAGGCTATAACTTAACTCAAAATGTTTCCATCAAATCAAAAGAAGTCGCAAAGATTGAAAATATCTCCAGAAACATCACAGAAATCATCAATCGCGGAATTGAATTTACTTCTTCATCACCTCAATATTTCTACACAAGATTGTCTGATGTAAAGCAGGAAATGATTGCCAACGCCACCAAAGATGCCAAAGAACGTGCGGAGAAAATCGCTGAAAATGCAGGAAGCAGTCTCGGAAATTTGAAAAAAGCAACTATGGGAGTTATCCAAATTACAGCTCCGAATTCTAACGAAGATTATTCTTATGGAGGAACTTACAATACAACCTCCAAAGATAAAGAAGCAAGTATTACCATAAAACTCGAATACGAAGTGGATTAACAATAAAGGAGCAAAATATTTGCTCCTTTATAATTTTGTTTTACTGTCAAAAACCAATGTGACAGGTCCATCATTAATTAATGATACTTTCATATCTGCTCCGAAGATTCCGCTTTCGGTTTTCAAACCGGATTTTTTCATTTCATCTTTGAAATATTCAAATAACGGAATCGCTTTGTCTGGTCTTGCAGCTTTGATATAAGAAGGACGATTGCCTTTTTTATAATCAGAAATCAAAGTGAATTGACTGATACAAAGGATTTCGCCCTTGAGGTCTTTCACAGAGTGATTCATTTTGCCTTCGTCATCAGAAAAAACTCTTACGTCTAGGATTTTCTTTACAAGCCAATCAGCATCAGTGTTTTCATCGCTTTCATCAACACCAATTAAAAGCATTAATCCTTTTCCGATTTCTCCGACAATTTCGTTATCTACCTTTACACTGGCTTCGGAAACCCTTTGTATTACTGCTCTCATCTGTTAATTATAAATGGAAAGTATATTGTTCACATAATTGTACCCATACGTTTTAGGTGCTGTTTTTGCCACTTTGGAAGGTTGTCCAGTTATTAGAATCCATTCTGCCCCATCTTGTGGACAATAAACAGCTGTCCCATTTTTAACCTCTAATGTCGTATCGGTATCAGGACAAAGATGCGGTGCATTTCTATCATAAATTTTAAAACCACTAGTTGTTCTTACCACAATTAACCCTCGAGTACCTGATTGTTGTTCATCTACATAAATCCAGTTTCCTACGGTTTGCAATTCATAATATTGAGGTAGACCTAGATTCAATTGTACGGAAATTACGGAATCTGGAAAACAACTAACCGTGTCGTCTCTTTCCCTGCAAGAATTAATGATACTTAAAGAACTGATTATCAAAAATAATGTAAATAGTAATGCTATTTTTTTGGTTTTCATTTCAAAATAAATTATATATTTGTAAACTCAATTCGAGGCAAAATAGTATCCGGCAAAGGTCGGATTATTTTTTTATACAAACGATAAATTTTATTGTTATGAACTACGTGACCAAAGAAGGTTTGGATAAGATGAAAGCCGAACTGGAACAATTAGAAACCAACGAAAGACCAAAAATAACTCAGCAGATCGCTGAAGCAAGAGATAAAGGTGACCTGTCTGAAAATGCTGAATATGATGCAGCAAAAGAAGCACAAGGGATGTTGGAGATGAGAATCTCAAAACTGAAAGATATTATTTCTACTTCGAAAATTATTGATGTTGCTCAGTTGGATTTGAGCAAAGTTTCTATTCTTACAACTGTGAGACTTAAGAATAATGCTACGAAAGGTGAGCAAAAATTCACTTTGGTACCAGATAACGAGAGTGATATAAAGACTGGTAAAATATCTGTGAATACGCCTATTGCCAAAGGACTTTTGGGTAAGGTTGTCGGAGAAACTGCTGATATCGTTTTACCAAATGGTAATAAGCTTTCTTTTGAGGTTTTAGAAATTTCATTATAAAAGCAAATCATCAATGTTGGTTTAATAATTGCTGAAAAATTAAAATCAATATTAATATTATGAGCAGTATATTTTCAAAGATTATTAGTGGAGAAATCACTAGTTATAAAATTGCAGAAGACGATAAGCATGTTGCTTTCCTGGATGCTATGCCATTAGTTAAAGGTCATGCTCTTGTAGTGCCAAAAAAGGAAACAGATTTGATTTTCGATTTAGATTCGGAAGATTACAAGGAGCTTTGGGCTTTTACGCAAGATATTGCTAAACAGATCAAAAAAGCTATTCCATGCAAAAGGGTAGGAGTGGCTGTTGTAGGCTTGGAAGTTCCGCATGCTCATATTCATCTAATACCGCTTAACAGTATGGATGACCTTAATTTCAAAAATGTCAGGTTGATATTTACTCCCGAGGAGTATAAAGATATTCAGCAGTCCATAATCAATGCATAAAAGAAGTTTTTTACTTCTTTTTTTAATTATATAAGAATTATAAAGATTTATGAATCCAAATCAATGTTCATTTTGTGGGAGAAAAAAGAATGAAGTACAAATTCTAATCTCCGGACAAAATGGCTTTATATGTGAAAACTGTATAGAACAAGCGCATTCTATCGTGAAAGATAGTGTTAACAAAACATCTGAATCAGCTACTATGGCGAACTCGATGGATGAACTTAAGAAACCTAAAGAAATCAAGACTTTCCTTGATGAATATGTGATTGGCCAGGATCAGGCGAAAAAGCAACTGTCAATCGCGGTGTACAATCATTATAAAAGATTGCTTCATGCGCAAAATGAAAATCGTGAGGTGGAGATAGAAAAATCTAACATTATCATGATTGGTGAGACAGGAACTGGAAAAACATTGTTAGCAAAAACAATCGCAAAACAACTGAATGTTCCTTTCTGTATCGTGGATGCTACGATTCTTACAGAAGCTGGTTATGTTGGAGAAGATGTGGAAAGTATTCTTTCAAGATTACTGATGGTTGCAGATTATGATGTGGAAAAAGCAGAGAAAGGAATTGTTTTTATTGATGAAATTGATAAGATTGCTAGAAAATCTGACAATCCGAGTATTACAAGAGACGTTTCCGGAGAAGGTGTTCAGCAAGGTTTGTTGAAATTATTGGAAGGTAGCATTGTAAATGTTCCGCCTCAAGGTGGTCGTAAACACCCAGACCAAAAATATATCCAGGTCAATACTCAAAATATTCTTTTCATTGCAGGAGGAGCTTTTGATGGGATGAAAGAAATCATCGAGAGAAGACTTAATAAACAAGCAATAGGATTTTCTAAAGACAAATTGAATAAAACCGAGGATGAAGATTACATCCTTAGTCAGATTAATGCAATAGATTTGAAGAGTTTTGGACTTATTCCAGAACTTTTGGGCAGATTTCCAATCATTACTTATCTTGAAAAATTGACAAAAGAAACACTTGTTAGAATAATGAAGGAACCAAAAAATTCTATTGTCAATCAATTTACAGAATTATTCAAAATGGATAATGTAACTTTAGAATTCAGCGATAAGGCAATTGATGAAATCGTGGAAGATACTATGAATAAAGGACTTGGTGCTAGAGGATTAAGAGGGACGACTGAAAAAATTTTAGAAGATTACATGTTCAATATAGAAAATGAACAGTCTGTTAAAATAGAATCAATATTATAAAATCTTTAAATATGAAGATATTATTTTCAAGTAATCAAAAAATTAATATCTTTGCCAGATAAACACACAAATTAAAATTTAACACAATGATTAAAAAATTATTTATTCTGCAATCAATATTTTTTTATGTTGTTGCTTCTTCCCAGGTGCTTACCTATGTAGGTAACACTGCTTTGGTAACTATACAGCCCCAAACTTTATTGTATAATGGAGGTGGTCTACAAACTGCTGGTACAGCAGTTGTGAATAACTCAGGGAATATAATGGTAAAAGGTGTATCTACAGGTGCATCAACTGATGATTTATTAACCATTGAGGCGACATCTCACTTTAATTTGAAATTGGCTACGACTTCCAGTTATGGACAATTGTATATTACAGGTATCCCTCAAGGGAAAATATCTGGAAAAGTTAATAAAGAGTATTTGGCAGATTATAGAAATGGGGACACTGGTTCTCAACAAATGGGATTGCCATTCTATAATTATACTACGGCTGATCTTGCTAGTGTTTTTCCCGATATTAATATAACAAATACGACAAATAATTCTACTGGGCGTTTTAATCCTAGTTCGGCTTTTTGGTGGAACAGTGCGAGAGCCCGTTTTGATCAGATAGCAAATACAGCTACTGCTTATACAGGAGGGGTTCCAAATCCAAATTTCATCAATCCGATGACTTATTACATTATACCAAGAAGAAAGTCTGATGGTTCTTATTTTTGGGAATTTCCAACCACTGATAAAAAAATATTTAGCGGTATTCCTGCTTCAGATGTTATAGGAGGAGGTATTAATAATGTAAATTTTACACTGGCTGGAGCATTTACAGGTACTTTCGGGACGAATGGTAATGGATCTAATACATATGGCGAGAAATATTACAGTTATTTAGATGATCCTTTTAGATCGAGACCGAGTGGCGTTTGGCCAGCTGATTATGCAAGGAATCTATATCAGCTAGCGAACCCTTTCTTGACCAACGTTGATCTTAAATTTATTGCTACAAATATAGAAGCTGGAAGTGATGATAATAATATTGGAACTTTAGAAGGTGTAGCTTATTACGGAAATAATAATATTGATTGGGTTAATAATCCAGGATCTACTGGTAATGGTACAACTTATAATGGAAACACTATTGTTCTTAAAACATCTGATGGATATTTTCAGGTAGGAGATGTAAGAAATACAATAATAAAACCTTTAGGTGCTTTTATGGTAAAGTTAAGTACAAATACCTCGCAGACGCTTAATTTTACAAAGACTAGACGTTTTAAACAAACTTCTAGAGCTAATATTACTGATAACACAGTTACTGCTGCTAAATCTTCTGAAGCAGGGATTGATATTGCCACAGATAAAATAGTAAAGCAAGTAGCTGTCGTAATGTATGACCTTGATGGTTTTGAATTGGATAGAACTTATTATGCCGTTTCTCCTTCTGCCGTTACTGGTTATAATGCGACAAATGCATTGTTGCAAGCTTATGGTACAGGTAAAAAAATCTATACAAAAGAAGAAAAATCTACAGGAGGTGAAGATACTGGTTATTCGGATAACCTATATATTAATGAGGCCAATGAAATAACATTTAAAACAAAAGAAATTCCATTGTACGTTAATTATACTGGGCAACCTTATCAGTTGAAATTTGAAGTATATGAAAAAGGTGAAAGAGTAGAATCTGGATTGTCTGATGGTACTAGTTTCTATTTTAAAGATGCTCAGGGTCAAATAGTAAAAATTGTTGATGGTGGTGCTCTTTCTATGAATGGTTCCCAAACATTAGGTTTGTATTATGAGAAACCATCGAATGCTACTTTAGGAACAGATTTTGTAAGTGGTTCTCAAACTATCATTGCGAAAAAAGATGGACAATGGATCGTAAGATTCGCTAAAGATTGGAAAAACGCTACTGTAGAAGTTTATTCTTCTGCTGGTCAGCTTCTTAATACAAATTCAAAAGTTTATACTGGTTCTGATTATGTAGTTCCACTTAATTATCAAGCTAAATCTACTTTTGTTATCAAAGCTACGTCTGAAAATGGTGAAGTTGTAATCAAAAAAATTCTAAATTAAACACAAAATCATATGATGAATTCATTATTTAATAGAGCATATAGCTTAATATTTATCTTGATAGGTATTTTAAGTTTTGCACAGTCAGTACCACCACCACCCGAAAATCCGGAAACAGGAGGTATTGGAGGATATCCAGCTTCTCCTATTGATGGATATACTTTTGGTTTGTTTTTAGTGGCAGTTTTGATGATTGCAGTTTTTGCACTGAAAGCAAAAAAAAGAATTTTACAATAATTTATTTTTTAATAAGCCAAAACTCACTTTTTAAGTGGGTTTTTTTTATTTTTACATTATGAAAAAATTATTGATAACGAGTAGTATTATGTTATCTGCAAACATATTTGCTCAGTTTAATGTTAAAGTGGATATTCCCGCTTACTTATCAGATTCAGATGCTTATTTATATGGTTTTAACGGTTCTAAGGAGATATTGTATTCCAAAGGAAAGATATCAGGGAACACGGCGGTTTTCAAGGTTGATAAAACGTATATAGGAATGATGCGTGCTTTTTTTCAAAAATCAAATTCATCTGTTAATATGGTGTCTGAAAATACAGATATAAAATTCAAAATAGAACAGGATTCTAAAAATAAAATATCAGATGTTATTTTTGAAGATAAAGTAAATCAATTGTTCAGTAGTGAGGTCGATGTTCAGAAAAAACAAGAATTGATTCTGCCGGCTCTGATACAGATTAAAGATTATTATAAACCGACTGAAAGTTTTTATAAATCATTAGAATCAGAAATTACTTCGCTTTCTAAAAATGATAATTCGATGTATGCTTCTTATCCTTTTTTGGAGTATTATCACAACAATCAAAAATATTCTGTACAAGAAAAGGCTGCCCAATTGACCTCTCAGGATTTTATTAATTTTTATACTAAATCTGGTGAGTACTTAGAAACTTCTACCATTCTAAAACCATCATTGATTAACTTCCTGAATGTTTCCAAGTCGAATGTAGAAGGAAATGTTGACAAGCTTTTAGAAGCTGTTAATCTAGAAACACCAAGAGGTCAGACAATCCTTTCAGAGTTGATAGAGATTTTCAGTACCTACAATATGGATAAACTTAAAGAAAAGTATCTTACACAGGCCAACAATTTGAAGTGTACCATCAACGATCGTCTTGCTTCTACGATAAAGTCCAATAAAAACATAGAATTAGGTGCTAAGTTCCCTAATAATGTATTTGTAAATTCTATTCATACAAAAGCTAAATCTTTATATGATGTGAAAGCTTCCAAGAAAATTGTTGTTTTCTGGTCATCTACATGTTCACATTGTGAAGCTGAATTGCCAAAACTTTTAGAAAAGTATGACAAAATGAAAGCCCAAAATATAGAAATTATTGGATTGTCGCTGGATAGTAATTTAAATGAGTTTAAAAGCAAAGCTGATGTGTATCCTTGGATAAGTGATTCTGAGGGAAAGGGTTGGTATAGCTCATACGGAGAAACTTACAACATTGTTGCGACTCCAACTTACTTTGTTTTGGATGCTAATAATGTGATAGTAAACAAGCCAAACCATGTAGCAGATGTAATTGATTATTTAAAATTGAATTAAAATTTGTGGAAATGCAAAATATTCTTATATTTGCACCACAAAAATGGCGAGGTAGCTCAGTTGGTTAGAGCGCAGGATTCATAACCCTGAGGTCACGGGTTCAATTCCCGTCTTCGCTACGAAATAAACTGTTATTCAGTTGTTCAACCCTCTTTTAAAGAGGGTTTTTTTTATACTCAATATTTGCCAGGTTAAGTGAAAGGAAGAAAAGAGATAAGGCAAGACTGTCAGCAATTGTAACCGATTCTCTATTGGTGTAACCCTAAAAGTAATAGTTGAAAAGCACAATTCGATCTTCTTGCTTATGGGGCTTTTACCGTAGGCGTGTCCTGCGATAATGGCAATACACAATTAGAGTTGGACTTAGCAGAATTGCCCAAAGTTCCGAAAGTATTTAGAGAAAATTAAAATCTCGTGATAACAAATAAACTTTAAATGCCAGCCCAGCTTAAACAAATCCTAAAAACATATTTTAAGAAAATTATCATAGTATGTATTTAAATAAAAAACCAATTTTTACCATAGTCTCAGAAAACTTTTTTTCTTTTAATTAAGAAGAAGTTTTTTTGTTTTTTGAAGTGTATTATTAATAATTGCTTCTTTGTGAAACATTTTACTAAAAAAAAGTGTTTTGTAAGTTTTTGATTACTAGAAGTTTTTAAAATAATTTAAATTAATTTCTAAAAACATTTGGAGGTTATATGAAAATGTTGTACTTTTACGGGGCTTTTGAGACAATCACTCAAGAGCAATAAATTTTTTTTCATCATTTGTGTTTTTAGAATCGTACTTTTAGTACGATTCTTTTTTTGTTTCATATGTCAACAAAAGATTAATGAAATAAGAATAAGTAATTCTTCCATCCTGTTGATTTGATTTCAGAAACAAATCATTGGTAACACCAAAAAAGTCACTGATAATTCCCTCATTCATCTCATAGAAATCCAATTCATATTTTCTGTCTCGTTGCATCTTTTCAGAATATTGTGAAATTGATTTTAAAACAAAATCTTTATTCTTGATATTCTTTGATAAAGTTCTTAATAAGCTTTTTAAAACATAAAGTTGAGCACTATATTGTAAGTCTATATTCTTTGAGTTTTTAGCACATAAATAAGCAATAAAACTGGCTTCCTGTTCTCTTGCATAACCTAACTGATGGGACATCTCGTGAGCTAGTGTAAAAGGGATGTTTGTGGAAGGCAGATTCGGGTTGAATTGTGATTCTGTAGTGAAAGGATTATAGTAGCCTAATATTCCTGTGTAATTCATAAAACCATTGTAAAGACTTAGTTTCACGGATAGAATTTCGACTGGCTTTTTTGTATTGATATAATTAGGTAAATGCTTTTGCTCAGAAAGTATTTCGTATTCTAGGTTCTGAATATCATTAATTCTAAAGACTCCATTTTTATCTTCAGAAACCTTTTCTCGTGTGTCTTTGCATAGTTCAAGATATTTGATTGTTAAATTTTTCAAATCCGAATCATTAATCTTCACTTCTTTATTTGAAAGCTTTTTAATAATCAAAGGCTGGAAATAGAGCATTCCCCAAAAACACTGATAAATAAAGTAAGCAACGTTGATGAAAATTAAGACTCGTTTTAAGGTTATACTATTTTTCTTTCGTATCGAATTTATTATTGAAACAATTAAAAAAAGTAAAACGATTGTATAAATTAGGTCTCCAACAGAAAATTGAACTCCAGAAAATAATTGGACGTGAAACTTCTTTTTCCATTCAAACAGATTTGAAAAGAAGCTGATTGCAAAATCGATTTTGGATAGGATATAAAACAACAAAAATTGGGCAACCAGAATGATTGCCCAAAGTTTATTTTTGATAAAGATATTTTTTTTAGTGTCCACCGGATATTTTTTTATCAAAACTAATACCTTGGCTTTTAAGTATTCCACTTACTCTCCAAGCATAGAATGCAAGATAAGCAAAACATAAAACACCTACAATATAACTGTTTTGAATACCAATACTTTCGGAAACAACGCCTTGCAACCAGCTCACAATTCCACCTCCCATAATCATCATAATAAGGAAACTACTTCCTTGGCTGGTGTGTTTTCCAAGTCCGCTTACCGCTAAAGTAAAGATACAAGGCCAAAGCGTACTACAGAACAATCCAACACTGGTGAAAGCATAGATACTAATGATTCCATCTGTAAACATTCCGATTACTGTTGCAACAATTCCTAGTGCGGAGAATATCAATAACATTCTTGCAGGATTTCCTTTACTTGCCATATCAGCTCCAATCAAGACTAGGATGATTAATCCATAAACATAGAAAGGTGTCAAATCGTGTTTTGCAATTGCATTTACCAAAAGGAAAACTCCGAATGCTAAATATGGTGCTAAGAATCTTAATACTTTCTGCAAACTCATATTGTCTGTGAAAGCTTCTACAGCTCCAGTCCAACGACCAATCATCAAACTTGCCCAATATAGAGAAATGTAAGGAGAGATTTCTTGCAACGTATAAAGAACACCAGTTTCAGAATTAATGATAGATTCCATATAAGCAGGTAAGTTACTTGCTGTCGAAACTTCTACACCAACGTAGATGAAAATCGCTAGCATTCCCAATAATAATTGAGGATATTTCAAAGCCGAACTTCTTACAGCGCCTTCTTCTTTCACAGCTTCTTCAATGGTTTCTGGGTGTTCTGGTAAAGATGATAATTTAAGCAAAATAGCAACGGCTAAGAATGCTACGCCTAAAACCAAATAAGGAATTTTCACACTTTCGATGCTCATTTCTGTATTCTCAGAAGCTGCTGAACCGAAGATAGCGAAACTCACAATCAATGGACCAATTGTAGTTCCAAGGTTATTGATTCCTCCTGCCAATGTTAATCTTTGAGAACCCGTTTTTACTGGACCAAGTGCAATTGCAAGGGGATTAGCAACAGTTTGCTGTAATGAAAACCCTAATGCTACGATGAACAATCCGGAAAGCATCAATGGAAACGAATGTAGATTTGCTGCAGGATAAAACAATAATGTTCCTATTGCGGAAATTACAAGTCCCAAAGCTAAACCGTTTTTATAACCGATTTTGTTGACTAAATCTTTTCCAATAGCTAATGAAATCAGCATATAAATGATTGAACCAACTGTGTAAGCAATGTAAAATGCCACAGATACGAGTTGACTTTCTCCTTGTGATAGGCTAAAAGCTTTTTTGAAAACTGGAATCAAGATATCGTTACTTGCCGCAACAAATCCCCAGAAGAAGAAAACGGTAACAAGCGGGATAAATTGCGCCCATTTGGTTTTTTGTGTTTCCATTATTTAATTTAATTGTTAATGTTAGGTTAATATTTAAAAACAAATGTAAGTAAAAAGTCTTATTTGGAGAATAATTATTTTAATTCCTCAATAAGAGACAATTGAATTTCTTCAAATGCTTTTTCTTTCAGTTCTTTTTGTGTAGCATCTGGCGTTAAAATATCATTGAAAAAAACTTTCACGACTCCAGGATATCCTTTTTTATTATCAAAAGGAAACATTTCTTTCAAACCTTTGAATGTAAAAACAGCAATCGGAAACTGATGTTTAGTAGCTAATATGAAAGCGCCGTCTTTGAACTGGTCAAGAATTACATTCGTGTCATCGGGAACACCGCCTTCCGGAAAAATCACAACACTTTGTCCATCTTGCATTCTTTCAGCGCATCTTCTGTAAACATCGGCACGACTTCTGGCACTTTTTCTATCAACCATCACGCAAACTCTTTTGTAAACCGTTCCGAAAATCGGAATCTTTTCGATTTCCTTTTTTCCGACATAGCAGAGCGGATGATTGGGGAAAAGAATACAAGGCAGCATCACGTCCATAATAGAAGTATGGTTGGAGATAATGACGTATGGTTGGTTTTTATCGATTTTTTTCGTGGTCTTGAGAATCTTTTTGTAACGGAAACCCATTCCGAAGAACATTCCCATTGCCCAGAGGCGGATGAAAAAATAACAATATTTATAATGTTCCTTTCGGAAAGACAATATATAAACAGGAAGAAAAAATATTAATGTAAGAACGGTTCCTAAAATTACCATCCAAAATCGCCACGCATACACCAGAATTGTTCTCATTAATATTTCGTAAAATTTAATTCAAATCAAAAATAGCTTTTTTATCCGTTAAAAATTACTTTTTTCTTTATGGAATAATTAAGTAGAGACACAATAATGATAGAAGCAATCTTGCTCATCATTTCTTGTGAAAGAACATAGATTCCCAAATCGATGGCATCTTTGAAAACGAAATGATAAAGAATCTGGAACAAAAACAAACTGATAAAAGTTGAAACCACAGAAACGGAAATGAAATAAGCAAATTCTTTTCTCTTGGAATGTTTCCCTCTCTCAAAGACAAACCAGATGCTCAAAAAATAATTGGTGATAATTCCGCAGCTTGTGGACAGGATATTACTAAACGGATATTTAATTCCGGAAAGATTATACTCCCAAGAAAAGAATTTTGGAAGATAAACACTCAGCATTTTGAAGCTGCCGATTTCTACAATCGCGCTTAGTCCACCAGCGATGATGAAGAGTAGGATTTGCTTATGGCGGAAAAGTAATTGTTTCATTCTTTTGCAAATTTATACGATTTGTTAAATGTTTTAAAATAATAGTTAAATAATTTTTTAGTGTCAAAAATATTTTTACTTTTATTAAGCGTTAAGGATTTTACGATTTGGCTGAAAGATTAATTATTATATGGTTAATAAATTGTGAAAGTCTTAATATTAATCGATGAAAATAATCTGTCCTGACTAAAATTGTTTGGTCGGGAAATTTTTTCATCAGTAGTCAGACACCACACTCACAAAATAATTATTACAAAAAATGAAAAATTCTAGCAGACCTTACAGAAAATTTCTGCCTCAGCAAAAAAAAATTGAGGAGTTAGAAAAAAGCAGTTCCAGATTCAAGAGAATCTATTCAGAATACGAATTGATGTCCGATGAACTTTGGGATTTGGAGAGTAACGAAAGTACAGAAAGCATTCCTGACGATTTCATCAATGCTATCAAATTACAGACTTCTTACTTGGAAGATGAGATTCAGGATTGGCTCATAGAAGATAAACAATCATAAAATCTCATCCATTCTCCCCGAAAAAATATTATTTTAGCATTCTAAATAATATATTATATGATTGCCATTGTTGACGGCGGTTCTACCAAATGCGATTGGGTTATTCTGGAAAATGACGGTACAGAAGTTTTGAAAACCGAAACCGTTGGATTCAATCCGAATATCATAAAACCAGAACTGATTACAATTGAAATAGAAAAAAATCAAGCACTTACCAAATTCAAAGACTATCTGGAAAACATCTTTTTCTACGGTTCGGGTTGCGGAACTCCCGAAAATAAACTGATTGTAGAAAGAGAAATTCAGAAAGTTTTCAACACAGCACAGATTCGAGTAAAAGAAGACCTTTTGGCAGCGGCTTATGCGGCATACAGAGGTGTTCCTGCTATTGTCTGCATTCTCGGGACAGGTTCCAATGCCTGCTATTTCGATGGCGAAAATGTCAAAACAGAATTACCTTCTTTAGGATTTCTGATTGGCGACGAAGGAAGTGGGAGCGCATTGGGGAAACAGCTGGTTCGTCATTATTTTATGAAGAAATTACCGCCAGATTTGCATCAGCAATTTACTGAGATTTATCAGTTGAACATAGACGATTTGCTCAAAAATATGTATCACAATCCACGGGCGAATGCTTATATGGCAGATTTTACAAGGTTCATTGTGGACAGAAAAACACATCCTTATTTTCAGAATTTTATTTACAAAGAACTCAAGAGTTTCCTTGAGTTTCAGGTGATGCCGTACCAAGAATGCCGTGAAAGCGAAATCAATTTTATTGGTTCAATTGCCTATTTTTTTGAGGATTCTTTAAGAGCCGCAGCATCAGATTTTCACTTCAAAATCGGAACCGTTGTTCAGCGTCCGATAGAAAGTCTGGTAAATTATCATCGTGACTATATCATTCCAAAGCTTTAACTTTGCAATAATAATTGGGGCGTATCCCTTTGTTTTTCCAAGCTGAACCAGCCACAAAAACAAGCGGGTCGGTCTGCGGGCAGTCGCTTTTCCAAAAACCTTGCAAGGTTTCTGGAAAGAGCTCCAACAATGCCCTCCGCCCTTACGCAGTTAAAGAATAAAAACCCGTGACTCTATATAATATATATAGATGCACAACAAAAGTAAATCAACAATGTCAAAAAATTCAAGAGACCAAAATGCTTTTGATAAAGCCGCTTTAGATTACCACCGTCAAGAACCGAAAGGGAAAATCGAAGTTATACCTTCCAAACCGCACTCATCTCAGAGAGATTTGTCTTTGGCCTATTCACCAGGTGTTGCTGTACCTTGTATGGCAATCCACGATGACCCGCAAAGCGTTTACGAATACACTTCAAAAGGAAATTTGGTTGCTGTAATTTCTAACGGAACGGCTGTTTTAGGATTAGGAGATATCGGTCCGGAAGCTTCGAAGCCAGTAATGGAAGGGAAAGGTCTGCTTTTCAAGATTTTTGCAGGAATCAATGTTTTTGATATTGAGATTAATGAAAAAGACCCGGACAAATTCATCGAAACTGTAAAAGCAATCGCGCCAACTTTCGGAGGAATCAATTTGGAAGATATCAAAGCGCCAGAAGCTTTCTATATCGAACAAAGATTGAAAGAGGAATTGGATATTCCATTGATGCACGATGACCAGCACGGAACAGCAATTATTTCTGCCGCAGCGTTAATCAACGCTTTGGAAATTGCAGGAAAGAAAATCGGGGAAGTGAAGATGGTAATCAATGGAGCAGGAGCAGCCGCGGTTGCTTGTGCTAAATTATACATCTCATTAGGTCTTAATCCGAAAAATATTTTGATGTGTGACAGCAAAGGTGTCATCAATCATAAAAGAGAAAATCTTACGCCTGAGAAATTAGACTTCATTGCTCAAACTGATATCGATACTTTGGAAGATGCTTTGAAAGGTTCTGATGTTTTCATTGGACTTTCCAAAGGAAATGTAATGTCTGCAGAGATGCTGCTTTCTATGGGAAGTAATCCAATCGTTTTTGCTTTGGCAAATCCAGACCCGGAAATCAGTTATGACCTTGCATTAGCAACAAGAGATGATGTGATGATGGCTACAGGAAGAAGTGATTATCCTAATCAGGTAAATAATGTGCTTGGTTTTCCTTATATATTTAGAGGGGCTTTAGATGTTCAAGCAAGAGGAATCAACGAGGCTATGAAACTGGCTGCGGTTCACGCTTTGGCGGAAATAGCAAAAGAACCCGTTCCGGAAATGGTAAAGCTGGCATATAACGTCACCAATATGACTTTCGGGAAAGAATATTTCATTCCGAAACCATTTGATAACAGATTGATTACAAAAGTTTCTATCGCTGTTGCAAAAGCAGCTATGGAAAGTGGAATCGCTGGAAAACCAATTGAAAATTTTGAGGAATACGAGCATCAGCTTCTTGACAGAATGGGGAGAGACGAGAAACTCGTAAGAATGATGCAAAACCGTGCAAAAGCAAACCCAAAAAGAGTTACGCTTGGAAACGGAGAAGAGTACAACATTCTGAAGGCTGCCCAAATTTTGCAGGAAGAAGGAATTGCTTATCCTAGTTTATTGGGAAGCAAAAGACTCATCAAAGAAAAAATGGAAGAGTATGGAATCACATTAGATATTCCGATTATCGACCCGAATGATGATGAACAAAAAGAAACCCGTAAAAAATACCGTAAAACCCTTTGGGAAAAACGCAACAGAAAAGGAATCAACGAATATAAGTCTAAACGTTACGTAAGACAACGCGATTATTTTGGACCACTAATGTTGAAACACGGCGATACCGATGCTTTGATTGTTGGTTTCTCAAAAAGTTATGCGTCAATTCTGAAACCTGTTTTGGAAATCATTGACAGAAAACCAGGCGTAAACAAAGTAGCTGCAATGATGATGATTCTGACAGAAAAGAAACCTCTGTTCTTTGCAGATACTTCCATCAACAAAAACCCAGCTGCGGAAGATTTGGTAGAAATCGCAAGAATGGCAGAATATACAGTGAAGTCTTTTGCTATTGAACCGAGAGTTGCAATGTTAGGATTTGAGAATTTCTCGGCAAAGGCTGATACTTCCAAAAAAGTGGCTGCTGCAGTGAAAATTCTTCACGAGAAATATCCAAAAATGGTTGTTGATGGAGAAATTCAGCCAGATTTTGCATTGAATAGTGACCACTTAGCAGATTACCCTTTCTCAAAGTTAGGAACAAATCCAGCGAATGTTTTGGTTTTCCCAAATCTTGAAAGTGCAAACTTATCATACAAAATTATTAGAGGAATGAAAGCGGCCCAAACCATCGGACCAATCTTGATGGGGTTAGACCAGCCGGTTCACGTTCTGCAAATGAGGTCTAGCGTAGATGAAATTGTAAATCTTGCAACGATTGCTGTTTTGGATGCGCAGACGAAAGAGAAAAAGTGATTTTCCGATTAATGGTTTTCTATAGAACCATATTCAAGAATATTAGTAAACAGAAAAAGATGAATTGTTGTGATTCATCTTTTTTTTGTTTATAAGTATGTGACTTTGTTGCATATAGTATAAATTGTTAAATAAAAAAGAAAACGTGTAGTAATCGTGAAGTATTGAGTAGTATATTTTTTTTAAGAGATTGGTCTTAAAAAATACATTTGTCGCACTCAAAAATACTTATGCATGAAAAATAATACTCAGTTATTGTTAGTAATTACTTACTTACGATTGTTTTCTCAAGTCAAGAGAAGAGATTCGATATTTTACCTTTTTGAAAACCCAAGAGCACATCTTCTTGTGCGATATTATACCGCGTAGAATTCTGTTGGTATCATTACATGACATAATTTCTGAATTCATTACTTAGTAATGAAAGGAAGATTTCTAGTTCAACAAACAATATCCTTCAGATGGGAATATTATAACTAACTGAAATTTTGGATGTTGTTAATAAAAACAACACATAAAATTCGCAATATTATTTATATTTTTGCGGTTTATTTTATTTTTTAACACAAAATGAAAAAACATATAACAATATTATTAATAATTGTTCAAATAAATCTATTATGTGGTCAAACAATAATGACCGAAAAAGAAATAGATAGTACATATAATATATGGAGAGTTGCTTCCTTTAATAAGGATGATATTGCAAAATTGGAAGCATTATATACTCGGGCAAAAAAGATAGACTATAAAAAAAGACAGATTGATATCTTGTTGGATCTTGCTAATTTAGAGGATGGAAAGGCTAATTATTCGAAATCTAAGGAATATCTTGAAATGGTGAAACCTCTTGCGCTTTCCGAGGGGAGACATGAGAGTTATATTAGTGCATGCGGTCTGGAGTCAAAAATTTATTTTGTTGATCATAATTATGACCATGCAAAAAAAATACTGAATCAAGCATATCGATATGCCGATAAGATAAAGGATTTGGAATCTAGAAGAATGGCCAAAATAGAGATTTATATCTACAAATATTGGGCAGTCAAATATTCTGAATCTCCTAAGAATTCTTACAAAGATTCATTAGCGGATATCTCAAAAAAAATTTATTCCGAAGCAATTTTTATAAAAAATAAAGCACATAGAGCCAATAGGGTTTTATTTGCTGTCACATACGCGGCTTCTACATTGGTTGAACTCAAAAGAATTGAAGAAGCCGATAAGTATTTAAAAGTTGGAGAAAAACAGTTGAAAAATATTCAACAACGTCCTTTCCTGATTGCTGACTATTATGAAGCAAAAGGAGATTTTGAATATCAAAACAGAGAAAAAAACAAAAACTATCTGGATAGTGCACTTGCTAATTATACTAAAGCGAATAAGATATCGGAGAGTTCAGGCTATGCAGCTATGATGAAGAGTTTATTTCCTAAAATGGCGAAAGTATATGGGGATAAAAAGGACGCAAAAAAACAACTTTTATTTCTTGAAAAGGGACAGAAAATTAGTGATAGTTTAAAGACCAAAGAAAATAATAGCCTCAATAAGTTAAAGAAAAAAATTTATACCGTCAACGAGAATGATGGTAAAGAAATAACAGAAACCAGCAAGAGAAACACGATATTATTATTCTCATTATTGACGATATTAATGATTGTAGTTATTATTTGGATACTGAGGAAGAATTATTTCAATAAAAAAAGTGTAATATCAGAAACAATTCCAACTCCCCAAAATGAAATTGTTTTTGAGGAAGAGATGCAAATAGTCCCGATCAATAGGCTTCTTTTGTTACTTGGTGAAAACGATACTTCATTTTACTTGGCTTTTTTGGAGGTATATCCCTCTTTCAGTGATAAACTTTTAAAAATAAATCCTACAATGAAATCTTCAGACATTGAGTTTTGTGCCTACATAAAACTCAATCTTGAAACCAAACAAATAGCTCAAGTAAAAAAAATGTCTGTAAGAGCAGTTGAAGGTAAAAAATATAGAATCAGAAAAAAGCTAAATATTTCCACAGATGAAAATATGTATGTCTGGATGTCCAAAATCTAAAACGGCTACAGAAAAATTCTAAAATTCATCAAAAATCGAATGTTTGTGTAGGTTTCGTGAAGTATTGATAACATAGATATTCTCGCGGATTACATCGTACTTGTAGTTTTGCAGGCAGAAAAAGCTCTACGAAAATTAGAGACTGTTTTCTAAACACAAATGATGAACTTTCAATTAAATTCGATTACTCCACAGGTTGTCTTGTTGAAGATAACTCGTTGGATATTGCCTTTGGTGATGTTGTTTGCAACTTGTCTCTTTGTAAAAAGTAATGAGTTGGCAGTTATTGATATTAATAATGACGAAAAGACACAAATATTTGTCTCTGAAGGTACTATCATCTATAATGCAGAAGCTCTTGAAAATGTAGAAATCATCCAATGTGAGATTAATACAAATACTGCAACTCACACGGAAAATATTAGGAATACAAAGGTTTCCAATAAATACCAAGGTTTAAAAAAACATTCCTTACCTAAAGATATAGCAAAGAAAATTAAACACTCATCGGATGATTTTACTTCTTATAGCTATAATAATTCACAAAAAACATCTGAGATACTTTCTAATGATGTGAAAGAAAACGTTGCCCTTTCTCATAATAGAAACGAGACATCTTCTGATGTAAGGGTAAACATATATTTTGCTACTAATGTAACTGATTGCCTAAAAGGTAAAAGTAAAATTACATATGAGAGTCCATTTATTAAAATGTTTCTTTTCTCAGGCAAATATTCTGTAAGACCGCCTACGATTCTTTCTTAGATATTCTATTTAATTCTTGCTGTTCTAAAACATTAAGAATCCATTAAAAAACACAAATTCTTTATATGTATCGATTTATGATAATTGACATTATTGTCAGTTATCATAGACTATGCAATTAAATCAATTAACACAAAACACATGAAAAGATTAAAAAGCTACTTAGTTCTCTTGACGATTATTATTTCGACCTGTATTAATGCGCAGTATTGTACAAATGGATGTAATAACACTTATGTAAACTCAAATGACCCAAATACCATAGAATATGATAACATAATTTCTACTTTCCATTCTTCTATAACAAAAGAAGGCGATGGCGTTTTTAAAATATGGGGAGCAAATACTCCTCCTAACGGTATTAATT
>CAUSBY010000021.1:0-68316 GCA_963530025.1 uncultured Weeksellaceae bacterium
GTGGGATCGGTTGTAATCAAAGGCGTCACTAATGCGCTCCAATCGAAAAGTTCCGTATTATCTGCATTATTATCACATAACGTATAACTGAAACTTACAGGACTGTTTATCACCGGCGCACTACCACCAGTTTGACTATACGACACATCAATATCATCACTTATTGTAAAACTTTTTGAACAAACCAGATAATCAAGTGTCACAGTGTATTTCTCTGTTTTTGTAGGGCAAGCAATGATTGTAGCTGTATTCCCGACGATTTGACCAGATGAATTTTTCCAAGTTATATTTGGTTGTACCTCAGCTCCTGTTGGACTAAATTTCCAACTCTCATTGCCCGATTGCCAAATAACAGCATTTCTTCCTGATGGAGACAATCCATCATTTCCTTCCGCATTCATTATACCATTCAGTGATTCTTTGAATTTTGCAGTCGTACAAGGCAACGGTTTATTTTCCACTATGACATCTATTTCGTTGGAAAACTCAGACAGTACGATCTGAGAAGTGGAAGTGTCTGTACAACCGGTAATTCTTGCTTTGTAGAAATTAACAATAAATTTTCTACAAGGTGCGGTTCCTACAACTGTATAATAAATCTCTCCATCTCCCGTATTGGAAAAAATCAGATCCTGCATTACTCCGAATATGGAATTTTTAGGCAGTAGGTCACTTGGATTATTAGCCAATATATTAGGATTACTGGACAAACCAGCCTGTTTTGTATCAAAGGTTATAAAACCATTTGTACTGATCACTAATTTATCATAGGTTTCTCCATAAAAACAAAAATTAAAAGGAAGAGGAATGATGTCTGAAAAAGTATCGTCAGAATTAGCATTCAGAGGAGTTCCTTGATTGAAGGGAACAATTGGGGAGTAAGCTTCTGATTCCACTTTATACGAAGTGGTAAGAAATGTTGTAGGAATATTGGTGGTTGTTAATTCAACACATGCACCGACTCCACAACTCAATTGAGTGGATGTATTTCCGAAAATATCCGTCGCTGTAACATTGGAACAGCTTTGCGAATAAAGAAACTGACTATAAATCAATGAAATCAGTATTATTAAACTTCTCATATCCGAAGATTTAATTGATTAGTAAATTAATAAACATCACAATTTTCATCAATACATGTGCGTAACAACCGTTAATATTTAAAATATTCACATTAATATTTAAATATCAATACATAATTACTAATAAATTTTTATACAGATATTATACCATAATAGTTTTTGATTTTGGCAACTCTTGTTAATTCATAGAAAATCAAGAGTTAAAAATTTTTGTCTTTTTATAGTTAAAAAAGGAACGGAACGAAATAATAGTTCTTACAAAAATGAAAACAGTGGAAAAAAAGTGTGAACTTTTGTATTATTTAATAGTTATTTTGCACCTATTTAATCAAGCACAATGAAAACCTCAACACTATGGAAATAAAAAAAGCGTTGAAAATCAACGCTTTTAATGCAGAGAGGAAGGGATTCGAACCCTCGATACAGTTACCCGTATACTAGCTTTCCAGGCTAGCTCCTTCAACCACTCGGACACCTCTCTATTTGAGGTTGCAAATATAATGAAATATCTGATTACTCCAAGGATTATTGAAATTCTTCTGTAATTTCTCCACAAATATTTTCTGAGAAGACATCAGAGAACGTTTTTGAATATTTTGGATTCTTCAAAATGTGCATACATTTGGTAATTGCAGATTCTGCGGTCATATCTTTTCCGCTAATCGCACCGATTCTTGTAAAAATATTACTATTGCTATATTTCCCAAAACTAATTCCTCCTGAGATACACTGACTTATCACAACAATCTCAATTCCACGATTTCTTAATTCCTGCAAAACCGACTGCGTTTTATCACTATTGAAAATTGTTCCGGAGCCAAATACCTGTAAAACAATCGCTTCTGGCGTTTTCAGTTCTAATAAAGATTCGAAGTTCATTCCCGGGAAAATCCTATAGAAAAGAACATTTTCGTTGAGATAAGTATCTAATTCAAATTCGCCTTTTGGTTTCCAAAGCAAATCTTTTTCAATATTAAGGTGAACACCAGATTGTCCAAGAATCGGATAATTCGGGCTTTGATAAGCATCGAAGAATTCAGCAGAATATTTCAAACTTCGATTTCCGCGGAGAAGTTTATATTCGAAATAGACAGCAACTTCTTTTATAACCGCTTCATCATTTTCATAGAGGCTTGCGTAATAAAGACTTGTCAAAAGATTCTCTTTTGCATCTGTCCGTAAATCTCCAATTGGCAATTGTGAACCCGTCAGAATCACCGGTTTACCAAGATTTTTTAGCATAAAACTGAGTGCAGAAGCTGTATAAGACATTGTATCTGTACCGTGAAGAATTAGAAACCCATCAAAAGCGTCGTAATTTTTATGAATCCATTCTGCAATCATCCGCCATTCATTTGGTCCCATATCAGAAGAATCGACAGGTTTTTCAAAAGGATGAACAGAAACTTCGCATTCGAGAAGATTCATTTCCGGGATTCTTTTGAAAATAGTGGAAAAATCAAACGGAACAAGACTTCCTGTCGTGTAATCTTTTTCCATTCCGATGGTTCCGCCGGTGTATATTAATAGGACTTTTCTTTTCATAAGAGAATGTTGATTCGAAGGTGAAAACTGCAGCCCGGCTTGAGCGGAAATCCTTTTTGTGGAGCAAAGCGGAACAAAAAGATTGGGAGCGGAAGACGGATTAAGCTGCCATAAAAATTCTCAACAAAAGTAAAATTTTAATATGAATCGGGAAAATAAAAAATGCCCGTTAAAAAACGAGCATTATATTGATATTTAAGTTAAATTATTTAACCAAAAGAATGCTGGCAATCTGATTCGCCAACTCAGTTCCGATTCTGTCCTGAGCTTCTTCCGTAGCCGCACCTGTGTGAGGCGTCAAAGAGATTTTTGCGTGAGTCAAGATTTTCTCAGAAGGCGTTGGTTCGTTCTCGAAAACATCAAGACCTGCAAATGCTAATTTTCCGCTGTCAAGTGCCTCAATCAAAGCTTCCTCATCAATTACTCCACCTCTAGCACAGTTTACGATAGCTGCACCAGTTTTCATTTTTTCCAATTCTGCTTTTCCAATGATTGGACCATTCTGAGCAGGAACGTGAAGCGTGATAAAATCCGAGTGTTGAATCAACTGCTCCAACGGCTCCGTTTCTATCTCCACATTGATATATTGCTGATTGTAGAAATCCACACGCACACTTGCTTTCCCGATTCTCGTGTCAGATGCAATCACTTTCATTCCCAATCCAAGAGCGATTCTAGCAACTTCCTGTCCAATTCTTCCGATTCCTACGATTCCGATAGTTTTTCCTCTCAGTTCAATTCCAGCTTCGTATTTTTTCTTCAATTTTGCGAACTCAGTGTTTCCTTTTACAGGCATTTGTCGGTTAGAATCTTGTAAAAATCTGCTTCCTGAGAAAAGATGCGCAAACACTAATTCCGCAACAGATTCCGAAGATGCTGCAGGCGTATTAATCACGTGTTTTCCTTTTTCTCTTGCATAAGCCACTTCGATGTTGTCCATCCCAACACCACCTCTACCGATGATTTCTAGACTTGGGCAGTTATCCACCATTTCCTTCGTCACTTTCGTAGCGCTTCTTACAAGCAGAACTTTAACTTGATTTTCGTTGATATAAGTGATTAGATTTTCCTGAGCCACTTTGTCCGTGATTACCTCAAATCCATTGTCTTTTAGAGCATCTATTCCAGATTGCGTCAATCCGTCATTAGCAAGTACTTTCATTATAAATTGTATATTTTTTTTGAAGAACAGAATCTGTTCAATAATTAATTGGTTTAGGAGCTATTTCCCGCTTTTCGTTGCAATCTTTTGCTTTTTCATATGTGAAAAAAAAGCAAAAGGATTTCCACTACAATCGGGGCTATGGGTTTTGTCATCAAATCAAAAATTCCCGAAAGTTTGAGGCTCGGGAATTTTTAATTTAAAATATTTTTAGTCACGGAAAACCTCTATGGTCACTTGTTTTTCAACCAAATCCGTGAATTTTCCTTTGTATCTTGTTGCTCTCACAAGGTGATTGTCTATCCAGTGATAGTTTCCACCTCTTGGTTTCCCTAGCAAAACGCTGTGGTATTTGAAACCGTGTTTGTTCAACCAAGTTTCTGTAACCTCTCTCAAATCTTCTGTTCTGGAAGTGAAGAAACAAATCTGATGACCTTCGTCATACCACTTATTAATGGTTGCCAAAGCATCCGGAAATGGCTCGCAAGTCACCATTCTTTCTGGTTCTTCGTTAGGAACATCATCCGTAATCGTTCCATCGATATCGATAAGATAATTCTTGACATCGCCTTTCAGCATTGGGCTCAGATGTTCTTTGTATTCTAATTCCATATTTGTTAAAATTGAAGTTGCAAAATTATATATTTCTATTCAGACTAACAAATTATTATTAAAAGCTTAATGAAACTTTAATTTTATAGTATAATTTTAAGAAAAATATCCTTTTAGTTTTACCATAATCACTTATCAACCTAAAATTTTTCAGCTTATTAGACTTTTAAACACAAAAAAATCATCCGAAAAACATATCGCTACTTTTTATATATTTGATTATTAATAAAAACTATGGAAAAGAAACTCAAACTTTGGGACGCTGTGATGATTGTTATGGGATCGATGATCGGAAGCGGGATTTTTATCGTGAGCGCAGACATTATGCGAAATCTCGGTTCCGGCTACTGGTTAATCGTAGTTTGGCTGATAACAACAGTAATGACAGTTGCTGCAGCCATCAGTTACGGTGAATTATCAGCTCTATTTCCAAAAGCTGGCGGACAATATACTTACATTACTGAGATTTTTGGGAAACCAATGGGATTTCTTTATGGCTGGGGAATGTTTACTGTGATTCAAACTGGAACTATTGCAGCCGTTGCTGTAGCATTCGGAAAGTTTACCGCATATCTTGTTCCAAGTCTCAATGACGCTGCTCCTATTTTTCAAAGTGGTGAATTTAAAATTACCTGGATTCAGATTCTTGCGATTTTAGTGATTCTGTTTCTGACATTTGTGAATACGAAAGGGGTTCAGTTTGGGAAAATTCTACAGAATGTTTTTACCTCATCCAAAATTATAGCCCTTCTTGGTTTGATTGTTCTTGGTTTTGTTTTGATTTCTCAATCCAATTGGAGTTCTAATATGAGCTTCGGATGGGATGCATTTCAAAATTTGAAACAAACCGAATGGAAAAGTATTTCCGGCGCAACCGTTTTGGGCGGAATTGCCGCTGCAATGGTTGGTTCTGTTTTCAGTTCTGTGGCTTGGGAAAATGTGACTTTCATTTCCGGAGAAATCGAAAATCCAAAAAAGAATGTTGTAAAAGCAATGATTCTGGGAACTTCAGCTGTGATGATTCTTTATCTTTTAGTCAATTTTGTTTACCTCAACGCACTTGACAGGGATTCTATTGCTTTTGCTGCGAATGACAGAGTTGCTGTTGCTGCTGCTGAAAAAATGTTTGGGAATGCAGGAACTATTATCATAGCAGTTCTTGTGATGATTTCGACTTTTGGCTGCGTTAACGGAATTGTTCTCGCAGGAGCAAGAGTTTTCCAGACAATGGCAAAAGACGGATTATTTCTCAAATCTGCCGTTGAAAATAACAAAAACGGAGTTCCTGAAAAATCACTTTGGATGCAGGGAATTTGGGCAAGTTTACTTTGTCTGAGTGGACAATACGGCGATTTGCTGGATATGATTTCGTTTGTGATTGTTTTGTTTTATATGATTACCGTTTTTGGTGTCATCTATCTGAGAATCAAAAAGCCCGAACTGGAAAGAGGTTACAAAACATTTCTTTATCCTTTCACACCTGTTCTTTATCTTTTGATTGGAACCGGATTTTGTATTCTATTATTCATTTATAAGCCACAATATACTTGGCCTGGATTGGGATTGATTTTGTTAGGGTTGCCTGTTTATTTTTTTATTAATAAAAAAAGTATTGATGTTGATAATCTTAAAAATGATGAATAAAAAATTACTGCTCTTTGCATTTATCTTTTTTGAGACTCTTTACTATTCTCAAAATTTAATTGAAAATTTTCAAGACAAAATAGATTTCAACCTTCTAAACGAACTGGTTAAGATGTCTGATGATTCAGTTTATGTAAGCAATTTAAATTCGACTAAAAAATTATTTTACTTCTATGATTCCAAAACCAATAATAAAATATTTCCCAATGAGTACGAAATGGCCTATCCATTTGTTGGAGAATCCGCAATTGTAAAATTCAATGGTAATTGGGGATTGATTAATCGTTTAGGAAAATTTATATATTATTCAGAAACAAATAATACTATAAAATTATCGTCTTACGAAAGATATGGAATATTCTATAACGGAGTTCAGGAAATTTTCAATTTAAGAAATGGAGAAAAACAGTCCGGCTTCATATATTGTGCTGAACCAGCAGGTCCTGATTTTTTTGTGGTAAAGACAAAATCTAATAAATTCCAGCTCATAAAAGTCAAGGATAAAAAGTCTGTATTTAAAGAGGAAATGGATTCTATAATCTTACAAAATCACTTAATCTATGATTCTCAAAATAACTTAATCATAGTTAATAAGAAAAATAAATACGGATTATACCTTTCTGATGGAAACGAAATATTTAAAATAAAATATGAGAAAATAAAATTCTTAGGAAATTATATAATGTTGTTGGAAAATAGAAAATGGAATTATTACACTTTCGAAAATAATCGTTTGAATCTAATTGTATCAACAGATATCGAATGTATAACTTCCGCCTATCAAAAAAATATAATTGGAGTTTTTATGAGAGACGAAAAATATAATTTTCTAAAAACAGATGGAAAGTCTTTATTGAAAGAGTTTAATTACATCAGTCCCGAAGCAACATATGGAATTAATGAGAATTCGGTTGTAATTTTTAATTCAAAGGGAGATTTTTATAATTTCTATAACAAATAATTTACTGAATATCTTCAATAGAGTTACTATTTAAAAATAATGAATATCAATCTAAATTCAATTTTTTCAAATTTAATCTCAAAATATTCCAATAATGAAACATTAAAAACTGATTATTGGAAAGAAATAGAACAATCTTATTCTCAAAACAGCAGGAAATATCATAATCTCATTCATCTTGAAAATATGATTCTTGAATTGGAAGAAGTGAAAGATAAAATTTCAGATTCCAATTCTATACTTTTTTCGATTTTCTATCACGACATTATTTACAAAGCGACATCAAAAGACAACGAAGAAAAAAGTGCAGAAATAGCAAAAATCAGACTTGAAAAGCTTAATATTTCTAACGAGAAAATAAGTCAGATTTACAATCAAATTCTTGCAACAAAATCTCATAAAAAAAGTGAAGATTATGACACCAATTTTCTCCTTGATGCAGACTTAGCAATTCTCGGTCAAGATTGGAAAATCTATGAAAATTACACACAACAAATCCGAAAAGAATATTCAATTTATCCTGACTTTATGTATAAGCCTGGGCGCAAAAAGGTTCTGATTCATTTTCTAGAATTTGAAGAGATTTTCAAAACAGATTACTTCAAAGGAAAATATGAAGAAAAAGCGAGAGAAAACATTCGAAGAGAATTGGAAATCATTTAACTCTCCAACAAAAATTCCTTATAATTCCCCAAAAATTTAACATCAGCGCCAATCGCTCTCAATTCATCAATCGAATTGATGTAAAGCACATTGTTCCAATCTCCGACGACGGTTACAAAAAAGAAATAATTACCGAGTCTGGTCTTCAAAGTTCGGGATTCGATTTTGCTAAGGTTCATATTTCGCCACGCAAAAACCGATAAAACCTGATGAAGCCCTCCAGCGTGGTCTTGAGGAAGCGTAATCAAAAGTCCGGTTTTCTTTCCGGAACTGTTCAAATCGCTGTCAAAATATTCCTCACTTTTTGAGATTACGATAAATCTCGTATGATTTTCTTCAACATCGTGAATGTTATCATTAATGATTTTCAATCCATATAGTTCTGCCGCAAATTTGTTTGCAACAGCAGCAATTTTTCTATCAGGATTTTCAGAAACACGTTTTGCAGCAGCAGCTGTAGAAGCGAATTCCTGTTTCGGAACGTCTGGATAATTTTTATTCAAAGAATGAAAACTTTGCGCAAGAGCCTGCGGATGAGAATAGATTTTCTCAATTTCAGTTTCATTTTCTTGACTTGGATGAATCATCAGATGATGTGCAATCGGCATTACAGCTTCAGCTTCAACTCGGATTTCAGGTGTCTGATAAAGATAATCCAAAGTCATAGAAACCGTCCCTTCTATCGAGTTTTCCAACGGAACAACAGCTTTGTCAACTTCATTATTCTGAACTGCCAAAAAGCAATCCAAAATATTAGCTTTCGGAATCAATTCTTCGTTTGGGAATAATTGAGTTGCGGTCAACTGCGTAAAAGAGGCTTCGGGTCCTAAGAATGCTATTTTCATTCTGCGAAATTAAAGATTATTCTTTATTTGAACTACAAAAGAAGATTTATTCATCAAGAGAAAATCCTTCAACTCCGCTCAGGATGACAATTCTAATACTAATACAATCAATGTCAGGCTGAGCGGAGTCGAAGCCTTTATCAACAATTCAAATTAAAACTTTTGTGCCTTTTGTGGTCAATCAGTTTTCTTAGAAAAATCGAAATTAAAATTGGCACTTACAATAAAACCATTGTTGTATTGGAACACATTTTTACCTTCCACTTCCCTTCCCAATTGCACAATCTGATTCAAATAACCGCCTTCTACTCTAACCAAATCATTGAATTTATAACCTAACAAAACTCCGATTCTATTTTGGTCAAATATATTCTCGCCAACATTTTTCCCAAAACCAATCATCACCTCATCATAAACCGCAACGTAAGGCGTTTTCGCTACAATCGAATTTCCTTTCAAAGGCATCTGCAAACGAATCATATACCGCGCTCTGTTCATAAAAGGATATTGGTCTTCCGAGGTCAGATTCGCATTAGAATATCTTCCAACCCAGCGCTGTTCCAGCATAAAACGATGAGACAAATCGATTTTTCCAATCTTGTCGGTTACAGTTGCCATTTCGTAAATCCTATGTTCTGTGAAATCTTTTCCCATTCCGTTCAACGGGATTTCGCCGTAAGGAAAAGTCTCTGCCCAAGCGTAACCAAGTCGTAATTGCAAGTTTGGATTCGCCTGATAATTGATTCCCAAACGCAAAAGACTCTGTTGCCAAGTTGTGATATAACCATTTCGTCTCCACTGATATTCGGTGTGAATTGAGAATTTTGAATCTAATTTGAAAGTTCCGTTGTAAGCGTACCAGCCAATATTGTTGTGATTACTGATTCGGTTTTGTGCGGAAAATGAATTTGAAATTAAAACTAAAAATAATGCGCTAAAGAATAATTTTGCTTTAGTGAAAACCATATTGAAATTTTATCGATTTCAGCAAAAATAGGGATTCAGAAAGGCAAAAGCAAATTGGGTAAATTGTATTTTGTTTTAACGCAAAGGCACAAAATAATTTTAAATGAAACTTTATATTTTAAGGCACAAAGATTTTAACTTCGTTAAATTTAATTAGTTTCTATGCTGATTGCAGGAACTTTATAATTATTAAATTTCTTGTCAGGCTGTAGAATTCTGGCTTTTTTCAAAAGGTCTTCCGCAATTAGAATCGATTCGTTGTGAACTTCGATATCATTTAGAAAAAATCTTGACCCTGATGTGAGATTCAATTTTTTCTTGGCTTCAGCAATTGTTACTTTTTCGATAGCCTGAGGCTTTTTCATTATAATATTAATCAAACCGTTTTTCACAAGGTCATCATATTGCTCGATTTGTGAAGACGGCGATTTGTAAACCTGAACACTTTCTATATCATTTGGATTGAAGCTGTGAAGCAACACATTCGAAACAATTACGTTATCAACAATATAAATTGGATTCACTTCAGATTTCTGAGCCAATGAAAATTGAACACAAAAGAAAACTGCGAAAGCAAGAATCAGTTTTTTCATAAATTTAAATTTAATTTAAAATTAAAGAATCAGCAAAAATTTAAATTACTTCTCGCTGATTTTTTAGATTTAGCAAATCATCAAAAATCTGCCCAATTTGCGAAATCTGCGTAAAATTTTCTTTTAAAAAATTCTAATTAGCGTCGCCTTTTTCGATACCTTCTTCGATTTTTTCAAAAACCTCTTCTTGTTCTTCATTAGATATATCGAATTGATCTTCCTTATCTTCATTCCTTACAACCAACGAAATCCAAATCGGAAAATGGTCAGAATCAACAGATTTCATCACTTTCATATCAACCAATCGGAAATGCGGGCTTACGAAAAAATGGTCAAGAGGCCAGCGCAGAAACCAATATTTGACGTGAAACGTATTGAACATTCCTCGTCCACGACGCGGGTCGAGCATTCCGCTGGATTTTAGAAATAATTTAGTCGTTCTGGACCAAGCGACATCATTCAAATCGCCAAAAACAATGGAAGGTTTGCCGTAGTTTTTCGCTTTTTCTCCAACCAAAAGAATCTCAGCATCACGTTCCGTACTTTCCGGATTTTCTTGTGGAACCGGTGGTGTTGGATGGATTCCGAATAATCTGACCGTTTGATTATTATATTCCAAATCAGCCACAATCGACGGAATATCGTCATCAATCAAATAATTGATTTCGTAATTTTTAACTGGAAAATGGCTATAAAATAAAAGTCCATAAGTGTTAGACAGAGGAACTTCAATTTTATATTCGTAATGTTTTGTAACTGATTTTAAAGCGTTTTGCCATTCTTCATCAGTTTCAAGGAAAAACAAAACCGATGGATTTTCTTCTTTTACTAAATCAATTAATTTCTGATAATTTCTGTTATGTTGATAAACATTACAAACCAAAATATCTAAAACTTTTTCATCAGGATTTGGTTGAGTTTTATCAATCATCGTTTTCCCATAATCTGTGTAGGGCAAGATGATATAGAACAAATATCCGGCACAAATAATCTCAACAGCGAGAATAATCTGCTCATAAATATTTGGATTTTTGAAAGTAAAAAACCAAGCAAAAATGAGAATTAATAGAATGACGAATTTCTGAAATCGAGGATAATCGAAAACCCTAAAAGTCCAATAAGTGTTTTTGATAGCAGGAATCAAGACCGACAAAATCGCCAGAGCTGAAATAATCCAATAACAACAAGAAGCGATGTTTTCCATTTAATGATTTGATTCCTTGATATTTTTCCCGAGAATAATCAGACTTCGTTTTTCGCCGTCCAATTCTGCAATATTTTTAAGATTTGCCCATAATTCAAAACCGAATTTTTCGAATAAAGTCAAACTCGGAAGGTTATGCGCAAAAATGAAAGCCAGAAGATTTTCGATTCCAAGGTCGTGGGATTTTTCGATGGCATATTCCAGAATCAATCTACCCAAACCTTTTCCTCTGTATTTTTCATCAATATAAATACTGATTTCAGCAGTTTTCTGATAAGCAGGTCTTCCGTAAAAATCCTGAAAACTTACCCAGCCTACTGTATTTTTCTCCGAATCTAAAACTATCCAAAGCGGACGAAATTCAGAATTGTGCTGATGAAACCAATCGATTTTGCTTTCGACAGAAACAGGTTCCAAATCAGCGGTAACTAAGCGTGATGCAACCGTAGAATTGTAAATTTCCACAATCTTAGGAAGGTCATCTAAAGTTGCATCACGAAAAGTCATCTTTTAATTATTAATTGTATTGAAAGCTTGTTCCAAATCAGCAATCAAATCTTCTGCATCTTCGATTCCAACACTTAGTCTCACTAAATCATCAGTGATTCCAAGAACTGCTCTTTTATCTTCAGGAATTGAAGCGTGCGTCATCATCGCAGGTAGATTCGCCAAAGATTCTACTCCACCCAAAGATTCTGCCAAAGTGAAAACCTTGATATTTTCTAAGAATTTAATGGCATCTTCTTTCTTGCCAGATTTGAACGTGAAAGAAACCATTCCTCCAAATTCCGTCATTTGTCTTGTCGCCAAATCGTATTGCGGATGAGACGATAATCCCGGATAATAAATATTTTCTACCAAAGAATGATTCTCCAGATATTTTGCAATCTCAAAACCGTTGTCAGAATGTCTTTGCATTCTAAGCGCTAAAGTTTTGATTCCTCTCAACACCAAATAAGAATCGTGAGGACCTAAAATTCCACCACTCGCAAACTGGATGAAATGTAATTTTTCTCCTAATCCTGCATCTTTTGCAATCAAAGCGCCGGCAATAACATCAGAATGTCCACCCAAATATTTGGTTGCAGAATGCATTACAATATCAGCTCCCAAATCCAAAGGTTTCTGAATATAAGGTGTTGCAAATGTATTATCAACCGCTACCAAAATATCTTTGCCTTTTACAGTATCAGCGACCATTTTGATATCTACCAATTTCATCAATGGATTGGTCGGCGTTTCTAACCAGATTAATTTTGTCTTATCAGTAATAACATTTTCTAATTCCTCAGCATTATCAAAACCAATGAATGTGAATTTCAATTGATATTTTTCAAATAATCTTGTGAACATCCTGTAAGAACCGCCGTAAAGGTCATCGACAGCAATCACTTCGTCGCCAGGACTTAGCAATTTCAAAACACAATCAATCGCAGCCAAGCCAGAACCGAAAGCCAAACCTCTCGCTCCGTTTTCGATACTTGCTAAAGAATCCTCCAAAGCTTGTCTTGTAGGATTGGCTCCTCTGGAATATTCGTAGCCGGAAAGTAATTGCCCTGGACTTTTTTGTGCGAATGTTGATGTTAAAAAGACAGGAACATTGACTGCTCCAGTTGCTGGTTCGTGGTGTTGTCCACCGTGTATAACTTTTGTATTGAATTTCATATTATAATAATTTAGCAATATAACAATGTATCAGTTTACCAATGTTTTAAGATTGTTACATTGTTATACTTTTACATTGATACATTATTTTTACATTTTAATTGCCGATTTCACAGCAAACTCTTCAGCTACTTCTTGCAACCATTGCGCAACATCATCTTCGCTGGTTGCTCTTTCGTAAGTATGTCCAATAGAAACCAGAATCTGATGGAAGAATCTTTTCATCTCGTCAACAGGCATATCTTTTGTCCAAAGGTCAATTCTAAGAGCTTCCATAGCTTTGCTGTCCCAAACTGAAATCATTGCTGCTTTGGTTTCCTGTCTTTTGATACCGCCATCTTCGGCTTTCCAAAACATTTTTTCTGGAACGTGATTATCGTCCAGCTCTATATCTATAACTATTTTTGATTTTTTCATTGATTTTATTCTTAATATATAGCGTGTAAATTTATTTGATATTATTGGCTTTTTGAACGCAAAGTCCACAAAGTTTTTTTATTTAATTGAAAATATTTTTAAGATTCACAAAGGCGCTTCGCTCAGCAAAAAAAATAAAATTATTCAAAAAAAATAAAAACTCTTATATTCTCAAACACTCCAACTCTACTTAGGTCTGTAATCTGAAGCATTGAAAATCTCAGTTGCATTTTTCTTCAAAAACACAGGCAATTTTTCCTCCGGATGAGCTTTCAGATAATGTTTACAAATCTGCCAACCTGTCCAGATTGCAATTTGTGGAGAACTTTCTCTATCCACTTCTGTATAAAATTTTGAAAATGGACCAACAGTAATGAAGCGCTCGGAAAGATTTGGGTCGGGACTAAAAAGCAAATCATTTTCCACAAAATAATTCCAGATATTAGCTTCGTTTGCAACAGCCCAATCGTATTGAGCCTTTGTATAATTCATTTTTAGATAATCAGGAATATTTGGCAAAAAGGCATCTTGAAGAATCTGAATCTTTCCTTGGTAAACAATCTGATCCAAAAACTTTTGTTGCTCCATCTGAGCAGGAACCAATCTTGCAGCAAAAAAAGCAGAAATCTTCGGAACCAGATTTTCTGGATTCATAGATTTTTGAAAATACAGATCGAGACCTTTATAATTTTTGTTTCCATTTCCCATAAAACCTGTAATATCTACGAAAAGCATATTCTCATCTTCTCTTAGAAAAATCGGATCTGTCACATTTTGAGGATCAATAACCGATGAATAAAGATAAATATGGGGTGGAACGAACTTCGGAAAATAGTTTTTGATATGAGAAAACAAATCAATCAAATCTTTGTCAAGCTTCTTTTTATCAATCTTGGAAATTGCTTGTTTATAAATACGAACTTCCATGGTGTCTTTTCTTCGGTTTCCATAATCAGCATCTGGAACAGAACCTTGAAACCAAGGATATTTTGCTTTGAAATCTTCCAAACTTACAGAAGAATTATAGAATTCACCAGACAGATCCGTAAGCTCAACTTTTTTGACAGGATTCTTGATTTCGACGTCCCATTGGTTTTCATTTTCCTTTTTGCAGGCTGATAAACTGAAAACAATTATCGCCGAAAAAGAGATATATCGGAAAAACTTCATTATTTTTACATTAAGATTTTCGAAAAGCAAAAATACAATTTTAATAGATGAAGCTCCCAATAATTACCGAAAGATTAACTCTAAGAAAAATAACAATAGATGACATCGATAATATCTTTCAGCTAGACAGTAATCCTGATGTTGTAAAATATGTTGGTACTCCGCCCATTAAGAAAAAAGAAGAAGCAGAGAGAATGATTGAGAATATCAGTATTCAGTATGAAAAAAATGGAACCGGAAGATTAGCAGTTATCGAAAAAGAAACTAATAGGTTTATTGGCTGGAGCGGAATCAAACTTTTGACAGATGAAGTCAATGGTTTTAAAAACATATACGAATTAGGCTATCGTTTCCTTCCGGAATTCTGGGGAAAAGGTTACGCTACAGAATCTGCACAAGCTTCATTAGACCTTGGATTCAATCAACTGAATGCTGACAAAATCTATGCTTATGCTGACGTTGATAATCAAACTTCCAATTACATTCTAACAAAATTAGGTTTTGAAAACAAGGGAACTTTTCTTGACAAAGGCGATATTTGTAACTGGTACGAATTAGAAAAAAATAATAGAAAATAAAACAATGCAGACACAAAAAGTAATCGATCATATCGTCACTTGGTTAAAAGATTATGCAATCAAAGCTAACTCAAAAGGCCTTATAGTGGGTGTTTCCGGAGGAATAGATTCTGCGGTAGTTTCTACTTTAGCAGCGAAAACAGGATTACAAACTTTGGTTTTGGAAATGCCGATTCGTCAAAAAGCAGATCAGGTTGACAGAGCTCAGGATCATATCGATTTTCTGAAATCAAATTTTCCCAATGTTGAAGGTTTTCGAGTTGACTTGACTCCAACTTTTGAATCCTTTGAAAAAACAACCGACGGTTACAAAGACGATTCCCCAAATAAAAATCTTGCTGAAGCCAATACGAGATCAAGATTGAGAATGGTCACATTATATTATTATGGACAGATCAATGGGCTTTTGGTAACTGGAACAGGAAACAAAGTAGAAGATTTCGGGGTTGGATTCTTCACAAAATATGGCGACGGTGGCGTTGATATCTCTCCTATTGCAGATCTTTATAAAACCCAGGTTTATGAGATTGCAAAGGAATTAGGAATTCTTGAAAGTATCCAGCAAGCGAAACCAACTGACGGACTTTGGGAAGTTGAAAGAACTGACGAAGACCAGATTGGCGCCACTTATCCAGAATTGGAATGGGCAATGGAACAACAGCTTGCCGGAAAAAAAGATACCGATTTCGAAGGAAGAGAAAAAGAAGTAATGACAATCTATCTGAGATTCAACAGAGCGACTCAACATAAGATGAACCCCATTCCCGTTTGTGAGATCCCTGCGGAATTGAAATAAGATATTAATTTTGTTCAACCACAAAAGTCACAAAAGAAAAATTGTAATTTTTGTGGTTCAATAACTAAATTCAAAATATATGAAAATCAGAAATCTACTTGCAGTTTCCTTGGTTTTAAGTTTTACATCTGTAGCTTATTCTCAGGAAACAAAAACCGAAGAAACAACGATTGCCGAACCTGTGACGGTTATTGACCGACTAAATATTCCCGGACCATTAAAATTTGGTGAAAATGAATTTTTTCTTGCCTTGAGCAAACAAAATTCACCAACATGGGTGCAGCAGCAGTACATTATGAGAGATGATGAACTCAGTAATTATAAAGAACTTATTAATATCTCATATTTTGACAAAGAAATTGATATGGAAACTGCTATCAGACAAAAAGTCGATTTTGTAGAAAAACGAAGATCAAAAGATAAGTACACATTCGTAGAAGTTACAGAAAGTCCCGACGGAAAAGAGATCATCGTGGATTATCTGACTACGGAAACACCAAATGAAGGAGAACCTTATGCAGAATATAATCTAGACAGATTCAAGAGTTTTGATACTGGTGAAAAAAAATCATTCATTATATTTTCCTATTCCAAAAGAATAGCTGGAGATTTAAAATATTCCTCTAAATCTCTATCAAAAGACAGAGGTAGGCTAATGGAAACAGCAATAAAAACAGCAATTCCACCTGTAACATACAAACCTACAGAAGTCGACAAAAAGAAAAAATAAGAAATCATGATTTGACAATTCGTTGATTTGTCAATTAAAGTTTAGAATATTTAACAATTAATTTTTGAATCACAATACATATATAAAACGCTGTATAGAATTAGCAGAAAAAGCTTTGGGAAAAACATATCCCAATCCTTTGGTCGGCTCTGTCATCGTGTACAATGATAGAATCATTGGAGAAGGCTTCCACAAAAAAGCAGGCGAGCCACATGCAGAGATCAACGCTATCAATTCCATAAAAGATGAAGACAAACATCTGATTCCGGAATCTACGATCTATGTTTCCTTGGAACCTTGCGCACATTTTGGAAAAACACCTCCTTGTGCTTTGAAGATCGTTGAACTTGGTTTTAAAAAAGTCGTGATTGGTGCAATGGACAGTCATGACAAAGTGAACGGAAAAGGAAAAAAGATCATTACCGATGCCGGAATCGAAGTCGTTTCCAGTATTTTGGAGGATGAATCCAGAGAACTTAATAAAAGATTTTTCACCTATCACGAGAAAAAACGTCCTTATATCATTCTGAAATGGGCACAATCGGCGGATGGTTTTATGGACAAAGATTTCAAACCGATTCAAATCAGTAATTCTCTTTCAAAACAGTTTGTTCATCAAATGAGAAGTGAAGAACACGCTATTTTGGTGGGAAAAAATACAGCTCTTCATGATAATCCAAGTTTGACAGTAAGAGAAATTGAAGGACGAAATCCAATCAGAATCCTTATTGATTTTAATCTAGAAGTTCTAGATGATTTTAAAATCTATAATAATGAAGCAGAAACTATTATTTTCAATTCTTTAAAGGATTCGGAAGAAAACCATCTAAAATTCATTAAAATAGAAAAAGAAAATTCTCTGAATCAAATCTTAGAAACACTGTATGAACTGCAAATCCAATCTGTAATCATAGAAGGCGGAAGATTTACATTACAACAATTCATCGATCAAAACCTTTGGGACGAAGCGATTATTTTCAAAAACCCGAATCTATTTCTCGAAAACGGAACCAAAGCACCTAATTTCGATTTAATCTTACAAAAAATAGAAAATTTGAGAGACACTGAGGTTTTGTTTTTCAAGAATCGAGGTCTTGATTAATATCAGAATCAGAAAAATAAAAGGCTGGAAAAAAATCCGTAAATTCGCACCTTTAATATTGATTTTCATATGACCATTGAAAAGCAATAAAATCTATCTATGAAAAATCTGAGTGCTTCCGTAAAAGGTTTAATTTTTTCTTTGTTGGCAATGGGATTTGCATTCGCTATCTACTTTTTGTTTTTAGCAAAACCAAACTATTACTTGGTGGACAATCCTACTCCGGAGACTTATTATTTCAAGATCAACAATGGTCAAGAAAATATTCTTTCTGCAGGGCAATATCTGAAAGTTGACCTTAATAAAGGAAAAAACAGCATCAAGGTTTTTGACCAGAACAAAAGGATGCTTTATGACTCCGCTTTTTCTGTAGAGAAAGTGAGAGGACTTATCAATATCACCCATAAAGATTACTACATCAACAATCAATATTACGGTTACGGACTCAATAAAGATTCTTTGATTGCTTCCCAACCAGGAATCGAAATCGATAAAAAACAATATCTTGGTGATGTAAAAAAAATGAATAAACTCTATTCTGAAGATTTCTATTACAATCTGGATGAAGATTATGACCGTGTCATCAAAAATATTGCAAAGGTAGAGAGCAGATCCAAGATCTTCAGAAAACAGGATTTCATTAATTATTATAAAAATTATTACAAACTTTAATAAATTGAATGACCATCAATTCAGTGTCATTTAATATTTATCATTCATAAAATGGAACACAACAAAGTAACACCATACAACTCGGAGTACAGCAAGAAAAGTCAGGTAGAAGATATGTTTGACAATATTGCACCAAAATATGACCTTCTGAACCATGTTCTGTCTATGAAGATAGATGTGCTTTGGAGAAACAAATTGGTGGACATGCTGAAAAAAGACAAGCCAGAGTTGGTCTTGGATGTTGCAACCGGAACAGGAGACCTTGCTATCACGGTACAAAAAGGGACCAATGCAGATGTTGTAGGACTAGACCTTTCTCAACAGATGCTGAATGTAGGAATAGAAAAAGTAAGAAAGCAAAATCTGGATGGTAAGATATCTATGCAAAAAGGAGATGCAGAACAACTTCCGTTTGAGGACAATAAATTTGATGGAGTTACCGTTGCATTTGGAGTAAGAAATTTTGAAAATCTGGAAAAAGGTTTGTCAGAACTTAGAAGAGTTGTAAAAGAGAACAAAAGTATTTATATCTTAGAATTCTCAAAAGTAGAAGGATTTTTAGGGCCATTCTATATGTTTTATTTCAAAAACATATTGCCTGCTATCGGGCGTTTGGTATCCAAAGACAACCGAGCTTATACATATCTTCCTGACTCTGTGAATGCTTTTCCTTTTGGAGAAAAAATGAAAACGATACTTCTGAACACAGGCTTCAGAAAAGTAGAATACACAAAATTAAGTCTGGGAATAGCCACCATTTATAAAGCTACCAAATAGAATGAAGCAGCGTTTATTGAAAATTTTATCATTGATCATCCTTTCGGGAAGCACCATTCAGGCGCAGAACTATAATAATCTGTTCAGGACCAAAGACAGGGCTCACAACAGAGAAGGCGTGGATCTGGAAAAATTCAGTTATGGATTTTATTTGGCTGCCAATAATTTTGATTTCAAAATAAATCTAAATCCTACATTGGGAATGGATGGCAACAAAAACCTTGTAGAATCAAAATCTACTTACAGTTTCGGAGCCGGATTGATAGGAAAAATGAGACTTAATGCATTTTTGGACCTAAGAATAGAACCCGGTTTGCATTTTGTACAAAGAGATTTGACCTTCAATACATTTGACCATGTCAATGAATTGTATCCATCAGGTGTACTTTTACCTAATGGAGATTTAAGTCAAGTCATTTTGGCCCCAGATGAAAGCATGATCAAGAAGACTGTAAAATCCACTTATATAGATGTTCCTATTTTGCTGGAAATTCACGGAGACCGTTGGTATAATTCTCGTCCTTATGCAGCCGCAGGTATCAATTATCTGATGAATTTGCAGTCCAACGAAACATCAGAAAGTGATAATCAGCAAAATGTTTTTCGTTCAACCTCTCATAACTTTGGTTGGTCGGCAGAAATTGGAGTACAATTTTATTTTCAAAACTTCAAATTTACACCTGCCATCAGAGGAACATTTTTTACCAATAATGAATTGGTAGCAGATAAGGCGACAACACCTCCTTATTGGTCGTCCGCTATCTCTACATTACAATCGAGGGCATTCATGCTGGTCTTGAAATTTGAATAAATAATAATTGAGCTTTCTTTCCGAAAGCTTTTTTTGTGATTAAAAAATAATCTATTGAAGAAATTCAATTCAATAAAAATAAGATTCTAAGAAATATTTGATTTTGAATAAAATTCTCCTACATTAACTTTAATTCCTTATAAATCAAACACAAACCTATTCATTTTCACAAAAGAGAAATATCGTGTTAATTCATCATTAATTTTTCCTATTTTTGTAAAAGTTAGAATTTAATTCTGGTTATGTTAGGCGAATTAGAAAACAACTTTTCTGTTTTAGAGAAAAAGATTCTCAATCTTTATAAAAAGTACAAGAATCTTTCAGAGAAACATGCAGAATTGTCTGATGAACTACAGAAAGTGAAGGAAGAACATGCAGAGGAAAAACGCAGAAACCAGATATTAGTAGAAGAAAATAAAGAATTAAAGCTCTATTCAGCAATATCCGGAAACGCAGAACACAACAGGTTGATGAAAAATCACATCAATCGATTGGTAAAAGAAATAGATATGTGCGTTTCTGAATTACAAAACAGTGGTTTATAAAAATGGATTTCAGAAGAATAACGATCAATATTGCGGGAAGAAATTATCCATTGAATGTGCCAGCTGCGGAAGAAGAAACCTTGCGTAAAGTAGGGAAACAGATAGAAAGTATGATCAAGGATTTCGAATCGAGCTTCGATGTAAGAGACAAACAGGATGCTCTTGCAATGTGTGCTTTGAAACTGGGAACCAATGCAGAGGTATATTCTTTAAACAATGAAAAAAATATAGTAAATACAAACGAGCGTGTTGCCAAAATCAATACTCTCCTAGAGCAATTAGAAAAATAATTTTTTCTATTTTACAAGCTACCTACAATAGTTCTAACACAAAGAAGTAAACTCAACAATTAAAAATTACCGAACGAAAGTTCACTCGATGGCGTGCTGCCTTGCGCAGATTACAGAGAGTGAAAATCAGTTCAAATCGTGTTTTTATGGAGTTTACTCTATAACTGAACTGTTGTAGGTTTTTTTTATACATTTTGTACAAGGTAAAATGTATTAAGATTAAAATTGAAAAGTCATTGTACATATTACATTGTACTTTTTACAAATAAAAAGAGACAATTAAACTCAATATATATTAAAATTTATGGACACAATTACCATTATAATCGGTGTCGTTGCACTTATCATCGGGGCTGTTGCTGGACTTTTCTTCGGAAAAAGTTCTCTTAATTCAAAAGCACAGTACGTTGTAGAAGATGCTAAGAAAACCGCCGAGAACATTATAGAAAAAGCCAATGTACAAGCAGAGGCTGTAAAAAAAGAAAAACATCTACAGGCAAAGGAAAAATTTCTGGAACTGAAATCGGAACATGATTCCAACATCAACAATAGAGAGAAAAAAATGCAGGAGGCTGAAAAGCGTACCAAAGACAAAGAAAACAAACTGAACGACGAGCTTAGCAAAGCTGGAAAACTAGAAAAAGACCTGGAAAGACAAGTTTCCGATTATAATAAAAAATTAGAAGTTGTTCAGAAAAAACAACACGACTTGGAGATCGCAACGGCTCAGAAAGTAGAAATGTTGGAAAAAATTTCCAATTATTCTGCGGAAGAAGCTAAGAACGAATTGGTAGAATCTTTGAAGGCCGAAGCTAAAACCAAAGCATCTGCACATGTTCAAAGCATCATGGAGGAAGCACAATTGAATGCGAAAAGTGAGGCGAGAAAAATCGTGATCCAGACCATCCAGAGAATCGGGACAGAGCAGGCTGTTGAGAATTCAGTTTCTGTTTTCAATATCGAATCTGATGAAATCAAAGGTAGAATCATAGGTAGAGAAGGTAGAAATATCCGTGCTCTAGAAGCTGCAACAGGAGTAGAGATCATTGTAGATGATACTCCGGAAGCAATCCTTCTTTCTTGTTTTGATCCTGTAAGAAGAGAGATTGCAAGATTGTCACTTCACAGATTGGTAACAGATGGCAGAATTCACCCAGCAAGAATCGAAGAAGTTGTTGAAAAAACAAGAAAACATATAGAAGAAGAAATCATCGAAGTTGGTAAAAGAACAATTATTGACCTTGGAATCCATGGTCTGCATCCAGAATTGGTAAAAGTAGTTGGTAGAATGAAGTTCCGTTCTTCTTATGGACAGAACTTATTACAACACTCACGTGAAGTTGCTAACATTGCTGCAACTATGGCGGCTGAATTAGGATTGAATGTAAAATTAGCAAAAAGAGCAGGTCTATTACACGATATAGGAAAAGTTCCAGAACAAGAATCTGAACTTCCTCACGCACTTCTAGGAATGCAATGGGCAGAGAAATATGGTGAAAATGCAGAAGTGATCAATGCAATTGGAGCTCACCACGACGAGATCGAAATGACTTCTCTCCTATCTCCAATCATTCAGGTTGCCGATGCTATTTCCGGCGCAAGACCTGGTGCAAGAAGACAAGTTCTAGAATCTTATATCCAAAGATTGAAAGACCTGGAAGCAGCTGCATTAAGTTTTGAAGGTGTTTCAAGCGCTTATGCAATCCAAGCAGGAAGAGAACTTAGAGTTATGGTAGAAAGTGGAAAAGTGAATGACGAAAACGCTTATCAACTTTCTTACGACATCTCTGAAAAAATCCAAAATGAGTTAACTTATCCGGGACAAGTAAGAGTAACAGTAATTAGAGAGACAAGAGCTGTGAATATCGCGAGATAATCCAGATTTTAGAATAAATATTAAAGGCTTCCATAATTTTGGGAGCCTTTGTTTTTTTTGAAGTATTTTAAAAATTATCCTTAGCATTTAACAACGTCTATTCATCATTTGATTTAGGCTGTTGTATATATTTCACAAGCTTATCAAAACTCCTATCATAAACCAAAGCATAATCGGGATAGTTGATCTGCTTCAATAAAATTCCGTCGAAAGGAGTTGCCATTTTAGTTTGTGTATTCATATAGATATCTTCTGAATAATTTTCACCATCTGCACTGGATTTCAAATGCTTCATAAGAACTTTATCATAAAATACTTCATCGTAAACAAGGTAATATTGCTGATCTCTCCCATCCGATGGCAATGCATAAACCAATAGGAGATAACGGTCTCCCAAATTACTTTCTGTATTATTAAGAAGAATAGCTATCTCTTTCTTGTTGCGACCAGTAAGCTCTCCTGACCAAATCATGTCAGCACTAGTTTGATTTCCTTTTAGTTTGTAACGGTAATTTTTTCCTTCTTTAGAATTAAAAAAATCGATGAGCTTAAGTTTTACACCACTTGGCAAGTTACTCATCCCATAATTATCTACGGTTTCCACAAAATAATCAGCATATTTTGTTTGAAATTCGTCATTCTTAATAAGAGATTGATAGCTATTTTCAGGCGATGCAATCTTTGGAAAAGTTGCCTTTCCGTTAGCAACTAGTTTTAGATAATTGATTAGATTTTCCTGTTCTCCTGTCCCATTAAATCCAACCAAATTTTTCAAAGTATTTTTCTGAACCAATGAAAAGCCCATATTATTTACATCAACATCTTTTTCCATTGAGAAAATACGATCATCGAACTCGAGTTGATATAATGTGTCTGGCAATTTTTCATAAACATCGCGAAAATTATCATCAATTAATTTTCCTTTTACCAGATAGGCTTCATCACCAACAAATACATACTCATTTGAATCTTGATTAGCAGAAATAGCCTCAACATTTGTCTGTTTATCAGGATTTTCATTATCATCCTTAAAAATATTAGTATTCAGGAACAACCAAATTCCAATCAATCCGATTGCGGCAATCGCAAGAATAATAAGAATTATTTTTTTTAACATCATTTTTGTTTTTTGTTTTCTATATTCATTAATTTAAATCATTTTAAGTCTCTCTTCTTCCAGATCAATTTGGAACAATTGCTGACGGATAATTTCTTCACTGATTTTCTCGTCTTTATTCAACTCAGTTAAATATTCTCTTTGAACTTCCAGCATTTCGATAAAAATCACCTTCGTTTTGTCATTCATCCAGCTGTCATCAGTTGCTTTTGAACGTTCCTCCCAATGCCTTAAGAATATTTCCAATCCAGCGTGATCTTTTAGTTCATTTTCATATTTGGATTTCAGGAAATGGTAAATATATTGTTTCAGTTCTTTTTTGATTTTCTGCTTTGTTAAGTGTTCGTTTTCTTCGGCAAAAACATTATCAAAAAAACGAGTTCTCTTAATGATAAAAGGCAATGTAAGTCCTTGAACCAAAAGTGTAAGAAGAATTACCACAAATGTTATAAATAATATCAAGTTCCTATGCGGAAAAGCTTCACCATTAGCCAAAGTTACTGGAATAGCCAAAGCTGCTGCTAAAGAAACGACACCTCTCATTCCTGTCCAACCCAACAAAAGCGGCATCATCCATCGCCTCGTTCTGGAAGAAGCATGCGGCTGAACACTTGGCCGGAAAATCAATGTAGCAATCAATGCCGCATAAGAACTGATCATCCTTGCAGCTATAAGAATCGCTGTAACCAAAACCCCATAACCAACTGCTGTTTCCAATGGAATATTATCTTCGCGCAAACCATCTACAATCTCAGGAAGTTCCAAACCTATAATAAGAAAAACCACACCATTGAGAATAAAAATCAGACTTTCCCAAACACTGTATGCATGGATTCTGCTTGTGCTATTCAAAAACTTCAGTCGTCTTGCTGACATAAACAACCCTCCACTTACTACAGCCATTACGCCAGAACTATGAAATTGTTCCGCAATCCAATACATCAGATAAGGCTCAATAATAGTAAGAGCAATATCAGAAGGTGCATCAGTTGGAAGAAGCTTATGAGCCTGGACAAAAAACCATCCTAAAAGTAAACCAATACCTACACCACCAATAACCATCCAAAAAAAACTCAACGTTGCATCTTGCAAAACGAACTGACCCGTTCCGACAGCAACCAAAGCAAAGCGGAAAATAATTAATGATGAAGCATCATTCAGAAGACTTTCTCCTTCTAGAATTGTAGACAATGATTTGGGGATTTTGACAAATCTTGTTATTGCACCCGTACTTACCGCATCTGGTGGAGAAACTATTCCTCCTAACAAAAAGCCTAACGCAATTGTAAATCCTGGAATGAAATGATTAGCCACCAATGCTACAGATAATGCGGTAAAGAAAACCACAAGAAACGCAAAACTACCAATGATACGCCACCATTTTTTCATTTCCTTAAACGAAATCTTCCAAGCCGCTTCAAAAAGTAAAGGCGGAAGGAAAATAAAAAAGATAAGATCTGGATCAATTTTAATAACTGGCAGCCCAGGAATAAAGCTTATTAATAATCCTCCAACAACTAATAATATGGGATATGCAATTCTGAGCTTTGCAGCCCACATATTAAGAAGGACAATGATAGCAACCATCGCTAAAAGAAAAGGCAAAAGAGTGTGCATTTGTTATTTGTGTTTATAATTCAAAAATAGTAATTAGAATAACTTCTTTAAAAATACATTTTTTTTCGAATTAATCTCGATTATGATATCCGTCATATAATTTTACACAATCCTTAATAATTTAACAAATTTTATATATATTCAAAAATATTACTACTGATTTTCATCATCAATTACCAACCTAACAAATGTCATCTCTGATTATTCGTTATTCTTTACCCACAAAGAGCATCCATTAATCCACAAAACAATTCCTCATAAGACAAAATCGATAACACTTATCGATTTTATTTATCAATATCATAACACAAGACATTAATAAGATTTTTGTCATTATAAAAAAATAGCAATTTAACTACCATCCTTATACCTTTGTCCTATCAATAATGAAAGATAAATAAATATAACAATTAAAATTTACGAAAATGAAAACAATGAAAAATTTAATTACAATGACTTTAGCATTTGGAACACTATGTTTTGCCCAATTATCAAATGCTCAAAAATTAGCTCAAAAAACTACAACAATCACTATTAACGGAACATCTCCAATGCACGATTGGGAAATGACCGGCTCTACAGCAACTTTCTCTGGAACAGTAGCAGGCAACGCAATCACAAATGTAACCTTGAATGTCCCTGTAAAAACGATAAAGGCAGAAAAAGGTAAAACAATGGAAAAGAAAGCTTACGAAGCTCTGAAGGCTGATAAAGCTCCAAATGTAACTTTCACTGCTACTTCTATCAATCTTGGGAAAAGCAATGCTACAGGAAAATTGACCATCGCAGGAACTTCTAAAAATGTTTCTTTCCCAGTATCTGTTGTAAAAAAAGGAAACGCCTATGTGATTGACGGAACAGAGACCGTGAAACTATCAGAGTACGGAATGGATCGCCCAGGATTTATGGGAATTAAAACAGGAGACGTAGTTACTGTAAAAGTGAATATAGTAGCAGAGTAAATCAATCTTAAAAATTAACTGAATAATATTTAATATCATGAAAAGAAATCTATTAAAAGTTGGCTTCATCGCAGCTTTATTAACCGCAAATTTTGGATTAGCCCAGGAAACTAAATTCGACAATTTGAAACCTAGAGATAAAGGTGGAATCAACGTTTTCGAAAATCCAAAAGATTCAGTAACGACTTTTGATCATTTGAGAGTAAAAGTAGGAGGTGCATTTGCATTACAATTTCAAGGACTCAGTCATACAAATACAGCTGCTCCGGTAATTAACCCGACAACAGGTGTAAATGCAAATGAATTGTTCCAAATCAGCAACAACTTCAACCTTCCTACTGCTAATTTGGATATAGATGTTGCTCTATACGACGGTGTTAATTTACACTTACGTACCTTCCTATCTTCAAGACACCATAACGAAACTTATGTAAAAGGTGGGTACTTACAAATTGATAAGTTAGACTTTATACAAAAAGATTTCCTTAAGGATGTTATGAAATATGCAACGATTAAAGTAGGACAAGATGAGCTTAACTATGGTGATGCCCATTTCAGAAGAACAGATAATGCTTACTCTATTAACAATCCATTTGTAGCAGGAAACCTTTTGATGGACGCTTATGCAACTTTCCCTTTTATGGAACTATATTACAGAAGAGATGGCTTCATTGGAATGGTAGGAGCTTCTAACGGAAGACTTAATCAAACCGCAACCAGCGGAACAGCTGCTTCACTATATGCAAAGGTAGGATACGACAAACAGGTTAATAAAGATCTAAGAGTGAGATTAACAGGATCCATCTATAATAATGCTAATAGCTCAAGATTAGATTTTTACAATGGGGACAGAGCAGGCTCTAGATATTACTTCGTAATGGAAAGTGCTAAAGTAGCTTCAACAGGTGCCGCTAATACAGGTGCTGCAACTTTGAACTCTGCCAAAGTTGTCCCAGATTTTGTCAATAAAATGACAGCAATTATGATTAACCCATTTGTAAGATACAAAGGTTTAGAATTCTTCGGAACTTATGAAACAGTATCAGGCAGAAACTTGTCAGAGACAGATAGACGAACATACAACCAATACTCTGGAGAACTACTATATCGTTTTGGAAAAGAAGACAGCTTCTATTTTGGAGGACGCTATAACCAAGCAGATGGTAAATTAATTTCAGGAGAAGACATTACTGTCAAAAGATACAACATCGGAGGCGGTTGGTTTATGACCAAAAACATCCTTGCAAAAGCAGAATACGTCAACCAACAATACGACGGATATCCTACAAATAATATTTTAAATGGAGGAGAATTCAAAGGATATGTGATAGAAGCTGTGATTTCTTTCTAATATTCAGTTAACAGAAGCAGAGGAAACTCTCGGGTCTCCTCTGTTTTTAAAAACAAAGATTATGAAACTTTTATATTTGCTTTTCGGTTTTATTTCACTTTTCACATTTGCCCAAGGAAATTTTGTCCAAATCAATGGTAGCACCAATGTCAACAAGTTTCAATGCGTCAACAACAAATTCAAAAATGATGGTAGCGTTTACAATTTTTCAGATAAAAATCTACCTAACATCATTCTAAAAGTCATCGATTTTGATTGCGGAAACAAAATGATGACCAAAGATTTTCAGAAAATCCTGAACGCAGAAAAATATCCGAATATGACCATCAAGTTCATCAACTTCACAAAAAACCAAGATGGCTTCAATGCACTAGTAGAAGTAAAAATGATGAATCAAAGCAAAAGATACAACATAGAATTCGAGATAGAGAATAACAAACTTATTGGAAGAAAGAATGTAAAATTCAGTGATTTCAACATCACACCTCCGAAAAAAATGGGCGGAATGATTGTCGTAAAAGATGATTTGGATTTAACATTCAGTTTAGCAACAAAAATTTAAAAATCAAACAAATAACTTTTTCATATAATTAGATTTTTCAACGTAGCAATACTAAGGGCTAGAATAGTATTGTGAATCGAGGAACTTGCAGACTCAGCTGCAGGTTCCTTTTATTATTTTTATTGGGCGTCTTTATCCGTCTTCCGCTCCCAATCTTTTCACTCCACTTCGTTACGTAAAAAGGATTTCCGCTCAAGCCGGGACGCGCTTCGCCACAATCAACATTTCATTTCAAAATCAAGATTACAACTGTCAGTCTGAGGTTCTCGAAGACATGTAAAAAAACAATTTCTGAAAGAAATTATCCATCTAAAACCTTCACCTTTCAATCAACTTTACAACATCAATTCAAATTCGTAAATTTGCATTGTGAATATTAATCAAGCAGACCTCAATGAATTAGAATTTCCGGAACTTCTTTCGGAAATCGCACCTTTTGCATTCTCGCCAAAAACGGCTGACAAAATAATGGAACTTCGTCCAATGGAAATTGACGAAGCAGAAATATCCTTAAAAAAAACTTCCGAATTCTTAACTAGTTTTGAAAGCGGAACCGCAATCCCATTCAACGAATACGAAGACATCGAAGAAGAATTGAAACTGATGCACATCGAGAATTTCCGATTGGAAAACAAATCGTTCATCAGAATCAAAACAATTACCGAACAAATCGGGAGATTACAAAAATTCTTCCCCCAACTTTCAGAAACTTTCCCAACACTTTTGGAAGAAGTAAAAATCCTGGAATTCCGAAAAGAAATTATTGATAAAGTAGACAAAGTTTTCAACCGTTTCGGCGATGTCAAAAGTGAAGCTTCACCAATACTGAAAACCCTTAGAACTGAAATCCAACACGCCAGAAAAGCTATTGATGAGAACTTCAATCGAGCTTTATTCAATTATGGACAAAGCGATTTTTTGGATGACATCAAGGAAAGTATTATCGAAGACCAGCGAGTTTTAGCGGTAAAATCAGGCTTTAAGAAAAGAGTCAACGGTAGAGTTTTAGGAATTTCCAAAACTGGTTCCATCACTTTTATGCAGCCTGAAACTGTTGTAAAACATTATTTCAAACTGAAAGAAAATCAGGAAGAAGAGAAAAAAGAAATCGATAAAATTCTAAGAAAACTGACAGCTGAACTCGCTGAATTCCAGCCACAGCTTTCGGATTATCAGACTTATATTTTCGATTTGGATTTGATTCGGGCAAAAGCAATGTTCGCTGAAAAAGTGAATGGAATTTTACCTAAAATCAATCGTCATCAAACTTTAAGATTAAGAGAAGCTTTCCATCCATTACTTTGGATTCGAAATAAAAACGAAAATAAAGCGATTTTTCCGCAAACCATTTCTTTAACGGAACACAACAGAATCATTTGTATTTCTGGACCAAATGCTGGTGGAAAATCCATTACGCTGAAAACTGTCGGTTTACTACAATTGATGATTCAGAGTGGAATTTTAGTTCCTTGTCATCCAAAATCCGAAATGTTTTTCTTCGAGAAAATAATGACGGATATTGGTGATAATCAATCCATAGAAAATCATCTTTCGACTTATTCTTCCCGATTGAGAAAAATGTCAGGAATGATACGTGAGGCAGACAACAAAACACTGCTTTTGATTGATGAGTTCGGAACTGGTTCTGACCCAGAATTAGGCGGTGCTTTGGCTGAAAGTTTTATGGAATATTTTTATGACAAAAGGAGTTTCGGAATCATCACAACGCATTATACGAACATCAAACTGGTTGTAGAAAATCTTCCTGCAGCAACCAATGCAGCAATGCTTTTTGATGAACATTCTTTGGAACCGCTTTATAAATTAGAAATCGGACAAGCTGGAAGTTCTTTTACTTTTGAAGTGGCAGAAAAAAATAGAATCCCGAGATTTATTATCAAAAATGCAAGAAAAAAAGTAGAACACGATATCGTTAATCTTGACAAAACGATTGTGAAACTTCAGCAGGAAAAATTCGAAGTTGAAAAACTGAAATCCGATTTGTCAGAAAAAAGAGATTCCGTAGAAGATAAACGTGACAATCTTCAAAAACTGAATGAACAGCTTCAGCAAAAACTTTTCAATTTCCAAAAATTGTATGAAGAAGAACACAGAAAACTTCAGTTTGGAAACAAGATAGAATCTTTCATAGACAGCTATGTAAAAGGAAAATCCAGAAAAGACGTGGTAAAAGATTTCGTAAAAATCTTGGAACAGGAGAAATTTAGAAAAATTGGTGTTGACAAAGACGAAAGCAAACGTTTACAAGTCATCAAACGAAAAATCACCCAACAGCTGAAAAAAGAAGACGTCCAGGAAAAAATTGTTGAAACCAACGAAAAATTGGAAGAAAAACGAGTTGCAGAGCGAGCAGTTTGGATGAAAGTTGGTCAGCGTGTTCGCATCAAAGGAAGTACAAGTGTTGGAACCATTGAAGAAATCAAGAAAAATAAGGTTTCTGTAAATTATGGAACTTTTAAAACTTCGATTGATTCTAGTGAATTGGAGAGAATATAAAATTTAAATAAAGAAAAACCCTTTCAGAGTTCAGAACTCTGAAAGGGTTTTTTATTTGGATTAATGATGATAAACATCCTTATACATCACGCCAGCTTCAATTCTGATTGGTAATTTATTCTCTGCTGGAACGATTGGACAATTATAATCAAAAGCATTGTAGGCACAATATGGCTGGTAAGATTGATTGAAATCCAGAACAATTTCATTTCCAGTCGGAATTTTCAAATCCATATATTTTCCTCCGCCGTAAGTTTCTTTTTCATTGGTTTCATCTCGAAAAGGCAGAAAAAGATAGTCTTTATATTTCTCCATTTTCATTAAATCCAGACTTTGATACAAAATCAAGGTTAAAGATTTTCCGTCCAATTCAAAAGTCGCTTTTCCATATTCCTGATATTGCTTGAATTTTCCCGAAGAAGTCGGCAATTCAAACGGAACAGGATTTTCAGTTTTTACAAATTTTGCAGTCACTCGGTATTTCAGATTGATTGGAAAGAACGGATGCTTTTTGAAATTCTTCAAATTATCTCCTCGCAAAGGCGATTCTTTCGGATTCAGATATTCTGTATTGAGTTCTTTTTGGAACTTTTTTATCGATGCTATATTTTCATTTTCGGTCTGAGCATTTAGAAATAAAGACAATATAAGGAATAGGAAACTTAATTTTTTCATAATTCAATTTTGATTATTCACTCAGCAGATTCACTCTCAGAATCATCGATTTCGTTAGATTTCAACTTCGCTTTTTTCATTTGAAAATACTTATCAAAAGTCGATTTGAAAACCGGAACTTCATCATCTTCTCCCATCAGGAAACCCCAGGATTGAAGACCTTCTACTCTATCAAAAATGATTTTCAGAATTGCCAAAACCGGAATTGTCAAAAACATTCCCGCAATTCCCCAAAGCATTTCGCCAATTACAAGTCCAATAATAACAATCAAAGAATTGATTTTCACTTTGGAACCAACAACCCTTGGCATTATGATATTTCCGTCAATCGCGTGAATCACAACAATCGCAATCACAATAAATAAAACGTGACTGATTCCCGATGTTGCAAACGTTATCAAAGCGCCAATCAATAAAGCAATAAAAATCCCGATGTAAGGAAGGATATTCAGAATTCCCGTGATGATTGCAAGCATAAAATTATATTTAACTCCAATAATCGTATAAGCAATCAAAGATAAAATCGTCACAATAATCATCTGCAGAAATAATCCAACAAGATATTTCTTAACCATAAACTGAATACTGTGAACCACCTCAAAAACAGTTTTGTGATGTGTTTCTGTGAAACTTGCTACCAAAAATTTTAGAAGATGCGTTCTGTACAAAAGGAAAAACAAAGCAAACAAAAATGTAAAACCTGTCAACATCAATATATAACCAATCGACTTCAAAGCTCTTTCCAAAATCGCAGTTCCTGTGCTGATAGATTTTTTTGCTGTGTCATTCAAGTATTCCAATTGGTCTTTTCTTCTCACTCCAAAAGTCTTGGAAATCCAGCTTTGCAAATCGTCCGTCAGAGTAATGAATTGCTTCTGAAATTGAGGCCAGTCATTGGACAATTTTGCAACTTGTATTGAAATTCCGTAAATCACACCGCCAATAATTGCCAACGCTAAAAGACTTGCGACAATAGAAGATAAACCTCTCGGAAATCTTAATCTTTTTTCCATAAAACGGGAAAGCGGTGTCAGCAAAATCGCCACGAGCAATCCTAAAATCATCGGAACAAAAATCTGCTCACCAATAATTGCAAGAAATCCCAAAACTACAATACTGATGAGAATGCAAGATAACTTGAGGTAAAAAGGATAAGTCTGCTTCATATTATTAGAGGTTAGGTTTTAGAAATTAGATTAAATTCTAACTTCTTTATTGTTTATTTTCCGATTAGAAAAACAGCAGGAATCTTATGTAATTCAGGCTTTTCTTTTTTCCAATCGTTGATAGTTTTTGTTTTGATAAATTCGGTTTCTGGGTCATTGATATTAGCGGCGATGCACAGCTTTGTATTTGGATTAAGAAACTTGGTCAAATCTTCAAACAATGGATTATTTCTGTAAGGTGTTTCCATAAAAATCTGCGTAAATCCTGTTTTCTCAACCAGATTTTCCAAATGTTGGATTTCCTTTTTCTTCTTATCTTTTTCAATCGCCAAATAACCATTAAAGGAAAATTGTTGTCCGTTGAATCCACTCGCAATTAAAGCCAGAACAAAAGAACTTGGTCCATTAACAGGAATCACTTTGATGTTATTTTTATGAGACCAACCAACGATGATATTTCCAGGGTCACCAATACAAGGCAAACCCGCTTCCGACAACAATCCGAAATCTACACCATCTTTCATCAACTTTTGAGCTTCTTTCAAATCTGCTGTTTCAGAATATTTATCAAGAAGAAATAATTTGAGTTCGGGTTGTTTTTTTTCGGGTGCAAAAAATTTGATGACTTTTCTGGCCGTCTTTTCGTTCTCTACAAAATAATGGTCAACATTCATAATGATGTCTTTGATTATTGGAGCAAAATAATCTGTTGGAGAATTTTCGGAAAGATAAGCTGGTAAAAGGTATAGCATTTTAAGTTTATTAATTATGTTATGTTCTTTTGTCTTGAAACAAAAGAACCAAAAATTCAATACGGTGGAAACTCAGCTAAAATATTGAATAAATTACTAAAAAATCTAAACTCGCTGCCAATGCTTTTCCAGCAACAGCTTCAAACAGTAGATTTTTCTTAACGCAATTTTTTCAATATTTCTTAACGCTTCCGTTTCCAATGTCACAATTAAAGTTGAATCACTCGCAGCCCGACTTGAGCGGAAATCCTTTTTTGCCAACACTAAAGTTCTATTTAAACTGAAATCGTCTGCAAAAAAGATTGGGAGCGGAAGGCGGATTAAGCTGCCCAAATCCAAATCATTACAAATTTAGTTCAAAACTTCTTTTAATCGGTCTTTGTCTAATCGATTTTCCCAATTGGAAACGACAACCGTTGCGACTGCATTCCCAATAACATTGGTCAAAGCACGGCATTCTGACATAAATTTATCAATCCCGAGAATCAAAGTCATCCCGGCAATCGGAACTTCGGGAACGACCGCTAAAGTTGCCGCTAACGTGATAAATCCTGCGCCTGTAACACCAGCTGCACCTTTGGAACTCAACATCGCGACCAAAAGCAATCCAATCTGATGTTCCAAAGTCAAATCGATATTGCAAGCCTGTGCGATGAACAATGCCGCCAAAGTCATATAAATATTGGTTCCGTCGAGATTAAAAGAATAACCGGTCGGTACTACTAGACCAACGACGCCTTTGTCGCAGCCTGCATTTTCCATTTTCTTCATCAATCCAGGAAGTGCAGGTTCAGACGAACTTGTCCCTAAAACCAGAAAAATCTCTTCTTTAATATACTTCAGAAATTTGAAAATATTGAATCCATTATACCAAGCAACACTTCCCAAAATTAAAATAACAAATAAAGCCGAAGTCACATAAAATGTTCCGACGAGCATCGCTAAGTTTTTGAGTGATTCCACTCCATATTTCCCAATCGTGAAAGCCATTGCTCCGAAAGCTCCGATTGGAGCGAGCTTCATCAAAATCTCTACAATCTTGAAAATCGGAATTGTTAAAGCTTGAAGAAAATCTAAAACAGGATAACTTTTCTCTGAGGTTAACGCCAATGCAACTCCAAATAAAATCGCTACCAGCAAAACCTGCAGAATATTATCGCCAGTCAATGGACTAAACAAGGTTTCTGGAATAATATTGAAAATAAAACTGACCAAAGAATTGTCGTGCGCCGCTTTTACATATTTCTCAACTTCCGCACCGTTCAAAGTATTTGGATTGATGTTAAGACCTTTTCCGGGTTGAACGATATGACTTACAATCATTCCAATAATCAATGCTAAAGTGGAAAACGTAAAAAAGTAAATGAAAGCTTTTCCTGCAACTCTTCCGACTTTTTTGAGGTCGCTCATTCCGGCAATTCCAGTAGAAACGGTCAGAAAAATTACTGGTGCAATAATCATTTTGACCAGCTTGATAAAACCTTCGCCGAGAGGTTTCATTTTCTCGCCCAAGTCGGGATAAAAATAACCGAGAGAAACACCAAAAACAATCGCAACCAACACCTGAATATAGAGAAGCTGATAGAATTTTTTCGGTTTTATAGGTTTTTGTTCAATGTCCAAATTCATAAAAAGAACTTATCTTACAAATTTAGAATTGTTTATGAATTATATCGTGTTGTTCTTGATTTTTTCTGCAATTATTTCGCAAGAATCATTCAGCATTTTATAGACTTTATCAAAACCGTCGATTCCGCCGTAATACGGGTCTGGAACTTCTAATTCATCATTAAGAATTAATCTGATTTTATGTTTCTGAGAATCGTCTGCCATTTTCAAAACATCCTTGTAATTGTTTTTATCCATACAAAAAATTAAATCAAACTCTTCCAAATCTGATTTTTTGATTGGTCTTGATTTCTGTTTAGAAATATCTATTCCGTTTTTGAAAGCAGTTTTTACAGAATGTTCGTCGGGACCATTTCCTTCGTGATAATTGATTGTTCCAGCACTGTCAACAAAATAATCATCATCGAGTTTGGATTTCAAAATCCCTTCTGCTAAAGGACTTCTGCAAATATTACCGAGGCACACCATTAGTATTTTCATTATTAAGAAAGTTTAAAAAAGTAAAGTTAACTGAAATTACTAAAACACTTCGACTCCGCTCAGTGTAACACATCTAATGCTAACCATTCAATCTGGATATTGTCAGGCTGAGCGGAGTCGAAGTCTTTAGAAATTCATCAAATAAAAAAGGATTTAAAATTAATTAAATCCTTGTATTGTTATTGAGCAATTTTCTCTTTTAAATCCTTGATATATTTCTTCAATTCTTTATCGATTTTGGAAACATCTCGAATCGTATCGCAAGCATACATTACCGTTGAATGGTCTTTCCCTCCCATTTCTTCACCGATTTTTGTGAATGTTGCATTGGTATATTCTTTTGCGAAATACATTGCCAATTGTCTAGGCAAAGCGATTTCTCTTTTTCTGGTTTTAGACAATAATTGCTCTCTTTGAATTCCGAAATAATCGCAAACAATCTCCTGAATGTAAGGAATATTGATGGTTTTCTTCTGAGTCGTTGCTAACTTATTAATTGTATCTTTTAATAAATCAAGACTAAAATCAGATTTGTAAACTGTTGAGTAAGCAATTACCGCATTCACAACACCAATTAGTTCTCTTACTCCATTTGTCTTAACTTCAGAAGCTAGATAATCCAACATATCTTCCGTTAATTCGATTCCGTCTCTGCTTAATTTATCAACGATGATTTTTCTTCTTGTATCGAAGTTTGGAGATTTGATTTCCGCAGAAAGACCCCATTTAAAACGGGAAATAATTCTTTCCTGAGTATCCAGAATATCAGCCGGAGCTTTATCAGAAGTCAAGATAATCTGTTTTCCATTTTGATGCAAATAATCAAAAATATGGAAGAAACTATCCTGAGTCGCAGCTTTACCAGACAAGAACTGAATATCATCGATAATCAAAACATCAATCATCTGATAATAATGCTGGAAATCGGTTTTATTCTGAGACTTTGCAGCTTTCACAAAATCCTGAATGAATTTTTCCGAAGACTGATACAAAACTACTTTCTCTGGGAAAGAAGCCTTAACTTCAAGTCCAATCGCTTGCGCCAAGTGAGTTTTACCAACTCCATAACCACCATAAACAAATAACGGGTTGAATGCTGTGGAACCTGGCCTTTTTGCAATTGACCTGGCAACAGTAGAAGCAAACTTGTTACTTTCTCCTTCTATAAAGTTATCAAAAGACTGGTCAGCCTTTAGATTAGAATCGATATTGATCTTTTTGATTCCCGGAACCACGAAAGGATTTACATTGTTTTCCTTAAGAACCGGTCTTGCTTCTTGGATTTTCGGAGCTTGGGTAGAAATCCCTTTTACGTTCATTGTAATTGGTTTTTCTTTTCCCGATGGTTTGTTTTCCATCACAGAATACCACAATTTCACACCTTTACCGATATTTTTTTTAAGCGCAGCAGACAGTAAAGACAAGTAATTGTCCTCGATATATTCTTTGTAAAAATCACTAGGAACAAGCAACGTCAGATTATTGTTCACCAAAGAAATTGGCTGAACTTTATCAAATAATAAGTCGAAAGAGTTTTCTAACTTTTTGAGGTCTGTATTATCCTCCGCTGCGTTTAGATTGTCCCTCATAAATTGGAGACACCTATCCCAGATCAATACTAAATTTTCATTCATTTTTCTGCTGCTATTTCCGGTGGGATTTTAGTTTTTAAGAAGACAACAAATATCCAATTATTAATTTTCATAAAAAAATTTTTTCTCTATTGATTATTAAAAAATATATTTGTATGAATTATTATCGACTTAAAATGATACACACAACACACACAATACGAGTGCGTTACGGAGAAACAGACCCTATGAAATATGTCTATTATGGAAACTATGCAGAATATTTTGAAGTGGCTAGAGTTGAACTTTTCCGCACCCTTGGAATATCATATGACCAAATAGAAAAAAGAGGAATTTTGCTTCCAGTTTCGGAATATAAAATAAAATATTTAAGGCCAGGACTTTATGATCAACTTTTGGAAATTCATACTTATGTAAAAAAAATCCCGGGAGTAAAAATTGAATTCGATTATGAAATTTATAATGAAGAGAAAGTCAAAATAACCGAAGCTTCCACTACTCTATTTTTCTTAGACGCTGAAACCAATAAAATCCTAAGGTGTCCCGATTTTTTACTTGACCTTATCAAAGCGGACTGGAAAGAACAAAATCATTAATCTTAAATTTAATACAACTCCCGTTTGATTAAATTTCAATAAATTCGGAATTAAAATAAAACTTAAATGAAAAAATTACTCGCAATAATTTCATTATCTATTGTATCATTATTTTCGGCGCAACAAAAAACTTATTGTAATCCTATTAATATAGATTATGGTTATACACCTTTTGAAGTTTTCTCCAAACAAGGAAAACATCGTGCAACAGCTGACCCCGTAATTGTTAACTTTCAGAAAAAGCTTTTTCTATTTTCTACAAATCAAGAAGGTTATTGGTATTCTGACAATATGCTGGATTGGAAATTCGTCCACAGAAAATTTCTTTTAGATAATAAATATACGCACGACCTGAATGCACCTGCAGTCTGGGCAATGAAAGATACTCTTTATGTATTTGGTTCAACTTGGGAACAAGATTTTCCGATTTGGAAAAGTACCAATCCAACAAAAGATGATTGGAAAATCGCTGTTGATACTTTGAAAGTTGGTGCTTGGGACCCTGCGTTTCATTATGATGAAGACAAAGATAAATTGTATCTTTATTGGGGTTCAAGTAATGAATGGCCACTTCTCGGAACCGAAGTTAAAACCAAAACCTTACAATCCGAAGGTTTTGTAAAACCTGTCATCAGACTGAAACCAGAAGACCACGGTTGGGAAAGATTTGGAGAATACAATGACAATGTATTTCTTCAGCCATTTGTTGAAGGTGCTTGGATGACAAAGCATAATGATAAATATTATTTACAATATGGTGCACCGGCAACGGAATTCAGTGGTTATTCTGACGGAGTTTATGTTTCTAAAAATCCTTTAGAAGGTTTTGAATATCAACAACACAATCCATTTTCTTATAAACCTGGTGGATTCGCAAGAGGAGCTGGACACGGCGCTACATTTCAGGATAATTTCAATAACTGGTGGCACGTTTCTACGATTTTCATTTCCACAAAAAATAATTTCGAGAGAAGATTGGGAATCTGGCCAACCGGATTTGATAAAGACGATGTGATGTATACCAATACAGCTTACGGAGATTATCCCACTCTTCTTCCGCAATATGCGCAAGGTAAAGATTTTTCAAAAGGATTATTTACCAATTGGATGTTGCTCAATTATAATAAGCCTGTCCAAGTTTCCTCAACTTTAGGCGGTTATCAACCGAATCTTGCCGTGGATGAAGACATTAAAACTTATTGGTCTGCAAAAACAGGAAATTCCGGAGAATGGTTTCAGACAGATTTAGGAGAAGTTTCTACAATCAATGCGATTCAAATTAATTACGCCGACCAAGATGTTGAGTTTATGGGAAAAACACTCGGCAAAATGCATCAGTATAAAATTTATGGTTCTAACGACGGCAAAAATTGGAAAGTGATTGTTGACAAATCAAAAAACCAAACCGATGTTCCGCATGATTATGTAGAATTGGAAACACCTGCAAAAGCAAGATTCCTGAAAATGGAAAACCTTAAAATGCCGACAGGAAAATTTGCATTGAGTGGATTCCGAGTATTTGGGAAAGGCGCCGGAATAAAACCTGCTAAAGTTCAAAATTTCGTTCCACTAAGGGCTGACCCGAAAAAATATGGCGAGAGAAGAAGCATTTGGTTCAAATGGCAACAAAATTCAGACGCTGACGGTTATGTAATCTATTGGGGAAAATCGCCTGACAAATTATATGGAAGTATTATGGTTTATGGCAAAAACGAATATTTCTTCACAGGAGCAGACAGAACAGATGCTTATTATTTTCAAATTGAGGCCTTTAATGCGAACGGAATCTCTGAAAGAACAGAGGTTGTAAAATCAGAATAATATTATGCTAAGAAAACAATTCATCAAACTTTTTTCAATCTTTATTTTATCCATTTCGGGATTGATTTTTGCACAGAAAGACAGTATAAAAATCAACGTCAATCTTGATAATTATGCGAATCATCTTTACAAGATAAAAATCGAAATCCCAAATACAAAAAACGAAAGTATCCTTGACCTCAAAATCCCTGAATGGACACCGGGATATTATCAATTACTAAATTTCTCAAAAAACGTATTGGAATTCAAAGCTTCAAACGAGAGAAATGAAAACTTAGGTTTTGTAAAGACTGACGAAAATACTTGGAGAATTGCAACTAATAATTCAAAATCAATAATTATAGATTATCAGATTTTAGCTAAAGATGATTTTATAGCCAAAGCTTACATCGGAGAAAACAAGGCTTTTTTACGTTCAACCGCGCTATTTTTATTTTCTGAGAAATATTTCAACAATCCAATATCAATCGATATAGATAAGAACAAATGGAAAACTATTTCAACAGGATTAGATAAAAAAGGTAAAAATTACATTGCGAAAAACTCGGACCAATTATTCGATTCTCCAATTCTTGTTGGCGACTTAGAAGAACTTCCAAGCTTTGATATAAAAGGTAAAAAGCATTATTTCACAGGAATTGACCTCGGAAATTTTGACAAGAAAAAACTGATGGATGACCTTAAGAAAATGATTATTGAAACGACCAACATTTTCAATGACATTCCTTATGAGCATTACAATTTCATTTCAATTGGAAAAGGAAATGGCGGTATAGAACAAACCAATTCGACAGCTTTGACTTTTGACGGCAATTCTTTGAATAATGAAAAAAGCAGACAAAAAACTTTAAACTTTCTGACTCACGAATATTTTCACCATTTCAACATCAAGAGAATTAGACCAATTGAAATTGGACCTTTCAATTATTCAGGAAAGAATAAAACCAAAACACTTTGGGTTGGCGAAGGTCTTTCCGTTTATTACGAAGCCATTGTTTTGAATCGTGCAGGAATCAAATCAAAGGAAATAATGCTTGAAGAATGGGGACAAATGATTAGCGGTTTCGAAAATAATCCCGCAAAAACAAAACAAACTTTGGCAGATTCCAGCTATTACACTTGGGAAGACGGACCGTTCGGAAGAAAAGGAGAAACTATTTCTTTCTACGCCAAAGGACCTTTGGTTGGGATGCTTTTGGATTTGAAAATCAGAATTTCTTCTAATAATCAACATTCTTTAGATGATGTGATGAGAGATTTGTATTCGATTTATAAAAACAAAAACAGGGGTTATCTGGAAACAGAACTGAATGATATTATCAGAAAATACGCCGGGAGTGAAACAGACGAAATCCTATCTTACGTTTACACTCTCGAGCCTATCAATTATCAAAAATATTTTAATGAAGCTGGCTTGGACGTTCAAAGCACAGATGGAAAATACTCTGTAACAATCAAAAAGGACTTAAATCCAAAACAGAATAAAGTCGTAAAAGACCTTTTTAGATAAGATAAAAAACTTTCCGTTTTTTTAGTAATAAAAGCTTAGCAATTAATTATTGTTAGGCTTTTTTCATTTTAAAAAGTAAAAAATTAACAATTTTAAATTTAGCAACAATTAAACAATTTTGAAATTTTAATTAATATTCGTTAACGAACTTAAATTTTAAAAGAAAAATACTCAACATTTTTTCATCAATTGAAATAATTTTATAAATTTATAAGAAATAAGAGAATTAAAAATAGAATGGAGTTTTTTCTGACATCAGAAGATAATGATGACCGACCGATTTTTATTACCGGAAATTTCAACAAGTGGAATCCGAAAGATTCAAAGTTTGAGTTGAAAAAATTGAATGAGAATAATTATTACATCAATATTTCCGACGAACTTTTAAATGATGAAATCGAATATAAATTCACAAAAGGCGGTTGGGAAAATGTAGAGATTGATAAATACGACAATATCACTCCGAACAGAAAAACAAGAAAAGAGAAAAAGAAAACACAAGATTCTGTAGAAAAATGGAGACTGAATTGGGGGCCTTTCAAACAAGAATTTTTCCCGATTGTAGAATTGGTGGATGAAGAATTTTATATTCCTCAGCTCGACAAAACCAGAAAAGTTTGGGCGCTTTTGCCTTATGATTATTACGATTCGGAGAAAAGTTATCCGGTTTTGTATCTCCAGGACGCTCAGAATTTGTTTAATGAAGGTTCGGCTTACGGAAATTGGGAAATCGATAAGAAACTGTCTTTGCTTGCAGAATATGGTCGAGGAGATTTGATAGTAATTGCTGTTGAACACGGCAACGATGACAGAATCAAGGAATATATTTTCGATAATGAAGATGTGACGAAAAATGCAGAAGGAAAAAAATATCTAAGGTTTATCACAGACACTTTGAAACCTTGGATTGATAAAAATTACAGAACTAAAAAAGATAGAGAAAATACTGGAATTGGTGGAAGTTCTTTGGGTGGATTGATTAGCATTTATGGAGGATTTCTTTATCCAGAAGTCTATTCCAAACTGTTGATTTTTTCGCCGTCGCTTTGGGTTGAGCCGGAAAATGATTTTCCGATGATAAACTTCACGAATCCTTACAAGATTAAAGTTTATCTCTACGGCGGAAGATTAGAAGGTTCACGAATGGTCGGCAGAATCAGATTATTTGAAAAAGCTTTGAAAAAATTGACAACTCAGAAATCATTTGATTTTGAAGTCAGAACCAACATCAGCGACAAAGGAACGCATCAGGAATTTTTCTGGTCTCAGGAATTTCCAAGAGCAGTAGAATGGCTTTACATCGACAGTCTCGAAAGTCCTGTGAAAGCCAAAAATGAATTAGAAAATCAGACAAATGATTAAAATTTACAATAAAAAAGAATCAACAACACAAAACATATATCTGTTCAGCGAAGACGATTGGGAACAGGAAAAAAGCTCGCATCCGAATGTTGAATTATTCTTCAATGGAAAAAAGAATGAAATTTTCATCAAAACCCATTCAGATAAGTTCGATTTTTTCATTGGAATCGGTAAAGATTCAAAAGGATTCGAAATTCAAGCTATCGCAAATAAATTTGCGAATGATTATAAAAAAAACCTGCAACCAGTGCCAACTTCGGTTCATTCAAAGTTAGGATTGGATTTAACAGAAGAATTCGTGAAAGGTTTGTTTTTGGGAACTTACCTCTACCCTTTCGAGAAATCGCATCCGTTTTGGCAGGAGAATTTTGAACTTCATTTTGAAAATATTTCTGAGGAAGAAGGAAAAAATTTAGCATTGAAGACAGAAGCACTTTGCAACGGACAATTTGCCGGAATGGAATGGCTGAACAAGCCTGCTAATCACAAAAAAGTGAATCAGATTTCAGATTTTCTGAAATCAACCGCAGAAAAGTATAATCTAAAATATAAATCCTTCAACAGAGAAGAATCCATAAAAGAAGGTTTAGGAGCATTTGTTGCTGTGAATCAAGGAAGTTCACAGGAAGCATCTTTCACTATTTTAGAATACAATTGCAGAAAAGATGATGCAAAAACTTTCGGATTGGTTGGAAAGTGCGTTTTGTTTGACACAGGCGGAATTTCTATCAAACCATCTGACAATATGCATTATATGAAAAGTGATATGGGCGGAGCAAGCGCAGTTATCGGAGCTTTGATTACAGCTTCAGAACTGAAACTTCCTGTTAATATCATTGCCATTCTTCCGATTACGGATAATGCGGTTTCGGAAAATGCGTATCTGCCGAGCGATGTTGTGACGGCTTACAATGGAAAAACAATTGAAGTTCTAAACACAGATGCAGAAGGAAGAATGACTTTGGCTGACGGACTTTCTTACTTGTCAAAAAATTACAAGACCGATGTTTTGATAGATTTGGCAACACTCACAGGAAGTTCAGTTAGAATGTTCGGTTATACTTGTGGAGCATATTTTTCGAACAATAATGATTTGAAAATCAAACTAGAAAAATCCGCAGATAAAACCAATCAAAGGCTTTGGAATCTTCCACTTTGGGATATTTGGAAAGATGATTTCACTTCAGATGTTGCTGATTTCAAAAATATCTCGATGAAACCTTTTGGAGACTGCATTATTGCAGGGAAATTTTTGGAACAATTTATTGAAGGACACGAAAATTGGGCACATCTTGATATTGCCGGTGTAGCATTTGGAAATGTTGGTTATGCTAAAGACAAAATGGCGACCGGTTATGGCGTTCAGCTTTTATTAGATTTAATTGAAAACTATTAGACTAAAAATAAAGAAGTAAATCTTTGTAAATTTTACTTTTTACATAATACAAATTTGAAAATGAATATGGAAAAAACGATTGTCTGCATCTCTTGTTATTACAAAGGTTACGATTTTATGGACGAGTGCAAAAAACTCGGAAACAAAGTCATTCTGATTACTTCGGAAAACTTGAAGGAACGACCGTGGCCTTGGCACGCTATCGATGAAGTTTATTATATGCCAGAGCTAGAACCTTCGGTTTGGAATCTTGACCATTTAGTTCAGGGATTCGCTTATTTGATGAAAAATCATCAGATTGATGCGGTAATTGCATTGGATGATTTTGATGTGGAAAAAGCAGCAATGATTCGCGAAACCTATCGTATTCCCGGAATGGGACAGACAACACATCGTTATTTCCGAGATAAATTAGCAATGCGTCAGCAAGCAAAAGATAACGGAATTTCTGTACCTGAATTTTCCTCGATTTTCAATGATGCAAAACTACATCAATTCACGCAGGATGTTCCCGGACCTTGGGTTTTGAAACCTCGTTCCGAAGCTTCGGCAAGTGGAATCAAGAAAATCAATTCAGCGGATGAACTTTGGCCTGCTGTAGAAAATCTTGGAGATGAGCGTTATAAATTTCTTTTGGAATCTTTCAAACCCGGCGATGTTTATCACGTAGATTGCTTGGTTTATAATAAAGAAATAGTGTTTTCCTGCTTTTCAAAATATCTTTCTCCACCGATGAAAGTTTCTCACGAAGGTGGCGTTTTTCGTACTAAAACTTTAGATAAAAATTCGGAGGAAGCAAAAGGATTAGACCAAATCAACAAACAAGTTTTGGACAAATTCGGAATACAAAATGGAGCAACTCACAGCGAATATATCAGAGGAACAGACGGACGATATTACTTCCTAGAAACATCTTCCAGAGTCGGCGGAGCACATATTCCTGATATGGTGGAAGCTGCGACTGGTGTTAATATCTGGAGAGAATGGGCAAAATTGGAAAATGCACTTTTAGACGGAACTCAATATTCTGTGGAGGAAACTCAGAAATTATTTGGAGGATTGATTGTTGCTTTGGCCAAGGACAAACATCCTGATACTCATAATTTGCAGAGTGAAGAAGTGGAAAAATTTTTACCAATCGATTATCACGTTGGAATTGTTTACAAAGCAAAAACGGCAGATATCATCGAGGAAAGATTAGACCAAGCAGCAGAAGTTGTCACAGAACAGATTCTAAATATTCTTCCTCCAAAAGATAAACCGACAGCTTAGATTATTAATGAATAAGGACATTAAGATTGAAGAAATCATTGATTTTATAAAATTGAACTTAAATAACGAATCTAAACTGATAAGTAATTTAGAAACAATTGAATTAGGAGAATGGAAAAGCAAAGCTTATTATAGGTTTGTTGATTCCGAGAATGCTAATCAACTTAATTCAAAGTGGAAATTTAAAGACACTATCATTTTAGAACACCCAAAACATAAAACAATTGTATTAGATATTCTTGAAAACGACCATCTTGGTGGAATTGAATTTTATGAATATATATAAACTCAAATAAGAAAAAATGCCTCAAATAACACATACAGATTATTATTCACATATTCTTGGAATGAGCCTTCAGGTCGAAGTCACAGGACATTTCGGTTATCCGATTATTATGTTTCCGACTTCTCAGGGTTCTTATACTCAGAATGCTGATTTTCATTTGAACGGAAGTATTTCTCATTTCACAGACAATGGAATTTTGAAATTATTCAATGTTCAGACGATTGATAAATTCAGTTTTTACGACAAAGGAATTTCGCCTTACGAAAGAATCAGAAATTACGAAATGTATGTTCAGTTTTTGGTTCAGGAGTTCATTCCTTATATTCAAAGAACTCACAACACACATCGCGTAGCTGTTGCAGGAGCAAGTTTTGGAGGTTATCACGCCGCGAATTTTGCATTTAGATTTCCTGATTTGGTTTCGCATCTTTTCTGTTTGTCTGGCGCGTTTTCTATCAGAAGCTTTATGGACGGTTACAAAGATGATTTAATTTATTTCAATTGTCCGGATGAGTTTGTGAAAAACGATTCCGCTTGGAGATACAAACATATGCACATTGTTCTGAGTACATCTGACCAAGATATTTGTCTGGAACCGACAAGAAAAATGGCTGGAATCTTAACCGAAAAAGGAATCAATCATTGGTATGACGAAGCCAAATGGATAAACCACGATTGGCCACTTTGGAGAATGGTTTTTCCGAAGTTCATTGGGAGATTTTTCGGATAATCAATTATAATTAAATTAATAAAATAAACATACAAACTTCAGACTTCCGACTATGGACTTCTGACCTTAAAAAACAAAATTATGGCAAAAAAAATTGGAATTTTATTCGGGATGGAAGACACATTTCCTTGGGCTTTTATCGATAAAGTAAATGAATTAGGGAAAGGAGAATATATCGCAGAACCTGTTCAAATTGATAAATTGGAACAAGGTGCAGATTATGGTTATGCCGTGATTATTGATAGAATTTCGCAAGATGTTCCTTTCTACAGAGCTTATCTTAAAAATGCCGCGGTTAATGGAACTTATGTAATCAACAATCCATTCTGGTGGAGTGCAGATGAGAAATTCTTCAATAATGCATTGATGTCCAAAATCGGAATTCCATTGCCGAAAACCGTTCTTTTGCCTTCTCACGAAAGACCAACTAACACTTCCGAAACATCTTTCAGAAACCTGAAATTTCCTCACGATTGGGAATACATTTTCAATTATATAGGATTTCCTGCTTATATGAAACCTCACGACGGTGGTGGCTGGAGAAATGTTTACCGAGTTGAAAATCCAGAAGATATGTGGGCAAAACACGCTGAGACCGAACAATTGGTAATGATGGTTCAGGAAGAAATTGTTTTCGATGATTATTACAGAGTGTATTGTCTGGGCAGAAAATATGTTCACATTATGCCTTACGAACCGAGAAATCCTCACCATTTGAGATACGCAACCACGCATCAAACAGAAGGAAAAGAACTTGAAAAACTATTGAAAACCATTACAGAATATACATTGAAAATGAATGAAGCTTTGGGTTACGATTTCAATACAGTTGAATTTGCTGTGAGAGATGGAATTCCTTATGCGATTGATTTCTGTAATCCAGCGCCTGATGCAGACAGAAACTCAGTTGGAGAAGAAAATTTCCAGTGGATTGTTGAACACGCAGCAAAATTAGCCATTGAAAAAGCGAAAGATTATAAAGCGGGAAAAATCAATATCGATTGGGGAACATTTGTAACCAACAAACTTTAAAACTTAACTAACTTATATATTTAATGATATAATTTGAAACGCCGAATCACTCGCAGCCCGACTTGAGCGGAAATCCTTTTTACGCAACAAAGTGGAGTGAAAAGATTGGGAGCGGAAGGCGGATTAAGCTGCCCAAATTATATCATTAATAAAACTAACTACTAACTTTAACTAACACAAGAAAAAAAATGCACAAATTCACAATAGGTGTGGAAGAAGAATACCAAATCATAGATGCGGAAAGCCGCGATTTGGTGTCTCACGTTTCCAAAATCATTGAAGGAGGAAAAGCCGTTCTAAGCGAAAACTTAAAACACGAGATGCACGAGTCTGTCGTAGAAATGGAAACAGGCATTTGTGAAAATATTCAGCAGGCGCGTCAGGAATTGACCGACCTCAGAAGACATCTTGTAAAAACAGCTCACGACCAAGGTTTACGAGTTTCCGGCGGTGGAACGCATCCATTTTCGCATTGGAAGGATAATATCATTACTAAAGATGCGCGTTACGACAAAATCGTAAGTGATATGGGCGATGTTGCAAGGTCGAATTTGATTTTCGGATTGCACGTTCATATTGGAATTCCTGATCGTGAAGAAGGTATCAGAATCCAAAATGTGATGCGATATTTTCTCCCTCACGTTTACGCTTTATCTACCAATTCTCCTTTTTGGGTTGGAAGATTAACAGGTTTCAAATCCTACAGACAGGAAGTTTTCGCTAAATTCCCAAGAACCGGATTGCCAAGTTATTTCAGCAGTGTTGCAGAATTTGATGCGTATGTCAATCTGATGGTCAAAACCGGAACGATTGATAATGCGAAGAAAATATGGTGGGATTTGAGAGTTCATCCGTTTTATCCTACGATTGAATTCAGGATTTGTGATATGCCTTTGACGATTGATGAAACGGTTTGTCTTGCAGCAATTATGCAGTCTTTGGTTGCAAAAGTTTACAAAATGCATCAGCAAAACACCAGTTACAGAAGTTACAGAAGACTTCTCCTCACTGAAAATAAATGGCGCGCTTCTAAAGACGGAATTGACGCACATCTGATTGATTTCGGAAAAGAAGCGAGCGTTCCATATCGTGACCTTTTGGAGGAATTATTACTTTTCATTGATGATGTTGTGGATGATTTAGGTTGTAGAAAAGAAGTTGAATATGCAAGAGAAATTGTCAAAAACGGAACGGGAGCAGACAGACAATTAAAAGTTTTCCACGAAAGTGGCGGTGATATGAAAAAAGTCGTGGATTATATGATTTACGAGACGGAAAAAGGGCTACTATAAATTATGAGTTATTAATTATAAGTTATGAGTTTTTGATAAGTCTTATTCTTTACCTGTAGTTTGCCAAATTAATATTTTTAGAATTTTATTAACTTTTTATAAATTTTAGATTCCGTATTTTTGTAAAAATTTATGAATATGAGTAAAAATGATGTAAGAATTGCACTTCTTGATATGAATAATAATCATCCGAATCAAGGGATGAGGAACATAAAAGAGCTGTCGAAAGCTTTTCAGGAACAGTCGGAATACGAGGTTTCTGTAGAGCTTTTTGATGTTCGTTACAAAGATGAAATGCCAAATATCGAAGATTTTGATATTTTCATTTCGTCTGGTGGTCCGGGAAATCCGCACCGTGAAGGTTACGAATGGGAACAGAAATTTGCTGATTTTCTAACGCAAATCTGGGAACACAACAAAACTAATGAGCAGAAAAAATACCTGTTTTTGGTTTGTCATTCTTTCCAATTGGCGGTTATTCATTTCGGGATTGCGAATGTCTGCAAGAGAAAATCATATTCCTTCGGTGTGATGCCAATTCATAAATCGGAAGACGGCGAAAAGGAATTTTTGTTCAAAAGTCTGGCTGACCCTTTCTACGGCGTAGATTCCAGAGCTTACCAATGTATTGAACCGAATCAGGAAAAATTGGATGAGCTGGGAATGAAAATCGTTGCTTTGGAAAAAATCCGTCCGACTGTTCATTTGGAAAGAGCACTGATGGCAGTTCGTTTTTCTGATGAGATATTCGGAACACAATTTCATCCGGAAGCTGACCCAACTGGTTTTGTTAAAAATCTGGAGGACGAAAAAAATAAGCAGGCAATGATTGAAACTTTCGGAATGGAAAAATACCTTGAAACAATTGACAGAATGGACGATGACGACAAAATCGTTCTAACAAGAGCGCAAATCATCCCAAGATTTTTGCAACTGGCTTCTGAACAAATTACTAAAAACCTAGTATTTGGTTAATTATAATTTATAAGTAAAAACCAAATACCTACCACCAAACACAAACTATGATTCCAAAATATAGAACTCAACTCAACGAAGAATTTTCTCAGGAAAAATATACGAAAGTCAATGAATTAATAAAAGAGAAATGCGGTCACGAAGCCGCGTTTCGACTTTCTGAAAGTCCAATTTTCTTAACTAAGGATTTTCAACAAAAGCTGGATGATGCTTCTCAGTCGATTATTTTACAGATTAAAAATATGTCGGATGAAGAACTCAGCAAAGCAATTCCTGTGAATTGTAACGTTCCGAATGACACCAAAAAACCACATTTTGTAGCGATAGATTTTGGAATCTGTCAAGATGAGAATGGAAGTGTCATTCCGCAGTTGATAGAGCTACAGGCTTTTCCGAGTTTGTTTGGTTTTCAAAAGTTGTTTGAAGAAATCATTACTGAAGTTTATCCTTTCTTGAATGAACTGAAAAACTCACTTCCAAAAGATGAATACATCCAAAAACTGAAACAAGTGATTGTTGGAAGCGAAAATCCTGAAAATGTGATTCTTCTGGAAATCTATCCTGAGAAACAAAAAACACTTATTGATTTTGTTTTAACGGAGCAATATCTTGGAATCAAAACGGTTTGTCTGACGAAAATCAAAAAAGAAGGCAAAAAGTTATTCTATGAAAATAATGGAAAATTAGTTCCTATTAATAGAATTTACAATCGTGTAATTTTTGATGAGTTAGATAAAATCGAAGGTTTGGAAACAGAATTTGATTTCCGAGAAGAAATTGATGTAGAATGGATTACGCATCCGAATTGGTTCTTTAAAATCTCAAAGTATATACTTCCAAAACTGAAACACGAATTTGTTCCAAAAAGTTATTTTCTATCTGATTTTCCTGAAGATGAACCATTAGAAAACTTTGTTCTAAAACCCCTTTTCTCCTTTGCTGGAAGTGGTGTGAATCTGAATCCAACTCAGGAAATAATCAATAAAATCGAAGATAAAGAAAACTATATTCTACAAAGGAAAGTTACCTACGCTCCACTTTTTAAAGACATCAACGGAGAATTTTCAAAAGCTGAAATCCGTTTGCTTTTTGCCTGGAATCCTGAAGAAGAAAATCCTGAACTTCTCGTGAATCTTGTAAGAATGACCAAAGCAGCGATGGTCAACGTAGATTTTAACAAGAAAGATGCAATTTGGATTGGGAGTTCTATGGCGTTTTTTGAGGGATAAATTTTATGATGACATTCAATATTTTTTAAAATTCTATAATGTTTATTATAATAATTCTGATTGCTATTATATTATTCGCAATTATTTTTGAAGTTATTTTTTTAATACTTACAATTATTTCGTTCGCTAAAAAGAAAAAGGCTAATGGATTCATTTTTTTAAGTTTTACAATCATAATTCCCTTTATTCTATTTTTAATGTATATTGGATTTACAGGAATTATCGAACCTCGAACTTTAGGAAAAAGTGAAATAATTTCTGCGTTAGAAAAAGAAAAAATTATAATCGATAATGATTTTGAAATTATAAATAGTAAAAATGAAGAGGATTTATATTTTTATAGGACTCAATTCAAAATTAAATTATCAAATTCGCAATTTGAAAAAATGCCCAAAAATGATACTCTGAAAAACTTCACTAGTAAGAATAATGCAATTTTTGATACAATTCGCATTATTTTATCAGAAAATCAAGTATTAGATTTCTATAAAAGCAACCACGATTTTAATAACTAAAAAACAGCGAAATAACATTGATATAAAAATTAAAAGACTAGTTCTTCTTAAAATAGAAAAGCAATTTATAGTAAAATAAAATTTTAAATTAATTCTAATTCTTCGACTTTGAGTTCATCAAAATGATGAATGACTAAATCAGCTGTTTCGTAATTTTGATTCTTACTATTCTCGCTTTTGTAACCAACGCAAAAAATTTCGGCAGCATTCGCAGCTTGGATTCCGTTTGTACTGTCTTCTATAACGATGCAATTGGATTTGTCATTTCCTGAAAGTCTTTGAGCTTCTATAAAAATAGCAGGATTCGGTTTTGATTCTGGAAAATCTTCTCCGCTTACTAGATGTGAGAAAAAAGGAAACAAATTGAAACGTTTAAAAACTCTGTCAATGGTAGATTTGGCAGCAGAAGAGGCTAATATCAATTGGAAATTGGCAGAATAAAGATTCTTAATCAAAACTTCAACTCCATCTAATAATTTCAGAGCTGGGTCAGAATCGAATAAATCGTAAAATAGAGTTCTTTTTCTTTGAATTAATTCTTCAACATTGGTATCGATTCCGAAAATCTCTTTTATCATTTGATAGACATTTCGGGTAGATTTCCCTGTGAATCTTGAGAATAATTCTGCCTCTACATCGATATTCAATTCTTTGAAATGTTGATAGTAAGCTTTTTTGTGAAGAGGTTCTGTATCTACAATCACGCCGTCCATATCAAAAATAACCGTATTCTTCATCTTCTAAATTCTCTTTTCAGTTTCATTAATTCGGTGCAAAAATAGGGATTATATAATTGTTGAATTTGACATCAATATTAATTCATCAAATTATATAATCAGATTCTAACTTTAAATTAACATTTAGAGAATCAATTTTAGTAATTTATTATTAAAAAAGACGTTGTATTTAAAGTATTTTTATAAAAAATTAAAACCATAATCAATGAAAAAACTAACATTTCTTTTCTTACAATTTCCCATTCTTTTTTTCGCTCAACAGAAAGTACAGATTTTAGATTCTGAAACCTCGAAACCGATTCCTAATGCGAGAATCATCTCTAACCAAAATGTTTATTATTCCAATGATGACGGCTATATTCTATTACCTGAAAATAGTGATAAACAAGAGATTTCCGCAATTGGTTATTTGTCTGAAACAGTGAAAAATCACAAATCGACAATTAGTTTAAAACCAAAATATCAAAATATTGATGAAGTAAAAATTGTTTCCATCGACATCAAAAAATTATTGAAAGATGTTTTTGACAATTATTCGAAAATCTATTATGACCAATCTCAACTTTATGACATCACGATAAAACAAAGAGCTTTCGAAAATAATCAAATGAAACTTCTGATGATTGCTGATGGAAAATTCTGGAGCAAAGATGGAACTTACCACCCAAAAGATGCTATTACTGATAAGTTTGATAAGTTCGTTCAACTTCAGATAGATGATTTGCGCTATTTGAAATTCGAAGCTTATGAGAATAAAATCAAAGCAAAAAAACAAAATATTTCTAAAGATAACATTGGCGATTTGTTCTTAAATTATGAACTTTTCCGAACCTTGAGGTTTGCTAAATCTAAAAATGCAAAAACTTCTGGAAAACTGTTAGATGACAATGGAACGGAGCAGGATATATCTTTTCTTATCAAATTAGATTCTACTCATATTTACAAAGGACGGATTTTGTATCATAAAATAGACAAAGCCATTACGCATTTTGACTTACGTTTCAATCAAAGTGCAACCAAACCTTTCGCATTGAAAGATGAAGATGGTGTAGAATATATGGGGCAATTGGGAGATGGAATCCTGACTTTTGATTATTATAAAAATGGAGATAAATATGTTCCAGCGAAAATTGGTTTTGCGGTAGAAAATATGAAAACCATAGTTGGAGATAAGATTTATGAGCGCCGTTCTGCAAGGGAAATAATTTTCAAAAATTTTGAAGAATCGGATGTAAAAGGAGTTCAAAATCCGGTAAAAATTAACCAATATTATTGGACCAATTTAAAAGTAAGCGCTGACAAAGGAGACATTTTGCTCTCAAAAGAAGAGAATGAATTCATCAATGAAAAGTCCGAAGAAAACAAAGATTAATCTACAGTTTTGACTAAAAAAAGAAGAAACGTATTGTCATTTCTTCTTTTTTATTTTACTGAAAGCTCAACTTAATGATTCTATCTTTCCCTGCTAAAATCAGAGTATTTTTGTCAAACCATTCGCAGGCGTAGAGTTTTTTTTCGTCGGAGATTTTCATCCAGGTTTTTCCATAATCCGATGAGAAACTGATGTGTTGGTCTCCAACTGCAACCAGTTCTTTTCCTTTAGTTTTTGGTCGGAATTTAACACAAGTCATATAACCTGCATTTTGTCCGCTGGCTTGGATTTGCCAAGTTTTTCCACCGTCATTTGTGGTTGCAATATTGTTGATGTTATCAGCTTGTTTTGTGTAATCTCCGCCAACTGCAATTCCGAAGTTTTTATCATAGAAATCTATGGAATAAATGCCTTGTGATGATGTTCCCTGAGTGAAAGGTGTTTCAAAGACTTTCCAATTCCATTCGCAATCTTTTTTTCTAGTCTTGTAAATTCTGGATTTGGAACCTCCAGTTGCTATCCAAATGAAATCTCCTACATTCGCAATATTGGTATTGCTAGCAGCAAAGGCCGCTTCACCCTTTTCTAAGAATGGAAAATTCTTACAATTACCACAATTTACCCAACCTTCTCCTCCATTTCGGGTTTGTGAAATATTAAGTCTTTGAGATTGCGAAGGGTCACTAAATGCAATCGCAAAAGAATCATCAACAAATTTTAATGCGTCATAAAAAGCTGTACTTGTATTATCATAAAACACCAATTCATCTTTAAGAGTATTTTTATCTATCTGAAAAAAATAAGCCGGACTTTCTATATTAATTGCATAGAAATAATTTTTATTCTGAGCCAAAGTTCTGAACTGAAGCTTTTTATCTTTCAGCAATGCTAATTCTTTTTTATCAGATGCATTATTAATATCAACATACCCGAATTTGGAATCTGTTCCTGCATACCAGACCTTTCCGTCCCAGAGTTGAATAGCTCGGATGCTTATTTTGTCGGTCAATAATGTATCAATTTTGAATTTTTGAGACAGTAAAAACGTGGAAAAAGTTACGAATGTGAAAGTGATTAGTTTTTTCATTTTATAAAATTAATGAAAGTTTGGTAATGTTGATGATTATGTACAAATTTCGATTTACAGACCAATCCCATAGCCCCGATAGTAGCGGCATCCTTTTTTTATCTTTTCAATTTCTATTGATGACAAATGGTCGTAAACAAAAAAGATATAGCGGATAGCGGGATTAAGCTCCAAAAAAAATTCCGCTCGTGAAAGCGGAATTTATATTATTAGTGTTTGTTGTCGATATCGATGTCAACGTCTTCCAAAGGCTCTTGTTCCGCTTTGAAAGTTTCTCCAAATCCTCCATTCTGAAGTTTTGAATTTTTCTTACTATACAAGAAATAGATCACAAATCCTAAAGCCAACCAAATCAATGAATATTTTTGAGCTTCCGGACTTAGATTGAAAATTAAATAAACATTGATCAAAATCCCTAAAGTTGCAATAATTGGCAAAGCTGGAACTCTGAAGTTTCTTTGAAGATTCGGTTCTTTTTTTCTAAGGATCCAAACTGCTACACAAACCATCGTGAAAGCAAATAGTGTCCCAAAACTAGTCATATGCGCCAAATCATTGATTGGTGTAAATGCTGCAACAATTGCAATAACAGCTCCCAAAATGTAAAGATTCTTTTTTGGAACTCCTGCTTCTGCATCTACTTTTGAGAAAGTCGAAGGAATCAAACCGTCTTTTGACATTCCTAGGAAAATTCTGGATTGTCCCATAATCATTACCATTAATACAGAAATCAAACCTACAGTTGCTGCAATAGTAATGATATAGCCTGCCCAAGCTTGCCCTGCAATATCAAAGGCATAAGCTACCGGTGCTTTGATAGCATCCGGATATTTGCCAAGCGGATTGAAGTCTGTATAATGCATCATTCCTGTTAATACCAAAGAAACCAAGATGTACAAAACAGTACATACTACCAATGAAGTGATGATTGCGAAAGGAACATCTTTCTTAGGATTGATAGCTTCTCCTGCTTGTGTTGAAACCGCATCGAATCCTACATAAGCAAAGAAAATAGCCGCTGCTCCGGCAATGATTCCTCCGTAACCATAGGCTGGTTCTGATTTTCCATTTTCAATGATTGTTGTAGCTTCTGGAATGAAAGGCGACCAGTTATCTACATTAATGAAAAATGCACCTGCAATAATTACGAAAATGATGGCGGAAACTTTCAGTATTACAATAAAGTTATTGGCTTTTGCCGCACCTTTTGTACCTCTTACCAAAATTGAGATTACTAATAAAACAATTAGCAATGCAGGCAAATTCAAGAATAATTTGAAATTTAAAAGCTCTGGTGCTGCATTGAAGTTATTGATAGTTTCCTGAAAAGCTGTCAACTTCTCTAATGGTAAACCACCTGCGGCAATCTGCGAAGTAGCTTCTCCAAAAGCTTTCTTAGCTGTTCCCGGATCCGTTGTCATCCAATATGGCAAATGCAGACCGAACATCTTGAGCAATTTCCCAAAATAGCCCGACCAGGAAACGGCGACCGTCATAGAACCCATCGCGTATTCCAAAATCAATCCCCAACCGATTATCCAAGCGAAGATCTCTCCAACAGTTCCATAAGCATAAGCATAGGCCGAACCTTCTACCGGAAGTATAGATGCAAACTCTGCATAACACAAAGCTGCAAATACACAGGCAATACCCGCGACCACAAAAGAAAGCGCCAAAGCAGGACCTGCATTATAATAAGCACCTGTACCTGTTAAAACAAAAATGCCACCTCCAATGATAGCACCAATTCCAATAGCCGTTAAACTCCATTTTCCCAATACACGTTTCAGCTGACTCTTTTTGATGTCTGCTTCATACGCTTCCATTGGCTTCTTAATCCAAATGTTTGCCATAATCTAATTTTTTAATCCCCAAAAATTGAAAGGGGGCTTTTCTTCTATATTTATTTTGAATTACGAAAATATTAAAAAAATATCAACCTTAACATTTTTTAACTAATTTATTTTGATTTTTATTATCAGTATTCATTATTAGCTTAATATTATTCTATCCCAGAATTTACTTTTCTGTCCCAGAGATTATTAATTAGTGTACAGATTTTTTAAATTTGGTTTATGGTTAAAATCTTCATCCAGTTGTCATATAGATTATCCGCTTTCTTTTTTCTACTTGTAGGATATATGATGATGGCTCAAAACGTTGCCGTGGATAGAGAAATAAAGAAAATCGATAGTCTGATAGAATATAATACATTCGATATTGCACAAAGAAAAACGGATAGTTTATATAAACAATTAAACACTGCTCAAAATCGAAAAAGATATAAAGCCCAACTGTTAGAAATCCAATACCAACAAGCCGTTATTCTTGATAGAAAAGACGATTCTTCACCAGAATCTCTGAAAATATTACTAGACATAGAAGAAAAGGCAGAAGCGGAAAATTCACACACACTGTCTTTCAAAGTGTTCTTATTAATGGCTTTAGCTTATGAAAAAGCAAATGATTTTAATTTGGAAAACAAATATCTTAATAAGGCTTACAAACTTTATAAGGAAAATAATCTGGAAAAAAACTACAGCACCTACTGCGTTAGAAAAAGTTCTTATTATCGACTCACAAACAAATTAGATTCTTCCTTTTATTATGCACGACAAGCGAAAAAATTTGCAGAAAAACATCATAATGAACAGGATATTGTAGACTCATCTATGTTATTGAGGGCTAATGTGGTCCATAATAGCAAAGACGAATTAGAATATGAATTTTTGCTGTTAAAGCATTTTCTGAAACTTAATAATATCACAAGTATTGCTCTAACTTATAGTAGTATTTCCAGAATCTATTGTGAGAAAGATTTACAAAATTTTTCCAAAGCTCTGGCATATAGTGATTCTGCTTATGCATATTATGACAAAATGCCTTTGATGTATAAACCTATTTTACCAAAGGCAAGAAGCAAAATGTTCGAAGCTATGGGCAAAACTGATTCTGCTTACTATTATTTTAAGCAATACCACAATGACGTACAACTTTTGCAAGAAGAAGAAGGCGCTTTGAAAACAAAAAAATTGGAGAAGCAATATCAAAACGATAAAAAAGAAATTACCATCCGAGATAAAGACAACCAAATGATTCTGGTAGGGAGCTTATTGGCCGTTATTGCTATTGCATCTGCTTTATTATTTGGAAAAAACAGACAAATCAATCATCGAAACAAAATTATCAATCAACAATTGGGAGAACTGACCCAACTTCTCAAACAAAAACAATTTTTATTATCTGAACTGCAGCACAGAGTTAAAAACAACCTGCAACACGTCATCAGTATTCTTGAGATACAAAAAGAATCTGCCGATTTCAATAACATTGATGAATTGATAAGAGGAAATCAAAACCGAATCCATTCGATGGCATTACTTCACAAAAAACTGAATGTGAATGATAATGTAAATGACATCGATTTCAAAAGATACATCACCGAGCTTTCCGAAATTGTGAAAGAATCTTATGACAATCACAAAAAGAAAATCAATCTCAATATCAATTGCGAGATAGAAACCATTTCCATAGAAAGAGCACTTCCAATAGGGCTGATAGCTGTTGAACTCATCAGTAATAGTATAAAGCACGCTTTTAAAAAACGAAGCATTGGCATTATAAACATTGATATTACCAGACAAGAAAACACAAACAAATTTCATTATTCTGACAACGGTGATGGATTTGATTTTAATAAAACCAATGATATCGGATTAGGTCTTGAAATCACCAAAGGGCTGATAGACCAGATTGACGGAACCATAGAAACGAGAACAGATAATGGATTCGAATTAATAATATATTTCAATTAAAAAAACTATGACCACGAAAACAATTTTAATCGTAGAAGATGACTATCTCAACCGGCGGCTTTCAAAGAAAGTTCTGCTGGAAAATGGCTATGAAGTATTCGAAGCTAAAAACGCGAAAGCGGCTTTAGAAGTTTTAAAAAGAGAATCCGTTACATTTGCCATATTGGATATTAATCTCGGAGAGAATGAGCAAGATGGGATCTCTCTTGGCCAACAGATCAAAGACAAATTCTCTATCCCTTTCATTTATTTGACGGCGTACGAAAATCAGGAGATCATCGGGAAAGCAATTTCAACTTCGCCATATTCATATCTTACAAAACCATTCAAAAACAGCGACCTGATCGCAGCTATAGAAATTGCAATCCGACAGTCGTTTTATTTTCCAAAACAGAAACCCTTCATTCATGTAAAAGAAGGTGATTACAGTGTAAAACTAGACGAGGAAAAAATCAACTATATAGAATCTGAAGGCAATTATCTGCATTTCTATACCGATGAAAAAATCTATAAAATACGTTCCACAATAAAAAATATATTAAGTGAGCTTTCCGAATCAGATTTTATACAAACACATAGAGCCTATATTGTTAACAAGAATAAGATAGAAAAATTCAGCAATAAAAGTCTTATAATCAGAAATACCAGTATCCCCGTCTCAGAAAATTACTTGGACAAGGTAAAGTTGTTTCTCTAGTCCATCTTTGCAAAACAAAAACAAAGCGTTCCGATATTAACATCGGAACGCTTTGTTTTTTAATAATTCCAATACATAATCTATTATTTTTTATTTTCTATCCCAAAAATCGCCTTTTCATCCCAGAAATTTCAGATAAAGAAAACTTACAATTATGTTTGCTAAATAAACTAATCACATATTAACAAACTAAATTATTAAACCATGACAAACAAAAAAACAACAACATTGACTCTTTTTAGTAAAGAATCATTCGAAGGAGAATCACAAGCCTTTAACTCTAGTATGAGCGAATTAGGTTCGAGCAATTACAATGATGCTACAAGCTCTTTAAAAATTGGAGCTATCGGGGGAAAACAAGGTATGGCTGTACTATATGAACATGAACAATTTAACAGGTCCAGTCCATCTATACAAGGCATTCCTCTTCAAACGGGAGAGTATAGCAGCCATTCTCAATTGGGCATTAGCGAAAACGCTTTAAGCTCGTTCCAATTATTAGGTCACGAGGGTGCATATCTTTTTCCTTTAAGTGGCTATGTTGGAGAAGCAAAATTTATCTCGGATGATGAAAATGACCAGATCAATTTTCATCAAGACGACGAATTTCTGGCTCAATCCTTAATTGTCATGTCCGGTGAATGGGTATCTAATACTAACAAAATTTACAAAAAGGGGATTTATAACAAATTAGAAGGTGGTGAACAAAAAATCAGACGCGCACCAAAGGGTAAACTAATTGTTGTATCAAAGGAAAAGAAATCTTCTGTCCCAACAGTTGACAATTCTAATGAAAATCAGGTTATTGAATCTTCGTATCAACAAACGGTTGACCGTAACGTAGAATTAATACTAGACGTTTCCAATTCAATGAATACGTTACCTCCACCATCTCGACTTGATATCGCCAAGGAGACTTTAAGAAATTTGGTAAAAGAAAAACTTCCTTTAGGAATCAACTTTGCCTTCAGGGCTTTCGGAGTTGACCCTTCTTATCCTAAAGCTGAAATAGTTGTCAAATATTATACAGCATTGATTTCTCCTTTGGAAAAGCTCACTGATGACTCTAGAGAAAAATTATTAAAATCTATCAGTGATATTAAAGCATCAGGAGGAACTCCTATTGCAGGAGCAATCAGAAAAGTACCCAGCGATTTATCAGAAGCAACAGGCACTAAGTTGATTGTTCTGATTACCGACGGCGGAGAAAACGATGAAACAATTGACAAAGTCTCGGAAGCAATTACGAATCTTGTCGAATCAGACACGACAACCAAAGTAGTTTTGAATATTGTAGGTTTTAACATAACTTCTGAAGAACAGAAAAACACATTTAAGAGATGGGCAATTCTTGGTAATGGAAATTACTACGATGCAACAGACGCTACATTACTTTCAAGTTTGGTTACGGAAGCTATTTCTCCAAGTTTTCAAGTGATCAATAGTTCATTTAAAACTGTAGCTAAAGGTTTTGTGAATGATGAAAAAGAAATAGAATTAATCTCCGGAGAAACATATGCCGTCAAATTTGATGAAGATAATATTGAGACAGGTATCCATATCTCATTTCAAAACAAAACAGTGCTATCTGTATAAAAAAACAGATAAAGGTCAAACCTATTTTAAACCGAAACAACCCTTTCAGAGTCAAAGTACTGAAAGGGTTATTTATTTAGCAAAGACTCAAAGTCAAATCGATAGATTTTTCACAAATAAATACTTATTACGATATTCTATCCCAAAAATTGCCATTCTATCCCAGAAATTTCAAAATCAACAAATCAGCTCCCATATTTGTGATACAAAACGCAGGAAGCCGAAAATGCGATTCCAGAGTAGGCCCGAAAAAAAATTATTCCCATGAAAAAATTCTATTTTACAAAAACAAAAAATGCATTAGCAACTTTAATGCTTTTACCTTTTTTCTCATTTGCTCAAATAAATCTGTTGCAAACGACAAACAATATAGTTGCTGCAAATGGTGTTCAAGCTTGTGGTGCAAATAATGTTACCAATGCAAATTCCTTTGCGCGATTGTATAATCTTACGTCCTTGGGTTACAGTAGTTTTGCGGTTACTAAGGTAAGTTTTGCAGTTCAAGGGTTTCAACTGGGAACAGCAACTACTTTCCCTGTTAATGTAGAAGTTTACTCTAGCACAGGAGGAGCTGTCACCAATAATCTTACTTTAAGAGGCAGTGCTACAGTTAATATAACTGCTTCTATGGTAGGTACAGTTGTAGAAGTCCCTCTGGCTGCCCCAGTATCTGTCTCATCACCAGAGATGTTGATTGTAGTTTCTGCACCTAATGGTGGACCGACTTCAACAGGCTTTTACCTGGGAGGCAACTCGAATGGTCAAACAGCAACGGGCTACATAAAAGCGAGTGCTTGTGGAGCAAACGATTATATGACTTTTGCAGCTATAGGAAATGCAAATGCTCATATTGTTTTATTCCCAACAGGAAATGCGACAACTTTAGGTGTTGAAAATTTGGATTCTGCTAATAAAACAATTTCACTTTATCCAAACCCTGTAAAATCTATTGTTAATTTCTCAGAAGAAGTTTCCAATATCAAAATAACAGATTTAACTGGAAGAACTGTAAAACAAATCCCAGCTTCTGCAAAATCTGTTGACACTGCAACTCTGGAAAACGGAACTTACATCATTACAGCAATCACAAAAGCGGGTAATACAATAACCAAGAAATTAGTAAAAGAATAATTTTAGTTTAAAACATTCATTCTTCAACCCTGTTAGAGTTTCGGACTTTGACAGGGTTTTATTTTGAAAAAACATCACTATCTTTGAGACTATGAATTTCCTGGAAACCCTTACTGCACAATATAATTCTTACGAGACTTACCTTATTTACTTTGAAGCAATTGCTGTAATATTTGGATTATTGAGTGTCTATTTCTCTATCAAGAAGAATATCTGGGTTTATCCTACAGGGATTATTTCTACCGTCTTATTCATCTACATAATGTATGTTTTTGGTCTTTTGGGCGATATGCTTATTAATGTTTATTATACAATAATGAGCATCTACGGCTGGATTCTCTGGGCAAAACATTCCGATGACCATATCCACGTAGAAGTCAAGAAAGCGGAAGTAAACGATTGGAAAGTTGGAACTATTCTGTTTGTGGGGAGTTTACTTTTCGTTGGAACTATCTATTATTACAAACCTCTTATAGATAATATGTTTTCTATGAACGGTGTAAAGCTTGGACTTTATCATCTGGACTGGGCTAATTACACAGATATTGTTACCACTTCCCTATTTCTTGTCGGGATGTATTTTATGGCAAAACGACTGTTGGAAAACTGGATTTTCTGGATTGTTGCAGATATCATTTGCGTTCCGATGATGTTCGAAAAAGGATTAGCCTTGACAGGTTTACAATATTTTGTATTCACAGCAATGGCAATTATTGGCTATATCGAATGGAAGAAAAACTTGATTAAGGACTAAAATTGCACCCTTTAGGACTGGGGAAACAATTTTAAAGTCCTGATAATTTGTCCGAATATTCTTTAGCAAAAATTTCTTTGTCTTCCTGCAATTTCTCTACAGTTGTCGGAAGAATGTAATGGAAGATGTATTCTTTATCATCATTCAGGAAAACGATTTCTTTTTCTTCACCGTCAATCATCTGTGCAAAAATATCCCACATCGATTGGTCTTTCAGCTTCAGTAATTCGAAGAAGTCGTTGGCTTTTATTGTAATGTTTTTCATTTTTTATTTTAAATTAATTATGTCGGTTTTTGAACACGAAGTTCACAAAGATTTTATTTTAATTATTATGGATATTTTAAGTTCACAAAGGCGTAAAACTTAAAGAAGAATACAAGCTCTTTTAAACGAAGTGGCTTTGTGAAATCTAAAGCTAAATATTAAAAAAACTCAGTGTTCTTTGTGTTCAAAAAAATATTCTAATTTATATCAAACATCTTTTATAAAATCCTCGTATTCATAAAAGAACATCTCGAAGGCATTCATCTTCTCAACAAAGAATTCAAAAATATCGGGCCAAGTCTGTTTATTATAAATACTAACTCCATTTTTCTCAACCCAAATTCTACTGATGACTTTTCCGTTTTCTAAAACATAAAATTCATCTTTTGTAAATTCTCCAATCTCATCTTCTAATATCGATTCTAATGACCAAATTTTCTCGTAGTAAGCATTACGGAACAATTCATCTTTCATTTCGATATCAAGAGAAACCTCTGCTTTTTTGTTGTCTGCATAGAACTTGAATGAGAAATCCTTGATTTTGGTATCATATAACAGCCATTTTCTCGGAAAAGCCTTTCCGAAAGCCGTCCAAAATTCTGTTTTTAGTAGTTGAGCTTCTTGTTTAGAAAACACGATGTTAATTATAAATGATTAATTATGAATTATAAATGATTAGCAATTCTATGTTTTTGCTTGGTCAATTATAATCTGAAACGTTGTCCGGCTGAGGCTCTCGAAGCCATTCAAACTTGACTCTTTTGCCTTTTATCTTGGTTTCTTATAAAGTCAAATCTACTTTTGAATCATTGAATTCCTTAATTAAGTTTTCAAAGACTTTTTCAACTGGTAAAATCTCATCTATCAAAGCAGAAACTTGTCCGATTTCTAATTCACCTTCAACCAAGTCTCCTTCGAACATTCCGCGTTTTGCACGAGCTCTTCCTAGTGTTTCTTTCAAAGCTTCAACATTTCTTCCAGATTCATATAAAGCTTCTAAATCTTGATAGAATTTATTCTTGACCAAACGAACTGGCGCTAATTCTTTTAATGTTAATTGAGTATCGCCTTCTTTCAATTCAACGATTTTATTTTTGAAATTATCGTGAGAACTTGCTTCTACTGTTGCTGCAAATCGAGAACCAATTTGAACGCCATCTGCGCCCAAAGTCATCGCTGCTCTCATCTGACTTCCCACTCCAATTCCGCCGGCTGCAATCAAAGGAATATCAATATGTTTTCTGACATTAGGAATCAGGCAAAGTGTTGTTGTTTCGTCTCGTCCGTTATGTCCGCCAGCTTCGAAACCTTCAGCAACAACTGCATCTACTCCAGCTTCCTGACATTTCACAGCAAACTTCACACTCGATACAACGTGAGCGACTTTGATGCCTTCTTTTTTGAGAGTTTCTGTATAAGTCTTTGGATTTCCTGCCGATGTAAAAACTATTTTCACACCTTCTTCCAAAATGATATTGATAATCTCTTCAAGATTAGGATAAAGCAAAGCAACATTGACTCCGAAAGGTTTATCCGTAGCTTCTTTACATTTTCTGATATTTTCTCTCAAAATATCCGGATACATACTAGCTGAACCAATCAATCCAAGTCCGCCATTGTTGGAAACCGCCGAAGCCAATCGCCATCCGGAATGCCAAATCATTCCACCTTGAACAATTGGATATTTGGTACCGAAAAGTTGAGTGATTTTATTCATTATGTTGTATTGTTTTTGGGCTATTCCAAAATCGATGAAAGTGGACATTTTTTATTTTTTTCAAAAGTAAGGATTCATTTCTTAAAAATAAAAAAACCTGCAAAATAGCAGGTTTCCTTTGAAATGAAAAGATTATCAATCTTTAATAAATTTAATTGTTTGTTTTTCTTTATCGGTATAAATCTGAATCAGATAAGTTCCTTTTGACAAAGATTGGATATTTAAACTCTTGTTATTATCCAGGGATTTTTCTAAAATTTGTCTACCTGAATAATCTGAAATAATGACCTTATTAATTTTAGATTCAAAATTCAGACTCAAAATATCTTTCACCGGATTGGGATAAAGTTTAACCTTGGAAATCTCTGAAACATCAGAAACATTCAGTGTTTCATTGTAAGCTTTTACAGCCAGAGACGATGACGATTCGCAAATACCAATGGTCTGGGTTGCATAATAAGTCGTATTATTTACAATCTTGGTTGTTATCGGCAAAACGTTGGTATGGTTGGCAGCATTGGCTTCGGTTGTATACCATTTTATATTTTCCCCATTAACAATCAAAACACTCAAGTCATCACCCGACTCAAAAGTTTGAACAGATTCTCCCGTCGGAGCCATCGTTGTTTCATTTGGAGTTTTAATCGCAAATCTTGCACTCTCAACATTATTCTTGGTCTGGGACACATAATAGATTTGACTATTTGTCAAAACTGTAGAAGACGGAAGCAAAGTTCCACCATATTCAGAATCATACCATTTGAGATTTGCACCCGAAACCACGAGATTTGCAAGCGTATTACTACCACAAAAATTTTGAATACCGTCTGCTTCCGGCATTGGAACATAAGAATCAACACGCGAAATACGGCTTTTATCAACACCGTTATACAGCGTAAAACCTCCTCCCAAAACAACTTTCCCATCTGGTTGCAATGCAATTGCATAAACGACATCATCCGCACCGGCTCCTACCGCATTGAAAGTAACATCCAAACTTCCATCCTTATTTAATCTAACGAATCTATTGACAGATATACCATTATAGGAAGTAAAAATCCCTCCAATCAAAATTCTACCGTCGGGTTGTACAATGATACTTCGTACAGTACTATTTGTGCCAGACGTTGTGAAAGTTGCATCCAAAGTTCCATCTGGATTAAGACGTACAATATTATTGACACTTGTACCATTATAGGCCGTAAAACCACCTCCTACCAATACTTTGCCGTCAGGTTGTACCGTAACACATCGTATAGTACTATTAAATCCTCCTCCAATATTAAATGTTGAATCTAAACTGCCATCAGAATTAATCCTTGCAATTCGATTGACCAAAGTTCCATTATAGCTGGTAAACCATCCCGCAATAATGACTTTTCCATCATCTTGCAAAGCGACAGCATTGATGATATCATTAGTTCCCAAACCAATATTGAAGCTTTCGTCTATACTTCCATCATTATTGACTTTTACCAATCGGTTTTTCACCACATTATTATAAGAAGTAAATTGTCCTGCAATAACAGCCTTTTTATCAGGATAGGACACAATACCAAAAACCGGATTATTGGCACCAGTCCCCGGATTAAATGAATTATCTAAACTTCCATCCGTATTAAGTCTTGCAACACTTTTTCTCGAACTCCCATTGTATGAACTAAACGCTCCTCCTATAAGTATTTTCTCATCGGGTTGAATATCAATTGCATTGATAACATTATCTGCTCCGCTTCCGCCATTATTAAAAGAGGAATCAAAACTGCCGCCAGAATCAATCCTTGCTAATCTATTATAAGAATGGGAACCGGAATTATCAGCTGCTGTAAAATTACCCGCGACAAGAGCTTTACCATCCTCTTGTATCACAATTCCTTGCACATTGTCCTGCTCTCCTAAATTGAAACTCGAGTCCAAACTTCCATTAGAATTAACTCTGGCAATATAATTTCTGGATGCGCCATTGTAAGAAGTAAAAAGCCCACCAATAAATATTTTACCATCCAATTGTACTGGAACAGAATAGACCCAACCATTAGGCCCTGTTCCAATATTCAAGGATGAATCCAATGTTCCATCGGTATTAAGTCGCGCAATTCTGTTTTTACTTACGCCATTAAAAGAGGTAAACCACCCCCCAACAACTATTCTACCATCCGACTGTAAGCTGATAGACATTACAGCATTATTAAAGCCTGTTCCTACATCAAAACTCGTATCCAAGCTTCCATTTGCATTTAATCTCAAGATATTATTTCTGCTAACACCGTTGTAAGAAAAAAAAGACCCAGAAACAATGATTCTCCCATCAGGTTGTATGATAGTTGAATATATATATCCACTATCAAAACCAGAGTTAAAACTAGTATCCAGGCTGCCATCTGCATTCAGTCTTGCAATACTCTTAATATCACTACCGTTATATGAAGTAAATCTACCTGCAATGAGTAATTTGCCATTACTCAAAACATTTATAGAATATACGCTACCAGCATCACCAAACATACCTATTCCAATATTAAATGATGTATCAACAGTCCCATTATTATTAAGCCTGATAATATTATTTTGACCAATTGTCGGTTCATAAGGATTGGTAATCTTTCCGACCAAAATCCTCCCATCCGGTTGAATTTTAATATCAAAAACAGCCTCCTGAATTCCTCCTGCATTATTTGTCACTACAGCATTTCCCGGATTAAATGTTGTATCCAAACTTCCATCTGTATTCAGTCTGGCGATTTTACTAATGACCGTATTATCATAACTAGTAAAATATCCTCCAATTAGTATTTTACCGTCATTTTGGATTGCAATAGCCTGCACAGAGTTATTTGCTCCCTCTCCTGGGTTGAAGCTAGGATCTAATGTTCCATCTGTATTCAGTCTGGCGATACGATTTCTGGAAACACCCCTGTAAGTAGTGAAACGTCCACAGACTAAAATTTTACCGTCATTTTGGATTGCAACCTTGGAAACAGGATACCCTTGAGATGTAATATTAAACCCGTAACCATCTACAATCTTGGGATTAAAATCCATGTCCAAAGTTCCTGCTTGGGAAAATAAGCAAAGACTTAGAACAACATTCAAAAGAATAATTATCTTTTTCATAATCAAAACCTTAATCTTTAATCAATTTTTCCGTGTATATTTTTCCATCTGTAAAAACTTTAATCAGATATAGACCTTTCTGGAGATTCTGAACATTCAGTTTATCATCATTCATATTGTTCTCAATCAATTTTCTACCGTCCATTGATATGATCTCTATTTTTAAAATTTTATCATTGGAGGTAAAATTCAAAATATCTTTTACAGGATTTGGATAGATGTTAATATTTTTGTTTTTGTTGACATCAGAAGAAGATAAAGTCACTTGTTTCTCAAAAGCACCAATATCAATCGTTGTTTCCTGAATACGAGCATTATCCATAATATCAAAATTTCCATATTTCGTAGCATCATAAAAAGCATTATTTCCCTTATTAATCCCATTGCTGGAATTTTGCAAGCCAAAATCTCCCGCAGCAACATTTTTGAACAATGGGTCTGAAGTATAATTATTAGAACCATTCAAAGTCACATTATACTTTGGAAGAATGATGGAATTATTCGCAGTAACTGTAGTTCCAGAACCGTCAATTGCATTTACAGAATCGCCACCCATCCAAAGAATAGAATTTTGAATCGAGTTAAGAACCGGAGTTTGAGTCGCCAAAAGCGTTCCTCCATCCGGATTATAAATTGTTGAATTAATGATATTAAAAGTAGAACTACTATTAAATAATGGAATATAAATCTGGTCAGAATAAATTAAGCTGTTAACCAGCGTCACTTTAGAAGCACTTCTAACAGCAATCGCAGTCCCTTTGTAAGTTCCCAAATATTGAGTAGAAGTTCCGATGATGTTATTAATAAATTTACTTCTGTTTATTAAAACATCTCCTCCGCCATAAACAAATACAGCTCCACCTACTCCACCATTCGCACCGCCCTGAGA
>CAUSBY010000022.1:0-67014 GCA_963530025.1 uncultured Weeksellaceae bacterium
AAGCATTGCAAGAAGGAATCTCTTTAATCAATTATCTTTGTACTGCAGATGATGTCATGAAACTTACAGATAAATTATTTGAATTTAGAGGTCCTGTCATTATTTCTAATGTTTACGATGCTCTTTTCAGAAATAAATACTTTAATCTACAAGAAAATATTATTCCCAAACCGACCAAAGATAGCGGTTATGTTAGTAATGACCAATCGGCTTTAGAAAGATTTTTAGAGATAAAAACTATTATAGCAAGTCAAATAAAAAATATTAAAGAACCTATAAATGAAATCAAATGAAATCAATAATATTCTATATAGTTGTTTTTTGTTGTATTATTTCTTGTCAAGCAAAAAAAAATAATCAAGATTTAGAAATTATCGAGAGTGCTACGTTTTCCAGAAGTAATTATTATAAATATGATGACGGATATTTAAGGTGTAATGCTCAAAAGTTAGATTCTTCTCAGTCTTATATTTATACAATTGTAGAACCATTAAAAAGAAATAAAAAGTATCCAAGAAAAATTTATACATCAATAAGTATTTCTCACGGAAATAAAGAAGATAGTGAATATTTTTATAAAAAGCTTAAAGGAGAAAACTTGTCCTTTATTGAAATGAATAACAAAATAGTTTTTCGAGATTTTTATAAAAGTTATGATGGAGAAGATTATTATCAGTCAGATATTAATAGACCAAGGAATAAAGAAGATTTAATCAAGTATCTTGAATATAAAAAAGCCAATTATAAAATTTTAAGTTCTCGTAAATCTGAAAAAGCGGATATCATAAGAGCTAAAATAAATAATAATTTTTATAAAATAGTAGTAGATTCTACCTTTTGTAAAAGTTATTTGTATTACAATGAAAAAGATACAATTTGCAACTATTCTACAATAATATTTACTTTTTTTTAGATAAGGTATTTTAATTAGTTTTTTTTAGAGAACTGAAGCTCTTGTAAAAGATATTTTACTTATGTTACTAATAGTTGGTCAGCATTAGAAAGGTTTTTAGAAGTGAAAACAATCTTAGTAAAAGCTAATATAAATGGTTCCTTTTATGAAATAATTGTAGATTCTACATTTTGTAAAAGTTATTTATACTATAATGAAAAAGATACTATAATTTATATACTAATGTAATAATTAATTTTTTTAGGTAAAATTTCAGATTAATACACAATCCGACTTTTATAAACTTCTACAAACTGTATCCGTATATAATCGCAGTATGGATATGTCTTTTGTATATTCTATAGCCCAAGGCAAAAAAGTAGAGCTGGATAACTTCAAAAAAATTGTAGGCATTATATCAATACCAATTACAATAGAAGCTTATCCTTGGTTAAAAGCTTTACAAGAAGGAATCTCTTTAATCAATTATCTTTGTACCGCAGATGATGTAATGAAACTTAGTGATAAATTATTTGAATTTAGAGGTCCTGTCATTATTTCTAATGTTTACGATGAAGCTTTTAAAAATGAATATTTTAATCCACAAGAAAATATTATTCCTAAACCAATTAAAGACGGTCGTTATGTTAGTAATGACAAGTCAGCCCTAGAAAGATTTTTAGAAACAAAAACAATTATTGGTGAACAAATAAAAAACATAAAAGAACCAATAAATGAAATAAAATGAAGTTAATAATATATTATATAACCATTTTTGTTTGTATTATTTCTTGCCAAACAAAGAAAAAGAATCAAGATTTAAGCATCATTGAAACTATTCCGTTTTCTAAGAGTAGTTATTATAAATATGATAATGGATATCTAAGAAATAATTTACAAGAATTAGATTCTTTTCGTTCTTATGTTTATACAAATGTGGAACCGTTAGATGAGGATAAGAAACTTCCAAAAAAAATAAATGTTTTATCATTTGATTCTAAAAGATGGAAGAAAAGTGTAGATTATTTTGAAAAAGAATTAGAAGGTAAAAATTTATCTTATTTAGAAGTAGATAATAAAATTGTTGTGAGAAATTTTTATAGTGTTTATAGATTTAATTTAAATAAAGATTTTGGTATACTAAACAATTTGAATGATCTAAAAAAAGATTTAGAATCCAAAAGGCTCACATATAAAATAATTAAGATAAAAAAACTTGATTCAACCGAGATTATTGATATTGAAATTCAGAACAAATTTTATAAAGTTATTCTGAATGAAAACTTATGTGAAAGTTATCTTTTTTATGATAAAAAGGATACTATACATTATAATTTATATAAGAATATTTTAGTGAGCTTTTTTAGATAAAGTAATTTTTAAAAACATATTACAGTCAATGGTAAAAAATTAGAAATTAGGTCAAAACTATTAAAGAACCAATTACTGAAATCAAATGAAAATAAGAATTGTATTTTTTTCAATATTTAATTTATTGATTTTATCTTGTAAATCCAATAAAAATTTTGAACAAGAGGATATTGTACAAATGAAACCTTTTTCCAAAGCTAATTATTATAAGTATGCATATGTCAAAAATGAACCCTATTTTGAAGGTAATGTTAAAATAGATTCGTTTAAGCCAATAATTTATACAAACGTTAAGCCTTTGGAAATCAATAAAAATATACCACAAAAAATCTATGCTCTAAGCAAAAATTCTTGGAAATCTTCAAAAGAATATTTTCATAATGATTTACAAGGAATGAGTGTCGTTTATTTAGAGAAAAATAATAAAATATTATTTAGAAATTATTATAAAAGTTATACAGGCAAGGATTTTTATAAACAAGATATTAATAAGCCAAGAAATAAGGAAGATTTAGTTAAATATCTTAAAAATAAAAACGCTAAGTATAAATTTTTTAGTATTAAAAAATCTGAGAAAGCTGATGTAATAAATGCTGATATAAATGGTCATTTTTATAGAATAATTGTAGACTCTACATTTTGTAAAAGTTATTTATATTATAATAAAAAAGATACAATAAACAAATTTTATTTAATTACAGATGATGCATTCTGGGAAGGTTTCTAAAAAAAACGATTTTATTTTGAGAAATTCGTGATTTGTTGTAACTATTTGTAAATTAATTTTTTTTTGATTGATTATGAATGGTCATTGTGTTAGTAATGATTAATCGGCTTTAGAAAGGTTTTTAGAGATAAAGACGATTATAGCAAGTCAGATTAAAAATATTAAAGAGCCCATAACTGAAATCAAATGAAATCAATAATATTCTATATAGTTGTTTTTGCTTCTATTAATTCTTGTCAAACAAAAAAAATAAGTCCAGATATAGATATTATAGAAAGCATTCCCTTTTCTAAAGAAAATTTTTACAAATATGACAATGGATATTTAAAGAATAATTTGCAAGAATTAGATTCTTTTAAATCCAATATTTATACAATTGTAGAGCCATTAGAAGAGAATAGGAAACTTCCAAAAAAAATATATGCATTGCCATTTGACAGAAAAAGATGGAAAAAAAGTGTGAATTTTTTTGAAAAAAAATTAGAAGGTAAAAATTTGTCTTATTTAGAGGTAAATAATAAGATTATAGTTCGAGAATTTTATAATGATTATTCAATTGATTCTACAAATAACGTAAGCGAAATAACCAACGTAGCAGAGTTGAAAAAAAAATTAGAAAATAGAAAACTTTCATATAAGCTTATTAAGCTTGAAAAAGTCGCATCAACGGATGTTGTTAATATTGATATTGAAAATAAATATTATAAAATAATTTTGAATAAAAATATGTGCAAAAGCTATCTATTTTATAATAAAAAAGACACTATGAATTATTATTTGTATCAAAATGTTTTTTCTAATTTTTTTTATTGACAAAGTTTTTAAAATAGAAGATTTCCCGGAGTTTCAGATTAATACACAATCATACTTCTATAAACTTCTACAAACTGTATCCGTATATAATCGCAGTATAATAGCCCAAGGCAAAAAAGTAGAGCTGGATAATTTCAAAAAAATTGTAGGGATTATATCGATACCAATTACAATAGAAGCTTATCCTTGGTTAAAAGCATTGCAAGAAGGAATCTCTTTAATCAATTATCTTTGTACTGCAGATGATGTAATGAAGCTTACAGATAAACTATTTGAATTTAGAGGTCCTGTTGTAATTTCGAAAGTTTATGATGTTGTTTTTATGAATGATAGATTTGAGCCACAGTATAATATTATTCCTAAACCAACAAAAGACAGTAAGTATGTCAGCAATGATAAGTCTGCCTTAGAAAGGTTTTTAGAAGTGAAAACAATCGTATCAAGTCAGATAAAAAACATAAAAGAACCAATTACTGAGATAAAATGAAATCAATAATATATTATATAATCATTTTCGTTTTTATTAATTCTTGTCAAACAAAAAAAATAAACCTAGATATAGATATCATAGAGAATATTCCTTTTTCCAAAGAGAATTTTTACAAATATGACAATGGGTATTTAAGAGATGATCAAAAAAAAATAGATTCTTTTCGGTATTATATTTATACAAATGTAGAACCATTGGATGAGAATAAAGAACTTCCAAAAAAAATATATGATGCTTCCAGAAGATGGAAAGAAAACGTAGATTATTTTTATAAAACACTTAATGGTGAAAGTTTATCTTTTATTGAAAAAAATACTAAAATAGTATTTAGGGACTTTTATAGAAGTTATATTGGAAAAGATTATTATAAATCTGATATTAACAAACCAAGAAATAAAGAAGATTTAATAAAATATCTTGAGTATAAAAAAGCTGAATATAAAATTTTGGGTTCTTATAAATCTGAAAAAGCAGATGTTGTAAATGCTAAAATAAATAATAAATTTTACAAAATAATAGTCGATTCTACTTTCTGTAATAGTAATTTGTATTATAATGAAAAAGATACAATTCATGCTTATTATCAAAATATGATTTATTTTTCCTTTAAATAATGTTCTGGAATTCAATTTGTTTTCTTTTTTCATAAGAAAATATTATTCCTAAACCAATTAAAGACGGTCACTATATTAGTAATGACAAGTCAGCCCCTAGAAAGATTTTTAGAAATAAAAACAATTATTGGTGAACAAGTAAAAAACATAAAAGAAGCGAAAATTCTTCATTATGGTAAAGAACAAGGGAAAACTATAGAAAATTATCTAGATTATAATCAAGATTCTAAAGGGACTCCAATTTCGGGATTTAATCGTAAAAGCTTCTACTGGTGGCAATGGGAAGTAATGAGACCGGATGATAAAAAATACAATCGATATTTAATCCCCAAAAAAACATCTGAAAAATGAAAACGATATATTTTTTTTTATTGTTATTATTCAGTGTCCAAAGTTGCAAATCACAGGTTTTTTATTTTGAAGCAGAGAGCAAAGAGAAAAACAAAGATGGCACACCTATAGACTATATTACTTTGGAGTACCATAAAGATACGAACAGAGTTATATTCCGGATTTCGCATCATGCAGAAGAATATGGTGAAACTTCTGATTATATTTATTTGGACTCATCATTGAATAATCGATTTATACATATATATCATCGTAATAAATCTTCTTTTTACATGGATGGATTGTATCAGCTTCCTATAGGAGGTTTTCAAAAATTGTATTACCCCAGAATGAGACGTGAGGGAGAAGAGGAAAAGGAATACATCTATCGCAAAGAATTAAAAGAGATGGATAATAACCAACAAGAATTGTATATTGAAGTTGATACCATTAATAAGACAAAATTTTAATACTTTTTTTATTCTAGAGATTGGCAGGAGGTTTTTAGAGCACAAATGCTGAGAAATTTTAATAAGGAAATAAAGCTAGCCGTCATAATGCTAATTCGTCGAAAAAGAAAAATTAAGTATTTATAAGAAAAAAAATCCCTTCCAAATTTTCTTGAAAGGGATTTTGTATGAAAAATTTGATGTTATTCTATGATGACCTTAAAATTACTATTCAGATTTTCTCCTGAAACATTCAAGATATAAGTTCCGGAAGCTTTTCTATTAGAAATATTTAAAATGAAAACTCCTTTCTCACTAGAATTGATTTTTTCATTAATGATAATTTTTCCAGTCATATCTCGCAATGTTACGGTCAAACTAGATTTTTTATAATCTGGTAGTTGTATTGAGATTTGGTCTTTTACAGGATTAGGATAGATAATGCCTTTTTTAGAAAGGAATTTGTCTGTGCTCAATGTCGCTTGGCTGTATAAAGCTTGTACTTCCGAAAGAGGTAATGCATAATTGAACATTTTCAACTCATCAAATGCACCTTTGTAAGGAGCTGGAGCTGTGGTTGACATTAATTCAAATTCACCAATGTTTCCAATAATCAAATCACTGACTTCACCAATTCCCGTAACAGCGGTTTCATCGCCTTCTGCACTTAAAACTCCATTAGTGTAAATTCTCATTTTATGAGCAACAATGTCTCTCATTATTACAACATTTACCCAATCTCCTGTGAAATAATTGGCAATCGGAGAAGTGATTTCTTTTTTCGTTATATCATCATCAATGGCAAAACGTAATTGTCCACCTTTAATCTCAATATTGTAACGTTTTCCTGTTGCTCCGGTTGTTGTGTTTTTAGTAAATGAACCTTTGCAAAGTACATATAAACTTGTAGATGATGAAGAAGGAATCATACTTGCTGGAGCTTTCATCCAAAAAGAAACAGTGAAGGAGTTTTTGTCAAAGAAGATATGGTCTTGACTCGGAACACTTGCAATGTACATATTGCTTGGAGAAGTCGCTAAATCAAGGGCGTAATTTTCCTTTCCTTGGATTCTGACATTAGAATTATCATAAGCAACATCCAGTATTCCGTCATTTTCATAATCGGTTATATCCGCAATTTTTTCTCCTTCAAAAGGTGCTTCTTTGAAAGGCCAATGTCCAACGAGAGTAGGAGTTAAAGTATGAAAATTCCAAACGTCGCCGGTTGCAGTTCCTTTTTCGTTCGAAGCATCGATTCTCCAATAGTAAGTTGTTGCAGGGCTCAATCCAGTTAACTGATAAGATGGAGAAGTTGAATAATTAACGTCAGTAATTTTACTTAAGTTTGATGAATTAGTTCCAAGATAAACTGAGTATTTTGTTGTATTTGTGCTTCCTGACCATTTCAATGTCAGATTTCCGCTAGTCAATTCTACATTATTATTTCCAGTGGTTGGAGTAGGATTTGTAGCTTTCGTCGGAGCTGATGGAATCGGAGGAGTTGTAATAGATACAACCGAAGTATAAACTGAAGATTCTGTAGCATTAATTGCTTTAACTCTGTAATAATATTGAGTATTTGGAGTCAAACCTGTTTCATTATAACCTACAATATTGGCTCCTAATGTTGCGATTTCAGAGAAATTAGTTCCATCTGTTGAACGTTCCAAAATATAGTTGGTTTCGTTAGTTGAATTATCGCTCCAATTGATTGTAAAAGAACTTGCCGGCGGAACTTCTGTTGTCGTTACATTCGTGAAATTAACATTTGTCGGAGGAATAATAAAATCTGGTGGCGTTTGATTGGGCAAGCTGTTGATATAGACTTCAATATTTAGATATGGAGCATTTGTGGTACTTACATTCAAAGCATCCGGAGTATATTTGTCTAATCCGTTCGCATCTTCCCAAGCATCTGGCATTCCGTCATTATCTGTATCCAAAGGAGCCGGAGCACCATAAACGTGTCCTGCGCCACCATTAGTAAAACCAAATTGAGAAGTAAGGTCGGACTGAACATAAACATAAGTCGCAGTTGTTCCTTTTGACTGCAAATCAGAAATCATCAGATTCTCGACTTGGTCACGTCTCGGATAAGATGCACCGACATTCAAAATTGCTTTGTCATAAGCTTGTTGAGCTGTTAAAGTCGGATTTTTCATTGGATAATCATAAGGCTCTGATTTGATGGAATTAATATCTCCCGTAGGAAAACCTGTCAAATCAGAAGGGACTAAAGTTCCGTTCAGGATTCCGTCTTTGTTATTATCAAAATAATTTCCCGAACCGTACAAAGAAAAATTATCATTTCCTCTGTTGAAAGGCGTTGTAACAGTATTACTCGTATTTGGTCCGCCAATAAAATAATTATTAATGATATTCACATCCGAAGTTCCAGCAGAATCTCCACCCATAATATAGGCGTCACCAGAGTCTGTATGTCCATAAGTAGTACCATAATTTCCCCAGTTATAAACAATGTTATTGACGAATTCGTTGATTCCTTTTACTTTATTGTTTCGAGTTTTGTTGCAGATATACAAGTTTCCAATTAAACTGATTTTCCCACCGGAAGGTTGCATCAATCCTCCAGCAGAGTGATTATGACGATGTAAACCTTGACCAATAATAGAATTTTGAATCGTGATATTATCCGGACTATCGCCTTTGTTATCCCAATTGATAGAGAAAACTTCGTCCGTTCCCCAAGTGAAAGACATATGGTCGAAAATCATATTTGCACCATTCGCAAGCCCTGAAGTATCCTGACCTTGAGTTGTGCTTCCAAAACGGATTCGTATATAACGAGAAATTGTATTACTTGCTCCTGTAAATGTAACTCTGGAACCAAGAAGAACAATACCTTCTCCAGGCGCAGTTTGTCCTGCAATTGTAGTGTTTTTTGCAATGACAATTTGAGATTGAGTATTAATAATACCACCAACTTTGAATATAACAAATCGACCTTCTTTGCTCACAGCATCACGAAAAGAACCAGGTCCGCTGTCGTTCAAATTCGTCACCAAATAGATTTCAGGATTAGCAGAACCTCTTGCTCCCGTAGTATATTTCCCAAAACCGGTAGCTTCCGGAAAAGCTAATGTTTGAGCATTCAAATCAATTGTGGTTGATATTAGTCCGCCAAACAGACATAGTTTAAGCATATGCTTAAATGGTAAAGATTTACTTTTCATAAAATTATTATTAATTGAATGTTAATGATTTGTTGCGATGGAAAATTAGAAACAAACCCAAAAAGGAGTATCCTGTCCTGTACTGTTAGAGTGTTGTTTGTCAGATGATTAAAATGGTGCGTCTGACCAGTGTGAAAAATAGTTGATAGAATTTTCTAAAAAATGAGATTGTTTTCCAAGAAAATCGACAATAAGATTTTTATAAGTAGTAATCTAGAAATTAAGTAATTAACATTTGATATTTATATTAATTGCAATTATTTTTTAAAATTATTTGATTAAACGATTAACCAAAAATTAACATAGCTAAATGAATTAGTCCTATTAAATTAATTAGTAAAATTTGTTTTAATTTTAATTTATTGATTTAGTGTAAGTTAAAATCAATTGTATTTAAAATTAAAAATCCGCCAAATTACACTTTTTTCTGAATTGACGAAAAAAAATGTGCTATTGTTTTTTTAATTTATTATTAAATAATTTGCACTGTAAATCAGAACAATGAAACGAGCATCCATTAAAGATATTGCTAGAATTGCCGGAGTTTCCGTCGCAACAGTTTCGTATGTTCTTAATAAGAAAGAAGGTCAGAGAATCAGTGAAGATACCAAGAAAAAAATTTTTGAAATAGCTGAAACGATTAACTACACACCCAACAAAATTGCTAGAAGCCTCCAAAATAATAAAAGTAAATTATTAGGATTGATTGTAGCTGATATTTCCAATGATTTCTATTCCAGTATTGCCAGAAGTCTTGAAGATAGAGCTTTAAAATTAGGCTACACTCTGATTATCGGTAGTTCTGATGAAAATGCAGAAAAATTTGAAAAACTGATAGAGCTATTTTCTCAGCAACAAGTTGATGGAATGATAGTTGCGCCAGTTGTAGGTTCTGAGGTTGTTCTTCAAAAATTAATTGATAAGAATTATCCAGTTGTTACAATCGACAGATATCTCAAAGGAGTCGATGTTCCAGCTGTGATATTGAATAACAAGGAAATTGCTGAAACTACAACGTCATACCTTTTAGAAAAAGACTTTGGCGAAATAATCTATATCGGATACGATACCAAGTTACCTCATCTTTTGGATAGGAAATTAGGTTTTGATACAAGTATTGTAGATTCTGGGAAAAATATTATTAAGAAAAATATTCTTGTTGGTCTTGAAAATATAACAGAAGAGATTCAAACCAAACTTAAAGAAGCGTTGGGTGAAAATCCGAAAAATACAGCATTATACTTTTCGAGTAACAAATTGGCGGTTGCTGGTCTTGCGTACCTTGTCAAAAATAATATCAAAGTTCCTGAACAGGTTTCTGTACTAGCTTTTGATGAGACAGAAGCGTACAAATTATTTCCTGCAGATATTACTTACGTGAAGCAACCGTTGGAAGAAATGGCGGATGAAGCTATAAAATTATTGGACTTGCAAATCAATGATTATTCGACGACTGCAAAAAAAATAACATTGTCAGGAAATTTAATCATCAAAAAATCAATAAAATAATTTTTTTACTAATTAACTTAAACGTTTAATCTAAATATGAATAATAATAAATCTTACGCCGTATGTTTCGGAGAAGTTCTCTGGGATATTTTTCCAGCGGGAAGTAGAGCTGGCGGAGCGCCTTTCAATGTGGCTTACAATCTCGACAAAATGGGAGTTGAGGTTCAAATGATAAGTAAAGTCGGGAATGATGAACTAGGAAATGAACTTCTGAATCAAATTCAAAGTTGGAATATCTCAACAGATTTTATTCAAATCGATGATGAAAAACCAACAGGAACCGTCATTGCAAATTTTGATGAGCACGGCGAAGCGCATTATGACATTGTTAATGATGTGGCTTGGGATAATATCCAGATTACTCCAGAACATAAAGAATTGATTCAGAATTCTGAAGCTTTTGTTTTTGGAAGTTTGATTGCCAGAAATGAAGAATCGAAAAATACACTATTGGAACTGATAGAACTTTCTAAATTCAGAGTATTTGATGTTAATTTTCGTCCGCCTTTCATCGATTTTGAATTAATCAAAACATTACTATACAAAGCACATCTGGTAAAGATGAACAAAGCCGAATTAAGAACCATAATCGAGTTTCTTGGTGAAGAATATATCGATGAAGATACAAGTATCAAGCACATTCAAAATTATTTTGACTTAAATGAAATCGTCCTCACAAAAGGGAGCAAAGGCGCAAGATATTTTGTTGGAAATGAGAACTATACCTTTTCTGCAGTTTCAATAGATGTCCAGGATACTGTAGGAAGCGGAGATTCTTTTCTCGCAGGTTTTCTCTCTAAAAGGATTCAAGGGAAAAATCCTCAGGAAATTATGAAACAAGCGGTTTCTCTTGGCGCATTTATCACTTCAAAATCAGGCGCTTGTCCGGATTATTCTTATGAAGAATTCAAATCTTTCCGAGAAGAACATTACAGCCAAACTATTTAAAATACTAATATGAATACTGCAAAATTTACAGAAAAGAAATACGTTGTTGTATTGGCATTTGTGATTTCTTTGTTTTTCTTTTGGGCAATTGCTTTGACGATGGGCGATGTTCTGAACAAGCATTTCCAAAATGTTCTGAATGTTTCTAAATCAAAATCCGGATTGGTACAGCTTTCAATCTTCGGAGCTTATGCATTGATGGGAATTCCGGCTGGATTATTTATGAAAAAATTCGGTTATAAAAAGGGCGTGATTTTAGGATTGTCACTCTTTGCTTTAGGGTCATTCCTTTTCATTCCAGCAGCAAACCAAATGTCATTTGACTTTTTTAGAATTGCACTTTTTGTTTTGGCGATGGGAATGGCAACCTTGGAAACTGTAGCGCATCCTTTTGTAGCAGCATTAGGAAATGAAAAAACGAGCGATCAAAGGGTGAATTTCGCACAGTCTTTCAATGGATTGGGAGCTATTATCGGGCCACTTTTAGGTGGCTATTTTATCTTCGGAAAGTCTGGTTTGGATGACAATTCTTTGGATTCTGTGAAAGATCTTTATACTTGGATTGGCATTGTTATTTTGACAATAACTATTATTTTTTCTTTTATTAAAGTCCCAAGTTTGAAAGATCCTCACGCAGAAGATATCCAAATTTCAGAAGATGATTCTTCATCTATTTCAGATCCTCACGCACCACTTTATAAACAGAGACATTTTATTTTTGCTGTTATTGCGCAGTTTTTCAATATCGCTGCACAAGGCGGAACTTGGGCTTATTTCATCAATTATGGCGTAGAAAAGATGCATCTTCCGGAATTACAGGCTTCTTATTATTTTTCTCTAAGTATGGCTATGATGATGGTTGGACGTTTTATAGGAACATTTCTGATGAAATTCATTGTTCCGAATAAACTTTTAGCAATTTTTACAGCTTGTAATATTGTTTTATGTTTAGTGATTTCGCAAAGTTTTGGTTGGGCATCTTTCATTAGTTTAATATTATTAAATCTTTTTCTAAGTGTAATGTATCCAACTATTTTCAGCCTTGGACTCAAAAGATTGGGAAGCAAAGTTCCACAGGCTTCTTCTTTTTTGGTAATGGCGATGTTTGGTGGAGCAGTATTTCCTCCTTTGATGGGTAAAATTGCTGAGAAAGATATTGCGCACGCTTATCTTTTGCCAATCATTTGTTATGTGATTATTCTATTATTTGCTTTGAAGTTCTACAAACCAAAGACTCTTAAATAGACTATGAAAACTAATGTTTTTAAATATAGCTTTGGGATTTTACTTCTCATTGCTCAGATTTATTTTGCTCAAATTGTAATTACCAATAAGGATTTTTCTTTCGGAACAACAGGAAGAATTGGTGCTGGATATTCTCCAAATGCCGATGGAAAAACAGGAAGGCAACTGAATCTCAATAATCAAGGTTCTTTAGGCGGAAGAATGGATCAGGGCGATTATGTCGATTTTTTACCAGCTTTTCATTTCACGCCACTTGTAAATGGAGACAGTACAAAAAGCACCAAAATTGATATGCAGGCTAGATTGAGTTTCTATTCTGGCGGAACTTTCTTGGGAAATGTAGATTCTAAATCCAATCAAGGGATGATTATCGCTTTGCCAGAAGCTTTTGTGGAAGCCAGAAATATTATGGGAAGCGATTGGGACGTTTGGGCTGGTTCCAGATGGTTGAGATATGATGATGTCCACATTGCTGACTATTTTTATTTTGATGACCACTCGGCGACAGGTTGGGGCGTTAGACATAAAAATACCCGATTTTCAATGTTTTTTCCTGCGGTGATAGATACAGCTTCAACTAATTCCACACCATATTCTTATACTAATGTTATCAGCGGAACAAAAAATCTGATTTACAGACAGAGAGAAGTTTTTATTTTGGAACAGATTATTCCGTTTAAAAATGATGTTCATAAGCTTAAACTTCTTGCCGAATTCCATAATGTGGAAAAATCCGGTGATAATTCAATGGAGCAATATCCATCGGATAACGGATGGGTTTTAGGTGCGAAACTGAATACGAATTTAAAAACAAAAATTACAGGTTCTTTCAACCAAATATCAGTAAGATACGGAAGCGGAATTGCCAATGGAGGCGATAGCGGAAATACCCAAACTTGGCGGACTTACGGCGCTCCTGATGAAATCAGTAAAACCTATAAAGGAGCCTACTCTTTGACAGCGGTTGAACATATTTTGCTTAATCTTTCCAACAGATGGTCAGTCAACGCTTATGCAGTTTATACCCAAAGCAAAGGCGGTTCAGATAGTAATAACAAATCGATTGATTATTATCAAAGAGAGATTTTTAATAAGAAATCTGAATTTAATACAGGTTTTAGAGCAACTTATTATTTTAATAATTGGTTTCATATTCTCTCCGAATTGCATTTTGCTACAAGGAAAGACGGCAGTCAGAATCCAGCTTCAATGACAAAATTAGTTTTGGCTCCAACTATTGTTCCGACTGCGGAGAGAAGTGTTTGGGCAAGACCTCATATTCGTTTCATTGCAGAAGTTTCGAGATATAATGATCAGGCAATGAATACTCTTTATTCACCATTTTTACAGCAATCTGGTTCTAAAAGATTCGGGACTTATTTTGGAGTGAGGACAGAATGGTGGATTTTCTAATTAAATTTAAAATTAAATACAATGAACGTAAAATTTGGTGTTTCACTGCTATCTTGGATTACTCCTGTTTGGACGCCAGAAGCAGGAAAATATGCAATAGAAAAAACAGCAAAAGCAGGTTTTGATTTGATAGAAATCTTACTGCCAACTTCAATGGAATTCAATTCTAAAGAAGTAAAACAACAATTGAAAGATAACAATCTGGATGTCGTATGCTCTCTGAATCTTCCCAAAGAAGCACATATTGCTTCTTATCCGAAGGTTGCAGAAAAACTGATAAAACAAGCGATTGATAAAACTTCTGAACTTGAAACGGATTTTTTTGGAGGTGTTCTTCACGGCGGAATCGGAGTTTTTTCAGGAAATCCTTTAACGGATAACGAATCCGAAATCATTGTAGAAGTCTGGAGCAAAATTGCAGAATATGCCAAAGAAAAAGGGGTAAATATTGGAATTGAACCGATTAATCGTTACGAATCGTATGTTTGTAATACGGCAAAAAATGTGTTGGATTTAATTGAAAAAACGGAGAAAGACAATCTTTTTCTTCATCTCGATACTTTCCATATGAATATTGAGGAGAACAATTTTTACGACCCGATTATTCTTGCAGGTAAAAAACTAAAACACGTCCACATTACAGAATCACACCGCGGAATGCTCGGAGAAGGAACCGTTAATTGGAATGAACTTTTCAAAGCTTTAAAAGAAATCAATTTTGAAGGAAATCTGGTCTTGGAAAATTTCTCATCATCAATTTCAGGAATGCAGCAGATGGTTTCTCTTTGGCAAAAATCACCTTATGATGCTGAGGAATTAGCGTTAGGAAGTTTGGAATTCATGAAGAATTATTTTTGATAATATTAAATTCTCATTCTCGAAAACCACTGATAACATCGGTGGTTTTTTTATTTTAATGAACAAAGCAGAAATAATAAACCAATCAAATTAAGTACTAATGATTATTTATTTTATTTTTTGCTGAGCTATGCGCCTTTGCGAACCTTAAAAATGTCTTCAATAATTTCAAAAGAATCTTTGTGGACTTTGCGTTTAAAAATATATTGTTAATTGTTATAATGTACTTAACGTGAAAGAGCAGGATACCACAAGTCTTCAAAATGTATATTTTTATAAAGTTGAAAATAAAGCCTTTTATTAGCTTTATAAAAAATCCAATTATGAATTTTCAAAATAACTTTATACTATCTCTAATCACATTTTTCTTGTTTTCATCTACCGTAAAAAGTCAGGATAAGTTCCCAGACGGAACTGCAATTCCAAAATGGTTTAAAGAAAACAAACCAACAGACATCAGTAAATTAGGTAAGAAATACGTCATCACAGATTTTGGAGTGAAGAATGACAGTACAATTCTTCAGACAAAGCAAGTTCAAAATGTTATTGATGAGGCTTCAAAAAACGGAGGAGTAATTGTCGTACCAAAAGGAACTTTTCTTATCAGTTCGCTTTTCTTTAAACAGGGAACACATTTATATTTAGAAAATGAAGCAAAATTAAAAGGAAGTGATGACATCAACGATTTTCCTGTGGTTACAACAAGAATGGAAGGTCAGACGGTAAAATATTTTCCGGCTTTAATCAATGCAGATGGATTAGACGGTTTCACGATTTCAGGAAAAGGAACGCTTGATGGAAACGGCTTGAGATTCTGGAAATCATTCTGGAAAAGAAGGGAATGGAATCCTAAATGTACCAATATGGATGAAATGAGACCTAGAATTATCTATGTTTCCAATTCAAAAAATATTCAGATTGAAGGAATTACTGTGAAAAATTCGCCTTTCTGGAGTACACATTATTACAAATCTCAATTCGTAAAATTATTAAATCTAAAAATTTTAGCTCCGAAAGAACCTGTAAAAGCACCAAGTACAGACGCCATTGACATTGATGCTTGTTCAAATTTCCTTGTGAAGAACTGTTATATGTCGGTTAATGACGATGCCATTGCTTTGAAAGGCGGAAAAGGTCCAAAAGCAGATACTGACCCGAATAACGGAGAAAACAGAAACATCATCATAGAAGATAATACTTTCGGATTCTGCCATTCTGCGCTCACTTGCGGAAGCGAATCGATTCACAATTACAACATCATTTTCAGAAATTCTACCGTGAAAGATGCATCAAGATTATTGCACTTGAAAATGCGTCCCGACACGCCTCAACATTACGAATACATTACTTTAGATAATATCAAAGGAAACGTAAAAACTTTCATTTACGCAAAAGGATGGAATCAATTTTTTGATTTAAAAGGTGAAGCAAGACCGAAAAAAGGCTTGGCTAATAATATTACCATCAAAAATATAGATTTAAGTTGCGAAACAGCGTTTTCTATTGAAAAATCGGATTTGTTTGATTTAAAAGATTTCACTTTTGAAAATTTTAAAGTTAAAGCTCTGAAACCTGAAATGGAAAACTTGAATCATATTCAGAATTTGAAACAAAAAAATATTAAAGTGGAGCAAGTTGCTTCTCTTACGCAATCTTACGATAAAAAAGACGACTCCGATATTGCTGCAAAATAATGAGTTTTTCTTCCAAAATATTCGCTCTTTTATGTGTTTGCTCACAGCTTTTATTTTCTCAATCTAAGGAAATCCAATTCCTGAGTGGGAAAGATGCTGAACAAACCAAAGAATGGGATTTTTGGATAAATTCAGGAAGAAAATCAGGAAGCTGGAGCAAAATCAACGTGCCTTCTCATTGGGAACAACAAGGTTTCGGCTCTTATAATTACGGTCGGGATTATGTTACGTATGGTAAAAACTTCAAGTTTCACGACGAAACAGGTTTGTACAAACATAAATTTACAGTTCCTAATTCTTGGAAGGGAAAAACCATCAACATCGTTTTTGAAGGGTCAATGACCGACACGGAAGTGAAAATTAATGGAAAATCAGCTGGAGCAATTCATCAGGGCGCTTTTTATGAATTTAAATATGATATTTCGGATAAAATTCAATTCGGAAAAGAAAATATTCTTGAGGTAAAAGTCTCTAAAATGTCGGCAGATAAATCCGTCAATAATGCAGAAAGATTAGCAGATTATTGGATTTTAGGCGGAATTTTTCGACCTGTTTATTTGGAAGCCAATCCGAAAGAACATATTTTGTCAACGGCCATTGAAGCCAAAGCAGATGGGACTTTCCGTTCGAATATTTATTTAAAGGAAATTAATTCTGCTAACAATATAAAAGTAGAATTATTTGATGTTAAAAATAATTTGGTTGGCGAATCTCAGGTTCAAATCAAAAAAGGAGATACTTTAAAGCAAATTCAGTTGTCCGTTAAGAATCCAAAACTTTGGACAGCAGAAACCCCGAATTTATACAGAGCAAAATTCACTTTAAATAAAAACAGAAAAACAATCAGCCAAACCGAAGAAAAATTTGGCTTTAGAACCATAGAAATTCGAAAAGGCGACGGAATTTTCATCAACGGAACAAAGGTCAAAATGAAAGGCATTAACCGTCACGTTTGGTGGCCGGAAACGGGTAGAGCAGTCACAGAAAACATCGATTTAATGGATGTTCAACTCATCAAAGAAATGAATATGAATGCCGTTCGTTGTTCTCATTATCCGCCGAATAAATCGTTTTTAAAGATTTGCGATTCGCTTGGATTATATGTTTTGGATGAATTGGCGGGTTGGCAAAAAAAATACAGTACCGAAGTTGGGAAAAAGCTTGTGAAAGAAATGGTTACAAGAGATGCAAGTCATCCATCCATAATTTTCTGGAGCAATGGAAATGAAGGCGGACATAATTTTGATTTGGATGCAGAATTTGCAAAATATGACTTGTCAAACCGTCCCGTAATTCACGCACATCACAGGCCTGGAAACGCTTTCAACGGAATCGACTGCAATCATTACGAAGATTATTACAGCACAAAAAATATCCTCGAAAGCGAAAATATTTATATGCCGACCGAGTTTTTACACGCCCAAGATGATGGCGGTGGCGGAACTTCTTTAGCCGATTACTGGGAGCTTCACTGGAATTCCAAAAAAGGAGCGGGAGGTTTTTTGTGGGCTTTTGTGGATGAAGGTTTGGTACGCACGGATTTCAATAATCAGATTGATGTGAACGCAATCAACGCTCCCGACGGAGTTTTAGGGCCACATCGCGAAAAAGAAGGAAGTTTCTACGCTATTCGTGAAATTTACAGTCCTGTAAAAATTGATTTGAAAACGCTTCCAAAAGATTTTAACGGAAATATTCCTGTCGAAAACCGCTATCATTTTACAAATTTAAAAGAGTGTCAGTTTGAATGGAAATTAATTAAGTTTAAAACACCATTTTCTTCTGAATCCGGTTTTGATTTGATTAAAACAGGAAAAGCAGATTCTCCAAATATTCGACCAACAGAAAAAGGAAATATCAATTTAAATCTTCCTCCAAATTGGAAAGAAAATGAAGGTTTATTATTAACCGCAACCGATATTTTTGGAAAAGAAATTTACACTTGGACTTGGAAAATTAATTCGAGTGATGAGATTTCAAAACAATTTTCGAAATCTTTAAGTAAAGAATTTCCGGTTTCTGTGGCAGAAAATGAAGCTGAATTTATTTTAAAATCAGACGAAAAAGAGTTTACCATCGGGAAAAAAGATGGTTTGTTGAAGTCTGTAATTTTAGATAAAAAAGGTAAAAAAATAAGTTTCAAAAATGGCCCTGTTTTCGCCAACGGAACAATGGAATTATCATCCATAAAATCTTTTACAGAAGAACAAAACCAACTGATTGAAGTCAATTACAAAAACGGAAATAAAATTATTTGGAAGCTAAATCCAAACGCTATTTTAGAATTAAATTATGAATATTCTTTGTCAGGAGATTATCAGTTTTCGGGCGTAAGTTTCGATTATCCTGAAAATTATGTCATCAATGCAAAATGGCTAGGAAAAGGGCCTTATCACGTTTGGAAAAACCGTTTGCAGGGACAGACTTACAATGTTTGGCAGAATTTAAAAAACTCAACAAGAACCGGACAATCGCCGTGGATTTATCCTGAATTCAAAGGTTATTTTGATGATGTTTCTTGGTTGCAATTGGATACTGCAGAAGGAAAAATAACGGTCGGAACAAAAGAAGAAAAAATGTTCGTCAGACTTTTTGATTTTTACGGAATTTACGGAGCGGAAGGTTATCCGAAATTGCTAAGTGGAAATATTTCGTTTTTAGATGCAATTCCACCATTGGGAACTGTTTTGGCGTTTAACATTAACGATAAAACCGAATCTTTAGGATTAGAAAGCGAACCCAATCATTTGAACGGAACATTCAAAAGAACATTATATTTCTATTTCGGATTACCGGATTTGGGTGATGAAAATAAACAGTTTACAATGCCGAAAGAAAATATTTTAACGGATTAATGATGAAAAAAGGATTGTCATTTTTAATACTAATTATCTGTTCATTATATTTTGGACAGCAAACCACTTTCAAATTTGATTTTGGCGGAAACAGAGTGGAAAAAGGTTTCATTCCGATTAATTCAACGTCAAAATTTGATAAGAAAATCGGTTATGGATTTATGGATATTTCCAGTTTAAAATCTGTTGACAATGGCGGAAATGCTTTGACGGGAGATTTTATCACAAGCGACAAACCTTTCTATTTTTCGGTGGCAATTCCTGAAGGAAATTATGATATTAAACTGAATTTAGGCGATACAAAAGGTACTTCGGAAACGACAGTTCGTGTAGAAAACCGTCGATTGATGTTAAATGATGTCAAAACAAAACAAGGCGAAATTTTGGAAAAACAAATTTCAGTTCACATAAAAGACAGCATCATCCGAAATCAGGATGGAGAAAAAATTGGCATCGTAAAATTAAAGCCAAGAGAAAGAAAATATTTACACTGGGATAATTTGCTGACGATTGAATTTAATGATAAAGCTCCGAAAGTGTGTTCAATAATAATTCAACCCAACAAAACGGCAAAAACTATTTATTTGACAGGAGATTCAACTGTTGTTGATGCACAGTACGAACCGTGGGCTTCGTGGGGACAAATGTTACCCTATTTTTTCGTTCCAAATGAAGTTGTGATTGCCAATTATGCCGAAAGCGGAGAAACCCTAAAAGCCTTTGAAGACCGCCACCGAATCGATAAAATCTGGAATAAAATAAAACCCGGTGATTATTTATTTATCCAATTCGGACACAACGACCAAAAAGCAGGAAATAGTACAAAATCTGGTTACCGAAAAAGATTGAAAGAATGGATTCAAAAAGCAAAACAATTGGGCGCAATTCCGGTTTTGGTAACTTCGATGAACCGCAGAGTTTTTGATGAAAATAATAAAATTGTCAACACTTTAGATGATTTTCCTGATGCGATGCGAGAAATTGCAAAAGAAGAAAAAGTAGATTTAATCGATTTAAACGCTTTAAGCAAAACATTGTTCGAAGCAATGGGACCGGAAAAGGCGAAGAGAGCATTTGTTCATTATCCCGCAAACGCTTACCCAAACCAACCGAATGCTTTGGCAGACGATACGCATTTTAATCCTTACGGAGCATATGAATTGGCGAAATGTGTAGTAAAATCCATCGTTGACCAAAATTTGCCTTTGAAAAAATATATTTCAAAAAATTATAAGAATTTTAACCCCAATAAACCCGATGATGTTGAAAAATTCCATTGGCCGGAATCTGTTTTTATGGAATCTTTAAAACCTGATGGAAATTAATTGTCAAATGATTTTCAAAGAAATTTTGTTTGCCCCAACCCTAAAGGGAGCAAAATTCCTTTGAAAATTTCATCAAAATTACTCCCTTTAGGTTCGGGGAAATAATTTTGATGAAATTTGAATAAATAAGTTAAGTAAAAAAATCTCTGATTTTAAAACTGATGTGTTCTTCTCAAGAGTCGAATCACAAACTCAAAATAACTAAAATGTAAAAACTTTTGTGCCTTTGTGGTTAAAAGATAAAACTTGAAAAATGAAAATTAAAAATATACTCAAACTAAGCGTTCTCTGTTTTGCTTTCGGAAATCTTTCCGCACAAAATCCGTGGCCGAAAGCGACAAATATCGCTCAACCGTGGACGCGTTGGTGGTGGATGGGAAGTGCCGTTGATGAAAAAGGTTTGGATAAACAATTGACAACCCTTTCCAAAGCTGGTTTCGGGGGAGTAGAAATTGTCCCGATTTACGGAGCGAAAGGGTTTGAGAACAAATACATCAATTACCTTTCTCCGGAATGGATGAAAATGTTGCAGTTCACGACGGATAAAGCGAAAAGTCTGAAAATGGGCGTTGATATGGCGGTCGGAACTGGCTGGCCAATTGGAGGACCGCAAGTTGATGAAAATGACGCCGCAACAAAAATGATTGTTCAGATTTATAACATTCAAGCGAATGAAAAATTTTCTGAAAAGATTGTTTTAAAAGACGAAAAACAGAAGAATTTAAAAACCACAAAATTAGATATCGTTACCGCTTATAATGAGAAAAATGAAGCGGTAGTTTTAACGGATAAGATTAATGCTGATGGAACTTTAAATTGGAAACCAAGTTCAGGGAGATGGACAATCTATGCCGTTTTTGTAGGCAAAACATTGCAGAAAGTAAAACGTGCCGCTCCGGGTGGCGATGGCTATACTTTAGACCATTTTTCTCCCGATGCTACAAAAGATTATCTGAAAACTTTCGATAAAGCTTTCGGAAATTCAAACTATGGAATCCGTTCGTTTTTTAATGACAGTTATGAAGTTTATGGCGCAGATTGGACTGCCGATTTTAAAGATGAATTTAAGAAAAGAAGAGGGTACGATTTAAGTCAGTATATCAAATATCTGGTGAGCGATGAGGAAAGCGAATTGGCAGGAAGAATAAAATCCGATTATCGAGAAACAATGAGCGAATTGATTCTTCATAATTTCACGGATAATTTTACAAATTGGGCACATTCAAAAAACTCAAAAAATACCAATCAGGCACACGGTTCGCCGGGAAATTTATTGGATTTGTACGTTGCAGTTGATATTCCTGAATCTGAAACTTTCGGAAGTACAAAATTTGATATTCAGGGTTTGAAAAGAAATGTTGAAGACATCAATACAAAGGAAGTTCCCGATATTAATATGCTGAAATTCGCTTCTTCGGCGGCAAATATTACCGGAAAACCTTTGATTTCCAATGAATCTTTTACTTGGCTCACAGAACATTTCAAAACGTCTTGGTCACAAGTTAAGCCAGAAGCCGAACAGATTTTTTTGTCAGGAATCAACCATATTTTTTATCACGGAACGACGTATACGCCGGCTGATGTTCAGTTTCCGGGTTGGTTGTTTTATGCTTCGACTAATTTCGTTCCCGAAAATTCTTTATGGCCAAATATTAAAGGTTTAAATTCTTACATCGAAAAAACGCAATCTGTTCTACAAAGTGGAAAATCGGATAATGAAATCCTGATGTATTGGCCGGTTTACGACCAATGGGCGAATCCGAAAGGGAAAGATATGCCGTTCAAAATTCATAATATTGAAAAGTGGCTGCACCCTACCGTATTTTACGAAAACCTTGAGAAATTAGGAAAATCTGGTTATTCTCTGGATATGATTTCGGATAAAATGATTGCTGAAGCGAAGTTTGAAAACCAGAATATTCAGGTTTCGAAAAATGGAGGTTCTTATAAAGTTTTAATTATTCCTCAACTGAATTATTTCTCTGAATCAACCTTAAAAAATATTTTGAATCTAGCTCAAAATGGAGCTTCTGTGATTTTCCAAAACGAACCAAAAGACGTTCAGGGATTTTTTGAATTTGAAAAAAGAAGAAATGAATTACAATTTCTTTGGAGTAAAATTCCTTTTCAGCAGGACGGAAATTTAAAATCAGCAACCTTCGGAAGAGGAAAAATCGTTTTGAGTTCTGATGTTGAAAAAGCTTTGGAATATTTAAAAATCGAAAGAGAAAAATTAACGGATACCGGATTGAAATTCGTCAGAAGAAAGTTTGATGGCGGAAAATATTATTACATTGTCAATCACACTTCCAAAGAAATCAATCAAAATATTCCTTTGAATTTTATTGGAAAACAGCTTGCACTGATGAATCCTGAAAACGGAGATTTTGGTGTTGCCGAAACTCAGAATAATTCAGTAAAAGTTCAACTGAAATCAGGCGAGTCTTTGATTGTGAAAGCATCAGAAACACCGGATAATTCAATTTCAAAATGGAAATATATTGAAAAAGCAGATGCTCCGATTGTTTTAAACCAACCTTGGCAACTGACCTTCAAAGAAGGCGGTCCCGAACTTCCGAAATCAAAAACTTTAGACAAACTTCGACCTTGGACGAATTTCACGGAAGAGGCTTCAACGCAGAGTTTTTCAGGAACAGGAATTTATACAACATCATTTAAATTAAATAAAAAAGCCGACGATTTTGTACTTAAGTTTGACAAATTATATGAAAGTGCAAAAGTCATCATCAACGGACAAGATGCAGGAATTGTTTGGAGTCTTCCGTATGAAATCAACGTCGAAAAATATTTGAAAAAGGGAAAAAATACCATTCAGATTGAAGTTTCAAACCTGATGGCGAACCGAATCCGTTATATGGACCAGAATAAAATCCAATGGCGAAATTATCACGAAATTAATTTTGTAAACATCGACTATAAACCGTTCGACGCTTCCAATTGGAAAGTTCAAACTTCAGGTTTGGATGGCGAAATTCAATTAATTCCTGTATATTTCTCAAAATAAAATTTACAATGAATAATAAAATAGTAAAAACATTAGCATTAGGAACACTTCTTACATTCGGGTTCTCCAATGCTCAAAACAAACCTAAAGTTGTTTTAGACAACTTCTTCAACAACGAGAAAAAGGAAAATAAAGAAACCAAAGTTCTGGAATCGTGGCATTACACGTGGAACGACACTTCCAACGGCGGATTTTCTTTGCTGGGCGAAATTTTCCAAAAACAAGGTGCAGAAATCAGTACTTTGACAACCGCTCCATCAAAAAAAGATTTGAAAAAAGCCAATATTTACATTATTGTTGACGCTGATATCGACAAAGAAGCTTACGGAGGAAAAGCTAATTTGATTGATGCCAATTCTATCAAAAACCTTACAGAATGGGTGAAAAAAGGTGGTGTTTTGGTTTTGATGAGCAACGACAATGGCAATTCTGAATTCGAACATTTCAACAAATTGGCGGGTGAATTTGGGATTCATTTTAATGACGACAGTTATAACCGTGTTCAGAAGAGAGAATTTGAACAGGGAAAAGTGATGGTTCCGGCTGGAAATGAGATTTTCTCTGAGCAAAAATTATATATGAAAGAAGTGAGTTCAATGGATGTAAAAGCTCCTGCCAAAGCCATTTTAACGGCAGAAGGAAAGAACATCGGAGCGATTGCAAAAGTCGGCAAAGGAACCGTTTTCGCGTTGGGCGACCCGTGGTGCTACAACGAATATATCGATGGCAAAAAACTTCCTGCAGATTTCACCAATTATCAGGGAACTGAAGAATGGGTAAAGTGGTTGCTGAAGCAGGTTTCAAAAAAATAATTGAATTTGTGCAATCGATTGAAGTTGTGTAATTAGAATTATTTGAGCAGCTTTTTCCGCCCTCCGTTCCCGCTTTTTTTGTCTCCGCTTTGCTGCGACAAAAAGAGCTCCACTCAGGTCGGGCTGCGAGAGATTCGAATGGACAAACCTTATAGATTTTAAAAATCTATAAGGTTTAGAGAAACAAGAAGATTTCGGTCTAAATAGAACTTAAAGAATCCGCAAAAAAGGATTTCCGCTCAAGTCGGGCTGCGAGCGATTCAACGCAAAAATCCTTGCCTTGACAAGGATTAGAATCAAAAAGGATTACAAATCAATAGGAACGGGCTTTAGCCTGTTTAAAAAGATGAAATTCAAAATTGGCTTTAACCAAAACTTATAAAAATAAGGTTTATGAAAATCAAATATATCTTTATTACATCCGCCATTTTTCTTTCGCAAACATTCTTTGCCCAAAGACAAATGGAGTACCTGAAAAGAGGTGTTATTGCAATTCCTACTGAAAAAGGTGTTTTTGTAAGTTGGCGTTTGCTGGGAACGGAAGCTCAGGATACTCATTTCGATTTGTATCGCACAGAAAATAATCAGACCAAAAAGCTGAATGAAAAACCTTTACTCAACGAAACTAATTTTTTAGATAAAACCGCTGATAAAGGAAAGAATTATACGTATTTCGTAAAATCAAATACACAACATCAAGACGTTGACCAAGATTTTGCAAAATACACAGCCAATCAAAAACCCTATTTTTCAATTCCTTTAAAAACGCCTGAAGGTTACACTCCGAATGATGCTTCAGTTGCTGATTTAGATGGTGACGGAGAATATGAAATCATCCTTCATCAAACGGGAAGGTCGCACGACAACAGCCAAAAAGGGGAAACAGACCCACCGATTATTCAGGCTTATAAACTGAACGGACAGTTTTTGTGGGAAATTAATTTAGGCAAAAATATTAGAGAAGGAGCGCATTATACACAGTTTTTAGTTTACGATTTAGACCAAGACGGAAAAGCAGAAATCGTAATGAAAACTGCCGATGGAAGCAAAGATGGAAAAGGAAAATTCATTGGTGACCCGACAAAAAATTATGTCAACGAAAACGGAATGATTCTTTCCGGACCGGAATTTATGACCGTTTTTGACGGAGAAACCGGAGCGGAAATTCATACTGTCAATTATGAAGTTCCAAGATTTGCAGGCAGTTTAAACCCGACTGATGAACAAATGACCGAAACTTGGGGTGATGCCAAAGGAAACCGCATCGACCGATTTTTGGGAGCTGTTGCTTATCTCGACGGAAAGACGCCGAGCGTGATTATGTCGAGAGGGTATTACACCAGAACGGCGATTGCCGCTTGGGATTTTAAAGATAGAAAACTTAGTCTTCGTTGGCTTTTTGACACCGAAAGTTCGGAAGAAAACAAACAATATCGCGGACAGGGAAATCATAATCTAAGCATTGCCGATGTTGATAATGATGGAAAAGACGAAATTGTTTTCGGTGCAATGACGGTTGATGACGATGGAAAAGTTTTGAACAGCACGGGTTACGGTCACGGAGATGCATTGCACGTTGGAGACTTGGACCCATCCAATCCGGGATTGGAAATTTTTGATATTCAGGAGAGATTTGATGATGCAGGAGCACATTTCAGAGATGGGAAAACCGGAAAAGTTCTGTGGAAATTACCTTCTTTAACTTACAGCAAAGACAGCAAATTTCAAGGTCCCGGAAGAGGTTTGTCATTAAATATCGACCCTCATTACGAAGGTTCGGAATCCTGGGCTGCCGGAGCAGGATTGAAAGGAATTTACAATACCAAAGGAAAAAAAATCAGCAACAAAAATCCGCCTGCCAATATGGGGATTTATTGGGACGGCGATTTTTTAAGTGAAATTTTAGACGGAACTGTTGTCTCAAAATGGGACTGGAAAAAAGAAAAATCGAATGTCATATTCGACGCTAAAAATTTCCAATGCGAATCGAATAATGGAACGAAGAAAAATCCGTCTTTGGTTGCAGATTTATTTGGAGACTGGCGTGAGGAATTGATTTACAGAACTGCCGATAATCAGGAATTAAGGGTTTTCAGTACAACGATTCCTACGAAACACAGATTGTATACTTTGATGCATAATCCACAATATCGTTTGAGTATTGTTTGGCAAAATGTCGGGTATAATCAACCACCACATACTGATTATTATTTGGATGAATCAATTAAGGAAATGCCGAAACCGAATATTGTAACTGTAAAATTTCAAAAATAAACTATGAAAATAAAATTCTTACTTCCAGCTATTGCTTTAATTGTAATTGTTGCGGCTTCATTTCAAAAAAATCAAAACAAACCGGTTTTGTATATTATTGGAGATTCCACAGTGCAAAATGGTTCAGGAAAAGTTTCAGATTCACTCTGGGGATGGGGAAGTTTTTTGGATTTATTTTTAAATACCGATAAAATTGAAATTCAAAATCACGCAAAAGGAGGAAGAAGCAGCCGAACTTTCGTGACGGAAGGAAGATGGGATTCCATTATGAAAACTATTAAAAGAGGTGATTATGTTTTGATGCAGTTCGGTCATAACGATGGTGGTGAATTGGCAGATACGCTGAGAGCAAGAGGTACAATAAAAGGAATCGGAGATGAATCTAAAGATATTTATAATCCAATCAGAAAGGTAAATGAAACGGTTTATACTTTCGGATATTACATGAGAAAATATTCGAATGAAGCGAAATTAAAAGGAGCAATTCCGATTATTGTTTCGCCAATTCCAAGAAATAAATTTAACGAAAAAGGAAAAATTGACAAAGACCAATATGGAGTTTGGGCTAAAGAAGTGGCAGAGCAGACCGGAGCTTATTTTTTAGATTTAAATACTATGGTCATTGAGAAATATGAAAAAATGGGTGCTGAAAAAGTAAAAGCTCATTTCCCGAAAGATCATACCCACACCAACAAAGAAGGCGCAATTGTAAACGCAGAATTGGTAACAAAAGGTATTAAAGATTTAAAAGACTGTGACTTGAAAAAATATATAAAATAAAAATATTATGAAAAAACTGTTAACGGCAAGTTTTTTTGCTATAATGATTGGAGGTTTTTCCTCTTGTACGGCTCAAAAACAGAAAAATGCTAAGGTTGTTCTTCCCAACAAGAAGGAAGTTTTGGAAGTCGCTCAGCGCACCAATCAATATTTTATGAACAAATGGCCCGATACCAAAAAAGATATTGTAGGCAAGAAAGTCTGGCCAAGTAATTTGTGGACGAGAGCCGTTTATTACGAAGGTTTGATGGCTTTGTATTCCGTAGATAAGAAAAAAGAATATTACGATTATGCGATGTCTTGGGCAAATAATCATAATTGGGATTTACAGCGTGGAACTTACACAAGAAACGCCGATCATCAGGCTTGCGGACAAACGTATCTTGATCTTTACGAAATCGATGGTAGAAAAAATCCAGAAAGAATTAAAAACGTAAAAGCCGCTATGGACAGCATGATTGCAACGTCAAAAGTTGATGATTGGTGGTGGATTGACGCTTTGCAAATGTCCATGCCGATTTTCACGAAATTAGGTAGAATTACAGGCGAGCAAAAGTATTTTGACAGAAATTACGAAATGTATGCTTACACAAAATATAAGCATGGAAGAAACGGACTTTACAACCAGCAAGATAAGATCTGGTGGAGGGATAAAGATTTTGTTCCGCCTTACAAAGAACCGAATGGTGAAGATTGTTATTGGAGCCGTGGAAATGGTTGGGTAGTGACTGCTTTGGCAAAAACTCTGGAAGACACTCCGAAATCTGATGCACATTACAAAGAATATCTTCAGGATTACAAAGATCTTTTGGCTGCTTTGGTTCCGCTTCAAAGAGAAGATGGTTTCTGGAATGTAAGTTTACATGATCCCAATAATTTTGGCGGAAAAGAAACAACAGGAACTGCACTTTTCGTGTACGGAATGGCTTATGGAATCAACAAAGGCTTGATTGATAAGAAAATATATTTACCAGTTTTAGTCAAAGCCTGGAATGCGATGGTAAAAGATTCTGTTCAACCCAATGGATTTTTAGGATGGGTTCAGGGAACAGGAAAAGAGCCTAAAGACGGACAGCCTTTAGCCGTAGACAAAGTTCCGGATTTTGAAGATTACGGATTGGGATGTTTCCTTTTGGCAGCGAGTGAGGTTTATAAATTGAAATAAGCTTATCATTTTTCTAAATAATTAAAGACTTAGCAATGAAAATTGTTAAGTCTTTTTTGTTTAAATAAAGAGAAAATGAAACCAGAATCAGGTTTTTGGAAATATGAGAAATTATATTTAAAGAGAATTACTATTTGTTTTAGTAAAATAACTTAATGTTAATTTTTAATGAAATTATCTGTAACTGTCAATCTAATAGCTATTTAATAAATGTTTTTGAGACAATGGAAAAAGTCTTATTTTTTCAAAAAGTTAAGCATGACAGTACAAGATGCGCAATCGATTACATGTTGTTAATTTTCAAATTCAAGCAATACAATAATTATGAATGCATTATTAGGGGTTATTTTCCATTTTTTAGGAGGCTTTGCTTCGGGCAGTTTTTATATGCCTTACAAAAAAGTAAAAGGTTGGCAATGGGAAACTTTTTGGTTGATTGGAGGTGTATTTTCGTGGATTATTGTTCCGCCTTTGGCAGCTTTTCTTACCATTCCTAACTTTTGGGAAATTATTCAAAACGAAAGCTCATCGATTTTAGGATTAACGTTTTTGTTCGGTGCACTTTGGGGAATTGGAGGTTTTATGTATGGCTTAGGTGTTCGCTATCTAGGTGTTGCTTTGGGAAGCAGTATTATGCTCGGATTAACGATGGTTATAGGTTCGCTTCTTCCTTCAATTTATTATGAATTTAATCCTCAAGATGGGAAAGATAATATAGGATTAATGCTTTCCAACGATTGGGGCAAAATGGTTCTTTTAGGACTTTTAGTTTGTATTGTAGGAATCATCATCAGTGGAAAAGCAGGAGTAATGAAAGACAAGGAACTTCAAACCGATTCTATCGACCCTCACGGAATGGAAGTTAAGACAGAATATAAATTTGGTTTAGGATTGATCGTTGCGATTATTTCAGGAGTTTTGAGTGCTTGTTTCAATTTCGGATTAGAAGCCGGAAAACCAATGGCACACGTAGCAAACGAAGCTTGGAAACTAGCCAACCCAAACCAAGGAGAATTTCTTTTCCAGAATAATGTGACTTACGTTGTGGTTCTATGGGGCGGAATGTTGTCGAACCTTATCGGCTGTCTTTATCTTTCATTTAAAAATAAATCTTATACCGATTATACTAAGAGAAATGTACCAGTTCTAAAAAATATCATCTTCTGTGCATTAGCAGGAACAATGTGGTTTTTACAGTTTTTCTTCTATGGAATGGGAGAAAGCAAAATGGGGAACGGCCCAAGTTCATGGATTTTGCACATGGCTTTCATTATTTTAATTGCCAACCTTTGGGGTGTTATTATTAAAGAATGGAAAGGTGTTTCAAAGAAAACAATCTCTACAATTGTATTCGGTATGATTGTCATGTTTATCTCTATTTTAATTGTGGGATATGGGAATTCATTAAGATAATTAATGATGAAAAGGATTGGATTTAAAATGTTTCTTCATCAAGGTTTTGAAGCCGAATATAAGAGAAGGCACGCTGAAATCTGGCCAGAACTACAAGAGTTATTGAAAGAAGCCGGAGTCATTGATTATTCGATTTTTTTGGATGAAGAAACTCATGTTTTATTTGGAGTTTTGAAATGCAGCGACGGCGAAAAATATCAAAATTTGCCACTACAACCGATAATGCAAAAATGGTGGGAATACAACAAGAACATCATGCAAACTAATGAAGATAATTCTCCTGTAAGTATTTCTTTGAAAGAAGTTTTTTACTTAAAATAAATGTTTAGAATGTTTGATTTCAAAATTTCTATAGGGAATAAAGCAGTATAGAAATTGAGTTTTATCTAGTACTATTTCTATAAAACACTGATTATTTTCAGTGCTTTTTTTTGCCCTTAAAATTGATTGAATTACGATACTAAATTTGTGATATTAATCATCTTTTTAAATCTAAATGAATTTTCTTTGATAGAAATTGGTTTTTATTTAAATTAAATAATCGGTAAAAATTAATATAATTATGTGTTTTGTATTTATTAAATTAATACAAATTAATGATTTGGCGATGCAGGATATTGCAGGATGCTTAGATTTTTGTAACAATGTAGTATTGTGATAATAATTTTAACATTAATAAAAATTAATATATGTTGAATGTCATATGTTGTTTTCCGGTACTTTTCATAAAGATTGATCAACTGAAATGTTATGGTACTTTTTTCAAACAAATTAATTATTAACCCCCATGAAGAAATCTATAATATCACTGAGTATTCTAATTAGTACTACTGGTCTGGTCTTCGCTCAGGAAACAAAAACGAGTGACAAGGCAAAGGACAGTGTCAAGACAAATAATAAAACTAAAGACATAGAGGAAGTCGTTATCATTGCTTATGGCTCTCAAAAGAAAGGAGAGGTGACTGGTGCTGTAGGTAAGGTAGATACCAAAAGCTTTAAAGATCGCCCCATTGCAAGAGTTGATCAAGCTCTAACGGGTCAAATCGCTGGTGTGAAAACGCGTGCTACAACGGGAAAACCTGGTGAGCCACTGGAAGTCCGAGTTCGTGGAACTGCTTCTATCTCAGCAAATAATTCACCAGTTTATGTTGTGGATGGAATGGTGGTAGATGATATTGCCAATATTGCTCCAGATGATGTGCAATCGATTGACGTCCTAAAGGATGCTGCTTCTACTGCAATGTATGGATCCAGAGGTTCAAATGGTGTTGTCATAGTGACCACAAAAAAAGGAACATCCGGAAAACCAGCATTTAGCTTTTCACAGTATTATGGTGTGCAGACCATTGAGAAAAAATTGGACATCATGACCAGTGAGGAATGGATCGATTATGTTACTGAAGCAACCAATAAAAAATGGGTAGCCCTCAACCCATCTACAAATTCTGCATCTGATAGTTATGAAGTAAGAGCTAAGTATTTTAATCTAGCCAATAATTACGATTATAATCTAGCCAATATCAACTATATGCTGGATCCAAGATGGGGCACAAATCAAGTAGCAAATATTGACTGGCAGGATGCGTTTTATCGTCCCGCGGCTATTCAAAGTTACCAATTGGGAGTACAAGGTGGTAGTAAAAATGCAAAATATGCGATTTCTGCTGGTTATTTCGACCAAGAAGGTTTGGCTATCAATACCGGTTTCAGGAGATATAATTTAAGTGCGGTAGTTGACATCAATATTACCGATAAGTGGAAAGTAGGTGTTTCATTGCGTCCAAGCTACTCACAAAGTTACGGGGAAACAGTGGATGGAAAAGATAACCTTGCTCATAAAATGCTTTCTATGGTTCCTATTGCAGAAAACTCGGCAGGACTTTATACCAATTTCTGGAAAAATACAAGATATAGATGGGCTGGTTCTACACAAAGTCCAATTGGATTGATGGAAAATACGACCAATGATACCAACGAATTTAGATTGTTATCCAGTTTATATATGTCTTATGATATTTTGCCAGGTCTGAATTTCAAAATTTCTGGAGGAGCAACCAATAATTTTAATTTAAATAACGGTTATATTCCTACTTTTGATCTGATTACCAATATCCCAGGGCAGGTAAGTATCGCTAGTCGCAAAACGGTCAATTACAACCGATATTTGGGAGAGGCTTTATTAAATTATAAAAAATCCTTCGGAGATCACAGTATTGCTGCAATTGCAGGTTACAGTACTGAGAATTATAGAGTGACCACTCAGTATAACAGAAATAAAGGTTTTGCAAATGATGATTTGAAAACTTTCAATTTCACACAATCCGCATCGGTTCTTAACTCAGAATATACCGCTTCAGAATGGATGTTGATTTCTATGTTCGGACGTGTGAATTATGATTATCAGAAAAAATATATGTTATCAGCAAGTATCCGTAGAGATGGTTCTTCAAGATTTGGATGGAACAATCTTTGGGGAACTTTTGCAGCATTTGGTGGTGCGTGGAATGTATCTCAAGAGGATTTCCTAAAAGATTCCAGCTGGTTAAGTAATATGAAATTCAGATATAGCTGGGGTGAGAATGGAAACAACTCAATCGGAGAGTATAGAGCGTTTGGAACTTTGGCAGGTGGTAACTATTCATTTGGAGGTAATTTGTCAAATGGTTTAATTCCGAATACTATTCCAAATCCTGACCTGACCTGGGAAAAAACTCAGTCATCAGATTTCGGTTTTGAACTAGGGTTATTCAACAGAATTGATTTTACAGCAGATTATTATATCAAAAAGACAAACGATCTTCTTTTACAACAACCTGTTCCATCCGTCACTGGTTACAACACAATGTGGAAAAATGTAGGGTCTGTTGAGAACAAAGGTTTGGAATTGGATCTTAGCACAAAGAATTTGGTTGGAGAATTTAGATGGAATACATCAGCAAACATAGCTTTCAATAATAACAAAGTACTACAATTAGGTAGTGATAATGCACCTATTTATACAGGTTTCAGTAATAGTACAAATATCATACAAGTAGGGCAGGAGCTTAATTCCTTTTATCTTTACAAAGCTATTGGAGTACTTTCCAGTGCAGATATTGCCAATCCTATTGTTTCAAAGACAAATGGTGCAATTTCAGTATACGTATAATATTTTGATTACAATGGAGACGGTGTGATCAATGAGAATGATCGTCATATCATTGGAGGGCCAACACCAGATTATTATTGGGGCTTGACCAACACATTCTCATATAAAGGTTTTGACCTTTCCGTATTTTTCCAAGGTCAGCAAGGAGGTTACAGTTATGCATTGTTAGGACGTGCAATAGATCGTCCGGGAATGGGAACTCTGAATAATGCTATGGGCAACTGGGCAAATCGTTGGCAATCTGATGAAAACCCAGGTGATGGAAAAACACCTAGATTGGATGGTACCACAGGAAGTCTTTTGGATACTAGATGGCTTTATGATGCAAGTTATATCCAATTGAAAAATATTACATTGGGCTATAACTTTTCAAAAGATCTTGTAAGCAAATTGAATATTTCTAATTTAAGACTTTATGTAAGTTTGGAGAATGTCTGGAGAAAAGACAATTATTATGGAGGTTACAACCCAGAGTCTGTGCAGTCAGACGGAACTGATTATGGTGCTTATCCTAATGCCAAAGTTTATATGATGGGATTAAACTTTAACTTCTAAATTTAAAACAAATGAAAATGACTTATAATAAAAAAACATTCTTTTCGCCAATAAATAATAGCAAAGTCATAACAAAGACTTTACTTGTAGGAACATTGATGTTAGGAATGATTAGCTGCGAAGATGATCTTCGCCTTGAACCAGAAAATAATATTACCCAAACCTCTTTTTATACTACAGAACTACAGATTAGTCAGGCCCTTTCAGGTGTTTACTCAGCAATGATAAATGCTTCATCCCGTGGTGGTTTTGATGTTAATATTTATCTTTTGGCGTCAGAGGTGCGTTCTAACAATTATACTGCTCTTTCACAAAATGGAAACAGGGATTATTACGCAATCAACCGTTTTCAAGATACATCTTCTACGGATGAAATAGATATTCTCTGGGACGATTCTTATCAGCTTATCTCCTATGCCAACGTACTTTTGTCAAGAATAGACGCTGTTCCTTTTGCAGATCCGGCAACTAAGGAACAATATCGTTCTGAAGCACGATTTTTAAGATCTTATGCCTATTTTGAGTTATTGCGTATGTTCGGAAAAGTTCCTTTGATTGATCATCCTGTAACTCCAGAAGAGGCAACCAAAATACAGAGGACAGATCTACCTACACTTTATAATTTCATCACATCAGAAATTGAAGCTTCGATTGCGGGGCTAAAAGATACTTATGATGCCAAAAACAAAGGCAGGATTACTAAGGCCGCAGCTCATGCAATGCTTGGTCGTATTTATCTTACGGGTGCAGGCTATCCGCTCAACAATAATGCTTATGTGGAAAAAGCTAGAGAAAATCTGTTGGCTGTCATCCAGAAGGAAGGACAATTTGTAACCTTCGCACCCAATTATGCTGACTTGTTCAAAAGCGCAAATGATAACAAGTACCATCTTTTCGAGATACAACATATCAGTGGAGGCTTGTCACAAGGTTCTTATCTTCCAAGTTATGTCTCTCCCAATTTTGGTGTAAACGACCCATATTATAACCCGCAAAGTAGTTTGTACAGCTCTGGTGAATTAGGTGTTTCCCAGTCGCTTATTAATTCTTATGAGTCAGGAGACCTGAGGTTACCATTAACAATCAAAACATCTTTCATCGCGCAAAATGGACAGCCGGATAATCAGAATTTCTTTGTGAAATTTCGTGAAAAAGGAATTGTCATTACAAACCGGTATGATTGGCCAATTAATTTTCCAATAATTAGATACGCTGATGTTTTATTGATGTATGCCGAAGTTCTTAATATGCAAGGCAACACTGTAGCTGCTGTTCCTTTTGTCAACAGGATTCGTCAAAGAGCAGGTCTTTCGCCTCTTTCCACATCTATATCCAGTACAGATTTTATTACAGCTCTACGCAGAGAAAGAAGGTCCGAGTTTGCTGGTGAAGGCGTTTATTGGCATGATTTGGTCCGTTGGAATATTGGTGTAGATATTATTAATCAAGCAGCAGCAGCACTTAATTATAATTTTACGATTACTACAAATGATTATCTGTATCAGATTCCTCTCGCACAGATTCAGGTTGCAGGCTACGAGCAAAACCCTTAATAGAATTACTTCAATCATAACATTTCAATGGAAGCGGACGGTATTTTATCGTTCGCTTTTTTTAGTTTATAAGCGTGAAAAAAATATTATAATTAATTGATTGTAATTCTTTATTTATAAATTAATAAAAAAATATAATTGTGTTATGAAATTGTATGATTTTTTACAAAACCATTGCATATACAATAGGTTAAAAATGTAATATTTGCAACATTTATTATTTGATTTAAAATATTGATAGTCAATTGTTTGATGTGTTGATTCGATGGTTTTATTTGATGCAGGATATGACAGGATGCTTGTGTTTTTCTAAGGATGTACTTTGGCATTGCAATAAATTACTGTCAACTAAATTTAAATAAAAATTAATATATGTCTTTGATAATTAAACACAAGAACATAAAGCGAATAGTGTTTCCAGCATTTTTGCTTTCATCAAGTTTCCTTTGGGGACAAAAGGCAGTAAATGATACTGCAAAAGTAGCTACCAAAGATATCGACGAGGTCGTTGTCATTGGTTATGGGAAAGTGAAAAAATCAGATCTTACAGGGTCGGTTTCTTCAGTTTCCGCAAAAGAGTTATCTGCAACACCAGCAATGAATGCTTTACAAGCTTTGCAAGGTAGAGCAGCCGGTCTTAATATTGTAACGGCAGGTGGTGCTCCTGGGGCTGGTGCAAACGTAACTGTTCGTGGAGGAGCTTCTATTACTCAAGGAACTGAACCTCTTTACATCGTAGATGGTTTCCAGTTGGATGGCGCTTTGAATGTTATCAATCCAAATGACATTGAGAGTATTGATGTGCTGAAAGGAGCTTCTGCAATTGCAATTTACGGTGCGCGTGGTTCTAATGGGATTATTGTTATCAAAACTAAAACTGGAAAAAAGGGAAAAACAACTATCAATTATAACTCTTTTATGAGTTTTGATATGCTGTCTAAGAAATTGGATATGATTTCTAATACTGAGCAGTTTGTTAAATATCAGTACGAACTAGCACAACTTGGAGGAAAAGCAGCACAATGGAGCAACGTCTTCGATAATAGCTTGGCAACAGATTCTCCAGGATTCTATACTGGAGTTTTTAATAGAATTAATAACAGATATGCATCCGCGCCAGCTTTGGATTGGCAAGAGAAAATGCTGGGAGGTACTGGTGTTACTCAAAATCAGAATATCAATATTTCTATGGGGACTGAGAAAACTCAGGCTTTTATCAGTTATAACTATAATGACCAAAAAGGATTGCTTCAAAACTTTAGTGAAAAGCGTAATTCACTTCGTACCAACATCAATTCAGAGCTTTACAAAGGTATAAGAGTCGATTTTGGTTCTATGTTCAATGCCAATTCTACTTATGGTGGAGGTGCTTATTCTGGAATGAAGAAAATCCTTCTTCAGCCTATTACTGGGGGAACCAGATTTACACAAGACGAGTTATTCAATACACAGACTTTTCAAGATTTTTCTGGTCTAGATTCTGGTTATGATACAGAGAATCCATTTGTGGAAACACGGGCTTCAATTTCTAATAAACGTTCCAGAACATTTGTAGCTAATGCAGGTATCGAAATTGATTTCTTGAAAAATTTCACATTCAGAACAGCAGGTTCATATACTTGGAATAATAGCAAATCTACTTCTTTCTCCGATGCCAACTCTCGTGCATATCTAATGGGACCTGATAATCCTGGAATCAATGGGAAAATTGGAAATAGTGAAAACTACCGTTATCAGATTACAAATACAGTAACTTATAACAAGGTATTTGGAGAAAAACATAAAGTAACTGCTTTGATCGGGCAAGAGGCGATTTATCAAGAATCTGAAAGTAATAGTATGACTCTGATTAAATTTCCACTTATTAATTTTGGTTTAGATGATATTACTAATGCAACGGTTTCTGATAAAGATGCCGACAGATCAAGTGCAAGTATGAGTTCATATTTTGGACGTGTAAATTACAATTATGATGATCGTTACTTATTGACTGCTACAATTCGTAGAGATGGCTCTTCTAAGTTTGGTGCGGATTACAGATATGGTACGTTCCCATCAGTAGCTGCTGCTTGGCGCTTATCTCAGGAAAGTTTCTGGAAAAATAGTAAGATTAATAATATTATCAATGATTTGAAATTCCGATTTGAATATGGAATTACTGGTAATAATGATATAGCAAACAGTCTATATACAACCAATCTCGTTGTAACAGACTATCCTTTGAACAATACGGTAGGTAATCCTGTTTATACAACAACTAACACAGTGGGGAATGCTCGTCTGAAATGGGAGGAAATGAAAGCTACAAATATCGGGATGGATTTGGCACTATTCAATAATAGAATCAAATTATCTACAGAATTTTATAAAAATGATGTCAATGATATGTTACTGCCAGCTACACAACCTGCTTCCAGTGGATATACAAGGCAATATCAAAATATTGCAAGTATGAGGAACCAAGGTATGGAGTTTACCCTTAATACTATTAATTTTAAATCTCAAGCTTTCAGATGGACGACAGATGCTAATATTGGCTTTAATAAGTCAAAAGTCCTTTATCTTGATGGACAACCTTCTAGACCATTTGCTCAGGGAAGTAACAGATCTGGAGTAGTCACTTATTACGCTACTGTTGGCGAGCAATTGGGAGATATGTATGGTTATGTTTATCAAGGCATTTATACAACAGATGATTTTACACAAGCGGCCAATGGAACATTGACTTTAAAAGATGGTGTTGTAAAACCGGCAACAGGAACTCCTAAACCTGGAGATATCAAGTTTGCTGCAGATAACGCAGATGGAACTCAGTTTACAAGAAAATTGGTTAAGATTGGAAATGGTACGCCAGATTTCATTGGAGGTATCAGCAACAATTTTTCTTACAAAGGTTTTGACTTAGCTGTTTTTATGAAGTTCAGTGTAGGTGGTGATATTTATAATGCGACTAAACACAGTTTAAGTCCATATGCAGCATTCCAAAACGTTCCTTCAGAATTTGGGAATAATTATTATCATCTTATCGATCCTAATACAGGACTAATAACAAATAATTTAACAAGGTTAAAAGAACTCAATCCTAATGAAGGATCTAGCCTTTGGAGCTTAAGCAATACCAACACAGGTTACATCACTTATCCTTCTTCATATTATGTAGAAGATGGATCATATCTTAGAATTGCACAGCTAACTCTTGGTTACAGTTTGAATAGAGAGTTTTTACAGCAAATTTCCGTAACCAATGCACGTATCTATGTTACGGTTAATAATTTAGCTACTATTACAGGCTATTCAGGTTATGATCCTGAAGTTGCAGCTGCCGCAGGTGTCGCAATAACTCCGGGATATGATACTTCAACTTTTCCAAGATCGAGAAGTTATGTTCTTGGTATTAATCTAACTTTTTAATATTCATAAAAATGAAAAATATAATTAATAAATCAATCATAAAAAGATTAATAGTTATTCCATCTTTTTTAATTGCGGGAGTTTTCCTTAATTCTTGTAGCGAAGACTTCTTGAATCAACCTGCCTATAATATAGCTGACACAAATTCGGTATTTGAAAGTTTAGATACTGCGGATATGTTTGTACAAGGTTGTTACAGAGGTTTGATTCCTACAGAGATGTACTATCAATTAGGAGCTGGAGATACAGTAACGCACTCTTCAGAAGATGGATCAACTAATAATTCGAAATACAATATTTGTAATTATCAATACGACGCAAAAACGCCTAACACACTTACAAGTATCTATGCTGTAATGTATGCCAGTATAGAGAGAACAAACATAGCAGTGACAAGATTAAGCCTGATGGAGGCAAGTGCAAAACGTAATGCTCTATTAGCAGAGGCAAAAGCTATTCGTGCATTTTGTTATTACAATTTGATAAGAGTTTATGGAGATGTTCCTGCGGTTTGGATTCCTTTGGAGGAAGCAGATCCTAATGATCCTAATACATTGTATCCAAAACGTTCACCCCGTGATGGGATCTATGACCGTGTCATAGCTGAGATGCAAGAATCTGTGAATGATCTACCAACTACTGGGACAACAGAACGCCTTACAAAAGCAGGAGGTAATGCATTGTTAGCAAGAATTGCATTGTACGCAGCAGGCTATTCTCTACGTTGGAATCTTGATACGGGTGCGCCTGGAACAATGTCTCGTCGTAGTGATGCTACAAGAGTTAGAGAATTATATCAAATCGCAGATAATGCAGCTGCTTCTGTAATTAATGGAGGAACTGCTAGCCTAGTTCAAGCTCAAGGTGGTAAAAGTGGTTTTGAAGCTTTATGGTTTAACTTCTGTCAGAGAAAGTTTGCAGTAAGTAATCCAGAGATGCTTTGGCATATTGCGGCTTATGGCCCGAATACCAATTCAGGATTTGGAGTTTATGCAATGGAAGGCTCCCGTGGTGGAGTGTATGGGTCGCGTAAAGCACTACAGTTTATATTACCTAGTTATTATTTATCTTTTAAGCAAGGAGATACACGTAGAGATGTTTCTTGTACTTCTTATAGTGTTTATTTCTTGAATGCGGGTGCAGCGACAGATACTTGGGTTAATGCTGGAACTACATTCTCTTGTATCTTATCAGGCAAATTCAGGATGGGATGGTGTGTTGCGCCGCAAGCAGCAGATGCTCGTAATTTGAATATTCCTGTTCTTAGGTATTCTGATGTTTTATTAATGTATGCTGAAACGCAAAACTATCTAAATGGTGGACCTACAGCTGCTGGAACTGCTGCTTTGATGCAGGTTAGAACTCGCGCTGGGATTGGAAATCTTCCAGCACCAACGGGACAACAAGCATTTGAAGATGCAATCGTTCAAGAGCGTAAATGGGAATTTGCTGGAGAATTTAATTTACGTACAGATCTGATAAGAATGAATCGTATTGCCAGCGAAATATACGCTACAAGACAAGCTATGAAAAATTTATCTGACCGTACTGGAGAATATGCCAATACACCAATCTATCGTCTATATAAATTCCAGAAGAATGCACAAATTTATGGAGACCCAATTTTGCAAGTACCTTACGTTGATTTGACAAACCCAGCTCAGATTGCAGCAGTTCAGGCCGTTCCTACATCTGCGGGAACTAATAATGCAAATTATAATGCTTATCAAACAGTATTAAGAGGTATTGCAACAGCAAATGGACTTGCAGCAACGACTGATGACAAATTCTATCCAGCTAATATGTTTCAAGCCTATACAAGTGCTTTCAATGGTAATGCTAGAAAAGCTGCGGGATTTTTATCTGGTTTCAATGCACTTCAAATTGGGGCTATCATTTACACAAAACCAACAGGTTCATTCGAAAATGGAGGAAAATATCCTGATTGGATAGAAGGTAACGGAGATGGACTTTTCTATGGATTTGTTCCAAATAAAACAGAGTTGCTTCCGTTTGCATCGCAAGCTGCTGGACATCCAATGGTTGATAATCCTAATTTAACTCAACTTCCTGGTTATTAATCAAAATTAGTTTTATCAAAAATAGACAATAATTAATCTTAATTAGATTGTTGTATGATTTTAAATGTTAACTTATCTTTAACTAACGGTTTTTACAGTATAGTACGGGATGCAGTAAACATTGCAACAATCTAATTTTGAATAAAAATTTAGAAATATAATATAACAATGGACAATGTAAAAACATTCAAATACGTAGACTATTTATGGGATGAAGGAAAAGCATCATCATTTGGGGACGACCAAGTTGCTTTATTTTTGTACCGTTCAAACATATTGGGAGCTGATTTAAGAATTACAAATTACGGAGGAGGAAATACAAGCTGTAAAACAATTGAAAAAGACCCTTTAACCAACGAAGAAGTTGAGGTAATGTGGGTAAAAGGTTCAGGTGGAGACATCGGAACTTTAACAAGAAAAGGAATTGCAGGTCTTTACACAGAAAGATTGAGAAACCTTAAAAACGTTTATGAAGGGTTGGCAGATGAAGACAGAATGGTAGGACTTTTTAATCACTGTATTTATGATTTGGATAGTAAAGCGCCTTCAATTGATACACCGCTTCACGGACTTCTTCCATTCAAACATATAGACCATCTTCATCCAGATGCTTTGATTGCGGTTGCAGCAGCAAAAGACAGCGAAGCAATTACCAAAGAAATCTGGGGAGATACAATGGGTTGGGTTCCTTGGCAAAAACCAGGTTTTGATTTAGGCTTACAATTAGAAAAATGTCTGAATGATAATCCTGGAATCAGAGGAATCGTTTTGGGCAGTCACGGATTATTCACTTGGGGTGACACTTCTTATGAATGTTACATCAACAGTTTGGAAGTAATCGAAACAGCTTCTGAATATATCAATAAGAAAATAGCAGAAAACGGTCAGGTTTTCGGTGGGCAAAAAGTAGAATCTCTTTCAGCTGAAGAACGTAAAACTAAAGCTGCTCAGATTATGCCTTTATTAAGAGGTTTAGCTTCTTCAGAAAATAGAATGGTTGGTCATTTCACAGATAGTGATGTTGTTTTGGAATACATTAATAGTAATGATTTGGAAAGATTGGCGCCACTTGGAACTTCTTGTCCGGACCATTTCTTGAGAACCAAGATTCAGCCTTTGATTTTGACTTTGGATAAAAATGAAGATTTATCTGATTCTAAAGCTATTCTTGAAAAACTAAATCCACTTTTCGAACAATACAGACAAGAATACAAAGACTATTACGAAACTTGCAAACATCCTAACAGTCCTGCAATGCGCGACCCGAATCCGGTAATCATCATTTATCCTGGAGTAGGAATGTTCAGTTTCTCAAAAGATAAGCAGACAACTCGTGTTGCAAGTGAGTTTTATGTGAATGCAATCAATGTAATGCGTGGCGCAGAAGCCATTTCTGAATACACATCTTTACCAAGACAGGAAGCTTTCGACATCGAATATTGGTTATTAGAAGAAGCAAAACTTCAGAGAATGCCAAAGGAAAAACCGTTGTCAAGAAAGATTGCAATTGTAACCGGAGCAGGAGGCGGAATCGGACAGGCGATTGCCGATAAAATGGTTGCAGAAGGTGCTGTTGTTGTTTTCACAGACCTTAATCAAGAAGCTGTGGAGTCTGTTACTGAAAAATATAGTAAAGACCAAGCAGTTGCCGTTCAGTGTGATGTGACAAGTGATGAAGCGATTGCAAATGCTTTCAACGAAACAATCTTGGCTTTCGGTGGAGTAGATATTATTGTTCACTCTGCTGGTTTAGCAATTTCTAAATCTCTGGAAGAGACAACGTTACAAGATTGGGACTTGCTAGAAAATGTTTTGGTGAAAGGTCAATTCTTAATGTCTAAATTTGGTGTTGAGGTTATCAGAAAACAAGGGTTAGGCGGAGATATCGTAAACATCGCAAGCAAGAACGGATTGGTTGCAGGTCCAAATAACGTAGCTTATGGAACAGCAAAAGCAGCTCAGCAGCATATGACAAGATTGTTAGCAGCAGAATTGGCGGCAGATAAAATCCGAGTAAACGTTGTAAATCCTGACGGTGTTATCGTTGGAAGTAAAATTTGGGAGGGAAAATGGGCAGAAGGTCGTGCAAAAGCTAACGGAATTTCTGTTGAAGAGTTACCTGCATTTTACGCAAAAAGAAACTTATTAAATGAGATTATTCTTCCGGAAGATATTGCGAATGGCGTTTTTGCTTGTGTTGCAATTCTGGATAAGAGTACAGGAAATATCATCAATGTTGATGGCGGAATGGCAAATGCATTCCCAAGATAAAAATTAAAAGTAATTTATTAGTTGGAAGGCCTGCTTACGGGCAGGTTTTCTTTTGATAAAATTTAAGATATTATGATTATAGGAAAAGATATCATTGAACAATACAACAAAGGAGAGGTTGAAAACTTTAATTCGGATTTTGATTATCTGCAGAATAAACTGACGAAATCAGGAGCAAATGTCTCTGAGATTGTTAATAAGATTGCTGATTTTCAGGTCGCAATTCCAAGTTGGGCTTTGGGAGCTGGAGGAACTCGTTTCGGGAGATTTTCTTACGGAGGAGAACCTTCATCTTTGGAGCAAAAACTGGATGATGTGGGCTTGATTCACGCACTTACGCATTCTGCTGGAGCGGTTTCATTACACATTCCTTGGGATATTCCGAGCGATGTGAAAGCAATCAAAGAAAGAGCAGTTTCTCACGGACTTGTTTTTGACGCAATGAATTCCAACACTTTTCAAGACCAGCCGAATGCAAAACATTCTTACAAATTTGGTTCTTTGAATGCTGTTAACGAAGATTCTAGAGCTTATGCGGTTGAGCATAACAAAGAAGTCATTAGAATCGGAAAAGAATTAGACTCAAAAAGCTTAACAGTTTGGTTAGCGGACGGCGCTAGTTTTCCGGGACAGTTGAATTTCCAAACAGCTTTGTCAAAAACTGAACAAAGTTTAAAAGAAATTTACGCAGGAATGCCGGAAGATTGGAAATTATTCATCGAGTATAAACCTTACGAACCGAATTTCTATTCAACGACGATTCAGGATTGGGGAACATCTTTTATGCTGGCAAATGCTTGCGGAGAAAGAGCTTATACTTTGGTAGATTTAGGTCACCATTTACCCAATTCAAATATTGAGCAGATTGTTGCAACATTGATGTATAAAGGAAAATTGGGAGGTTTCCATTTCAACGATAGCAAATATGGAGATGATGATTTAACGGTAGGTTCTATCAAACCTTATGCATTATTCTTGATTTTCAATGAATTGGTTTATGGAATCGAAAATAATCCTCAGAATCCTTATCCGGCTTGGATGATTGATGCGAGTCATAATATCAAAGACCCTTTGGAAGATTTAATTCAATCTTTGGAAGCGATTTTAATTGCTTATGCACAGGCACTTTTAGTTGACCAAAAAGCATTGAAAGATGCACAATTGAATAATGATGTCGTTCGTGCACAGGAGATTTTGCAGGAAGCTTACAGAACAGATGTTCGTCCGTTGTTAAGAGCTTCAAGGCTTCAAACCGGAGCTGCACTTGACCCGATTTCAGCTTACAGAAACCTTAAAGTAAGAGAAACTTTAATCTCTGAAAGAGGTTTGAATGTAAAAGCAACAGGATTGTAAACCTGTTTTAATTTGATAATTTCAACTTTTAAAGAATTAAAGGTTTTTATTATAAGTAATTTATTCTTTAACCATTAAGGCAGAGTTTAGTTTTCCTAGACCTAAACGCTCCTTAATGGTTTTTAAAAATTTTAATCCAATTATTAAGATAGTTCTGAAATGATATTCGAGACTATTTTTAATATTTAAAATAATTCATTGCAAGAATGTCCAAAAAGAAGAAGGTAAGCATTGTATTTGATATTGGAAAAACCAATAAAAAATTCTTTTTATTTGATAAAAATTATAAAGAAGTTGTTAGGGAATATACAGAATTACCGCTGACAACGGATGAAGATGGTTATCCTACAGAAGATATTATTGCCTTGCAAAACTGGATAAAAGATAATTTTCATTCGATATTGGAGAATGAAGATTATGAAGTGAAAGCAATCAATTTTTCCAGTTACGGAGCAAGTTTGGTTCATCTCGACCAGAAGGGAAATGTTCTGACACCATTGTATAATTATACAAAACCAATGGAGCAGGAGATTCTTGATTTGTTCTACGAAAAACACGGTGACAAGCTGAAAATTGCCCGTGAAACGGCTTCTCCACAATCTGGAATGTTGAACTCTGGAATGCAATTATTTTGGTTGAAATACAAACATCCGGAAGTTTTCAAAAAAATCCGTTACAGTCTTCATTTACCTCAATATTTATCGTACTTATTCACAGGTTTATGTGTCTCAGAATTCACTTCAATAGGCTGTCATACCAATCTGTGGGATTATGACAAGAATGATTATCACGACTGGATTTATGAAGAAGGAATCGATGCTTTGTTACCTCCAATTGTTCCGACATCAGCGAGTATCAATACTTCTTACAAAAGTCAGAAAATAAAGATTGGCGTAGGAATCCACGATAGTTCTTCGGCATTGTTGCCTTATATTTTGAGCAAAAAAAATCCGTTCTTATTGGTTTCTACAGGAACTTGGAGCATTTCTCTAAATCCTTTTAATGATGAAAGTTTAACGTACGAGGACATCGAAAATAATTGTCTGAATTATATGCGCGTTGACGGAAAACGAGTAAAAGCTTCCCGATTTTTTATGGGAAATGAATACAGAATTCAGGTCGAAAAATTGTGTGCTCATTACGGAAAAGAATACGGTTTTCACAGAGAAGTGCAGTTTGATCAAGATTTGTACCTTCGTTTGATGAAACACAAAGCAGTTTATTTTCGTTTTGAAGGCATCTCATTAAAACGAAAAATGATTAGCGAAACAGATTTGAATTCGTTTCCGACATTTGAAGAAGCTTATCATCAATTAATGATTGAACTGATGGATTTGCAGATTCATACGATTAAAAATGCAATCGGAAATTCAGAAATTGAAACGATTTATATTGATGGAGGATTTACGGATAATGATGTCTTTATGAAATTGATGTCTCATCATTTTCAGCATTATAGTGTGATGTCTACGCATTCTCCGCTAGGTTCAGCTTTGGGCGCAGCAATGGTGATTTCCAATAAAGAAATCGATGAAACCTTTTTACAGCAACATTATAAGATGAATGTTCTGCAACCTTTAATTTTTAATTTATAAACTATGTCATTTCCATTTGATACAAAATATGCATCCCTTGAACTTTTAATCGAAAGAGCTAAAAAAAGAATGCCTCGTTTTGCGTTTGAGTATCTTGATGGAGGCTGCAATGAAAATATCAACAGAGACAGAAACACAAGCGAGTTAAGAGATATTCTACTTCGTCCACGTTATTTGAATAATACTTATGCAGAAGCTAATATGGAAACCGAATTGTTCGGTGTAAAATATTCGGCGCCTTTTGGGATTTCGCCTGTTGGTTTGCAAGGATTAATGTGGCCAAATGCACCCGAAATTTTAGCAAAAGCTGCTTTCAAACATAATATTCCTTTTATTCTAAGTACAGTTACTACAAGCAGTATCGAAAGAATCGCTGAATTGACAGAAGGTAAAGCTTGGTATCAACTCTATCATCCGAGAGAAGAATGGTTGCGAGATGATATTCTCGACCGTTGCGAAGCTTCAGGATATGATGTTCTGTGCGTTTTATCTGACGTTCCGACTTTCGGATACAGAGCTAAAGAAATCCGAAATGGTTTGGCAATGCCTCCGCAGCTGAATTTCAGAAATGTTTCTCAAGCTTTGGCAAAACCTCAATGGTGTCTGGAAATGCTGAAACACGGCGTTCCAAGTTTCAAAACGATGGAGAAATATATGGATAAGAATATGAACGTGAAACAGCTGGGACAGTTTATGAATTCCACTTTTTCCGGCAGATTAAATTCAGATAGAATTAAAGCCATTCGTGATAAATGGAAAGGAAAACTCGTGATTAAAGGTGTTGCTTCCGATGAAGATGCTGAAGAAGCGGTACGTTTAGGATTTGATGGAATGATTATTTCCAATCACGGCGGAAGACAATTGGACGCAGGAGAATCTACGATTGCAGTAGTAAAAGAAATCAGTGATAAATATAAAAATCAAATCAAAATAATGATGGACAGCGGTGTAAGAACTGGTCCTGATGTTGCTCGCGCTTTGAGTTGCGGTGCTGAATTTACCTTTATGGGGCGTACTTTTATGTACGCAGTTGGTGCTTTAGGAGACAAAGGCGGCGACCACATTATCGAAATGCTGAAGATGCAGTTCAGGCAAGTAATGGAACAGGTCTGTTGCGATAAACCTGAACAGTTGCAGAACTTCCGAGTGAAATAATCGAATTGATTTCATCAATAAAATGAGAAACAACCACAAAAGATAAAAAACATTTTGTGACTTTTGTGGTTTAATATATTCCAATTACAAAGAATCTCTCTGAATAAATTTAAAAACGTTATTCACAGATTCTTTTTTATTTTTAAGAATCATATATGCTGCAGATTCGCCCATAGCTTTGAAGTCGGTTGTAATTACAGTAATTCCCAATAGCTCTTTCAAAGGAGTCTCGTTGTAAGAAATGATTCCGATATCTTCACCGAGTTTCAAATTTTTCTGTCTGATTTGCTTAACGAGATTTACCAAGTCGCGCTCCAAAATTGTAATGAAAATATCCTTGTCCTGAAGTTCCATATCAGGATATATTTCATCAAGTATTTCATAATCCAGTTTAAAATCTCTGCAGAATTTTTCAAAACCGTGAACAATGCGCAAAGGGTAGGGATGAGCGGCTTTTGAAGGATAAACCAATATTAGTTTTTCATACTTTTTGATTTTATCCAATCCTTCTTCCAGAGCTTCATAAATGTCATTTTCAAAATCCTGAAAAATTGTTCCGTATTCTCCTGAGATGTTTGGCTTTGTGTTGTCAAGCATCAATAGTTTATTCTTCGGAATTTTTTCGATAATATCAATGACTTGCTGTGTAGAGCTTGTATGTTTGGATTGTTCATCTCGAAAATGCGGCATTATCACGTAATAATCAAAAGCACCGATATTTTTCTTGAGAGCATTGATAAAAAGCGTTTCGTCGCAGTGATAGATGTACATTTCAACATTTCCCTGAGTTCCGATGGATTGTACAAAATAATCATAAATCATCATTTTATAAGTACTCGGTTTGTTGATGAGGAAAAAAATATTGATGCTGTCGTGTTTATTAATTCTGGAAATATAATAACCTTTTCCCTTGACAGATTCTATGATTTGTCGCTTTCTGAGCTCTTTGTAAGCTTTTTCAACTGTGTCTCTGGAAAGAAAACAAGACTCGCTGAGTTCATTGATAGAAGGAATTTTTTCCCCGATTTTGATTTCGCCATTATCAATTCCATTGAGGATAGAATCTACAATCTGCTTATATTTTGGAACTCTGGAATGTTCGTTAATATTAATTTCAAATGTTTCAGCCATCATAGTTCGGGAATATTATTATTTCGAGTTAATAAAAATCGATTTTAAAAAGAATCAATTATTGAAGACAAATTACAAAAATTTAGAATAATTGATTAATGATTTGATTTAATCATTTGTTTGATTTTAATTGTCTGATTTTCAATTTTATATGAATTGAAATTTCTGGGTTTTTAAATTTCCCCAAAACACCATTTTTTGATTTAATAATTAAAAAATTATGATTTGCATAGAAAATTATAACCTGATTTTGCCTCAATTTTTTCTTTTTAAAATGATTGCCTTAATTTAGAATCTTAACAAACCAAAATCATCCTGCACTATGCTGTATTCAAAATTACCATTCTTTAATAATTACAAGTTTAAAAGTTTGGTGAATAAAATTAAAAATTGTGACCCAAACGATTCAAGATTGGATAAAATAGTTTTATAATCTGTTTTTTACTTAATCTAGTGAAAAGAGAGAATTGTAAAGATTGATTAAGTACAAGTTTCAATTCAAAAACTCATAAGCAGGAATTCTAACACAATATTCGCTGCCAAGATAGAGTGGATTGCCATGTTTCTCAGACCAGAAGCCATCTAAAATGTTTGGATTGATAAATCGATAAACAGCAACACCTTTATAAACTTTATCTTCATCGCCTTCATAATTAAAATTGATGACCAAGATATCATCTTTGAAGAAACCGGTTCCTTTCTGGAAATGGTCACCGATAGTCCATTTTGCTAAAATTCGATTGTTTTCATCTAAGCTGAGAGTTAGTACGCCGTGATAACTGATTCCATTCCCGTCTTGATTACCACCTTCCACAGAATAATTACCCACCAAATCTTGTATTGTCATTGTTTCGTCTTAAGAACTGCAAAATTATAAAATCTTAACGAGTAGATTTTTATAGGCGAACCTCATTAATGCTAAGTTGCTCCATTAGTTTCTGAAGATTCTCAATATCTTTTAAAACCTTTTGATAAGAAGCTTTCGCATAATCAGCGAAGTTAGCTTTGGAAGAAGGCTGCTTCTCTTCTGTTTCGAAAGCATTGTTGATTTGTGGATTCTCTACAATATCATCTTTATAATTCCCTAGGCATTCTTTGATAGCGCGTTTTTTCTTTTTACAAGTAATATTCTTTTTCAGTTTTTGTAAAGAACTTAGCATATATGGGTTGTCATTGTAAGGAGTGCTAAAACCAGCATCAGTGTTGTCTTCGTGGTAAACAAGATAGCGAATATCATTATTAGGCTTAAGATAGTTTTTATCAAATATCATATTGCGGAAGGTGTTAGAGTTAAATCGAATAGAAAATTATATTTGATTTCTAATATCAATTTTAAGACCATAAACAAGTTTAGATATGGAAACTGATAATTAGTTTTGATTTTAATGATGATTTAATAAATGATTAAATATTAAGAAAACCTAACTTATGTCAATAACATTCCTGTTGAAAGTCTCTACATTTGGAGCTTTAAAATTTAAACTAAAATGAAAATATTAGCATTTGCAGGAAGCAACTCTAGAGAGTCTATCAATAAAGTATTAGTAGAATACACAGCAAAACAATTTAATGGGGCAGAAGTCGAAGTTCTTGATTTGAATGATTACGAAATGCCAATCTTCAGTGTGGACAGAGAAAAACACGACGGAATCCCAACTTTAGCTTTGAGATTTGCTGAAAAAATAGATGCTTCAGATTTGTTGATAATTTCTTTTGCGGAACATAATAGTACTTATACAACAGCTTTTAAGAATATATTCGATTGGGTTTCCAGAATCAAGGACAGAAAACATTTCGGAGAAAAACCTGTATTTGTTCTAGCTACAGCAACTGGTCCCGGTGGTGGAAGACACGTAGTCGCAGCTTTTGAAGCTAGAGCTAAATCTAGCGGTGCGGAAGTACTACAGAGTTTCTATTTACCTAAATTTAAAGAGACTTTTGATATAGAAAAAGGGATTCTGGATGAAGAAAAGAATGCTGAGTTTCAGGAGAAATTATCTATTGTTAAAAACTTTTTTGGATAACATTTTGGAATGTTGTGTTAAGAATGCTTAACTTTGCAATAAAGAAAAATGAAATTTAATTCGATGAAAATCCCACAAGTTCATTTCCAACAGTATTTTGATTCTTGCAAAGAGAATTACACAAACACCTCCGAACTTGTGAGTTAAAATAACGGCCGACATATCTCTAAGATTGTCGGCTTTTTTATTTGATAAAATTGAAAAGTAAAGTTTGAAATAAATCTAATGAATTCTAAGATTCTTTCAGGTTTTCAAAAGCCTGAAAGAATCGAAGGAATAACAAACTTTTAAAAATTCTAATGACCACGAAGTGGTTTAATATTAGTAGCCAAGGGTGAAACCCTAGGAATAAGAAGTAAAGAATAAAGTAAAAATGAGCAATACCTACAAATCAGCCGGCGTTGACAAAGAAGAAGGTTACAAAACCGTTGATAAAATCAAATCTGCCGTTGCAGAAACCCACAACAAAAATGTTCTGAACAATCTGGGAAGCTTCGGTGCGTTCTATGAGATTGCTGGATATAAGAATCCTGTTTTGGTTTCCGGAACAGACGGCGTTGGAACCAAGCTGAAAGTAGCTTTAGATTCCAAAAAATACGATTCTATCGGTATAGACTGTTTTGCAATGTGCGCCAACGACATCCTTTGTCACGGTGCAAAACCATTGTTTTTCTTGGATTATCTGGCTTGTGGAAAATTGGATTCTGACATCGCTGCAGAAATCGTTCTTGGAATGGTGACTGCCTGCAAGGACAACAATTGCGCTTTGATTGGTGGAGAAACTGCAGAGATGCCAGGGATGTATCAGCCGGGCGATTACGATGTAGCCGGATTCTGCGTAGGAATTGTAGAGAAAGACCAGATTATTGACGGTTCCAAAATCAGAAAAGGAAACAAAATCATTGCGATTCCAAGTTCTGGATTTCATTCCAATGGATTTTCTTTAGTGAGAAAGATTTTCCCAAATTTCGAAGAAGAATTCGAAGGAAAACCATTGTATGAGACTTTGCTTGTGCCGACAAGATTATATTACAAAGACATTCACAAAGTGTTGGAAGAAGCGCCACTTTATGGCATTGCGCACATCACAGGAGGCGGATTGTACGAGAATGTTCCGAGAATCATTCCGGAAGGACTTTGCGCCACTATCGATGAATCTAAAATCAAAGTTCCAACCGTGATGTTAGAACTAGAAAAACGAGGAAACATCGATAGAAAAGAGATGCACGGGACTTTCAATATGGGTGTGGGAATGGTTTTGGTAACCGATGAGAATCACGTTGACAAAATCCTTGACCTTTTGGAAGATGCTTATGTTGTAGGCGAAATAACAGAAGGAAGCGAGAAAATCGATTTAAAATTTTAGGAGCTTAATCCCGCTATCCGCTATATCTTTTTTGTTTTACGACGATTTGTCATCAGTAGAAATTGACAAGAAAAAACAAAAAAGGATGCCGCTACTATCGGGGCTATTGAGTAGAGGACAATATAAAAAATGAAGAACATTACCATTTTAATTTCAGGTTCAGGAACCAATCTTCAGAGAATCATTGATTGCATAGATAACGGCGAAATCCGAAATGCAAAAGTGAATCTGGTCATTGCAGACAGAGAATGTTTCGGATTAGAAAGAGCAGAAAAACATAACATTCAGACTCAATTAATCAAACGAGGAAAAGACTTTTCTGAAAACTTAGAAAAAGCTATTCCTGAAAATACAGATTTGATTGTTTTGGCTGGTTTTCTATCAATATTGAAACCAGAATTCTGTCAAAAGTGGGAAGGTAAGATTATCAATATTCATCCGGCGTTGTTGCCAAAATTTGGAGGAAAAGGAATGTGGGGACATCACATTCACAATGCAGTGATTGAAGCTGGCGAAAAAGAAAGTGGAGCGACTGTCCATTTTGTGACTTCGGGAATCGATGAAGGTGAGATTATTCTGCAAGGGAAATTTGATGTTGAAGAAAATGACTCAGCTGAAACATTAGCTCAAAAAGTTCATCAGATTGAATATGATATTTTTCCAAAAGCCATTGATTTGGTTCTTAATAAATAGAATTGATTTAGTTAAAGTTAAAATAATATTTTAATTCATAAATTATTTTAATATAATGTTTTATGAATTTTAATTAAAATTAACTTTAATTAATAAAAGATAAAATCTAAAGTAAATAAAAAGTAAATCCGGAGGTGAAAGAACCGGTAAATCACAGTTTGAATAAAACTGTAAAAAGTAAAATTTGAAAGAAAAAATGAGTAAAAAGAGAGCACTTATCAGCGTATCTGATAAAAGCGGTTTGGTAGATTTTGCCAAATTTTTGGAAGCTAACAATTACGAATTGATTTCCACAGGCGGTACTTTCAAACATCTGAAAGACGCTGGTCTTAATCCAATTCAGATTGATGAAGTAACCGATTTTCCGGAGATGCTGGACGGAAGAGTGAAAACCCTTCACCCAAAAGTTCACGGTGGATTGTTGGCAGTTCGTTCCAACGAAGAGCATATGAAAACAGTTCAGGAGTACAAAATCGGACTGATTGATATGGTGATTGTGAATCTTTATCCGTTTTTTGAAAACGTGAACAAGGATATTTCTCTTGACGAAAAAGTAGAATTCATCGATATTGGTGGTCCTTCTATGTTGCGTTCTGCAGCTAAGAATTTCAATTCGGTTACGGTTTTGACAGATGTGAATGATTATGAAGTTGTTCAAAACGAAATGTCCGCAAACGGAGATTCAACTATCGAAACCAGAAAAAAGTTAGCCGGAAAAGTATTCAATCTGACTTCTGCTTATGATGCTGCGATTTCCAGTATGCTTTTGGATGAAGAATATCCAACATACTTAAACGCTTCTTACAAAAAGGTTTCTGACTTGAGATATGGTGAAAATCCTCATCAATCTGCGGCTTATTATACTTCGACTTTCGAAAATGGGGCAATGAAAGATTTTGAGGTTTTGGGAGGTAAAGAATTGTCTTTCAATAATCTTCGCGATATGGATTTGTGTTGGAAAGTGGTTAACGAATTCAAAGAAGAATTGGCTTGTGGCGCAGTGAAACACTCTACACCTTGTGGTGTTGCAGTTGGAACTACAGCTTTGGAAACTTATACCAAAACTTTCGAATGTGACCCAGTTTCTATCTTCGGTGGAATCATTGGAATGAATTACAAAGTAGATGCTGCAACAGCTGAGGAATTAAACAAAACTTTCCTTGAAATCGTGATGGCGACAGACTTTGACGACAATGCTTTGGAAATCCTTAGAAAAAAGAAAAACCTTAGAATCATCAAAATCAAAAACCAAGTGACAGACAAACAAGCTTGGGTGAAAATCGATGGCGGAATGTTGGTTCAAAGCGCTGACGACCAATTCTCAGAAGATATAAAATTAGTGACAGAAACCACTCCAACAGAAGAACAAAGAAAAGCTTTACTATTCTCTCAAAGAGTTGTAAAATATGTGAAATCCAATGCGATTGTGGTTTCAAACGGAGTTCAAGCAATCGGAATCGGTGGTGGACAAGTGAACAGAATCTGGGCGACACAGCAGGCAATTGAAAGAGCTAAAGAGAAATTCAATGGTGAATTAGTTTTGGCTTCAGATGCATTTTTCCCTTTCAGAGATGTCGTTGATTTCTGCGCTCAAGAAGATATCAAAGCAATCATTCAGCCTGGTGGAAGTATGAGAGACGGTGATTCTATCGAAGCTGCTAATGAGCATAAAATCCCGATGTTGTTTACAGGAATGAGACATTTCTTGCATTGATTTGTTATTGAAAAATCCTTCGACTCCGCTCAGGATGACAACTTTAATACTAAATTCTTAATTGGCGAGTGTCAGGCTGAGCGGAGTCGAAGCCTTTAGATATAAATTTAACCCTTTCAGAGTTCGAACTTCGAAAGGGTTTGTTGAATAATTAATAATAACCAAGTGTAAAAATTATCATTAATTCTAATGATTTCGAGTTATGATGAATTATCGATTTTTTGATGAATTAATTTTATAATTCTGATAAAATTTAGCTTTAAAATTCATTCAAAAATCGAAATAATATTTACATTTGAGACCAAATTCTGGATATGAGTATTTTCAATGATACAAAGCTCGCATTTGCCGATAAAACGGATGCTCAGCTCAAAAAAGCCTATTGGATGTTCAAGGCGATTGAACAGCCTGCAGTGACCAATATTGGCGTTTCTCTTCTCAATTTTACAGTTAGAAACAATTTTCCGTTTGTTGATGGGATTGTGAAGCAAACTTTGTTCGAGCAGTTTTGCGGTGGCGAAACCCGAGAAGAAAGTATGAAAGTCGTGAAACAGATGTTCAAACTTGGTGTTGGAAGTATATTCGATTACTCGATTGAAGGGAAAGAAGAAGAAGAGGTTTTTGATGCGGTTTGTAAAGAAATCAAAGATATTGTGAGATTTTCTGTGGGAAATCCTGCGATTCCGTTTATCGTTTTCAAACCGACGGCTTTTGGCAGAATTGATATTTATGAAGCGGTTGGAAAAGGAAAAGAGTTGACAACCAGCCAGAAAGAAGAATGGAATAGAGTAGTCACTCGTTTTGATGAAGTCTGTAAACTTTGTTTCGAAAGTGATAAAAAAGTAATGGTGGATGCTGAGGAAACCTGGATGCAGGATTCGGCTGACCAGCTTTGTGAAGAAATGATGGAGAAATACAACAAGGAAAAAGCCATCGTTTGGAACACGATTCAGATGTACAGAACCGGTCGTTTGGAATATATGAATGCTCATCTGGAAAGAGCTATAGAAAAAGGTTATTTCATTGGTTATAAGATTGTTCGTGGCGCTTATATGGAAAAAGAAGCCGACCGAGCAAAAGCAATGAATTATCTAAATCCAATTCAGCCAAACAAACAAGCAACTGATGATAATTATAACTCAGGAATTGATTTTGTGATGGAACATCTGGACAAGGTTTCTGCGTTTTTCGGAACACATAATGAGATTTCGTCCGAATTGGTAATGGATAAAATGAAAGCCAAAGGTTTGGAACACAACAATCCGCATATCTATTTTGGACAGCTTTACGGGATGAGTGATAATATTACTTATTATTTGGCAGACCAACATTACAACGTGGCAAAATACCTTCCATATGGACCTGTAAAAGATGTTGTTCCGTATCTTACGAGAAGAGCTCAGGAAAATACTTCTGTTGCAGGACAAACTGGTAGAGAACTTGGTTTGATTAGTAAGGAATTGAAGAGAAGAAAATAAGATAGATTTTAGATGTCAGATATTAGAAGTTAGACATTTTATAATCTTAAAAATAAAATCCGCTGTGAGGCGGATTTTTTATTTTGTTATAATTTATTTTTAATCTGGAAATATTATTATCAAGTTTCGAGAACCGTCTAAAAAACAATTATCTTCTAAAATAATTTCATCATCTGAGTCCATATCTTTTAGCTTTTCAATAAATTCTATGGTGAATTTTTTGATTTCTTCCGAAGGATTTGTAATTCCTTCATCTTGCATCTCTTTTCTTAAAGTATAAATACCAAGATAATGTTTTACATCAAGTTTATTCATATTATTTATTTTTTCTTCTCCGCTTTCACAGCTTGCCTAGCCAACAATTTCCAACCACTTTTAGTTTTCTGCCAAACGTATAAAATATCCAGACTCACTTCTTCTTGCTCTTTTCCCAAATCGTGAGTTTGTGCGTACAAATGATTACGGACAATCGCTGTTTTATCAACAATTTGGATGGATTGGTTTGTATTTTCAATACTCAAGAAATTGGATTTTTTACTGACTAATTTTTCTACAAATTCCTTAGCATCATCAATATGACCTCCAGAATGTCCGTAAGTTAATTCTGGTAGAATCAAAGATTCTAAAACCGTTTTGTCTCCGCTAATCATTGCTAATCTAAGTTTTTCAGAAGTTTCGGAAACAGATTGTTGGTCATTGTTTTTCTGTGCAAACATCATTGATACAGTCAAAAAACTGAATGCTAAAAATAATTTCTTTATCATAGTTACTTTAATATTTGAATCAAAGATAATAAACAAATAAAAGAATTTAGCTAATATTAGATTTCAAGCTTTTACTTTTCAATGATTTTCACTTTGAAATATTTCTTTTTCAAACCATTTTCAGCATAGTTGATTTCAGTTAAATAAAGTGTACTCTCATCTGCCCAAAAAGATTCTCCAACGGTGCAAAGCCAAATTTTGGTCAATTTTTCAAATTCTTCATCCAACTGAATAATCTTCACATAATCGTTACCAATTTTCTTTTGAATAAAATATGAAGAACATTCTTGTCCATTGAAATGTCCATTCAATCTAAATTTTTGACTTGGAGAGAAATTAATATAATCCGGATTTCCAGTTTCCTCGGTTTCTTTTCCATTTTCCAGATTAAAACTGATGTCAGTTGTATGACCGCCTTCGCAAAGCAAAATATCTTCTTCCGGATAATAGGCAACGAAATAGTAATAATCATATTCATTGGTGTTACCATATTCTTTTCCGTTTCTGAAATGGATTTTCTTGACAGCTGATTGGTCGCCATCTTCCGAATTGTCATTAAATTCAACAATGCCTTTCAATAATTTTTTGGCTTGGTTGAAGTCTGTAATTTTAACAAGATTCTTCTTTTTGCTAGCGTTTTTTATAGCAAAATGACGATAATCCAGCGAGTCAATCCTCTCAACAGTAATGCTGTAATGAATGTCTTTTTCAGGTTTTTCTACTGAAACTGACTCTAAACTATCTTTTGGTTTTTGGATTTCTGTTTCAAAATCTGCTGGTTTTGGGTCTCTTCCGCGTTCAAATCCTGTTATGAAAACATAAGTTAACACACCGAAAAGTAATATTAAAATAAGAATTGTAATAAGAGTTTTTTTCATCGGATTTTGTTTAAGATTTTTATTTAATTTCCTCTTACATCGAAGTCTTTGTGTTGGATGGGCGAGATTTCTTTCTTTAATAAAATCAGTTCGTTGTTTTTAAACTCGAAGAATTGTTTTTCAGTCCAATTCCAAGATTTTCCTTCACGCATATTGATTCCATTCGCTTTGAAAGAAACCGTGATTTTGTTTCCTGAAGTTTCGATATTAATTTCATCAAAAGTATCCTGAACTGTTGCTCCATCGGGGGTTGTAGGACAATTTTCCAGTTCTTTTATGATGTCTTTATTATTTCTGAACCAAAATCTCAAGAATCCCAAATGCTGGTTAGAACATTGATAGCCCAAATTTAATCCACTGAGGATTTTACATTTCAGATTGCCTCTGTTCTCGTTAGCTTGTCCGTCCCAACCGCATTCGTTTCCGATGAAAGTGGCTACATAACCTAAAACCGCTCTTTCTGGGTCAGTAATTGTTTTTAGGTAATTTTCGTTGAGGAAAATAGAATTGATATCCATATTTAATTCTTTGTCAAAAACCGTTTTTCTCCAAAGGAATTTAATTTTTTTATCCGTTAATTTCAAAGGTTTGATGATTTTTGAAGAAACGAGATATTCGGTAAAATCCAGATATTCTGGGTCTCCGGCTGGTCTCAGACTATCCATTTTCCATTTGATTTCCAAATCTGTTCCACGGACTATTTGTGGGTCATCATTATTGTAAATTAAACTGATAGTATCTTGATTTTTCTTGACCATAAAATGCCAATCATCGCCATTATCATCAAAGTTGACGAACTGAACTGTATCGGTATAAATTTTCCCCAATTCAAGCTTCTCATCAGGTCTCAATTGACTTTTGAATACTGTTGAATCTTTCTTTTCTTCAGTTTCTTTTTTGACTGGATTTTCCTTATCCGTTGGTTTTTCTTTCTTCTCACAAGATTGCAAACTGAAACTCAAAAAAACGATTAATAATAGGAGAGAAGTGATTTTGTTTTTCATTGGCTTTTAGTTTTAGAAAAATTTGAATTGTGATTAATTATTTGAAAAACGAATAATTTAAATTAATAATATGAAATAGTTCTGTCCCAAGTCAGGCGTTCATCTATCTTCATCTCATCACTGAATCGGCTTTTTTCAAAAGATGTTTTTTGTTTCCAAATCCAGTTATTTTGATTGTCATATTTGTAATCGTACACAATGTAGTCTCCGTCTTTGTAAACTGATTTTATCACATCTCCTTGCGAATTATATTGATGATGAAGATAGTTTCTTATCGTTCCATCTTGGTTTAGGAAGTTTTCTTCAGTCAGTTGCCCCAAATTATTGTAAACATATGCCGAAGTTTTATTTTCTGTAGTATTTCCGTCGTTATTGAAGATTTCTTGTTTTTTAACCAATTGATTTTGAGTGTTGAAAACATACATCTCGTTATTTTCGTGGTTTCTTTCCTTATCAACATCTTTTTTTATCGCAGAAAAAGTATTATCGGTTTTGAAACATTCGAACGTGATTTTGTCTTGCGTAGGTTTGTTGTTCTTGTCGGTTCTCTGGATTTGATAAAATCCCATTTTATTATACAGAAAATGATTTTTTGCCATTAGGTTTTTTTTACCGCCTAGATATATTTCAGATTTGATGATTTGATTTTTATCGTTGTAAAATACTTGACTGAAACTTTCAAGTCCTTGAGATTTGCTCCATTTATCCATCATCTCTTTCGTATGTGTTTCTAAAAAGCCTTGGTTAGAAAATGTCAAATCGACAGTATTTCCTTTGGAAAGTGTTTCGCTGTAACCTACCAAAGTGTCTCGTTTTTCTACATTTTTGATGCTTTTCACATTTCCTCTCAAACCAAAATCTTTTGCCATAAATCCTTCTCCGAATTTATCAGCTCCTAAAATGATTGCAACATTGTCACAAGCACATTTTTTTGCATTAGAATCTAAGTTTAGATTTTCTATAATTTTTGGTTCTTGAACATTGATATTTTCATTGGGAAGAGTTGGAGGTGAAATATATTGTATATCGCTTACTTTATTCGTTTCTTCAACTACACTTGGCTTTATTGCTTCTACTTTTGGAGGCGGAAGTGGTTTCTGTTTTTTCTTTTGTCCAAGAACAATTGTGAAACAGAAAATCAGCAAAATGAAGGTATTTATTTTTTTCATTCTTTGAATTTTAGGTCTGAAATTACAAAATTCGCTGTCTACTTTTTTTGAAGATTTTAAATTCGCTGAGATTCTATTACAATTCGCTGTTTTTTCTATTGATTTTTGTAAAATTGATACAGTTTTTCAAATCTTGGAGAATATAGACTATCTGTTTCTACATTAGAAACTTTGAGTTTTTTGTGATTAGAAAAGTGAAGGATAATAACGTGGTCTGTTCCATCATATTGATATCTTCCAGAATCAGATTTTATTTTTTCAAAAGCTTCAATATCTACATTAGCCAACATTTTTTTCCAGTTTTCAGGTGTGTTTGGTCTTTTTGTTTCTTCGAAAGGCTTTGGACTCCAATCAAAAACTGATTCTATAATGCTATCTTTTGTAAAAACAGAACTGTGACTTTTGCATCCTTTAGCTCCGCAAATACTTTTGAATTCAACTTTAATAATGTCTTTATCAGTTGATTGGCAAGATAAAACAGAAAATAATAGGAGTAAAAAAAACAGATGTTTCATATTTTTCATTTATTAATGTCTATTATCACAATCAGTATAAAGCTCTGGATAAGAAGGGTCTAGGAACGTAATGCACGGACAACCAAACGATTCTGAAATGAAACCAAAAACAACAGGAGGTTTATTTTTGAACAATTTTCCAGTCCATTGCCAATCGTTATATTCGTTATTATTAATGAAATTCAAAGGACTGAATTCTGCGCCTTCTCCTGTGGTAAATGTTTTTGCAAACGTAACTTTGTTATCTTTTACAACGGCTAATTTTCTTTTATAAATCCCATATTCACCCTTATAATCCTGAATATAATAAGTAAGGTTTTCAAATTTTGCCAAGTAAGTATTTTCTAAACTCTTGTTATTTTTTAATGGAAAAGGAAATTGGTCACGACTTGTTTTTTTCCAATGGATTGGAACCACTTTCTCTCCAGAAAATGGATTTTCTTTTCCAAAATAAGCCCAACTATAATTGGTTTTATCCATTACAGATTGTTCAGAAGCTTCAGTTTGATTCAGTTCGAAACCAATCATATAATAATAATTATAAATCTCTTCGCCTTCACTAGTATAAAGGTCAAGATTAGCAACCGATTTCAAATCGCTAATCGGAAATTTCTGTAACTTAGCATCTTTGTAATTGTAAAGAAACAGCGTGTCAGTTTCCGATAGGGAAGTTCCTTTTAATAATTTTTCCCGATAAATTCCAGTCAGTTCAAAATGCTTCAGCTCGGCAAAAGTCTTGGATTTTTGGTTTTGGATAATATCCTCAGGAATTGCTAAAGAATCATTATAAATATCAGATAATGAAATGAATGTGCTGTATTTATCGGCATTTTCCATAGAATACAAATCGAAAATATGGAAATCAGAGAGATTTTTCTTTTCAATAGAAATTGTATCAACAGTAATTTCTTGTTTCTTATCAACCGTTGCGACTTTCTCGACTTCTTTTTTACAAGATAAAAGGCATAATGATACAGCGAAAAGTAGAAGTTGTTTTTTCATCGTTTGGTTTTATTTCAAATATAGTTTAAAATATTTTGTTTCTCCCAAAGCTTTTTGCTCAACAAAAATTATGCAAAATATACTTTAACAATATCCCAAAAACTATCTATCTTTATTTGAATAAATTTTTTCAGATTTTGAATCCAATTCTTGATATTGTTGTTCGTTCGCTGGCGGTTTACTTTTTTATGGTCATCGCTGTGCGTGTTTTTGGTAAAAATCAATTGTCGCAACTTAATGCAGGTGATGTGATTCTTCTACTTTTGATAAGTAATGCAGTTCAGAATGCAATGGTGGGCTCCAACAGCAGTTTACAAGGAGGAATTGTCGCCGCTTTAGTTTTGTTTGTAGCGAATTTTGTAGTGAAGAAATTTATTTTCAAAAATCAGAAAATCAAAGAATTGATAGAAGACCATCCTTATATTTTGGTAAAAGATGGAGTAGTGAATCCGGAAATTTTAAAGAAAGTCTCAATTTCCGAAGACGAATTAGAAGAAGCCGTTCACGAACACGGTATCGAAAACGTGTCTGATGTAAAGTTAGCAATTCTGGAAGTGGATGGGAATATCAGTGTGATTTCAACCGATAAGAATACGGAACAAACCCATTATTCCAGACATAAAACTAAGATGAAGCGGAAGTTTAGGAACCAGTAAAATTAATTTTAGAATATTTTTTTCAAAATACCAATAACAATTCCAATTGAGTCAGATAATAAGCTGTCATTACTAGAACTTTTTAAATCTTTGTACGCTTTTCTTTTTTCTTTGAAATTTTTACTTTTCAGTTTTCTATTGATGTTAAGTAAATCAATCATCGACCAACTGAAACCTATGATGAAGACTATAACAATTAGAAAAGTTTGTAGCGTCTCGTTCATTTGTCTTGATTTTGAAATTTATCATTCCGTAAATTACTGATTATTACGGAATGACAAATAAATGGTTTTACAATTATGCTAAAATAGTAATTCCTTTCTCTACTAAATCATAAATTGTATTTCTCGCACTATCAGGTTTTACGTTCACAGCCTTGGTTCCGTTAAAATGTAGACAAGTAATAAATCCGGCATTGAAAGCATCAATCGCGGTGAATTTCACACAATAATCTAAAGCTAATCCAACTATCTCAACCAACTGAATATCGTGGTATTTCAAGAAATCTTCTAATCCGGTTTTCATAAAGTGATTGTTATCTTGAAAACCGCTGTAGCTGTCAATTTCCACATTTTTTCCTTTTTGGATGATGTGCGTGACTTTATCACGATTCAAATCTTGATGAAACTCTGCCCCGAAAGTTCCTTGAACACAATGGTCTGGCCACATAAATTGTGGAACGCCATTTAGTGAAATTGTTTCACCAACGTTTTTTCCATTGTTGGAAGCGAAACTTTTATGGTCAGCTGGATGCCAGTCTTGCGTTAAAACGATTTGGTCATATTCGTTTTCTTCCATCAGAAGGTTGATATAAGGAATGATGTTGTTTGCTTCTGGAACGGCCAAAGCGCCACCTTCACAGAAATCATTTTGAACATCAACTATAATAAGAGCTTTTTTCATTGTCTGAGATTTGGGTTATTAAAATACAAAATGTCATTCTGAAAGAATCTTACCAATGATGATTTTCTTCTCTCGGAATGACATATTGACATTAAAATTCAGGAATTAACCTAAATAAGGATATTTGTAATCTTTTGGAGAGACAAAAGTTTCCTTGATACTTCTTGTAGAAACCCAGCGAGTCAAGTTCATTTTAGAACCTGCTTTGTCATTGGTTCCAGATGCTCTAGAACCTCCGAAAGGCTGTTGTCCTACAACCGCTCCTGTTGGTTTGTCATTGATGTAGAAGTTTCCGGAAGCATTTTCCAAAGCTTTATAAGCCTCGTCAATCGCATACCTGTCTTGTGCGAAGATTGAACCAGTCAAAGAATATTGTGTTGAAGTATCTACCAATTTCAAAGTATCTTCCCAGTTTTCATCTTCGTAAACATAAACTGTTAAGATTGGACCAAAGATTTCCTCAACGATACTTTCGTAATAAGGATTGATAGTTTCGATAACTGTAGGGTGTACGAACCAACCTTTCTTGTCGTCATATTTTCCACCGATGATAACATTTGCATCATTCGAAGCTTCAGCTCTGTCGATATAGCCTTTACATTTCTCGAAAGAATTTTTATCGATAACTGCATTTACGAAATTTGATGGGTCTTCTGGAGAACCGATTTTAATCGTTTTGATTTGAGCTTCCATCACCGCTTTCACTTCATTCCAAAGTGATTTTGGAACATAAGCTCTGGATGCTGCGGAACATTTTTGTCCTTGATATTCGAAAGCGCCTCTTACCAAACCAGTTGCAACTGCTTCAACATTAGCAGACGGATGAACCATTACGAAGTCCTTTCCGCCAGTTTCTCCAACGATTCTTGGATAAGATTTATAATTGTGAATATTGTCGCCAATCATTTTCCACATTCCTTGGAAAACCTTTGTGGAACCCGTGAAATGAAGACCTGCAAAGTCTGGATGAGCCAAAACTTTCTCAGCAGTTTCTTTCCCGTCTGTAAAAATCATATTGATTACACCATCCGGAAGTCCTGCTTCTTTCAAGACATCCATAATCACTTTAGCTGAATAAACTTGTTTGTCAGATGGTTTCCAAACCACAACATTTCCCATCATTGCCATACAAGCCGGTAAGTTTCCAGAGATTGCTGTAAAGTTGAAAGGCGTAACCGCAAAACAGAAACCTTCAAGCGGTCTATATTCTACACGGTTCCAAATTCCTGCATCAGAAACTGGTTGCTCAGCATAAAGCTCCGTCATAAATTCCACATTGAAACGTAAGAAATCTATAAACTCACAAGCCGCATCAATCTCTGCCTGATGAACATTTTTAGATTGTCCAATCATTGTTGCAGCGTTGATAACATCTCTGTAAGGTCCAGCCAAAAGGTCAGCCGCTTTCAAGAAAATAGCTGCTCTGTGTTCCCAGCCCAATGCATTCCATTTTGATTTTGCGGCAAGAGCAGACTCGATAGCCTGGTCAACGTGAGACATATCACCTTCGTAATAGAATCCGAAATCGTGCTGATGGTCCTGAGGCGAACTTAATTGTACTTTTTTATCTGTTTTAATATCTTTTCCACCGATTACCATTGGGATTTCGGTTTTTTCTTTCCACATTTTTTTATAAGTAGAAATAAGGCTTTTTACCTCTTCAGAACCAGGAACATAAGAGTTTACGGGTTCGTTTTGTGCAAAAGGCACTTGAGAAATGGCTTTAGACATAAATTTAATTTTTAATTTTCACAAATTTACGATAAGGATTTCAAAAGACCAATTGTCCGCAATTGTTTTATCTTATTAAATAGATTGCTGGTTTCAAAGTTTTGAAAACCATTAGTTTAATAATTTATTAATTTTAAATTCGATGAAAAATGATGTTGCTTTGTAATTAATTATTGATAAAATTTGTGTTGTATTTTTACGAGATTTATATTCTAGCTCTTAACTTTGCAGGATAATTAGGAACGGATGATAAATTTTGTGTTGATTGCGGTTTGTATTGTTGCAGGAATGATTTTCAAATCAACCAAAACCATTCATCCCGATGCGCACAAAGGCATCAATACTTGGATTATTTACTTGGCATTACCTGCTGTTTCCTTCAAATACTTACCGAAAGTTCAATGGTCTGCGGAAATGCTTTTCCCGATTCTGAGTACCGTTTTGACGACGCTCGGGTGTTGGATTTTTATGCTCATTTACAATAAAATGAAGAACTATTCCGCAAGGTCTATAAGCTCTATGAAGCTGGCAAGTGGTTTCAGTAATACTTCTTTCATTGGATTTCCGTTGATTTCAGCTTTTTATGGCGAAAAATATCTTAGTATCGCTATTATCTGCGACCAAACGATGTTCTTTATGCTTTCTACAATGGGAATTGTAGCCGCTTTGAAGGGTGGAAGTAAGTCTGGAAATGTCAGTCCGAAATTTGTATTAAAAAGACTTTTCACATTTCCGCCGTTTTTGGGATGTATCAGCGCATTGATTTTATCTCAATTTGTCAATCTTGATTTTGCCGAGCCTTTGTTTGATAAGTTGGCAGCAACAGTAGGGCCCTTGGCCTTATTTTCGGTTGGCTTGCAGTTGAAATTCGATGGATGGAGAAAGCTGATTCCTCAGATATCGACGTCTTTGCTTTACAAATTAATTTTGTCTCCAATCCTGATTTTAATTTGTGCCCTGCTTTTCGGAATCAAAGGAGATATTGCCAAAATCAGTATTTTCGAAGCTGCAATGCCAACGGTTTTAACAGCAAGTGTAATAGCCGAACAATTCCGACTGAATACAAAATTGGTTAATCTGATTATTGGAATCAGTATTCTTGTGGGATTTGTAACTACGGGAATTTGGTTTCAGATTATTGAGTTTTTATTCTAATATTTTGTTCTCGCAGATTTAACAAATTATGCAGATTTAGATTTGTCTAATCTGCGAGAGATTTTTATTAAGGAAGAATAAAAAAGAAAACCGCACAAAAATGGAGAATGCTTCCACCCAAAACGAAAAGATGCCAAATAGGATGATAGTATGGTTTTCTGTCTTTAGCATAAAAATAAATCCCGAATGTGTAGCACAATCCACCAAGAATAATCAATGATAATGCGCCTGTAGAAAGATTCTCAATCATCGGTTTAATCGCGATTATCGAAGCCCAACCCATCAAAGCATACAGAGAAAGTGAGATTTTTTCATTATTCCTCAATGGTGAAAATTTGAAAATAAATCCTATCAAAGCCATTCCCCAAATCACACCAAACATACTCCAGCCCCAAACACCTTTCAAACCTAATAAAGCAACCGGTGTATAAGTTCCGGCAATCAAAACATAAATACTGAGATGGTCTATTTTCTGACATATCTTTTTCCATTTCAATTTGTAAACTGCGTGATAAACAGTGGAAGCAGAATAGAGCAGAATCAAACTAATACCGAAGACTAAAGAAGACACAATCGCAATTGAACTTCCGCTAATGACAGAATAAGTAATCATCAGAACCAAAGCTACGACAGATAGAAGCGCTCCAAAACCGTGGGTAATGACGTTGTAAAATTCTTCTTTTTTTCTATTTTTCTTCGGCATAATCTTGATTTTAAACAAAGTTAGTTATTAAAACTTTTTCAAAGTTGTGATTATTGTCAGAAGATGCTTATTTTAACAGAGTTTAATTACTATTAACATCATTTAAAATCCTTAGTTTTGATAAAAATTCAGAAATGAAAAATCTTCTCATTGTTCACATACTGATTTCACAAATCGTATTCTCACAATCTGTTTCTAATAATCTGGACAAATCTGTGAAAGAGATGCTGCCTACTTCTAATGTTTTTATAGAAAAATGTAACTTACTTGCACAGATTTTACACAAAAATTTAATAAATAATGAAAATAACTAAAACTTTAAATTAAAAATTTTTATAGAATAATCATGAACAAACAAATAATTTTTAGAGTATTCTTTTGCTTTTTTACTTTATCAATGAGTGGTCAATGCTGGAAAAGTATTTCTTTAGGTTTAAACCATGCAAAAGGCATTGATAATGATGGAATACTTTGGTCGTGGGGGAGCAATCGTTTCGGACAATTAGGTAATGGAACCACAGACGCCACAAACAATAATTTTATAATTTCCACACCTCTTAAAATTGATAATGATAATGATTGGAAAGCTGTTTTTTCAGGTAGATCTCATACGATTGCTATTAAAAACAATGGAACACTTTGGGGATGGGGAGCAAATGATAATGGTGGACTTGGTGATGGGACTTTTATCAATAGGAGTATCCCTATTCAAATAGGTTTAGATACAAATTGGAAAAATTTATTTATGGCTGATAGAAGTATGAAGGCTATAAAAAGTGATGGGTCCTTATGGGCTTGGGGGTATAATGC
>CAUSBY010000023.1:0-56567 GCA_963530025.1 uncultured Weeksellaceae bacterium
TTTGATACCAGACGATTGCGCTTCTATCAAAGAAACCGGTAGCCCTTCAAATAGGGACGGAAAAAAGTAAATATCCATGGCTTGCAATAACATTTCCACATCATTCCTAACACCCAAGAGGGTTACATTATCTTTGATTCCTAATTCATCAATTTTATTAACGATTTCTTCCTTCAGTCCTCCTTCTCCTACAAGATAAAGATGATAATTAGACCTTTGCTTTAATTTTACAACCTCTGCAAATACATCTAAAAGAAAAATATGATTTTTTTGTTTGTTAAATCTTGCAACATTGACAATATTAATGGTGTTTTCAGATCCCAGATCAGTTCTAAGTTTTTGTCTAATTTCTGAATTGAACTGAAATTTACTTACCGACACTGCATTGTTCATAGAATAAGCTTTCTCTGCAAGCTTCTCTCCGAATAGCCATTTTGCAGAATCAATCCCGCAAGTAAAGTAAGTATTTATGGATTTTTTCATTCTAGACTTCCACCAGATGCGGAAAGGTGCTTTTATATCCCAACTCATTTTAGAATTGTGAGCATGGGCAATGATAATTGGTATCTTTCTTTTTTCAGCCTCTTCATATATAAAAACTCCCAACTCCGAAAGTTGTCCGTGAACAATTTGATAATCAGGATGTGAATCAAAAAAAACTTTGACTGCTTTTTTATATTCCTTTAGGTTAAAGGGATTAACTGCTGGCAATCTAAAAACTCTGCCTCCAAGCTGTTCTATTTCTTTTTCAAACAATCCTTCTTCTTGTCTATGTACCAAAAAGTCAAATTGAATTTTGGTAGTATCGATGTTTCGATAATAATTCATGATATTGGCCTCTGCCCCACCACGATTAAGAATAGTAAATACTTGTAAAACGCGTATTGGTTGCATTAGTTTTTTCTATTTATTATAAAAAAGATAGTTCTGGACAATAAAAATACACCTGTAACAAATCTGTACTTTGCAAAAGTATAAAAGATTTTCCATTGAATGGACATAGATGATAGCTCAAGCATCTTAAGTGCATTATGATAAGTTTCTTCTGAAAGTATAGTCTTGATACCTTTTAGTTTTTGATTAGTAGAATTGTTATTATTAATCTCCGTCAAAAGAAGCCCCAATGTGGAAATAGCAATCCTGTTTTGTAAGGCTTTTTTAAAAACCTCATCTTTATGCTGAATTAATTTTGAAATAAGAGAGAATTTGAAAATCCATTTTTTATGTAGATCTTTTCTATATAAACTTGTAAAAGAAGTTTGATTGTTTTTTCTATAATGATATAATTGCTCATCTATTACTAAAACTTTTTCACAATGTTCCAAGACATGGACATTGAATAGTCCATCTTCCCAAGTTCCTATTTTAGTAACATCCTCGAATCTAATATTTTTAATTTTTTCCAAACTGTATAATTTCCCCCAAACTGTAACAAGCGCATCCAAGTTTTCTATTTGTGAGACTTCTTTCCCAACCGGACCAACAATCCTTCTCTGCAACTCTTCTGCAGAATATTCTCCAGCGAAACCAAAACGTTTTGGAAGAGATTGATGCGAAAATTCTCTTATATAAGAAAAACAGATGACATCATAATCTTTCTGGTTTTCTAAAACTATTTTAAGACAATCCTTATCTATCCAGTCATCTCCATCCACAAACATAATATAATGTCCTGATGCGTACCCTATCCCCAAAGTTCTAGTTTCTGAAAGTCCTTTGTTCTTTTGGTTGTATATTTTGACTCTTGAATCTCTTTCTGCAATTTTTTCAATAATGGATAATGTATTATCTTTAGAACCATCGTTGATACATATTACCTCAAAATCCGAATAGGACTGCCCAATAATACTTTCCAAACACTTCTGGATGTAATTCTCTATATTGTAACAAGGAATTATAATACTAACCTGTGGTTTCATAGGAAATTAAAATTTTAAATTTTTTTTGAAAATCTTATATAAGCGAGGATATATGATCTTTTCAACGGCATAAGAAAAAAGAAGGCAAACCAAAAAATAACAGGCCAATCTCAAATTTTTATTATCAATAAATTTGAAATATCTGGCATTATAAATTAAAAACCAATGTGAAATGTAAACCACAAAGGAAATAGGAGCTAAATGTTTGAAAACACCAAAAATCAAATTAAATCCAAACCATTTTAGTTTTATCCATATAGGAATGATAAGTAATAGTATAAGTGTGAATATAAAATGTCTGAATTCTAATATTGGATGTTGGCTCAATGCCCCAGGTTTTAAAAATAGCCCCTTATCAACCATTACAAATTTGACACTCAAAATAAAACTGATAATTATCAGACTAATCAGAGGTAGTTTTATAGATGAATAATTAATCGCTGTATTGGATAAATATAATTTTGCCAAGTATAATCCACTCCACCAAATGGATAGGTACATTATTTCTCTATTTATAAAATTTGGGAAGAACAAATAGCTAATTGAAGAAATCGTAGATAATGTAAATACAAAAACGTCTTTGTTCTTAATTGATTTAAGATTAATAATCAGGAAGAATATAAAATAAAACCACCACTCATAGGATAACGACCAAAGCGGTTCATTTTTAAGAAAAGGGTCGCATATTACATTAGGTTTTTTGCCCATATTATCTTGCAGCATGAATAAATTACCTAATAGATTTGGAATATCAATCTTGACAAATTGATGATTGTAATAACATATGAGCAAGTAGTTAGCCAGGAAAACAATGATGAGAGGAATGTAAATTCTCAAAAATCTTTTCCAGAAAAACACTTTGAAGTTTGAATGTTCTTTGGCTCTTATAAAAGAGTAATAAATCACAAAGCCAGATAATAAAAAAAACAATATGACAGCCTCTTGCCCAAATCTGAATAAAAATGACAGATTAATCCCAAATACAACGAAACCTGACGCAAACAAATGATAGAATACTACATATATTGCAGCAAAACCACGTATTGCCTCAAGTTTTTCTAATTTTTTTTGTCCTGTCATTTAGTAATCATAATTTATTGAATGAATTTATATTTTTCCAGCTACTTTTTGAGAGACATCAAATACGTAAACATATAATACATTAAAACAATGTAACCAAAAACCTTATATTGGTCCTTCCACATTTTATACTTGAACATGGGATAAGCAATTACCGGAGCCATTAAAAACCAAGACAAATATGCAAAACGGTTGCTAAAATTTGCACGTATTACCAATATCCAAAAGGCATTTGCTATAGCATATATTCCGAATAGATGGATGTAAAAGGTATCTGTAATCTTCTTTTTAAAAATAAAATAATAACCTGCGACCATTCCAAATGAACTATAAAAAACGAAATCCCAGCGAAAACCTGTTTGAGAGAATTGTGCCTGATATTCTTCCCCTCCTGTCAAATAACCGTCAGTACGGTCTGCAAAACCCAACTTGCTGAAGAACCCTTCCCAAAAACTTCCTCCAGCAAGTGAGAGAGGTATTGAAGCCAGCCATATGTAAAGATATATTTGAGGGTTTTTATAAATACCACTCACTATGAATGCAGCTATTGGGATTACCAATGAACTATGAACAAAAAATGAAAGTATGAAAATAGCATACATAGCTATCTTATTTTTATTGTAGAAACACAATGCTAAAATAAATAGAGCTGTTCCAAGGCCATTTCTGATTCCATTTGTACCGTATGTCCAAAATGAAAATGAACCTAAAAACATAAAAAATGCAAAAAACCAATATTTTTTAAAATAAATCCTAGAAAACCAATAACATGGAAGAACATATATGACGTCAACTAACAAAAAAAAATGTTTTACGAGCATAAATTTCGCACAAAACAACATAAAATAGTTAAATGCATAATCTCCTTCTATTTTCAAATCTACACCTCTCTGTATAAGAATAAAGCTATTTGCATACGTAGACATGTCTCCAAAATAGCTTCCGCTTATAGGACGTAATCCCATGTATAGAATAAATATAATTAAAAATACATGTCCAAAAATATTGAAAAAACGAAGACTTGACTGATCTTTTACATCGAAAGCATTGGCATGAATCAGTATCAATAAAGCTAAAACCAGCATTACCGTATAGTAAGTTGTAAGATACGCGCTTAGTGGAATAAAATCAAACATGACCTAAGATATATATTTTATTAGAACATCTTCAATATTATATTTCTCCAGCAACTTATTTTTATCATTATTTCTGAAAGCATTATTTATTTCTTTATTCAGAATTAATTTTAAGCCCTCAGCATATTTCTCATCATCTACATTGATTTCAAAATCATCTGGAATAAGTCCATCTTTCCCTTTTAAAATATCAGGTGTTATGATTCCTATATCTGTGGTTAGGAGTCTATCTCTTTTGTCACTGATTTTATCAACCATCATTTCAGAAATACCATCTGTACAGTTCGTAGTAATTACTGGAATATTCAGAATCATCGCTTCAGCAATTACATTTGGTGTTCCTTCATAGAATGAAGACAATGCCAAGCAACGAGCTTTTGAAAGGTATTTATAGGGATTATTCTTTCTTCCAGCAAATAATACCCTATCTTTCAAATTAAGGTGATGGACCAAATCCTTGGTAAATTTTTCCACTCTGGAATCACCATCGCCTACCATTAATAAATTAATATCTGGAAAATCATCCTTAATCAATGCAAAAGCCTTAACCAAATGCCAAGGTGCCTTTTGAACACTTAAACGGCCAAGGAATAGCACAAACTCTTTATTAATGTATTGCTTTTCTTCTTCAGAGAAACAATCCTCTGATTTTTGAATGATCGCCAATGCATCATGTGGATTATAAATAACCTGCAAGTTCTTAAACTTATAATTGCAATTCTCTATCAAATCTTTTTTTATAGCATTACTTATGGCAACTACTTTATCTAATCTTTTATAAGTATTGTGAATTGACCACTTGAAAAATCCAGAAATCCCAGCATTATTTTGAAACTCGATGCTTTTTACTGCATGGAAGCTTCCTACTTTTCTTTCTGTAGTCCCTGTTATTGCACTGAAACAGTTTGCCATATCTCCAAAAGCAATACTGATGTCAATTCTATTTTTTTTTATGATCTTTCTAAGCAGAAAAGGAATTTTCGCATAAAAAAGGATACGCTGAATTGAAGAATAACCCGAGAAATCTTTTTTTGACAAGATTATTTCATCTTTTCCAAAATTGATGATATCGTTATCAAGACCTATAATTTTCACGGCCTTTACGTTATAGCCCATCTTTTTATAATTTTCATAAAATGTTTCCGCAAGACGTTCCATCCCACCTACACTTCCGTAAGGCATTATCAACAAAATATTCCGAAGCTTTTCCTCTTTCATTTTGCTAATTTATCTTTAATTTTTTTTAATGCGAAAATATTGATGAACTGACCAATTGTACTAGCTCCAACTATTTTTATTAATTTTCGTTTCAAATTGGGCAAAAACGTTTGACTTTTTGGCATCCAAGACATCTCAAAATGATGTATACAATATGTTTCTTTAGTTTTTAGAATAATCCCTGTTCCCATTTCTTTCGCACAAAAATATTCTTTTGGAAGCATGTAAAAATTCTTATCAGATTCAAAAGATTGTACTTTTTGAAAAAACTCTTGTTTTTGTAAAACTTGTGGTCTATACGCTTTGTTGATTTGCTGCATCATGATTTGTGGCAATGGCCAAGTATCCAAAGTGCCATCTTCTTTTATAAAAGAGCGTCCATTGTAATAATCCAAACAGTCTTTAATCCAATTCTGTCCTTTTATAGCCCCAAAAGCACCTGCTTCTACAATATTACCTCCTTCTTCACAAGCAAAATATGGCAGATCTAAAAGATCATCAAAAGGTTTAAGGACCTCCACATCAGAATCCAAATAGACCCCACCTTCTGTATATAAAGCATAAAGTCTTATGTAATCTGCAGCGAAGGCATATTTCTTTTTTTCGAAAGCTTGCTTTACCCAAGGCGAAGACTCCAAATCAAATGAATTGGTATCCCACAATCTGATTTCATAGTCTGGAAGATATTTTTTCCAAGAATCAACACATTCTTGAATCTTTGATGGAAATGGATCACCACTCAACCAACAATAATGAATAACTTTAGGAATAGAATTGGTCATCAAATATAAGTTTGGAGTTTGTTATAAAAGAAATTAATAATATAGGAACTCACTAATGAGCATAAAAGCAGCAGTAAAAATATAAATAATGGAACACTTGCCCCATAAATAAAATCTTTGAAAAAAGCAGCATAAAAAAACGAATGACAAAGCCAAATATTAGTGGCATGTGGTGTGAAAAAATCTAAACACTTGACCATGAATTTCCCAAATGAGATTTGATTCCAAAGAAGAATAAATACCAAGGCTGTAAAAGGCGCAACAATTAGATTTGGTATGAAGCATCTAAAAACAACCAAGAGAATGATTGATACCACTGCTATAGTATTTTTATATTTTATTCTCTCAAAGAAAATACTGAATTTATTATTCCATTGACTTTTGAATGCCAATGCTCCCAATAGAAACTCGAACTGGACCAGTCCATATCTAGCACCTTGGTAATGAATCCATTTGAGGACTTCATTAGAGAATACATCTGTCCTATATATCCTGAAATAAAATGCAATCAAATAAATTAAAAAAGACATCACAAGCACACCATAAGTATTATACTTTTTGGTACAATAAAAAAGAAATGGAGAACTGAGAACTACTAGTACATATGTGGTAAAGTACCACCAGATATTACTATATGAAACTTTGATTGCTGTAAGATTCATGACCAGCTTCAAGAAAGAATCGGGCATGCCTGATTTATGCAAAAGTAGACCCAATCCAACCGGAAAAATCAATATAACAATCCATAGATTGAGATATAATTTTTTTAATCGACTGAAGTTCCCTTTAGAAAAAGACCCTGTTCCTTTTTCATATTTATAATATAATCCATAACCACTAACAAAAGCAAAGATTGGCACGCAAGCATCACAAAAAATGGAAATATAAAATGCAAGCGGATGTTTTCCTATAAAGAGCAAAGGCTCAAAAAGTCCTTTATAATCCGTATTGAAAAGATGCAACCCAAGCATCATCAATATCGCTACAACTTTTAAATGATTGGATTGCTTTACCGAGATTTCCATTTTTTTAGATTTTAAAAAAAATATTTAAGAATTATTGTTTTTTGTCTTTAATAAAAATGATTTCAATTTTTTGGATACTGGAGCTTCAAAATATTGGAAAGACAAAAGTCCAAAAATAAACGATATTACAATCATGATTATTCCAATAATCCAATTATACTGCCCAAAGTAATCACTTAATTTCACAATTGTTAAAACCCCCACATTCTCATGAATCAGGTAAACCGCATAGGAAGCAACACCTAATCTACTGATAAGTGGTCTTCCCAAAAATGCTAAGAGCATTGGTTTGTAAATAAAAATTAAAAAAATAAAATAACTTATAAAGCAAAACAAAATAGTTTGCCATTTCAATCCTAATAGCAAGGTCTGTACAAGAAACACCAAAGTAAAAATAATCAAATTCTTTGTTCTTTTATATTTGTATAGTTGAAGAAGCTGCATCCCTAAGAAAAACCATAGTATGTATTCTGAAATATTAAAAACTATGACCCATCTTCTCATAAAATCATAAATAGTTTTTCCAATTATTGGCTCCAACAAGTTCTTACCTGTAGCTGAAATCAATACATAATGGCATATCATTAAAAAAACAGCAAGAAAACCAAAATTTCTATTCAGTCTTCTTTTATTCATATAAAATAATAGAGCAACTATTATATAAAAATTAATTTCTACCCATAGAGACCAGTAAGCTCCATCGATGTATGCAAATTTCCACCCTGTAAGTTCATTCATAAAATCAGGTGATAGAAAAGAATTCGAAAATATCAAATTACTTATTTTTTGAGATTTTAGAAATAGGTCATGATTGTCAAAAATAACCATAACTGAAAATGTGGCAAAGGAGCATAACGCCATTGCCGGCCATAATCTAATCCAACGCCTTTTTATGAAATCAAGAAAACCATTACTTTTATCTAATGTAAGTGTAATGACGAAACCTGAAATAACAAAGAAGAATTGAACACCTAAATACCCGTAGTGAAATATTGTTTTATCAATATGATCATATTTTATATAACCTTCTATACAGTAACGGCTATAATAATGGTATAATAAGACCATCAATATGGCTATTACTCTAAGACCATCTAAAATATTAATTCTTCTTTCCAATTTATTTCTTTTTGAGGTTTAAAACCGTATTAGTAAGCCTAGGAAAACGATTAATTCCTAACTTGATTAGCTTCATTTTTCCTTCTGCTTTTAATTTAACAGGATAAAAACCAGCATCTCTTAACAGGTTGATATTCTTTGTAAAATCCTCATTTTTATATTTAAAAAAAACTAAATGGTTGAAAACGATTTGATTCAAAGACTTAAGTTTTTTTTGAATTCCGGAATATAATTTCGGATTTTCCATTTTGATATTTTCTCCAAACTGTAAAAGAGAATCTCTTACTTCTATGATTGATTGGAAATATTTGTAACGTTTCCCTGCATCTTGCGTATTTGTAAACGAGTTCTGATATTGAACATAATTATAGCCAATCAAATCTAGATATTTTACAGTCTGAACATGATATAATATTTTAGGCAAAATTTCGGAATCCTGCATGTTGATGCGCTCTTTAAAGACAATCTTATTTTCTAAAAACAGATTTTTACTGAAGATATACTGCCATGTATAATTTTTCTCATAATTGAGGTCATAATAATCTGCCCCTGATAAAATAGTATTGATATAATCTTCTGGATAAGCCTTGTAAAGAACTTTTCCTCCTTCGTTAGAAACATTATAATTAATACAATATAGATCCAGATTCTCTTTGATATTTTCCAAAACAATTCTCAATGTTCCAGACTCTATATAATCATCGCCATCTATCATCCAAACATATTTTCCTTTGGCATTCTGGACACCTATATTTCTAGAAGCGCCCAAACCTTGATTTTTTTGCTGAATGATATTTAGGTTTTTAACTGATTCTTTAAGACTCTGCACTTTTTTTAGTGTTTGATCTGTAGAACCATCATCCACCATCAAAATTTCTATATTTTCATATAGGTCTTTATCATAACACGAGAGAATACATTTTTCTATAAACGATTCTACATTATATGCGGCAATTATTATGGATAAAAACATTTAGAAATTTTATTTATTGACTTTTAGTTGATTTACGAATCGATCTTCTAAAAAAAGAGTAATTATTTTTAAGTCGATCAATCAAACCATCCTCTGTTTTTTTGTTATATTCTTTCCAAGTATAAAATGGTGCAATATCAAAATACCAAAGATAACAATCTACAAAGACCCTTCTGTATATTTTTCTATACTTATGATCATCAACTCCTTTTAATTGCAAAAATTGCAGGATCTTTTGTCTCAGACCAATGTAATTATTAATGATAGATTTTATTTTATTTTTATCTTTCGTTCTGGTAATGGAAAAATCTGTTGCATATATATTGGTCTGAACATGGTCTACAGGTAAAAACACAGCATTGTCTTTCAATAATTCAAATGCTAGAGCAGCGTCCTGAGAAGATGACAGATTCTCATCCCAACCATTGATAGAAAGAAGAGCTTCTTTCTTGAATAAGTTAGAACTTGTAATACCTATCTTACTCATCATGAGCGCTGACCAGATATCATCTTTTATAATATAATGTAAACTTGTCCCATTTTTTTTGATTGATTGATAAGGCGAGTATACTACATCTGTATCATTTGTGATTTTAGCAATCTGCTGCTGTATTTTCTCTGGCAACAACTCATCATCTGCATCCAAAAACTGAATCCATTCTCCTTTTGCTTGATACAATCCCATGTTCCTCGCAGCAGGTGCTCCTTTTTTCTTTTCGTCTAAGACTATGATTGTTTTTTCTGAGTTATTTTTTTTGATTTTTAATAATTTTTGCCAAGTATCATCTGTAGAATTATTATTGACCAAAATCAACTCCCAATTTCCCCAAGTCTGAGAAAACACAGAATCTACCGCACGCTGTATCGTTGCAGATGAATTATGGCAAGGGATGATTACAGAAATCAACATTGGTTATAATTATTTTTTTGTATAGAAAAGTGTTATCATCAACAAATGTTTAAAATCTTTCAATTTTGGGTTCAGCAAACTAATGTTTTGTAAAAAAGTCTTCCATGAATATAAAGGTATATCGTTCCCATAAAACAAAAGATTATTCATAACCGATTCTTTTATCGCAATTTTAATTGGATGAGTAAGCTTATTTTCTTTTTTTAAATATGCTGCAATCGAAAATCTTAAATCCAATCTATTTTTTACTATTTGCTGAATCCTAAAACTTGATTTATCTCTAGATATAGACGCCTCATTTTCATAGATTACACAATCTGAATCTGTTAAAAATGAGACTAAAGCATTTTTACTGAGCATTCTAAACATAAGATCATATTCTTGTGAAGAAGTCAGAGACTCTTTCCAACCGTCAACCTCTAGAAGTTTATTTTTTCTAAACAAATTGGCTGTGGTTATTCCCAATTCTGATTTTATGAGTCCTATCCATACATCATGATTAAGTTTCCTGATTTCCTGATGCCCATCAAAAGTTTGAGATATGGCACCTCCAATTATTAAATCAGAATCTCCATAGAGTTTAATCTGTTTTTCAATTTTCTCTGGTAACAATTCATCATCTGAATCCAAAAACTGAATCCATTCTCCTTTGGCAACGTATAAGCCTTTATTTCTTGCTGTCGGCGCTCCTTTTTTATCTTCGTTTAGGATAGTTATAGCTTTTTCTGGATGCTGTTTTTTAATCTCATTCAATTTTTCCCAAGTGTGATCTACCGAGTTGTTATTCACTAATATCAATTCCCACTCTTTATGTGTCTGAGATAAGACCGAGTTTACAGCTCTATCTATTGTTTGTACACAATTATGACATGGAATAACTATTGAAATAAACATTAGCTGAATGTTTTTGAGATCATGTCTGATACAGAGTGATCATTATTATTGATGATTTTTTTTAGATCAAGCTTATAGCCATCTTTATTCCTGATTATTGCATTTATTTTCGAAGTATTATTTGCTGGATTTTCTAAGGATGACAATAGGTAATGTTTCAGGTTATTATCCTTATAAATGTTAATAATCTTAGCGTTATCACCTGGTATTATCAATGGAAATGCTATAACTCCTTGCACCATACCTAATAATAGAACATGTAATCTGTTACTGACAATGTAGTCAGCATCTCTGTATAAATCAGATGCGTCTTGTAAATTAAGCTTACTGTCTATTAGTTCTATATTATCAAATGATTTCGAAAGAATATCATAAATCTCTATTGCAGGCTCTCTATCAAATTTCACCTGATAAACTACCTTTATTTTTTTGTCTTTAGGTAGGATATGCTTGAGATGTTCTACAATAGGTCTTAGATATTCCGAATTATGTTGAGAACCAAATTTATTAGATCTAAAACTAAGAATAATGTAAGGTTCTTCTTTATCTTTTAAAATTGAGAGATTTTTATAACTCCAAGCCAAATCTGGCATTTGTATTATATTTCTAAAATGATATTTTTTGCCTAACAAAAATGACTCTGTATCTCTAACAGCATATTTTTTATAAACTGTTGTATAGAAAAATTCTGATAACGTATTATACCAATCAAAAGGTCCAATAGAGAATCCAAATCTCAAAATTTGACATCCTTCTTTTTTAAGTTTTCTTAAAAATCGCGTAAATAAAAAGCCATGATCTCCGTAGAGGGCAGTTTTATATCCATTACGGCTGGTATGCCCTGGATGAATCACCAAAGAAAATTTATACTGGTCCCTCAGTTCTTTCATTTGAGACCTTAGATACTCATAGAATTTTGAAGTTGTATGATATGACAATCTTTCTGATGGCAAAACTCCTATCTCTTCCAAAAACCAATCTGGTTTATTTTCATCATTGACAATAAGCTCGCCTTGTTTCCTCAGCTCATCTAACAAGACTTTATTAATCAAAACATCACCAGTATTATCTATCTGAGAAGCTGGTAAAAAAAATATCTTATTCTTCATTAATCTAAGTTTTGTAACTGAACCATTCTATTGAATTTTGGCGAAATTGCCATAACCTGTTCAAAATTGCCCATCGCTTCTATTTTTCCTTTTTCCAAAAGACATACCTTGTCTGCTTTTCTAATTGTCGAGAGTCTATGAGCGACAACGATAATCGTATAGTAACCATGTAATTCGTTGATGCTGTTTTGGATGAAATTCTCTGTTTCTGAATCCAAGGCTGAAGTCGCCTCATCCATAACCAAAATATCAACGTCTTTAAAAAGTTCTCTTGCTATGGTAATTCTCTGTTTTTGTCCTCCAGAAATCAATAAACCATTATCTCCTAACTGTGTTTTCTCTTTATCCGGCAGTTCATTCATAAATTCCAGCAAAGAGACTTTTTTCATGATATTGTGGAATTTGTCCAAATTCTCTGGAGTCCTTTCTGCCCAGAAAGTAACATTGTTATAGACATCATCATTATAAATGACTGGCTCCTGCGTAATATATCCAATTTTACTTCTGAAACTATTCAAATTGAATCCTTCATATGCCTTACCATCAATTTTAATCTCTCCTGAGCTAGGCTTTATAAGACTTACAATCAGGTTTGCAATAGTTGATTTACCAGAACCACTTTCTCCTACAAAAGCAATAGTCTCATTTTTATTGATTTCCAAATTGATATCATTCAATACTTGCTTTTCGCCATATGCAAAATTGACATTTTCTAATTTAATAGAAGTTTGAAATCCTTTGTAAGAATCCTTATCAATAAAAACCTCTTCGCTTTTTTTCAGCTGAACATTGAATTGACTTATCAATTCTATTGCACCTACATTCTGCATAAATGCCTGCCAGCCTGTCTGTACAATCATCAATCCACTCAACGCTCTGTAAAATAATAATAATGCCAAGATAATAGAACTTAATGTTGCTCCCATCCAATAGACCTGGATCAATATTGCCCCAGAAATGATGACCATCAACATCGGTTCTCTTACACTTGCCGTTATGGCCTGATTTTTACCAATACGTCTGTTCATTATCTCTATATCCTTCATCACATCAACAATTTTGTTGGCATAAAGACCAAATCCCGAGGTAGATTTAAGATATTTGAAAGACTGGATAGCTTGTATGATGTAACCACTAAAAAGATTCCCGCGTTTAGATATTAGTACCGATGATTCTTTTATCAGTCTGTTGATTCTTTTAAATATCAAGTTGGAAAGAAAGCCTCCAACGATTATAAACAAAGCAAATTGCCAATTGGCCAAAAATGCAAGAACAACATATGTACTCAAAAGTATTATTGCCTTTGATGTATTCAGAAACTGAATCATCGCATTAAGGTTCTTTGCGACTTCTGTAGTTACAGTATTTTGTATTATCCCAGAATCCAATTTAAGAAATCCTTTATAACTTAAATCTTTTAAAAGGTTGATTTGATTCAGCCTTAGAGATATCATATATTTCTGTCGAAGGTCAACCTGTTCCATCATCAACACATAATTCAGGATACCTTTCAAAGTAAAAATAATAATGATCAGCAATAATACCGTCAATAAGTTTACAGGAATACCCAATGTAACATAACCATCTAAGATAAAAGACATACCACCTAAGCTTTCTGTTTTGGAATCTGGAGAACCATCTCCTCCCACCATTTGTAAAAGTGGTATAAACAATGCTAATCCGACCCCATCAAACAAACCTAATAAAACTGATAGAAAAATATTAACTATTAGTTTTATCCCCATTGCCTCATAGAAGTATTTGAAATACCCTAAAGCATTGTGTTTCAAATTTTTGTTCTTACTCATTTATCTTTTCTATGACCCATTTATTATAGACATCTACTCCTTTTTGGTTGATATGACTATCATCAAAAAAATATTTTTTGGGTAATGCTCCTACCTCATTATAATTATAATACTTCCCAATAGATTTCATAATGCTGTCCACTTCATTATTATTCTTGAAGCTTTTATAACGCTCTATTGGTATTGGTGATTGGAAAAGATATACTTTTATCCCTTTTTTTTCAGCATCAATTACAATATTTTTTAGAGCAACAATATTATTTTCGTCTATCTTTAGAACTGTGGGGTTATACTTTTTAGATTCTTTTGCTATTTTAAAACTCGAAATGTAACCTCCGTCTACATATTCATCATCCTTTAACGGCTTACTTTTCGCAGCATTGGGATTTCCAAATACCTGAAAGTATATTAATGAATTCAAAACTCTTATATCAAAATTTTTAAAAGTTTCACCCACAAAAGAATAATCTTGATAGAATAGCGGCAATAAATTAACCTCACTTTCCCTACCTGTATTTGATAGAAGAATTGGATATATGTCAATGATTAGCTTTTTTGGACTTAATCTATCATTGTACTTATGATATATAAAATTTGTCAAATTTAACGGTTGGGCACTACTCCCCAAATTATATGAGGTTATACCTGCATTTTTGAAAATACGTGTATCATAACCTCTGTAAGCATGTGATGATCCTAAAATTAATAAATCTACTTTTTTAGAATCTTGTGCTGATAAAAATCGATTTTTGGATCCGTCTCCAGCAGATATTTTATTGTCCGCCAAAATATTTCCGAGTAAACGTTTTGGTAGAAGTTTCCCACTCACCAAGATTGCAAAACCATAAAACAGGCTAGCAAATACCGCAAAAAGCACTACAGATTTTATAAATTTTTTCATAGTTCTCAAAATTGAAAATAAATAAATTCAGCACTTTCAGATGGCATATACATTCCTATCAGAAAAATAATAAAAGCGTAAAAAGTCCAACGCAGAATCCTTGCGTTACCCAAACCTAACTTTTCTATTGCATAATTATTTCTTCTTCCCAACCATTCTATTACAATGAAAAATATTATAAGAAGAATCGTAATGATTGCTTTCTTATCCAATAATATAGACGGAATCGATAATAGACTCTTGGAGAAAATTCCCAAAATATATTCAACAGCATGACCTACAGATTCTGCACGGAAGAAAATCCAGGCAAAACATGCCAGAGCAAAGGTGAGCAACATCTGTAAAAACTCTTTGAAACTTGGCAATACAGAATCATTGGCAACAATCTCTATATTATTCCTATTGGTCCTCATCAGCATAGATGGAACAATAAATAGAGCATTAAGAGCGCCCCAAACCACAAATGTCCAGTTGGCCCCATGCCAGAAACCACTAACTATAAAAATAATAAACGTATTCCTAATACGCATCCAGTTCCCGCCTTTGCTACCACCTAATGGTATATATAAATAATCCTTGAACCAAGACGACAATGAGATATGCCATCTTCTCCAAAACTCCGCAATATCTCTTGAGAAATAAGGGAAGTTGAAATTCTTCAGCAATTCTATCCCTAATAATCTGGCACTTCCTAGAGCGATATCAGAATAACCAGAGAAATCACCATAGATCTGAAAAGCAAAAAATACAGCACCTAATGCGAGATTACTCCCTGATTGATGTGCAGAATCATTGAATATCTGATTGGCAAATACCGCACAGTTGTCTGCTATAACCATTTTCTTGAACAGTCCCCAGAGTATCTGACGCAGACCATCTGCCGCTTTGGAGTAATCAAAAACACGAGGCTTTTCTATTTGTGGCAAAAGATGCGTTGCCCTCTCTATAGGACCAGCGACCAACAATGGGAAAAAGCTTACAAATAAAGTGTAGTTTACAATATTATAAGTCGGTTTGATTCTTTTGTTATAGATATCAAATACATAGGATAAACCATGAAAGGTATAGAAAGAGATACCAACAGGTAAGATGATATTAAGCGTAAAATAATGAGGTTTGAAGCCGAAATTCATTATCATCTCTGCAAAACTCTCGATAAAAAAATTGTAGTATTTGAAGAAGCCCAAAAATCCTAAATTAATTCCGACACTTAAAATAAGCCAAAACTTTTGAAGACCTTTTGTTTTTGCTTTATAAATCATTATTCCTGAATAATAATCTAAAGCGGTGGAAAAAGCTAATAAAAATACAAACCTCCAATCCCAACAACTATAAAAATAATAACTTACAGCTAAGAGAAAGATATTTTGAAATCTCAATTTTTTATTGAGTACAAACCAATAAATAAAAAATACAAATGGCACAAAAATGGCATAGGTAAAGGAATTAAAAATCATATCGTAAATCTTTTTTACTAACTATTTTTTTCACTTTTCCCTACGGGGTTATTATAAGAATAAAACTTAGTTTTAGAATATTCTTGCTCTACACTATTGTTAATTTTTACAAAACTCATTTATAATCCATTTTCAATTTATTAAAGTTCTTCAGTAAGATATCTGTGATAAACTTTTCACTTTTATATCTTTACTTACATTGTTGCGAATTTTTCACTAAAAATCCTTTATTACCATCATTAAATCCTTAAATATTTAAAAACCATTTGTTACAATTCAAATTATTTCAAGTTTTTGCAAATGTACATCGTTTAGTTTAATCGGAGTATTAAAAAAAATAATTTCACAAATAATTAATTCTTTCTATTCATATCAGGTAATAGTTATAATTGGCAATTATTATCCAGACATGAGAAATTATATGATATTTTTTCTTTTAAAAGAATATTAAAATAAATTTTAAATCTTATACAAAATTATTACCTCTACTAATTTTGCAAATCTTAAATTGTGTTTTTGAAAATATGAGCATTATAGAAAATAATCAATCTATAAATATTGGATTAATAATCATATATGAATGTTGTTATTATATAATTAACATACTCAAAATGATTAAAGTTCAAATTATTATAAAGCCAAACCAATAAAACATTGAACTATTCTGTTCAAGATATTGGAATTGCACCTAATTATTCTTCCTGAATAATTTAGCTAATCTGCTCTGAGGTTTACTATAAGAATAATAGCCATATCCATATTTATAACCATACTTAGAGTATTCTGGTTTCACATTATTTAATGCAAATACCATATTATTGATTTTATTATCTCTTCTAAATGTCTGAGCAAATGAAAGCATTTCATTATCAGAGAACTCAGATTTCACAGTATAAATCACCAAGTCAGCAATATCTACCAAATGCATAGAATCACTTACCAACATCACAGGAGCAGAATCCAACACTATATAATCATATTCTTCTTTCAAAGAATCTATCATATCATCAAATTTATGCATATCCAATAGGTCATTTGGATTAGGTGCCTTGGCTCCACTAAATAAAACATCTAAATTTTTATCTATACCAGAGTTAACTATAAAATCCTTTACGCTCTGGTTATCAGACACTAAATAATCTGTCAGTCCTTTTTTGCTTCTATCTATAAAACGTTGTAATTGTGGGTTACGGATATCCGCCCCAATCAATAAAACCCTACCACTTCCAGACAAACTTAATGCTGTATTAGCAGAAACTGTAGTCTTACCTTCCCCTTTTACTGAAGAAGTTACCAGTATTACACCTCCTTTACTAATATCTTTGGCTCTGAGAATAAATTTGATATTGGAAATCAAAATTCTGAAAGACTCAGCAAATATTGTAAAGTCATTTTTTTCAATCAATGTCTTACCACTTTCATCAAATGGAATCTCTGCAATAACTGGAATATTTGAAACTTGATTTTCTATATCATCCTTCGTTCGAATTTTGGAATCTAAAACTCTTATAATAAATAAGATAGCCAAAGGAAAAAGTAAACCCACAACCAAAGAAGCCGTTCTTATTTGGCTATAATTTGGTGAAACTATACCAATCGTATAAGCCGGGTTAACCACTTTTGTCTTAGGAGCCGTAACAGCCAAGGTGATAGCATTTTCTTCACGTTTTTGTAAGAGATATAAATAAAGAGCTTCTTTGATGTTTCTTTGTCTCTCTATATTTCTGAATGTTTTTTCTTGGGTAGGATACTTATAAATTGCGGCCTGATCTTCACCCATCTCATAATTAGTTTGCCCCAATCTCCTTTGTAACTGCTGTCTACCTTCCTGTATATTCTTTTTAATAGCCACTAATAATTCTGCCAATTCCTTGTCAAAAGCTTTTATTGAAGGATTTGCGGTTGTAGCCTGTTTAAGTGTCCTTTTCTTTGTTAACAGTAATTCATTATATTGAGACAAAAGAGCTTCAGTTGCATTAGGAATACCCAAACCCGTGGGGAATAATTGTTCTTTTCCAGTGTCCACCATTGCAGCAAGAGCATTCATTACCTCTAATTGCACAGACTGACCAAACAGATTCTCAACATTCCCAGACAATCTGTTGACTGCTATTCCTGCTTGAACATCCAAATCTGTAATCTTATTTGTCTTTTTAAAATTCTCTTTATCAGTCTCTATTTTTTCAAGGTCTTGGGAGATTAGAGTTAATCGATCGTCAATAAAATTCTGAGTATTTTCTGCCTCTATATTTTTATCATTAACTCCATCTATATTATATTGTCTACGTAATTCATTTAAAATATCTTCAGACTTTTGAGGAATAGGACCGACTAACGTTAAATCCATCAATAAACCTGAGCCCACTTGTGCCTTTATCCCATTTTCTAAATATCTAACGACATTATCTGTACTTTTAAAAACAACTTTTAATTTATAAGCTTTAGCCCCTGACTTTTTGTTAATGACAATACTCCCAAAAGGCAATATTGCAGGTATCCCGTATTTGAAAATATTCCTCCCAGATAGTAGTGGTCCTTCTATAAGTCTATAAGAAAAATTATCTACAGGTTCTATAAAATAAGAAGCCCCAGAGAAACCATCCTTGACAGAAATAATCCGGCCGGAATAGGGTGAATTCTCATACAACTCAACTTCTCTTATTTTACCTTGTACATAAAAACCAACATCTAAATTTAGATTTTTCCCAACTCTCTGCAAAATGGGTTTAGAAACAATGATGGCAGCCTCTCCTTGTAATTCATCACCTCCACTAACTCCCATACCCAAACTTTTGAGGTCACCTAAAGCCCCTTTGTTCCCAGAAGCAGATTCTTGAAACAATAAAGTAGTTTTTGATTGGTATTGCGGCTGAGTATATTTAAGATAAAAATAAGCCCCTAAATAGAAAACTAATATGCTTAAAATTATCCATGGCCAATATTTCAAAAAACGAAAGATTTCTTTTTTGAAATTTATTTTTTTATTAGGACTAATGTCCTGATCTAATAATTCCATTCGAAATATTAACGGGTGAATCTAATTAGCAACGCTGCAACACTCATTGTCACTGCCAACAATTGTAAAAACAATGTTCTATTCGGGTTCGTGGTATTAGCTGCAATCTGCGCATTTCTATCTGGTTCAACATACAAGATATCATTCTGCTGAAGATAGTAATAGGGAGAATTAATAATATTTGACTCTGAAAAATTTAAGTTAATCAAAGTATCTTTTTGACTTTTTTGATCATATCTTAGTAATTTTACATTCGTTCTGTCTGCCGAAGGACTCATATCGCCTGCTAATGAGATTGCTTGAAATAAATTTAGTTTTTCATTATTAGTTGTCTTCTGCCCAGGATTACTTACTGCTCCTAACACACTAACACTAAAATTAGTTAATTTCACATCCACTCTAGGATCAGTCAAATAAAGCTTTAAACGCTCTTCCAAATCATCTTCTAATTGCTTCTTTGTCATGCCTAAACAATATACCCTACCTAAGACAGGCAATGCAACATAACCTTGATCAGAAACAATATATTGATTAGCAACCACATTGGAACCAATTGCTTCGGCATCATTAGTAGAAGACATAGATGACAAATTAAACGGCTTCACCGCAATCTCATCAAAAGCCGACACCTTGATATCCAATACATCCGCTTCTTTAATTCTAAGCCCTGTATATCGAGCTTGATTTACATCTTGCTCGAAGTTATGATTACTCATATAAATCATATTTTTTTTAGGTTTACAAGAAAACGCTAAAAAAAATATTAACAATAGAAATATCTGTTTTTTCATTTCAAAATCTGTAAAATAGAAAGCTTTTACAGTAATATATTAATCAGTTTCGCCCAAATAATAACTGATTCCCACTGCTAAGTATCTATTGTATGTAGGGTGAGCCGTATAATCCGGATAAATTTTGGAAAGTCCTCTATCAAATCTAATAAATACATCCAACGAATTATCAACCTTCACTCCTACTTTTGCAGAAATACCATACCCAAAACTATCAGCTTTTTGGCCTAATCCAAACTTTGCTGGATCACGACCCTGTGATATAGCTTTATTCACAGCACTTCCTTCTTCTATCTTTTCTGAAACAAGGAACTCAAACTTAGGTCCAAGCATGAAATAAATATCTCCTTTATACCCATTATTTCTCATGAAATATTTGAAATAAACAGGAACTCCAACATAAACATTATTATACTTTTGTTGGTCTTTACCCGTCTCATCCCAAGATGCTTTTTCGCCTATAGTATAAAGTTCTAATTGCGGGGTCAAATATAACCAAGCTGAATCATAGATATCATTAGGCACAATAGAAAAATCTGCAAAAATCCCCAAACTTCCTCCAAAATTTCCTTTTGAATCACCATGGATTCCAGCAATGGAACCTTTATGTAATCCCCCTGTAACTCCATACTTAATAGCCTGCGCGTTCATTGAACCGAATACCAATAAAGAATATATGACAATTAGCTTTTTCATGTAATGTATTGTTCGAATTTGGGACGAAATTAAGAATTTTTTATTTATTTTTAACAAATAATTTCAAATCCGACACTTATTTCCATATTAATTTAATTTAACGTAGATTTTCATTCATTATTTATACATTCTAAAATCGCGTCATACTCGTATCCTTTGGATATTAGATGTCTGATTGCCTTGCTTTTTTTTTGGTAATCTTTTATGCCTTTTTGTTTGGAAAAATAATTTAGGTAAATCTTATTTATAGTTTTTTCATAATCAATTTCATCAATTTCATCCATACATTTAGAAATTAATTTCTCAGTGATTCCTTTTTGCTTAAGATTCATCTTGATTTTGTTTCTTCCCCAATGTTTGATGTAGAACTTTCCCCGGATATAACTTCTGGTAAAGCGTTCTTCGTTAAGATAATTTTCCTTAATCAAATAAAGAAAAATTTCATCCTTGGCTTCTGGAATCAAAAGAAACTCTTTCATCTTCTGCTCTACCTCATAATGACATCTGTCTTGATAGACGCAATAATTGACAAGTTTCAATTTAATTTCATCAAAAGTGAGTGATTTTTTGTCCATAAAAAAAGAATGAACAAAGATGCTCATTCTTTTTTAATATTCAGAATTGTTTTTTCTTAATAATTGAAAAGCTCGTGACCTTCCATCAATTCATTTACTTTCGTTCTAACAGAAGATAAAACTTCTTCGTTTTTGATATTATCAACTACTTCAGAAATTAATCCTGCAATCGTTGCCATATCATGTTCTTTAAGACCTCTTGTAGTAATCGCTGCAGTTCCAAGACGAATCCCTGAAGTAGTAAAAGGTGATTTATCATCAAAAGGAACCATATTTTTGTTACAAGTAATATCAGCTTTTACCAATGCTTTTTCAGTTTCTTTTCCGTTAACATTTTTATTTCTAAGGTCAATCAACATCAAGTGATTATCTGTTCCTCCACTCACGATTTCGAAACCTAAGTCTATCATCGATTTTGCCAAAGCCTGAGCATTTGCTTTTACTTGTTTTGCATAAGTTTCAAATTTAGAATCGATAGCTTCAGCAAATGCAACTGCTTTCGCTCCAATCACGTGTTCCAATGGACCACCTTGGATTCCAGGGAAAACTGAGCTATCTAAAACAGCACTCATCAATTTAGTTTCTCCTTTTGGTGTTTTATGTCCGTAAGTATTTTCAAAATCTTTACCCATCATAATCATTCCACCTCTTGGACCTCTCAATGTTTTGTGAGTCGTCGTAGTCACAACGTGACAATGCTCAAATGGATTATTTAACAAGCCTTTTGCAACCAATCCTGCAGGATGTGCAATATCTGCCCAAAGTGTTGCTCCAATTTCATCCGCAACTTCTCTGAATTTAGCATAATCCAAATCTCTCGAATAAGCAGAAAATCCCGCAATTAGCATTTTTGGTTTTTCTCTCAGAGCTACTTCTCTCATTTGGTCATAATCAATCAGACCGGTTTCTTTTTGAACACCGTAAGAGCAAACTTGATATTGGATTCCTGAAAAATTAACCGCCGAACCGTGAGTCAAATGCCCACCCATAGACAAGTCCATTCCCATCACTTTATCTCCTGGTTTAAGAACAGAAAGATAAATTGCAGCATTTGCTTGAGAACCAGAATGTGGCTGAACGTTCACATAATCCACTCCGAACAACTCTTTTGCTCTGTCAATTGCCAATTGTTCTACCTCATCTACAACTTCGCATCCGCCATAATAACGTCTTCCGGGATAACCTTCCGCATATTTGTTAGTTAACACACTTCCCATTGCTTTCATTACGTTTTCAGAAACAAAATTTTCCGAAGCAATTAATTCAATTCCGTGTGTTTGTCTTTGTCTTTCTTTTTCAATTAGTTCGAAAATAGGGTCTTGCATTTCTTAGATTTATTTTCCCCAAAATTACAAAATTCTAAAGAAATTTTCATACCTTTCATAGATTAACATCATTCGAAATGAAATCAAAGAAAAAATATAAAAAAGAACTTCTAAAATCTCTGAAACATATGGAAGCTGCAGAAAGTGCATCCTTAAGAGTAATGACGAATCTAATGCTTCTAAAAGAAATGAAAGAAAACAATATCAATTTCAAAAAAGGAGATGTTTTTTCTTTTGAAGATGATATTTTCGATTACAGCGATGACAAAAATGTGCGTATTTTAGCTAAACTTCGTAAGAAAACAATGAAAGCAATGAACAAACTTGTCGAAAACAATAAGTTTAAAGATAAAGAACTGAAATTTTTAGCTTAAAACATTAATAAATATTCTATAAAAATCAATTCCCTTCTTAATTGGAAGGGAATTTTTATTTAAAACAAAGTCGGTTGTTCAGAAGCCATTGTCGGAATATGAATATTGGTTCCAAATTCTTTATTCACATTTTCAATAAAATAAGCTGATAATAACGGTGATGCTTTTTCAACATTTTGATGAACAAAGAAATATAGATTCTGCAAACCTTCTTTTTTCCAAATTTTAATTCTCTTCAACCAATCATCCAATCTCGCATAATCGCTTTCTGCATTAGCTCCAACGTATCGAACAAAAGCATTTGGAGTTGTCAATCGCATATGAAGCATATCTCGTCTTCCGGCTGTATCTACAATGATGTTGGTGATATTATTCATTTCAAATAATTCACAGGTTGTATTGAAAACTTCTTCATCTGTAAACCATTCAGTATTTCTGAGTTCGATTGCTAATGGAACTTCTTTTGGCCAATCTTGAACAAATTTCTCCAATCGCTCATAATCTTTCGGTTTGAAATTATCGTGAAGCTGAAGAAAAACCATTCCTAATTTTTCATCGAAATTCAAAACAGCCGAAGCAAATTGTGTTACAACATCAGTAATATTCAGCAATCTTCGGAAATGAGAAACTGTGTTCGTAATTTTCGGGAAGAATTTGAAATCTTTCGGTGTTTTTTCTTTCCAAGTCTGAACTTGTTCGGCAGTCGGCATTCCATAGAAAGTTGCATTTAATTCAATCGAATTAAATTGAGTCGCGTAATAATTCAATTCGTCTTTTGTTCCTTTTGGATAGAAACCTTTGAGGTCGGTCTTGTTCCATTTCGCGCAGCCAATCGAGATATTTTCCAAACTTTTTTTGTTTTGATTAAGAATGAATTTAGTTTGAGGATGGTCTTTTGGTAAAGTAAAATCGATTTGTGATGGGTCAGCAACTTGTCCGAATTTCATTTTGTAAGAAGTTAGAGGTTAGAAATTAGATTTTAGAATTGAGGTTTAAAGTTAACAAAAAACCGCAGAAAATTCTGCGGTTTTATCTTTTTACTTTTGTCTTGTTTCTTTCTTATGCTTCACAAGCAGAACAAGTCACAAAGTTAACCATCAATTCTTTGGAAACCGAAGAACTTCTTTGATAGTATAATGTTTTCACGCCTTTTTTCCAAGCTTCAATCATTACGTAATTAACGTCTTTAACTGGCATTGTAGAAGGAATCTGCAAGTTAAGAGATTGCGCTTGGTCAATATATTGCTGTCTTTGAGCCGCTTGAGAAACAATCTCCATTGGAGAAATCTCTCTAAACGTTTTGAATACTGCTTTCTCGTCATCTGTCAAACCTTCTAGGTGCTGAACAGAACCGTGATTCAACATAATAGTTCTCCAAGTTTCTTCGTTATCAAGACCTTTTTCATCTAACAATTTTGCAAGATATTTGTTCTTACGCATAAAGTTTCCTTTTGCCAAACCTGCCTTGTAATAGTTAGAGGCAAAAGGCTCAATTCCTGGAGAAGTTTGTCCTAGGATTGCAGAGCTTGAAGTTGTTGGCGCAATTGCCATTGTCGTAGTATTTCTCAATCCGTAACCTTTCAACATATCAGGTTCTCCGTAGATGTTTGCCAATTCTTTGGAAGCGATTTCAGATTGTTCTTTAATATGACGGAAAGCTCTTGCGTTAAACTGAGTTGCCTCGAAACTTTCGAACGGAATCATATTTTTCTGCAAATAAGAATGGTATCCTAAAACACCCAAACCTAAAGCTCTGTGACGCATTGCAAAGTTTCTAGCTGAAGTCAGGTAATAATTTCCTTCTGTTTTTTCAATGAATTCTGATAAAACTGCGTCTAAGAAATAGATTGCCAATTTCACGGCGTTTGTATCTTTCCATTCATCATAAAGCTCAAGATTCATAGAAGATAGACAGCAAATGAAAGATTCATTAGCAGTAGAAGGCAACATAATCTCTGAACAAAGATTACTTGCGTTGACCATCAATCCTGCATCTTTATAAACCTGAGGTTTGTTTCTGTTTACGTTATCTGTGAAGAAAATGTAAGGAAGACCTTTTTGCTGACGGCTTTCCAAAACTCTTGCCCAGATTTTTCTTTTGTCAGCATCGCCATCAATCATATCCTGCATCCAATAATCTGGAACGCAAACTCCCGTGAACAAATTCTGGATTGGACTTCCGATATCTTTGATACTCAAAAATTCTTCGATATCTCCGTGGTCAATATCAAGATAAGCTGCAAAAGCGCCTCTTCTTACACCACCTTGAGAAACCACATCCATTGCCGTATCATACAATTTCATAAAAGAAACTGCTCCGGAAGATTTCCCGTTGTCTGTAACCGCCGTTCCTCTGTTTCTCAATTCTCCGAAATAACCAGAAGTTCCACCACCGATTTTCGTCTGCATAATAACCTCACCTAATTTATGAGTAATCCCTTCAATATTATCAGGAACGTGAACATTGAAACAAGATATCGGCAAACCACGCTGCGTTCCCATATTAGCCCAAACCGGGGAAGAAAAACTAATCCAGCCTTTCACAATCATCTCTTTGAAAGCCGGTTGCAATTCCGGTTTGTAAAGACGTTTTGCCGCTGCAGTTGTAATTCTGTCGATTGCGCCATCTACAGTTTCCCCTTTCAAAAGGTAACCTCTGTTAAGCATTTGCTCAGACTCTTCGTTGAGCCACCAGATATCTATATTTTCGTCCATCATAACTTTATATTTTGCTTGCTAATTTCTTTTTTAATTTACCAAATTAGTCAGGAGTATTTTCTTGCTCCTTTCCAATTCTCCTATTTTTACTTTGTTGATATGAGTGAAGGTTACCTCCTCATTTATCTCTTCAAACTGCTTTGCTTTTTTGATGCAATAGTCAATTTTGTAGGCTACAGACATACATATTCTATGTCCTTTTGTCAAACCCATTCCCATATAAATGTATTCTCCTAAATGGAAATCCTCTGACTGAATGTGTTCAATTTCTGAAATAATCTCTGAGTTCATATTTTATTTAAATTTAGTTGATGACTAATATTTAAATAAAACCAAAAGGACTCAGACTAATATTTGGCTTTATCACATAAAAAAGAAAACTCCAAGATTTATAAACTATTTCTTAAAATTTTCTTTTTATTAATTTAAAGTGATTGTTCACTTTGACCTTCGTTCTGTTGTCATTTTTAGAAAGCTAGATTTTCTAATGGATGACAAAAATTGTTTTCTTTACCAATGTTGCGCCCCGACTTGAGCGGAAATCCTTTTTGTGTAGCAAAGCGGAACAAAAAGATTGGGAGCGGAGGCGGATAAAGGCGCCCAAATTATTTTAGAACAAATCGTTCGCTGTAATCGACTTGTCGTGTTTTGTATAATCCACAGGACGTTTTGCGAAGAAATCATCCATAGAGTTGGCGAAAACTTCCTCTTCGAACCAAATCATCGGTTTGTAATCTTCCGGTGTTACGTTGTATCTTGTCTTCATTCCGATTTTCTTCAAAGAGTCATCTACCCTGTATTTCATAAAATCAAGAAGGTTCTTTTTCGAGAATTTGTCCAATTCGCCTTGCTCGAAAATCCAATCCAAGATATTAGATTCCATCTCAATCGATTCATCAACCAAATCATAAATCGCTTCGATATCAGCATCATTCAATAAATCAGGTTGTTCTTCACGGATTTTATTAATCAAATAGATTCCTCCGTTGGCGTGGATTTGCTCATCCACAGACGTCCAAGCGATAATGTTGGAAACGTTTTTCATATAACCTTTGAATCTCGTGAACGATAAAATAATCGCAAACTGACTGAAAAGCGAAACGTTCTCCACCAAAATACTGAACAACAACAAAGCTGACATATACGCTTTTGGGTCGTTGGAATTAGCGTGTTGAAGTGCTTTTCCAAGATATTCGATTCTGTTTTTCACCGCCGGAATTTTAACAACTTCCAAGAATTCATCATTATATCCCAAAACTTCTAACAATCTGGAATAAGCCTCGGAATGACGGAATTCACACTCTGCGAAAGTTGCGCCCAAACCATTTAATTCTGGTTTTGGAAGGTGCTGATAAAGATTTCCCCAGAATGTTTTCACATTCACTTCGATTTGCGCAATTGCTAACAAAGCGTTCTTAACTGCATTTTTTTCGTGAGGTTCCAACTGGGAATGAAAATCCTGAACATCTGCCGTGAAATCTACTTCTGAGTGAACCCAAAAAGATTTGTTGATGGCTTCTACGAATTGTAGAACTTCCGGATATTCAAAAGGTTTATAGCTTACTCTTTTATCAAAAATTCCCATTATCAGCAGTTTTTATCAATTATTAAATTTATTTCTTGAAGTGGAAAAAGACGTAATCTGTTATTCTTGAGTGCGTAACTGAATTACATTTTTTCTCCAAAGCGGTAACACAAAAGTAGAAATTGAAGTCTGAAAATGAAAGGGCAAAACGCGGAAAAATGGCAAAAAACTGACAATCATCTGTAAAAGTTTTCCACATTATGTTAAAAAGCGGATGAATAGGGATTTCAGGAGAATTTAGCTTTGTGTAAAGCTATTAATTCGCATTATTCAATTTAAACAAACTATTGAAATCGGCTTTAATAAAAGGCTAAAATCACTAAACAAGAAAAAGTCTCAAAACCGAGGTTATCCACAATGATGTAAAAATGGTTGAAATTTTTAACCTTCTGCCTGCTTCTTGGAAAAATTGTGAGTCTTGATATATTCGGCGAAGGCTTCTTTGAGTTTGAACTCTATCGCGACTTTGTTAAAGTTCTTTCGATAATTCTTTGCGAGGTCGTGGGCTTTGTCTGCATAAGCCAGAAAAATATCGAAGTCGTACTCGTCTAAGCCATATTTGGTATAATAATCTAAATCAATGATGGATTTTACGCGCTTGTAGAATTCCTGAGTTTCTGCATAGTCCGCAGTAGTTTTCGGAGATGATGTAGCTTTTCCAACTAAACCGCTGATTGCTCCTGCCAATTTCATCAGATTCAGTTGTCCTGCTGCAAAATCAGGTTGTTTGAATGCAGAAGGTGTTGTCGCTTTCGCTTCCACCTGACTAAGCGGCGTTTTCATATAAAGGCTCATTGCGCTGTTGAGAGCTACAATTTTTGGAGGCGGATTAAGTCTTGTGACGTCTTTTTTCAAGATTCCGGTTGGTTTGAAACTGAGCTTAACTTCTTCTATTTCTTGTGGAATAGTCGTCAATTTTACTTCAAGGTTTTTTGAAAAATTGTCTGATGTTAGCGAAATCAATTTCCGTTCGTAACCTTGTCTTACGACCCTCAGTTCATCGGAAGGTTTTGCTGCGATTGCGAAGTTCCCCATCTTATCAGAAACTACAACCTGATCGGTTCGCAGATTGTAAATGCTCGCGCTTGGTAGTTTATCCCCACTTTCGTTGGTAATATTCCCGAGAACATAATCTGACTGGGAGAAAGTCTTTATCGAGATAAACGTGATGAGTAGAAATAATAATTTAATTTTCACGGAATTAATTTTGTGCAAAATTAATTCTAATCGGTTCTGATATTGCGATGAAAGGGTTTTGAGAGAGATAGTTTAACCGACTTTAACCTGTTTTGTGATATTTTTAGAATTTGGAAGTTTTGATTTTGTTAAAATTATTTTGAGAATGGTTTTGGATGCTAATGCTTTAAACGCAAAGTGTGCAAGGATTTTTTGATTATTGAAAATATTTCTAAGGTTCGCAAAAGCGCTTTGTTCAGCAATTTTTTTATTACTCGCTGATTTGGCGGATTATGCTGATTTTATTTTTCAGCTAATTTGTTTCGAAGGGGAAATTTCTAATTGTTGACAAAGTTTGTTTTTTTGCGAAGCGCGTGAGGGATGGTAGTGGAAATCCTTTTTTGCTTGTGCTTCGAGAGCCTCAGCCTGACAAATGGTGAAGCAAAAAAGATTGCAACGAACAGCCCGACCCGAGATGTGGGAAAAGCTTTGGTGAGGGACACACCCAAATTTTGTGAATGGTTGACAGTTGTTGGTAATTTATTTTTGTGTAAATTTGCTGTCTTATCTAAAAACGGGGTTGACTGGTTTCGACAGCAAGACCAATGGGTAAGTAAGCATGCAGAGAACCGTAGCGCGATCTCTTAAATCCCTTGCTACAACATTTTAACTGGCAACGAAGAGTTCGCTCTTGCAGCTTAATCCGAAGTTTAGTAGGTTTCAAGCGCTTTCCCGAAGATAGTAAGGAAGCAAGATGTCTCACAAATGCTCTGTTCTGCGGCGTTTGATTCTGGGATATAGGAATGCAGGAATAAGGTTTTGGGTGCTTTGACCAAAACTCGAAAACTTCAGAAGCTAAGGTTTAAGTTGGGTGTCTGCTCTCTGCTTAAGCTCGAAAAATAATAGCAGAATAAGCATGTAGAAGGCTTGCGTATTGCTTGTTTGGACGAGGGTTCGAATCCCTCCAACTCCACAAAAAAAAAAAGGAACTTATATATTATAAGTTCCTTTTTTTATTTTTAATTAAGATATCGTTTTGTAAACCATTTATCAAGGAAATCAACGCTGATACTCAAGCTATGATAATTTTCTTTGATGGCAGAATTATTAAACAGTCCCCGTTTTCCATATCCATAACCGACATTCAAAATAATCTTGTTCATAGGAATTCCTAAACCTATAGTAGCTTCCATTTTATTTATCTCTCTATTATTGACTTTGTAATATCCTGTGTCATAATTGAGTCCGAAACGATAAATCAAGTTTTCTGAAAAAATCTGACTATTTTTTCTTTCTGGAAGAAGCTCAAAGCCCAATCCATAAACTTGTTGTTTGTAATATTTCTCTTTGGTCACAGTATTTTTGACCTCATCCCAATTACTCTGTGTGAAATCAAAACTGAAACGGTATCTGTCATTTTTCAAGACGCTCACTCCTAATCCAACTTCCAACGGAAGCGTAGAATCTTTTGAGGAAAGCTTGGTTGTGAGACTATTATTATAATCCCTGTCTTCTGTATAGATGGTCTCGCCTTTTGCATTCAGGTTACTTTTGAAATTAATAATTCCCCCCAAAGTCAATTGCAATCTTTCTTTTTGAAAATATTTATTATACTGTGTCCCCAGCCCATAACTAAAACCGGTATATCTTATATTTCTGCTTATCTCAAGTTCAGTGGTTGTAGTAATAATTTCTTTTCTGATAATAGTTCCGAAATTATTTTTTGCTTTCCCTCCAATACTCCAGTTATTATTAATTTTATATCCTAAAGTGACTCCCAAATTCGATATTCCTCCACTTCCTTCATAAGTAATGGGATAATTACTGGAAGTACCTTCTATCGGAATTTTAGAGTCAAATTGATAATCTGTAGAAGTTGTAGGTTGCACACTTGCTCCTATGAAAAACTTGTTGGAAATTCTCATAGCTAATCCCAAATTGGTAAAATTACCATTGATTCTTTTGTCTGTTCCCTGATTACTGGAGACATTATTAAACTTCAATCCTCCACTCACATCGAAAATAACATTCTGAATACCAATTGTAGTAATCGCAGCAGGATTTTTAGAATTAATATAATCAGGAGATTCCATAGCTATTCCAGTATTTCCTAAAGAAATATTCCTCGCATTATCAACATTATTGAATGTTCCAATCCCGAAATAAGAATAAGGCGAAGAATCTTGAGCTTGTATTTTTTGCATAAATATTCCAACAAAAAATATCATTATTTTAATTTTCTGACACATACGTTTCTACAATTAATAACCTAAAATGTAAAGTTTAAGTTTAGCTGGATTAGTACTATTTTTAGAATCTCCAACAATAGCTTTCCCAGCAAGAACATCTAGATAAGAAGATGGATAAATCAAAATATTATAATTGGAATCCGAGGTTTCCAAAAGAATATTATTGACATAACTCAACATATCAACGGAATAAGCATAATCACTCTGGAACTCGCTTTCATCTGACAAAGCAATTGTAAGTTCAGTACTTCCATCAGAAGCATAATAAGGAGAAACGACTGTATTTTTTTTGTCTCCCAAATAATAATAAAGAGGAGTTGGATTATAAAAATTTTTAGAATAATATCCTGCTACCGGACTCAGAGTGAGATTTGCACTGATGATTTTATAATTATCATAAAGATTCTTCAGAGTTTTCAGATAAGGGATTTCTACTTTCGTATAAACGCCAACACCGGACATCATATAAGTTTTATTCCCTAGATTTTTAGATTCGATTGGCGTTGATGGAGTGAGACCAGCCAACTCTGAGCCTGCAAAATCACTGTCGATTTTATTATATTGATAAGTTGTACTTGGATTGAGGTCAAGTGTATATTTCACATCTTCGGTTCCGTTTTGAGAAGTAGCGTGGTAATACATCCTGACGGTATTTGAAACTTTTTCTTTGGTCGTATTGCTGATTTGAACTTCATAAGAAGAACTAATTCCAAAACGCAACATTGCATTATTATCAGAAGAAGGAACCAATGCTAAACCTTTATAGAAATTGAGAAAATATTCTTGGCTGTTGGCATCTTTACTTTTCAAAAGATTAAAAAGACCCTGACCATAACCTTGGTCTAATCGGATTTTCACAAAACTACTATCTGTATTTGGTCTGGGAAGAAACTCAGTAGTTCCGATTGCATTAGATGAATAATTGAATTTACTTTTATTATAAAGATATCCGTTATTCAGTCGTATTCTACTTTCCATCGGATGAACATCCATTTTGAAGGTTTTGAGCGTATCACCATAATAAGAATCAATATTGGTAAGATACATTACAATAGAATCAAAAACCACATTGCTTGTCGTTGCAAGATTATAACTCTCCGGCGTCAGCTCAAAAAGAGATGAAGATGTCACTCTACCAAATGTATTATCTTTTATATTTCCCACCAACATTGCGTTTTTTCCGGATGTTACCACAGAATCCTTCATTATCGTTGACATCTTGATGGTAAGCGTATCAATCATTACAACTTTGGACTGTGCAGACATCCAAGAATTTCCTACTTCATAAGTGTTACTTTCTCTCTCGCAGGAGCATAAGAAGAGAATAGAAACACACAACAAAAGACATTTGTACATTATTTTTTTTGTAAACATACATTGACTATTATATAGAGATAAAACATTTTCTTCCTTTCAGCTTTAGTTTTCGACAAATCAATTCTATTCTTAGATAATTATTAATTATCTGTTCGATGTAAAATCTGTCGAAAAAAGGATACGATTTAACGACAAAAAAAGCGTGTTTGTCTAAAAAATTTTCAAAAGACTTGGGAATGAAGTTGATTTGCATCAAAAAATAAGAATGAGCAATAAACTTTCGGTTTTAGTTCTTGCAATGGCGGGGATTTTTTTAGTATCAAGCTGTCGAAATGATGATGACGATGATGAGTTGGTAGGAAATTGGGTAAGAGTTTCGGATTTAGATGGTAAACCACGCTCCAATGCTTCTGCTTTTGTAGTGAATGGAAAAGGATATCTAACTGGAGGTTACGATGGAGAATATTATTATAATGACCTTTGGAGTTACGACCCAAATGCTAACTCTTGGACTCAGAAAGCTGATTTTCCAGGCGTGAAAAGAAGTTCAGCCGTTGGTTTTGCAACCGATTCTTATGGTTATGTCGGAACTGGATATGATGGTGTAAACAAACTCAATGACTTCTACAAATATGACACATCTGCCAATTCTTGGACAAAAATAGATGACCTTCCAGGAACAGGACGATATGCAGCTTTAGCTTTTGGAGTTGGAAGCAAAGGTTATGTAGGAACGGGATATGATGGAAGTGAGCTTAAGGATTTTTACAAATATGATGAAGCTACATCCAGCTGGACAACAATCACAAGTTTAGGAGGTTCTAAAAGAAGAGACGGAGCGGCTTTCGTTATCAACGGGACAGCTTATGTAGGCTTTGGAACCAATAATGGAAGTTTGGTTTCAGATTTTTGGGCATTCGACCCATCTTCAGAAACTTGGACAAGAAAAGCTAACACAAGTGATGACGATGATGTACAGAATCGTGCTTCCACAGCAGCTTTTGCAGCAGGTGGACTTGGATATGTTTCTACAGGAACTGTGAGCGGTGTTACCAATTCAACTTGGGAATACAATCCTTCTACAGACGATTGGACAGAAAGAACTGCCTTCGAAGGTTCTTCCAGAGAAAGTGCTTGTGCATTCTCATTCGGAACTTATGGTTATGTTTTGACAGGGAACAGCGGTTCTTCTTACTTTGATGATATTTGGGTTTTCCACCCTACAGAAACTGAGAATGAAGATGATTAAAACATTCTGGAAATTATTCTTATCAACAGGCATTCTTCTTATCTCCTGTCAAAAAAAGAATAATGAATTAGATATTAAAATAACCCAACAAGCCAACGGTTTTGGTTATCAGATTATAAAAAACAAGAAGGTTTTTATCAATCAGCCATTTATTCCTGCAGTGCAAGGTGAACAATCTTTTCGAGATAGTTTGCAGGCTCGGAAAACCGCCAATCTTGTGGTAGAAAAAATAGGAAAAGCATCCTTTCCCCGAATCTCGATAGATGAACTAGACTCAATGAAGATTGAATACGAGATTCCAAAATTTCAATAAGCTAAAATTCCTTCGATAGATTATCGGAGGAATTTTGCACGTTAAAAAAAGATTTATTTGTTATGAAAACATTTTTGAAAAGCATCAAAACCATCTACGTTTATCACTGGATTATCTGGTTGGTTCTCATTGCTTTTAAACTGATAATGGATTATTCCGTTTTTGGACAATTAGCTTTGTTGATGAACCTGAAAATCTTCATGTTCTCCATCTTGTTTTTCTATCTCAATTACAAAATATTTTTACCTTATCTCATCAAGCAAAATCCAAGGAAAATATCCATTATTGTGATTTCCTTCATTGTGATTTATGTTGGATTGATGATAGCTTTTATGCCTCATTTTCCACATCCACAAGGTCGACCTCCGTTTCCACCCAAAGATTTCCCAAGACCATTTAAAATGAAATTTCATAAAGGGCCAGACCTTCACGATATTTTCTTCAAGATTGGATTATTTTCGATTGTCTTCAGCACGTTGATTTTCTTCGTTGACAAATGGATGGAAAATCAGAAAATGATAAAAGCATTGGAATTCGAAAGGCAATCCAGCGAATTGAAAATACTTCGTGAACAAATCAATCCGCATTTCTTTTTCAATGCACTTAACAGTATTTATTCTTTATCAATTACTCAGTCCAATGACACGCCGAGAGTTATTTTGATTTTGTCAGACATTATGCGATATGTTCTGAATGATAAAAACGGACAGAAAAACAATCTGAATGACGAAATCATCAATATCAAAAAGTATATTGAGATACAATCCATCAGATTTAATAAATTCAATAATATTAATTATCAGTTTCTAGGAAATTTTGGACATTATAAAATCGAACCGTTGCTTCTTCTGACCTTTGTTGAAAATGCCTTCAAATATGCTGATTTTGGTAAAGGACCTTTAGACATCAAAGTTCAGCTGAGAGATGATATTCTGGATTTTAATATCAAGAATTTTTACGAAAGAAAACCAAGCGAAAAAACTGATAACAACAAGCTTGGAATCAAAAATACAAAGATGAAACTGGACTTGCTTTATCCCGAAAAATATCAACTCGATATTAATGATAATGGCTCCGAATATGAAATTAATTTAAAACTCACATTAGACTCCGACCAATGAATTGTATAATTGTAGATGATGAGGAACTGGCGCATCACGTAATCGAAGAATATATCTCAAGAATCCCTTTTCTGAATCTTGTAGCCAATTGTTACGATATTCAGGAAACGATTCAGGTTTTGAAAAATAATACGGTTGATTTGATTTTTTTGGACATCAATCTCCCAAATATCTCCGGAATTGAGTTTCTGAAAAGTTATAACAAACTCCCCAATGTAATTATCACAACGGCGTATGATAATTGCGCAATCCAAGGTTTTGAAATGGATGTGATTGACTATTTGCTAAAACCTTTCTCATTTGAACGTTTTCTGAAAGCGGCTTACAAAAGTTTTGACCTTTATAATAATGTCAAGATTCTGCAGGAAACTGAAAACGCAATGAAAAATGCGTTCATTTTTGTTCGTTCGAATAATGAGGATGTTAAACTTAATCTTAATGAAATTATTAGAATCAATGCGCTGAAAGATTATATTGTAATCTACACCAATACGAGAAAACTCATCGTTCATCAAACAATGAAATCGATGATGGAAAAAATCAACTTTGAGAATTTTATCCGAGTTCATAATTCGCATATTATCTCGCTGCAGCATCTTCAAAGTGTTGGAAAAAACAGCCTAATGATTGCCGATGAAAGAATCCCTGTAAGTGAAAAATATAAAACTTATCTCTCTGGAATTGTCGATAGGTACAAATAAAATTCATTTTAATAATATCAATTTATCATTATTAAATCCATAAAGGCACAGAATATGCAATGTCATAATTATTAAACCACAAAATTTATAAGTTATGAGAAGTCTATTATGGTTAGTCGCCGTCATTTGTATTGTCGTTTGGCTATTAGGAATTTTAGGAGTTGTTCCTGGAATGAGTACAGGTTACTTAGTTCACGTATTATTGGTAATTGCTATTATTGTAGTATTATTCAATATCATATCAGGTAGAAAACCTCTTGATTAAAAAAGAAAATTACTTTCTTATATTTAAAACTCTATTCGTTGAATGGAGTTTTTTTTATTTCCTAAGATGAAGCATTATTTAAGTCTAAGGATTCTTCAACTTCTCAATTATTTTATCCGTACATTTACGTTATTCTCATTAATAACGATTTAAGGAAGTAAAATTTGCAGAAAGCCAGTTATTAAAATTTCAAATAGTCCATTATCTTTTTTTAACCAAAATAATATTACTATGAAAAAATTTTCTTTAATCTTCTTCTCATTATTTCTTTGTGTTAGTTACATCAACTATTCCGAAGCTTGTACAAGAGTCGTCTACAAAGGTCCCGAAAACACAATTCTCACGGCTCGTTCTATGGATTGGAAAGACGAAATCCCTGCCAATGTCTGGATTCTCCCGCAAGGCATCGAACGCACAGGAGAAGTTGGCCCTCTTTCTATAAAATGGAAATCCAAATACGGAAGTGTAGTTACCACATCTTGGGATATCGCAACTGCCGACGGGATGAACGAGAAAGGCCTTGTTGCCAATCTTCTTTGGCTCGGAGAATCTCAATATCCGAAATTTGACCCGAATGGAAAAACAAAAGGTCTTGCCATTTCTCTCTGGGCACAATATTATTTGGATAATTTTGCAACGGTAAAAGAAGCAGTAGAATATTCTAAAACAGAACCTTTTGCAGTCGTAAGCGATTATATCCCCGGAACAGAAAGATTTACAACAATTCATCTTTCGCTTTCGGATTCATCCGGAGATAATGCGGTTTTTGAATATATTAATGGCAAATTGGTAATTCATCACTCGCCAGAATATACTGTGATGACTAACTCACCTGTTTTTGAAGAACAATTAGCTCTCAACAATTACTGGAAAGGAATCCCTGGAACTGTAATGTTACCTGGAACCAATCGTGCTGCAGACCGTTTTGTGAGGGCTTCTTATTACATCAATGCTATTCCGCAAACTGCAGATACAAGAAAAGCGGTTGCGAGTGTGTTCAGTGTGATTAGAAATTGTTCTGTTCCTTACGGTATTTCTTCTGAGACAGAACCTAATATTTCTTCTACAAGATGGCGTTCTGTTGCTGACCAAAAAAATCTTGTTTATTATTTTGAAACAGTTTTTACACCTAACACTTTTTGGGTCAATCTTAAGGACTTTGATGTCACTCCAAAAGGAAAAGTAATGAAGTTGGACTTGAGTAATTACCAAACTTATAATGGTAAATCCAATTCGAGTTTCAAAGAATCAAAACCGTTCAAATTTTTAGGTTTATAATTGTGGGTCAACTTTATTTAGAAAGAATTCTCTAATCGAAATATAAATTTTATCTTCACGCTCTAAAATTTTTAATCCATATGAGTGTTCACATAAGTGCAAAAAAAGGAGAAATCGCAAAAACGGTTTTGATGCCCGGCGACCCATTAAGAGCTAAATATATTACTGATAATTTTTTAACTGATGTCACTTTGGTGAGTCAAACCAGAAATATTTTCTTTTTCACTGGAAAGTATAAAGGAAAAGAAATCACAGTTGGTGCAAGCGGAATGGGATTCCCAAGTATCGGAATCTATTCTTACGAATTGTTTACAGAATATGAAGTTGACACAATTATCAGAATCGGAACTTGTGGTGCTTATTCTACTGATTTGAAATTATTTGATATTCTGAATGTAGAAAATGCAGCAAGCGAAAGTACTTACGCAAAATTTGCTTGGGGAATCGAGGAAGATATCATTTCTAACCAAGGAAGTGCTTTTGATAAAATCAATGAAACGGCAAAAGAATTAGGTCTTGATACAAAAGCTACTAATATTCACTCTAGCGATATTTTTTACAGAAAAGACCCAGCTGTTCCGGAAATTGCAGTAAGACACAATTGTCCTGCTGTAGAAATGGAAGCTTTTGCTCTTTTTGCTAATGCTAAACATCTTGGGAAAAATGCAGCAACCATCTTGACAGTTTCCGATATCATTCCAACACACGAGTTTATATCTGCTGACCAAAGAGAACAAGCGCTTAGAACTATGATGGAGCTGTCGTTAGAAACTGCTTTGAAGTTTTAAATCGCCACACAAATCTTATTGAAATAAAAAAAATGCTTATGAAATTCATAAGCATTTTTTATTGGTATTAATTCCGAAAAATTATTTCTTAATTACTTTCACAGAGTTGCTTTCTGTTTCAGAATTAACTTTCAAGATATAAGTTCCATTCAATAATTGGCTCATATCCAATGAAGCATTTTTAGCATTATTGATATTAAACTTTTGAATCATTTGTCCGGCAACATTATAAATCTCAACATTTTTCAAGTTTGAGTTTTTACTATTTTGGATTGTTACAAAACCTGAAGTCGGATTTGGAAATACAGTAATTCCGTTTTGTTTTTGAACATCTTCTACAGCAAGCGTACTACAGTTGTAAACATAGATTTCATCCAGATACCAGCCTTCGATACCGTTACATCCATCAGTTCCTAATTCAAATCTAAACTTGATATTAGCACCTGAAGTTATTCCAATCTTAGAAAGGTCTATCACACTTTGTCCCCAGCTTCCACCAAGAGAACCGCCATCTGTTCCCGTAAAAGCTCTTTGTCCTTTTAATGGATTATCACTCTGAGATGTACCATCCAAAGTACTATTATACCCATTGTAAGTAAAAGCAGTTATTGGTACTAGTATCCAAGCTCCACCATTCACACTATACTTGATATTACCACCATCCCATGTAGATTCTGTTGCCACATAATGATTGAATGCCATCTCATACTTACCTGATGAGAAAGCTGGAATTGTAATAGTAGGGCTTTCCAGACGTAAAATTCCGTTTTGTAGATTGGTTGCACAATCACCATTGATTGGGTCAACTGCAAAGATTGCTTTTCCAGCTCTTGATTTTGGCAAATTATCTTTAATTGTCCAATCCCTAGCTTCCCAAGTGGCAGGTTTTGTAGGAACGTTAGAAACCGTCCAGTTTCCTAAGCCATTTTCCCAATCTTCTTTGAATAACGGGTTTGATGTTGCGCTTGAACAAAGAGTTGGTGCGCTTTGCGCGAGCAAAGGTGTATAATTACATTGTGTTGCAGGAGATAGTCTTAATTGTACAGACAGAATCCCATTTTTAACGTTTTGTACATCAGCAGTTGTAAATGCCTGTCCTGTTAAACCTGCTGGTGTTGTGGTTGTAGATAATCCTTGGAGATTAATTCCTACAAGATCATTGGCTGCCGCTTCCAAAGCATCAGCAAAATTGGCAAAATCGCTGGTTGCTGTCAAATAGTTTTTCTGGGCTCTCCACCAAAGATGGGCAGCTTTTACAAAGCCCATTCCCGTCATTGTATAACCATTATAAGTCCCACCATCTACAAGAAGCGCATACAAATGATTTGTTACGCCAGAGTTGGTATGAACTCCTCCACTATCCAATGTTCCACAATAATAATTAGATGTATCTAAAACTCTTCCTGGGTCTCCATTACAATTAGGATTCCACATATCACGGATTGGCGCTCCAAACGCTGTAGCATCTTCTCCCATTTTCCAACGTACAGAACCAGGATTACAAGCTGTTGTTGTCCTTACGCTTAGGTTTTCACCATCATCTTCATAATTATTCAGAAGGTCGATTGTTTCTCCCCAAACATCGGAGTAAGATTCGTTAAGCGCACCTGACTGATATTGATAGATCAGGCCACTTGTATATTCTGTATAAGCGTGCCCCCATTCGTGTGCCACCACATCATCCGCAGCAGTACCCGTACAATAATTGGCTGTTACACCATTCCAGTTAGCATTTGGGCAATTGATATTAGGATTGTTGTTGATGGTAACCATAGAAGCATCTGCACTATTGTAAGAAACATATCCAAATGCATTTTTGAAGAAGTTATAAACATGCTCAGACGTTATCACTTCATTCTGTTGCCATTTGTCTAATGTTCCAGGTAACGCATCACCTTCTTTCCATTTTAGGTTATTGGTTGTTACACTTGTCTCGTAAAGTTTTCTATCGATAGGATGGATCCCTGTAAATTGTTCTACCAATTCTCCTGTATGGGCATTGATAAAAAGGAATTCTCTCACATCATTCTTATTCGTAACTTCTACCTCATAAGCTAAATATGGAGTAACCACACCTCCTTGGACCAAGTTTTTCGGAAAAATCAAAAGATTGTTCTTTCCAATTTCGAAAGGTACATTGTTATTGGTAAGATTTTGTTTTGCAACAAGGCTTTTAGCAATATTAGCAGCTTCTTCAGCAGAAATATCCGGCGTAGAATTTACTTTTATATTAGATATTGCATTCCCGTTAATGGATGTCAATTCCTCTTTTCCGTTGAAATGAAACTTCAAAACACCGTCATAAACAGGAACACCTTGGTGTTGTTGCATATAAACTACATTCTTCAAGCCATAGTTATCTGTACTTTCTTCAACAAAAACCAGATCATTGACTGATTTCAGATTAAAAGCTTTGAAGTTTTCAGCCAAAAACTCAGCTGTTTTTGCTTTTGCACCGACAGATTTCAATTGAAGTGCATTAGAATTTCCAAAAAGAATAAAATTAGGATTAGAGGTACTGTTACTAATCGTAACATTTGCACTAGTTCGTTTTTTAAGGTTAGTCAGCTCTTTTGATTCTTGGGCGAAACCAAAAATAGAAGCTAACGCTACAGCTAGGAATAGAGTTTTCTTCATTTTTAAATTTAATTGAAAACAAATATAGTTATTATTCTATGCATTTTGCTCAATAAAATCTAAAGAAAAATAAGAAATATCTAAAAACTCAATCCAGAAACATTCATTTGCAGTTGTGCTTTTGTATCAATAACAATTGTAATGTATTTTTCTGATAATAGGAATTGCGTCGGTTTCATATCAATTACATTGCCTTGTAGTTTAATTCCTTTCACATATTCTTTATTGAAGTTTTCCATCATACTTTTCTTGGAAGAATTCTCGATATCCAAAAGTGGAATTCCGTAATCTTTCTCTATCATTCTTCTGATCTTCCCTTCAAACAAGATCGTCAAAGCTTTTTGAAAGAAATTCTTGGTCTTTAGATTAAAATCTGTGACGTTCAGTTTTATCTTATGTTCTTCTGCACTGTAAAAAGGTTTCCCTTTGATGAAAGCCGTCCCATTTACTTCCCCTGTCGTCTGCGCTTCTATCACGATATTTTCTTTCTCTTGATAAACAGAAATATCCGTGATCTTTATTTTTTTATCTTCACTACTCATCGGGAATTCCTTATTTAGGAATTGTTGCCTGGCAATTCTGGTTGCTTCATCGAAACTTATATTTGCCGTTGTTTGTAAATTGAAAACATTCGGAAGGTCAGGTTTTAAAAGAAAATTAGGAATCGTATTTACATCCTTCGTCGCCAAAGGAATTTGCCCCACATAAGTTTCCGAATACAAATCGATTCCAATTGTAGTCTTGATCTTATCCTGAAAAACCTGAAGCGGAGACATAAATGTGCTTTGAGGCGAAATCTTCAACCAAGTGTTATATTCCTCGGAAACATTGATCGGTTTCGAGAATTGATTCCAAGCCATTACCAGATATGGTTGTAAATTGAATTTAGATTTGATCTGGCTATCAATAATTGTTGTAAACTTGAATTGCTGCTCTTTCAAAGTAGATTCTATAAAAGAAGCAATCGGAATTTTCACTTTTCCATAGTCCAAAATCGGTTTTTGCGTCCAGACAAACCCTGCCGTCGTTGTTTTTGTGTCCAATTTCCAATCTGATGTTGCGGTCATGCCTGTGATGAAATTCATTATCAGATTAAAATTCGTGTCCTTATACATATAATACCCCAAAGTTCCATAGCCTTTTTCTGCCCAAATTTTCAGAGGAACAGAGATCATCAATCGATTATTCGTCAAAGCTTTTATGGCAATATTTCCTTGCTTTTCGACCTTTACTTTGAACTGGTCATTGTTATTATCTGTATAAGACTGATCTTCATACAGAACACCCTTTACGGATTGATTGATCAAACTATTGATTTCCGCGATAGGAAGAGAAACGGGGAGTGTAATACTGGATTTGATCTTCGGTAAAGTATAAATAAGATTTTCTTCTTGGGAAAAAGCAAATACACTTGTAAGGATAAAAAAAAGAAATCTAAGTTTTCTTGATAGCTTCATAATCTGTGTCAATAATTCTGAACGCAAAATTAATTATTATATTTAAAATAACTCATCACTAAATTTGATACAACTGTTATCATTCCAAGTCATTTGTGATATCAGCTTTTTTCAAAAAATAACAAGAACAAGTAATATCTATTCTCGTTCAACAGCTTTACAATTACAATTTTGCTTAATTATCGATACATTAATGTTTGAATTCATATCCATCATTAAGTTTGGAATATTATTGAAACAGTAGGAACATTAAAAAAAATAATCAATTTATTCTTATTTTCATCTTTTGCGTTTTTTTGAATCAATGTTTTGTTTCATAAAATATCTAACTTCAAGCATTAATAAAATAATATAATAAACCACTACTGAATACCCTACAACAAATCGATTTTCATAATTATTGGTATACATTATCAAAAAACTAATTGGAATACCATACAAACCAACTAATATAAATCTAAAGATAGGCCCTATTCCATTTGTTGTAATTTCACCTTCTTCTATTCCATAATATCCTGTTTGAGATAAAAAACCAATAAAGTGATTAATCAAAAGAACAATCATTGAAATCAATATTGTAATTTCTCCCCAAGATGCTATTATTAATACAATTGAGGATATAGCAAATAATCCAAAATAAAGATATTTCCCATCAGTTTTCTTCTGATTATTCCCAATCCCAATTAAAAGCAAATTAATAATTATCATTACTACTTCTAATCCTAATTTTTTTTCCAAGGTATGGAAGAATTGAAAATTATATTTATCGTGGATTTCCGATATCCAGGTAAAAATTAACGTCCCATAAGTGAATACCGGAAATATGTCGCCAGTATTTTTGAGAAACTTACTTCCTGATAATTTCAAAACCTTTAGCGCCTTTTGGTTTATGAAGTAATATACGATAATAGTTTTTTCTATTTTTAGGAGTTATACTCATTAACGCAGACCAATTTTTTAATTTCCCATTAGGGATTAATAATGTAACAAGTTTACCATCAGCGAATAATCGCATTTCATAATTATTAATTGATTGCATATTATTAGGACAAAGTTTAGACATAAGTTCTAGATTATCCTGATAGTCAATTTTAGATTGTTCCACATTTGTATAAGTGCATATATCCAATTCATAATTTTTAATTTTTGTCTGATTTAAATACTCCTCAATTTTACCGTCATTTAGTATTTTTTTTTGCTTTTCAAAAAATTCAACTGTCTCTTTCTCTAATTGCTCCTGATTCATTTTTGATAAATCCTGACTCTCACTCCATCCCTTTAATTTATATGGTAAATCTTTTATGTCCAAATTCCATTCTTGCTCCCAAAAAGGGGCCTTTTTAGGAGGTGGAATTACTTTCAATTCGCTATTTCCATAATCTATCTCATTTGTATAACCTAAAGAAGCATGTTCATCTTTTTCTAGTTTTACAAAATAAACACTCCATTTAGAGTCCTTATTAAAAATCACGTCTTTAGGATCTAATAAACCATCTTTGCTATCTGACAAAGGAAGATATCTAAGTTTTAACTTATGAATTCCATTTTCAAGTAAGTAAGGATTTAATTCTGTGGTGTTATTCATATTATTTTCATAGAAAAAATCCACCAATATATCATCAATGTATAATTCATATGGTGTTTTTGCATTTACATGTACGGCATAAGTTATCTGTTTATCTTTCGAAATTGTTGATACGGTAGTAATTTCATTAGTCATAGTAGTACTATTAGATTCTTTTTTGTTCTGGCAGTTAATAATTATAGGAATAATAAAAATGATGTATTTAAACATTTTTGTTATAGAATGTCTATTTTCCATGGATCTTTTGGATTTATTATTGTTTTTAAGAAATCAGGTTCATCATCGGGGTCTTCAGTATCTCCATTAGTTTCGCTCTTTGCACTAAATTTAACCCAGATTTTTGCATCTAGTCCATTGAATTTTATAAAAGCAGGCGATTTGTTTTGCCTTTTATCATAAGTTGCCCTCATTTCTAATTTTACCTCTCCTTTAATTGTAATGCCCACATCAGCTTTTCCAATACCTTGTATACTGACATTCACATCAACACCCGATTCAAGCCAAATTTCAATAGGTGCATACACTTGGACCTCTCCAGAGCCCCATCCATCTACTGAATGATATTCTAACGCTTTAAGTTCAATATTCAAATCTGCTTTTGCTCCTATATATAAAAAATAATCAATTTTTACCGCACCCAGAGTTAGATAGTTTACTTTTTTCACTACTTCTGAGATTCTATACATTGCTTGTCCTATAGGACCTATAAATTGAGCAAAATATAACAAATCTAGTTTTCCTTCTATTCCAAAAAGTGGTTTCGCTGCAAATTCTAAACTATAAAAAGAACCAATGCTACTTGGAGTGTTTTTACTTTGAGCAAACTTGCCATAAATGCCACCACTCAAACTAGGCATAGTAACGTCAATTCTGAAAGGAAACCCTTTTGCCTTTCTTTGCTGCCATCTTTGAGTCATTCTTCTTTCAGGCTCACGACCATCAGAAGTTCTTGCAGTGCCATTCGCTATACTCAATTCAGACTCTTCAGTTTCATCAGCAAATGATAATTCTTTAAAAATTTCATAGCTTCTTAAAAAGAAACGAATAGCATTTAGCAAGGGAAAGCCATCACCTGGAATTAACGAATATTCTTGACCATTGATTTTATAGCCTGCTTCAAAATCAAGCTCATATTTTTTTTCTTTAAACTTCCAATTTTTTGATTGTTCTGTACGATTTGCTCCTGCTAATCTTTGATTTTGATTTTCTTCAGTTGTAAACACTCTATATTTATAATTAGGCGCTTGTCTAACATAAATTGGGGCGTCAGTTTTATATTTTACATTAATCCACCATTCAAAATCTGGATAAACTTCAATTTTGGCTATTTGATTTGGATATCGACAAGTAGATATTGGAATGAAAAATGTTTGTTTATATTTTTCTTTTAAAAACATGTATCTTACAATCCATGCAGTGGATTGCACACTTGTATAGAGCGCGGAATTTATTGTATCAGCAGTATAGCCCAATAACTTTTGAAAAGTACTTTCATAAGTTTTATTATATAAATAATTTAACTTTAGGGTTAATTTATGATCGCCTTTAAATTCATAATCAACTCCTTCTTTCCAGTTTTGAGATTCTGCCGGGTTATAAGATTTATCACTTTTTATCACATCATAATCCGTTTCTTTTTCTCTTGTTTGCGAGTAAATTCCTGCTTTTTTTAGTTGATCTTGATGAGTATAATCTTTTGTTGTATGATACCCATCTTTATTTTTTTCGGCTGCATAAACTTTATCAATTTGAAAAACATTTTTTTTATCTGTGTGTTTTTGACCATCATCTAATAACAATCCTTGACAAAAAACATCTTTTGTGGTAAGTTTATCTAAAATTACTGAAACTTCCTTTCTTTCATCTCCGGCAATAATTGCAAAGACATTTTCTGTTTTATCTATTACATTATCTGTTGAATCTTCATCGAAAATTGTAAAAGGTTTTCTTTCGTTGTTACCATCTTCTTGAACTAATATTTTAGAATACCCACATGGATCATCTTCTTTTTTAGTGTAACGTATATCTCCAATATATTGTATCATATTGGTTTTCTCCCTCTCTATTCTTTCAAGATATTGATCCATTAATTCTTCTGAAACAATAAATCTGCTTGATATTGAGTCTTTACTATCAACATCTTTTAATTGTAAAATACTAGAATCATAATTTACAAGGTCTGTTGTAGGGTTACTCGCAAAGTTTCTATATGCTACTCTTTCTTCTTTATTATTAGTCCCATAAAATCTTCCTTTTTCAGTATATGTTCTATATACTTCTACAACTACGGTAAAATTCTTTTTTTTGTTATCATTTTTTTTCCACTCAATATCAATATTGAAATCATAATAAAGGTATGTGTTCCAGTTATCATCCGAATATTTTTGTAAAATTTCCCTCTCCAAAGGCTCTTTCCATAAATTATTATCCTCAAAATCATCTGTTTTGGTTAATCCCACAGCTTTTTTTTCTTCTAATAAATATACTTTTGTTTTATATTTATTCTTATTATCTAGATTATACCCATGGAAACAAATAGTGAGACTTATTGTTTCACCATAATGCTTGATATCCTCACTTTTTTGAAAATAAGCGTAATCTATCTTATTATTAGTAATGGGAACTACATAGAAATAAAAACCAGTGCCTGGACTATCACTAAATAGCTCTACTCTTTGTTTATAACCAAAATAGTAACTGTTACCAGTTGGGGCAAAAGTTATTTTAGGTCCCACACTATAATTAGTGCCTAAACCATATTTCTTTACAGATTCTTTTCCTCCACTTAAATTTCCCCATAGATTGTTCGGAGTGTTTTCTTTTGTCTTAACATCCTCGAAAAGAGCATTGTATATAAATGCCCACCTAGCATTATCTATTGTAAACTCTGGATTTTTAGTCTCCGATCCCACACAACTCTTATCAACACTAAAAATATTTTTTTCATTTGCGGATAAGCGATACACCTCTCCTATTTCGACTCTGCCTATGGGTCTATTACCTTTTGTCCATAAACAAAATTGCAGTCCTGTTGCCATAACTAATCTACATTTATAAATTGATACAAGTCTTCCTTCTCAAAACTCTTCATATTCACCACAGGCAAAACATGAGAATGCAATTCCTCATCCGCATTCTTGAAATTCTGTTTGGATGGTTCAGCCGTTTGTCCACTTTTGATAATAGTAATGCAATCTTTCCCACCTATGGGGCAGGTTGCTTTGCTATCCTCTGTCAGGACATAACCATCAGGCGGGGAATATTTCACCTTATCGTAATACCCGCTCCAAGCCGTAACTGTGGCAGTACAGGGATTATTGTTCATCTTTTTGCAGGAACCAAAGGTATTTTTCTCGAAGGTTGACCCGATGTCTTTGTGTGTAGCAGCAAGTTTTTCTTTTCCCTCATGGTCGTTCAGGTAATACTTGCTATGGGTCAGGACTTTTAGTTTGTCGGGAGTCGTACCATAGGTACATTTGCACAGGGCTCCCTGTACAAGCATTTCTTTTAGAGCCATCTTTTGTGTTTTTGTTTGACTAAAATTAATTAATTATTTGATACTTCAAACAGATTTCTCTTATATTTTTTAAAGTTTTTTTTCACTATGAATTTAAAAAAGTAATCGCAGGCTCGTTTATAGACTTCTTTTCTTGTAGTGATCACCGTTCTCCTTCCCGTTTCTTCATCTATATAAACATGTCCCTTTTCACAAGTCTCTTTTTCAAATCCATTTTCGGTAATACTTGCAAAGGATACGCTTCCATACTGGTTATAGAACCATCGGTTTCCCTCATCATCCGAAAAAACGACAACATCTAAGCCTCCAAAGCTTTCAGAAAAGCTGGCATTGGTCTCTTCATTGCTCAATTTTACACACACATCAGGAAAACATGAACTAGGCTCATAATAGCACATCATGATAGGTTTTCTATACATGAACTGACAGATCGGACTGAAGATATCTTTAAGCGGATGATGATAAACCTCTTTACCATTCACAAGAGCTCCCTTGGGTTGTATTAAGAATTTATAAAAATAATGCATAACCCTATGGTATATCTCTTCTATGTGCTGGATACGCTTCACTGTACAAAAATTCCAATAGTAAGTACCTCCAGCAGGGATACGAACAGGATTATCCGGATGATCAGTCAAAACACAAGTACAGCCTGTCCCTTTATTAGTAAAAAGCCACCTGTCCTGTCTCTGGGAAAACCAAAATTCCTTCTCCATTTTATCATAAGTAAAAGATACCCTCTCTTTTGCGTTATAGATACTGATTGATTTCTCGTTGAAGGTCTTGTCGATAGGAGACATATAGTGCAAACCTAATAAGCCATATAATATTTCTTCAGTGATATCCATTTTTGTCATCTCAAAATCTGTCCCAGAAGCCTTTCTTGTTTCTCTTTTCCTTATATAGCTTATACTGTTCTTCTTCAAACGTCACCCATTCCTTGTAAGTATAATTTTTTCCCTCGTAGGTCTTGTACACCTCCTTGTTATCTTCCTCATAGACATGGAAAGGACTTATTTTTTCAGGAGGAGTTTTTCTATTGATTTCTGAATTTTTTTGATATTGGGTAAACTCAACACGTTTTATTGGTGTTTCTTTTCCATCCGAATCTTTTTCATACACCTCCAGGTAAGCTCTGGTATGCACCGGGAAAAGATAATAGACATCCAGGTCATAATACACATTCAGCTTCATATAGGTTGGATGTTCCATCTCTTCACTCACTCTTCTATCTATGGGAACAAAAGAATGATGCGCTCTCATCTCATCAGACTTAAAATGGATTTTTACAGAATAGTAATCCGTGATTTCTGTATCTATTGTTTGCTTCCCCGTAAATAGCAAAGGATATGCATAAGGAACAACGGACAGATACAAATCGGTTTTTACAGATTGTTCAGGTCCATAATCAATATATCTGGGATGGAATAGCAGATTCCAGAACCAGTCATATTGCATGCTTTTTTCAAAGATAGCCCTGCTTTCAAGATTTCTTTCAAATTTGGTATAAAAAGACTGTGCTGCCTTACTGGCATATTTCTGAGTTATTTTTTCTTTATTAACATACCAGTTATTCAAAATCTGTCTATAGTTGGTAAACTCCATCAGGGACATATCTTTTTCATCAACTCTTACTTGCAGAGGATATAAGATTTGAGAAAGTTCACTGGCAACCATTTCGTTGATCAGGTCAGGCTCATGTTGGTCAAACCAGATATTACGTTTGAAGATATCCAACAGATATGACCCTCGATTAGAAGTGACGACGATTTTCGCCTCATAATCAATTCTTTTAGAAGGGGAATCCTCATTTCCATCAAAATATTTTACCGATATTCCATACTTTCGAGGCTGTATGCTTCCAAAATTAATTCTAAGTGTATTATTTTTTAAGGCAATTTTGTTTTTATTCATTAAAATTTAATTTCATCGAGATAAAGATATAAAATTCTTGTATCTACATAATCTCTTCATTTATTCTTTTTACCACATTTATAAAAAAATACAACTTTTGATTAATAACATGAAAATTTATACACAAATAATATCAAGAAAAGAAATAGAACACTGTAAATACTCTATAAAAATGAGCTTTCATCATCAAAAGATTTTTATGGCTCTAAACAAACTTATAATCTCTTCTTCAAATTGAAACAAAAAAACAATAAAATTTGAATATAGTAAATAGCAAAAAAAAACCATCTCGATTGAGATGGTTTTTTATATTTCAAAAACTTGAGATTCTTATTCCTCAGTTTTTTCTTCTGTAGCAGTTTCAGCAGCAGGAGTTTCTTCAACTTTAGCCTCAGTAGCTTCAACAGCAACAGCTTCTGCTTTAGGAGCTGATGTAGATCTTCTACTTCTTCTAGTTGTTTTCTTCTCTTCTGCATTTGGATTGTAGATATCATTGAAATCTACCAATTCGATCATTGCCATATCAGCAGCATCACCAGCTCTGAAGCCAGTTTTGATGATTCTAGTGTATCCACCGTTTCTTTCAGCAATTTTAGGAGCTACAGTTCTGAACAATTCAGTAACAGTTTCTTTACTTTGTAGGTAAGAGAAAACTGTTCTTCTATTGTGAGTTGTATCTTCTTTAGCTTTTGTAAGTAGTGGTTCCACGTAAACTCTTAAAGCTTTCGCTTTAGCAACAGTAGTGTTGATTCTTTTATGTTCAATTAGTGAACAAGCCATATTAGCAAGCATTGCTTTTCTATGTGGGGCTGTTCTCCCTAAGTGATTTATTTTTTTACCGTGTCTCATTGTAAGGATTATTTATCAGCGTCTAACTTATATTTTGCAACATCAAACCCGAAATTTAGTCCTTTTGAGTGAACCAATTCTTCAAGTTCTGTTAAAGATTTTTTACCAAAATTTCTGAATTTCATCAAATCAGACTTACTGAAAGAAACAAGTTCTCCAAGAGTTTCTACTTCAGCCGCTTTCAGACAGTTAAGGGCTCTTACAGAAAGATCCATATCTGCTAATTTTGACTTAAGAAGTTGTCTTGTGTGAAGTGTTTCTTCATCGTATTGGATAGAAGCTTTTACAGCCTCTGTTTCAAGCGTAATTCTCTCATCAGAGAACAACATGAAGTGATAGATCAAAATCTTAGAAGCTTCTGTTAAAGCATTCTGAGGAGTAATAGATCCATCAGTTTCGATATCCAATACTAATTTTTCGTAGTCTGTTTTTTGCTCTACACGATAATTTTCGATACTATATTGTACTTTCTTGATTGGAGTGAAGATAGAGTCAATAGCAATAGTCCCAACAGGAGCATTGTTTGATTTGTTCTGATCAGACGGAACATATCCTCTTCCTTTTTCTACGTTGAAAGTAATCTCAAACGTAACATCTTCAGCCAAGGTAGCAATTAACAAATCTGGATTAAGAACTTCAAAATTTACAATTGATTCTCCTAAATCTCCAGCTGTAACTACATTTTTACCAGAGATTTTTGCAGTTACCTGCTCAGTTCCTGGGTTTTCAGTCTTAGCTTTAAGACGAAGTTGTTTAAGATTAAGAATGATTTCTGTAACATCTTCGATCACTCCTGGTATAGTTGAAAATTCGTGCTCTACGCCTTCTATTTTGATAGATGAAATAGCATATCCTTCCAGAGAAGATAGTAAAACTCTTCTCAATGCATTACCGATAGTAAGCCCGAAACCTGGTTCCAAAGGTCTGAATTCGAATTGTCCTTTAAAATCAGTTGAGTTTAATAGGATTACTTTATCGGGTTTTATAAATGTTAAAATTGCCATAGTCTGGTTGAGCAAAAATTTGAAAAATTTATTATTTAGAGTATAATTCGACGATCAACTGTTCTTTGATATCTTCAGGAATCTGAATTCTCTCAGGTGCACTTGTGAAAGTACCAGTTTTTTTCTCGTCATTGAATTGTAACCACTCATAATTTGCTTTGTAAGCTAAAGCGTCAGCAATTACTTCAAGAGATTTTGATTTCTCTCTTATCGCAATTACATCACCAGCTTTAAGCGAATAAGAAGGGATATTAACTAGTTCTCCATTCACAGTGATGTGTCTGTGAGAAACCAATTGTCTAGCACCAGCTCTTGTCTTAGCAAAACCTAATCTGTAAACAACGTTATCCAATCTTGATTCACAAAGTTGCAATAGGACTTCACCTGTTACACCTTTGCTTCTATGAGCTTTATCAAAAAGGTTAGCAAATTGTCTTTCTAGGATACCATAAGTGTACTTAGCTTTTTGCTTTTCAGCCAACTGAGTAGCGTATTCTGATTTCTTCGCACCTCTTCTTTTGTTAGGACCATGTTGTCCTGGTGGTTGATTTTTTCTTTTCTCGAAGCTTTTATCGTCTCCGTAAATTGCCTGACCAAATTTTCTAGCAATTTTAGTTTTAGGTCCAATATATCTTGCCATAATGGGTAAATTCTAAAAATTAAACTCTTCTTCTTTTAGGTGGACGACATCCGTTGTGTGGCATTGGAGTCACGTCAACGATTTCGCTTACTTCGATACCAGAATTGTGAAGAGTTCTGATTGCAGATTCTCTACCAGCACCTGGACCTTTTACAAACACCTTAACTCTTCTAAGACCAGCTTCGAAAGCTACCTGAGAACAGTTTTCAGCAGCCATTTGAGCTGCGAATGGAGTATTCTTTTTAGAACCTCTGAAACCCATTTTACCGGCAGAAGCCCAAGAGATAACTTCTCCTGCTTTATTTGTTAAAGAAATGATGATGTTATTGAAAGAAGCTTGAATATGCGCTTCACCAATAGCCTCAACTTTTACTTTTCTTTTTTTAACTACTTTAGCTTGTTTTGCCATAATTCCTAACGATTATTTACTTGCTTTTTTCTTGTTAGCAACTGTTTTTCTCTTTCCTTTACGGGTTCTAGAGTTGTTTTTCGTTCTCTGGCCTCTTAAAGGTAGTCCTAGTCTGTGACGTATTCCTCGTTGGCATCCTATGTCCATCAATCGCTTGATGTTCAATTGCACTTCAGAACGTAATTCTCCTTCAACTTTTACGTTGTCCAAGATATAACCTCTGATTGCTGCCAATTCATCGTCATTCCATTCGTTGACTTTCTTGTCTTCGCTGATTCCAGCGCTTTTCAAAATTTCTGAAGCAGTACTTCTTCCAACACCGTAGATGTAAGTAAGACCGATAACGCCTCTTTTGTTCTTTGGTAAATCAATACCTGAAATTCTCGCCATAATTTAATTGGTTCTTAACCTTGTCTTTGTTTAAATTTAGGGTTCTTCTTGTTGATTACGAAAAGTACACCTTTTCTGCGTACAATCTTGCAATCAGCACTTCTTTTTTTGATAGATGCTCTAACCTTCATTTTGTTAATTTTAATATCTAAAAGTTATTCTCCCTTTAGTCAAGTCATAAGGAGAGAGTTCGAGTCTTACCTTGTCTCCAGGTAAGAGTTTAATATAATGCATTCTCATTTTACCAGAAATATGGGCAATTAAAACATGCCCATTCTCTAGCTCTACACGGAACTGCGCGTTGGAAAGTGCTTCCGTAATCACGCCGTCTTGTTCTATATGTTTCTGTTTAGCCATTTACTTTATTAAAGGTTTGATGATCTTGATAATTTAGATTGCATCAACCCATCATAATGATGGTTCAGCAGATATGTATTAATCTGTTGAACGGTATCCAAGATAACTCCAACCATGATTAACAACGACGTACCCCCAAAAAAGAGAGCAAATCTATCTGTCTGAACAAACGCTCCGTGCACTATTGCCGGAAGGACTGCAAAGATAGACAAAAATATTGCACCTGGCAAGGTTATTTTGGATAAAATATCATCCAAGTAATCTGCCGTTTCTTTTCCAGGTCTTACCTTAGGAATAAGCCCACCATTACGTTTCAAATCATCAGCCATCTGATTCACAGGAATGGTAATTGCTGTATAGAAAAATGAGAAAATTATAATCAATAACGCAAACAATACATTGTATTGCCAGCTAAAAACATTCTTGAAACCTGCCAAAAATGTATTAGATTCATCAACTTTTGTAAGTAATCCCGGAACAAACATTAATGCTTGTGCAAAGATGATCGGCATTACACCTGCAGCATTTACTTTCAATGGAATCCACTGTCTAGCACCATCCATCAAGTTTCTGCTTACACCCCCCCTTGCTTGAGCTCTACTTACATACTGGATTGGAATTTTTCTAACTGCTACCGATAAGATAATAGCTAAAAGGATTACCAATAACCAGAATACAACTTCTACTAATATCATGATGCTTCCTAATCCACCTTTACCATTCTGTGTAAGAACTTCCTGATAAAATGCAGTTGGAAGATCCGCAAGGATACCCACCATAATCAAAATAGAAATACCATTACCAATACCTTTGTCAGTAATCTTTTCTCCTAACCACATTGCAAATACAGAACCCGCTACCAAAATAATGATACTTGGCAACCAAAACATAACAGATGCTGGATCTATGTAGTATGCTGATGAAAATTGTGAATAAGGTAAGAAAAACTGTGTAACCGATGTTAAATAAGAAGGTGCCTGTACAAGACAAACTCCTATAGTTAACCATCTAGTAATTTGGTTCAAAGTGTTTCTTCCACTTTCCCCGTCCTTTTGTAGTTTCTGAAGATAAGGAATAGCCATTCCCATCAACTGTACAATAATAGAAGCAGAGATATATGGCATAATTCCTAATGCCATAATAGAAGCACGGCTAAACGCCCCTCCAGTAAAAGAAGACAATAAACCCAAAAGGCCGGCCCCTTGTTGGTTCCCGCCTTGATTTTGGTAATGTTGTAATAAGTTTCCTACTTCCGCCGTGTTAATAGCAGGAAGAGAAACATAAGATGCGAATCTATACACAAGGACCAAAGAAAGCGTTAAGAGAATTTTATCTCTAAGCTCTTTTAGACTCCAAATGTTTTTAAGTGTTTGTATAAATTCTTTCATTAGTTATTAATTAAAGAGTAATTGCTTTACCTCCAGCTTTGTTGATTGCTTCTTCAGCAGATTTAGTAAACTTGTCAGCAGAGATAGAAACACCAGATTTCAAATCACCTCTACCTAAGATTTTTACTAATTCGTTTTTAGATGCAAGACCGTTTTCTACCAATACGTCTCTAGTGATATCACCAGTGATGTTTTTAGTATCGATCAAAGTTTGGATAGTATCAAGATTGATTGCTCTAAACTCTTTTCTATTAATATTTTTGAAACCAAATTTAGGTAGTCTTCTTTGCAAAGGCATCTGTCCACCTTCGAAACCGATTTTCTGAGAATAACCAGCTCTAGCTTTTTGACCTTTATGTCCTTTTGTTGAAGTACCACCGTATCCGCTTCCCTGACCTCTACCAATTCTTTTTGTGCTGAAAGTAGAGCCAGCTGATGGTTTTAAATTATTTAAATTCATTGTTGTATTGAGATTATAGATTAAAAGATAAGAGACAAGAGACTGCTAAAAATAAGTCTCTTTTCTCTATGTCTATTGTTCTTATTTCTGAACTTCTAATAAGTGACTTACAGAAGCAATCATTCCTAAAATAGAAGGTGTAGCTTCGTGTTCAACAACTTGTTGAAGTCTCTTAAATCCTAGTGCTTCAAGTGTTCTTTTCTGAGTTTTAGAACGATTAATAGCACTTCTAACTAATTTTACTTTGATTGTTGCCATTGCTATATTGATTAACCGTTAAACACTTTACTTAGAGAAACACCTCTCATTCTTGCAATCTCTTCTGGTCTTCTGATATCCAACAATGCATTGAAAGTAGCTTTCACAACATTGTGAGGGTTAGAAGAACCTTTAGATTTTGACAATACATCGTGTACACCTGCAGATTCTAGTACCGCTCTTACCGCACCACCGGCGATAAGTCCTGTACCATGAGATGCTGGTCTCAAGAAGATATCAGCACCACCATATCTTGCAGAAGTCTGGTGAGGAATTGTATGATTGATTACTGGAACTTTTACCAAGTTTTTCTTAGCATCTTCTACTGCTTTAGCAATTGCAGAAGCTACTTCTTTAGATTTACCTAGTCCGTATCCGATAATCCCATCCTCATTTCCTACAACAACAATTGCAGAAAATCCGAATGCTCTACCACCTTTGGTTACCTTAGTTACTCTGTTAACAGCAACCAGACGATCTTTTAATTCTAATCCTCCAGGTTTAACTCTTTCTATATTACTATCTACCATGTTTTCTAGATTTTTAAAATTAGAATTTAAGACCAGCTTCTCTAGCACCGTCAGCAAGAGCTTTCACTCTACCGTGGTATACGAAACCATTTCTATCAAATACAACATTTTCGATACCTGCTGCTTTAGCTTTAGCTGCAATAGCTTTACCTACAGCTGCAGATACTTCAGTTTTCGTTCCTTTAGCGTCTACCCCTTTCTCTCTAGAAGAAGCAGATACTAATGTTTTCCCGTCTTTATCATCTACTAATTGTGCGTAGATCTCTTTATTACTTTTGAATACAGATAATCTTGGTAAAGATGCAGATCCTGAAATCTTTCCTCTTACTCTTCTTTTGATTCTGATTCGTTTTTCAACTTTTGTTAATGCCATTTTCTTAAATTTTATGCAGATTTACCGGCTTTTCTTCTGATGATTTCACCCACGAATTTCACACCTTTTCCTTTGTAAGGTTCAGGTTTTCTGAAAGATCTGATCTTCGCAGCCACCATTCCAAGAAGTTGATTATCGTAAGAAGATAATGTAATGATCGGGTTTTTCCCTTTTTCAGTCAATGTATCCAATGTTACTTCTTTTGGAAGTTCCAATACGATACCGTGAGAAAATCCAAGAGCCAATTCTAATCTTTGACCGTTGTGAGATGCTCTGTATCCAACTCCAACAAGTTCTAATTGCTTAGTGAATCCTGTAGAAGTACCAACAATCATATTGTTGATAAGCGCTCTGTATAAACCGTGAAGCGCTTTGTGTTCTTTTGAGTCAGAAGGACGGCTGAACGTAAGTACGCCATCTTCCTGTGTGAAGCTGATTCCTCCTGTAAGCTCCTGAGTTAATTCACCCTTTGGACCTTTAACTGTTACAACATCATCTTTCTGAGAGATTGTAATACCAGCAGGAACTTCTATAATTGCTTTACCAATTCTTGACATTTTCCTTGTTTTAAAAAATTAATATACGTAGCAAATTACTTCACCTCCAACTTTCTCTTGTCTAGCTTTTTTATCAGTCATTACTCCTTTAGAAGTAGAGATGATAGCTACACCTAGTCCGTTTAGTACTCTTGGAAGTTCCTCAGAACCTTTGTACTGACGAAGACCTGGTCTAGAAGCTCTTTGAATAGACTTGATAGCAGGCTTGTTAGTTTGCTTATCATACTTCAAAGCGATCTTGATAGCTCCTTGAACTGCATTATCCTCGAACTTGTAGTTCAAGATATAACCTTGGTCAAAAAGAATCTTAGTGATCTCTTTTTTGATTTTCGATGCAGGAATTTCCACCACTTTGTGGCCTGCGCTTTGTGCGT
>CAUSBY010000024.1:0-56382 GCA_963530025.1 uncultured Weeksellaceae bacterium
AGTAGTAGTAGTAGTAGTAGTAGAGGAAAAATCAGTTAAAAACAGTAGTAAATTAAGAAGAGAAATAAAGTAAATCAAAGGGAAAATCAGAAAATATCAATAGAGGAACGAAAATTAAGGAGGAAATTTCAAACCGAAGAGGAGATTTCTGCTGTGAGGTTTGGAATTTTGTAGTTGATTTTCAGGTTTTTACGTTGATGATAGTATCAAATGATATTATAGAACAAATGGAAATGGATGTTAGATTGATTTTAATATCAAAATTGATGAATTTGTAATGAAAGAAAAATTACTATGTAGAACTTTTTTTAAACAGTAGTTGTATCTTCAAAATAAAAGGAAGGACTTTACACCACTTTACAATTGAGGGAGTCGAAGTTTTTATGAAGTAAAGAGAATCCGAACAGAAATGTTTGGATTTTTTTTGTTTAAAAATTAGGTAAATAACTTATACAGACTACCACTACTTAACTGCTGTAAGAATGTGGTTAGTTTCACTGATAGAAAGTAAACTTAGAAATTTTAAAACAATGTAATTAGGTTAATACCATACGTTTACTGTTGTCTCCGAAGTGAGTTAGGGGGAATGTTACACCACAATTAGTAACAAAACCTAAGAAAAATGAAAGTTTATTTAAAAATCAGAGAGGGGAAACTTAGTAAAAAAAGTATCGAAAAAGGAAGAGTAAAAATGAATAGCTTGTTTTTGATGTTCCACGATAGTTTAACTCAAAAAAGGAGCTATGAGTTTTTGAAACTTTATATCTATGATAAACCGAAAACAATAATTGAGAAAGATCACAACAGAGAAACATTACAACTTGCAGAATCGATTAAAGCTCAAAAGGTATTGGAATTCAATTCAAGGAAACACGGATTTGTAAGTAGTTCGAGTGGTAAGATTGGATTTTTGAATTACTTTAATGAGTTGGTTGAAAAGAAATATGATTCAAAGGGAACTCACGGAAATTGGTTTAGTACGTTGAAACATCTAACCATTTTTTGTAAAGGAGTTGATATTCAGATTTCCAAAATAGATGAAACGTTCCTGGAGAATTTTAAGGAATATTTGTTGAAAGAAAAAATATCTAATAACGGAGGGAGATTATCACAGAATACAGCGTTATCATACTTCAATAAAGTAAGAACAGCGTTAAAAGAAGCTCATAGAAATAAGATGATTTCTGAGAATCCGATACTAAGAGTAAAAACGATAAAAGAGAAAGAAACCAACAGAGAATACCTCACTTTGGAAGAATTACAAAAGTTAGTGAAAACAGAATGTGAAGTACCGATTTTAAAGGAATCATTTATTTTTAGTTCACTCACAGGATTGAGGTTTTCTGATGTGAAATCTTTGAAGTGGAAAAATCTTTACTACGATTCTGAAAATGGTTGGATATTAAAATATACACAACAGAAAACTAAAGGAGTGGAGAATCTTCCAATATGTGAACAAGCTGTAAAACGTCTTGGAGAAAGGAAAGATGATGATGTGTTGTTGTTTGAAAATTTAACGTATAGTGCCTACCACAATAAAAAATTACATAAATGGGTAAAGGAAGCAGGAATTGATAAACACATCACTTACCACAGTTCACGACATACTTTTGCTACACTCCAACTAACGATGGATACAGATATTTATACGGTTAGTAAATTGTTAGGACACCGAAATCTGAAAACCACAGAAATCTATGGAAAAGTGATTGATAAAAAGAAGATAGATGCTGTATCTAAAATTCCTGATTTATATTTGTAGATAAAACTTTATCTATGGATGATATAAATGGAGAACATTCCCAAAATTCTTATTTCGAAGAGCTATCTTATAAAGAATACCAAAAGAGAGATATTCTTAGTGAGAACAACGGTAAAATTAATTTCTTAGAAATTAAAGATCGATTGAAAGAAGTTAGGAATGTTCTTCCTCATTATAGTAGAAAGGAAATAATATTATTAGAAGAGGAATTTTATGATATTAAACCTTATGAAGAAAAACTACAATTTTGGATTAATAAGAATTTAGGATTAATAAATACTGATTTATCATATATAAAAAAAGATAAAAATAAAAAATTTCGAATACCATTTTCAATTGAACCAATTGATGATGTTGAAGATAATTTATACTTTAACTATCTACTAAAATGGTTTAACGAAAACACAGTAAACTCCAAAATAAAGTATTTCACTTTTGAAACTCTTAAAACAAATTTGTTGGATAGTGGTCAGTTAAGAAGAAAAACAATCAACAAAGAATTGAATCAAACAAAGAATCGTATTAATGATTTAATTTCCAATGCACAATTTTTCACACAAAAATTTGTAAACGGATTTCGTTTGAATCAGAATCTTCTTAAAGATTTGTATGATGGTTATTTAACTACTGATAAAATTATTGTTGTAGCCTACCTATTATCACCCATTTTGGGTTACTTGGAATATGAAAAATTTCTAAACCAAAAATTAAAGAATGAAGATTTTATTTCGGAAGAAAAAATGAAATCCGAGGAGAAAGGAGGTAAAGGAAATTATTTATTGAAAGGACATACATTTAGGAAAACGAATTTTTTCACAACAGAAAATTTAGATAAGTTAAGAATTGAACTTATTAAACAAAATATTATAGAAGATATTTCCTTTGATGATTTCAAAAATATATTTTCTGAACAACCAACTACAAAGGTAAAAAGTAAAATAATTTGGAAGTTGAAAAATAAACGTTCATCTATAAATTATATAAGGTATGATTGGCAATCCCTATTAAGTTTAATAAATGAAGTTGTGAATCCTGATTTTACAAAGTACAGAGTGGAGATAAAAGAACTTATTAAGTGGTATTTTGATTTTCCAGATGACACACTTTCAGATAAAATTAAAGATTCATTTGAAGATTACTTAAAAACATTTGAAAAAAATAATAGAAAAACAACAGAAAAAATTATAGAAATTTTCAAAAAAATATATAAATAACTGATTTTCAGATGTTATTTAACTCCGAAACTTACCATTTAAAAGATTTTACACCGACTTAGATAAACCAAAATTGCATCATTGAATTTAAACGATAATGCAATGAAACAAAAAGGTAATTTAAGTAAAAACGAAGAAACTTTAGAGTTCTTAAAAAAGAGAAAACTCAACTCAAGAGAAGCTGCACTATACTTAGGTATAAGCATAATAACGTTGAGAAGAAAAGCAGGAAAAGGTGAAATCGCATCTTACAAAAATGGAAGAATCTACTTTGAAATTTCAGATTTAGATGAATATCTATTATCAATACGAAGAAGTAGTGTAGAACAATCCCGAGAGGTAGCCGCAATGTTGAACTTTAAAATTTCTAAAAGATGGAAAATTTAATGTTTAACGAATACAAAAATTCATTGACATCAAGTAGTGTGGAAATTTATGAAAAAGAAATTATTGAAAAAATAAGAACTGGATATTGGATTAAAGGAAAAATCGGGAAGTTAAGAAAAGAACTTCAAAAAAACGGTAAAACATCGTACAGTAAGAGATTAAAAAGTCAACTTCCAGCGTTTATTATTAGTGGTAAATATTCAAAAAACAGTAGGAAATCGGAACATTTGCAAGTTTACAATGGTTGGATGATATTTGATATTGATAACATCAAAAGTGAAGAAGAATATCAGAAGATTTTTAATGTAATAATACAGAATCCATTTGTTAGAGTAGCGTTTCGCTCTCCATCAGGAAATGGGATTAAAATCATTGTGGTAACCGATAACAAAGATTCCGAAAAACACACCGAACTTTACAAAAAGTTGTTGAAATACTACGAATCGATTTTGAACGTAAAATTTGATGAAACAACTTGTGAAGTTAATCGATTGTGTTTTTACTCCTACGATTCCGATATTTATCACAATGAAGATTCAGAAATTTTTGAATTTGGAACTTTAGGAGAAAATTTTTCAGAAGAAAAATCCAATGAAATTTTTGAAACTCAATTTGTAAAAGAAATTCAATTTGCGATAGATTTTACAAATAATGTGACAAAATTTCGCGATAACAATAGAAATAATTACATCTATTTATTGAGTAAAAATTGTTGTGGTTACGGATTACATAAACAAACTGTAATCGACTATTGTATAATTAATTTTAGTGATGAGGATTTTGATGAAAACGAAATTATATTAGCTATTGAGAACGGTTATCAGGAGAAGAAATCTGATTTTGGAAAATGGAAGTCTAAATTGGAACGAGATATTAGAACGCCGAAAATTGAAAAAAAAGAGGTTCGAGTTTCATCCGAAAATTCTGTTTTTGAAAAATTTTCTTCGAAACTTGATTCCACATTTTCACAAAAATATAAAGATGTGTTGAATCAACTGAAAACCGAAAGAGATAAAGAAATGTATATCTTGGGAATGATTACAACTTTGGAATCAATTTACAAAACGGAATAATCTCTCATTGATAGTTGGTAAATATCAAAGGAAAGAATATCTTTACATTAACAAATTAAAAAACGAAAATTATAGATTAAAAAATAATAAAATACATCATTAACATTTAATGAACTGATTTCTGTCCTTGAAAAGTCGAATATTTAAGTACAACGGAAAAAAGTTTAGCAAATGTTCAAGTCTATGGCTTGAGCGTTGCTTTACTTCGTTGTACAGGGCTTCGACTCCCTCAAGGACAGGTAGAGATAACGTCTCAAGCTGTTTTTTTGTTTTTATACCACAGATTACGGTTTTCAGTAATGAATGTTGAAAAAAGATTTATAAAATTGAAACTTAAATAATTGAACTATGAAAACGAAAAAATCTATCATCACCACATTATTTTTTCTGGTAATATTCTCCTGCAGTAGTAGTAATGATGATGAAGCTACAACTGAAACACAACCTAATTTAGTTAACAAATGGAGTTTAACTGTTTGGAAACTTAACAATGTAAATCAAACGCTAACATCTTGTGACCAACAGGGATACATTCAGTTTAATACTAATGGAACGTTCGAAAGAAAAGATTATAGTTTTAGTAGTGGTAACTGTATTTTGGAGGGTAATGAAAATGGTACATACTCTTATAATTCTTCTAACCACAAAATAACTTTAAATTTTGTAGATAATACAGATGGACCACAAACAGAAATTTTAAACAATGTAGAATTCACTACCTCAAAATTGAATTACAGTTGGGATGAAGATGGAAATGGAACAGATGAACATTATTTGGAATATACTAAAAATTAAAGATATGAAAATTAGATTATTACAAAATTTAGTTGTAGTTATTAATAATGAAAATGTTGATTTTAAACACTAAATTATGATAAGAATATTTTTATTTTTTACACTACTAACAATTTTTTCGTGTAAACAGAGTAACTCATTAGATGGGATTTACGAATATGAACCAAACAAAGAGAACAAAGGGAATATTTTTCAAATGGGAAGAGAAATGGGTTGTTCTATAATTGGAAGATTCGAATTTAGAGATGGTAAATGTTATTTCAATGTAATGGGGGTTGAACAAAGAGTAGATTATGAAATAGATAATGGAATAATCTATCTCAATACTAACAATTTTAATAATAACGCAGGAGCTGGAATTACTATAATAGATGATAATACATTAAATTATGCGGGTTGTACATTTAGAAAAATAATAGAGAATGAAACCACAGCAGAAGAAAATAACACTATCAAATCGAAATTAGAAAATGGAAAAACTTCTAATAAAAAGAATCAATTAACTGAATTTCAAAAATATACTTATAATAAGTTGATAGATAAAAATTATTATGAAGATGGTGGTATGTCCTCAGATGTATTTAAGAAATATTATTTTTTATATGGTGTAGTAAAAAAGGTAATTACAGAAGATGGATATAATGATTATAAAATTCACATAACAAAAACTTCTAAAGAATTTGATAATTTATATAGCGATATGGATTCTTTTGAAAATACAGATATTGTTGTTAGTTTAGAACCAGGTGATTTGTATAATAGCAGAGGTAAAATTAAAGAGGGGTGGAAAGAAAGATATGATTTAAGTTTTAAGGATTACAAAAAACTAAAAGAATTATTGGTAGAAGGAAGAAAGATTAAATTCTCTTATTTAGAAGGAGGAGCAGGAACAACAGGAACAGCCACTGCTGGAATATTTTATTTCAATTACATTGAAAAGATGGATTAGAAAATTCGTAATTCTATGTGTAGAATATCTTCAAAAATCAATTTTAAATATAAATATGAGTTTGTAATCATTAAAGAAAAATAAAATTGTAGAATCAATTGATTTTATGATGATTGTTGAAAAGTCTTCTTTACTAAAGAGGACTTTTTTAGTTAAATTTGTTAATAAAACTAAGGAACGTGAAATCAATTGTTAAAAAAGAGATATTCAATCAAATCGTTAATATTCAAAATGATAAAGAATTAAGACATTTTTTAATACAAAATAATATTAAGGGAGTTATTTTTTTTTCAGATGTAATTAATGAAAAAATTATAGGTATTGAATTTACATCAGATTTAGAATTTGAAGATGATGAGATTATTTTAGATAGTGTACATTATGATATTACTTTTAGAGATCAATATTTTAATAAAATCATAATTAAAAATAATATTGGGAAAAGACTTGTTTTCGAGGATGTAAAATGTAAAAATTTTAATTCTGTCAGCAATAACTCAATAACTTTAGAATTTATAGATTTTAAAGTAGATTACATTAATATTGAAAAAGATAATTTTCATCGAATTAATTTCACTAATTCTACAGTAGCTAATACTGTTGATTTATCGGAAAGTTATTCAAATTATTTTTATGTTAAGAATTCAAATATAGATACAATTGAGATTCAAGAATGTGTATTTGATTACGATGGTTTTTATATTAAATCTTCATATATCAAAAGAATTTATATAAATCAAAAATCACAAATATCTCATTTAGATATTTCAGAATCTACAACACTTGACTATTTTTCTGCAAGTGATTCATCAATTAGAAATTTTGAGATTTCGCAATCAAATCTCATTAGTTTACATTTTTCAGTTTTAAAATTATATGAATTTAGAATTAATAATTCAGAGGTAATAAGTATTAACATATATCTCAGTAATATAAATAGAATTTCTATTGATAATAAATGTAACATTGATAGTGTCATAATTCAAAATCAATCAAATGTGGGTTTATTACTAATAAAAGATAATTGTACAATACATCAACTTTCTATTAATAAAAAAACAAATGTTTACTTAATCAATTTTTATAAAAATGTCGTAATCAATTATATTGATTCAGATAGTGAATGTATATTGGGAGATTTCGACATTTTTGATTGTACAATAAAATCTTTACAAATAAGTAATCAAAAAAATTCATATAATATTCAAAATTCCACAATAAATTTATTGAAACTAAGTAATTGTGAAATTCATTCTTTGAATATATTAAATGGTTGTAAAATAGAGGGATATATTGTCAAATCAAAAATCAATAAATTAGAATTTAAACAGATTTTCATTTTGAGAGATACCTTAATCTCTTTTTCTTCTTGTGAAATTTATTCAATCTTAATGGAAGAGTTTTCTGTAATTGGAAATCTTTATTTTAGAGATTTACGAAGATTGACAAAACCATTGGATAATTGGTCTGATTTAAATAAGTATACATTTCAGCCTAATTTACTAATTGATGATGATGAAAAATTTTATCTTAATTCTAAAAAAATAATATTAGAATATATCAAAAATAAAATTGAGGAGAATAAAGATTGGATTTATAGTTCAAACGATATTGAAGAGAGTGTTTTAGAGAAGCTACTAATAGAGGAAGTTTATGGTGATTTTGATAATAACAAAATTATTGAATTAATTGATAGACTAAGGGATGCTCAAAATATTAATATTTCAGTATTTGAAAAATTTCTTTTAAGAAAAATAAGAAAATATAATAGTGCAAAAGGAAAACCTATTTCATATATAAATAGAATTTACGAAATAGTTGATTTTATCTGGAATGTTCTATCTAAGGTAAAACTTATTGATTTAGAATTCCAGAATATAAACAAACCTATGTTTAGAGTATTTAATTCATCGTTAGGGAAAACGGAGTTTTCTAATTGTGAATTAAATCAATTCGAATTTCAATATTGTAATTCAAATTTTTTAGAATGTGTTCTTCTGGGAACTGAAGTTCCTGAACAAAATTTGAAGATTTTAAAGAGTGATAAACTTATTATTGATTACAAAGAATTAAATATGAATGATAAGATTAATTATTACTATCAAAAAACTGATTTCTATAATCAATTTAAAAAAGTTTTTGAGAGACAAGGTAATATATATGAAGCGGGCATATTTAATTCGAAATGGTCAGAAAATCAAGAAAAGTTATTGTTGATAAAAATAAATCAGAATGAAGATTACTTAAATACCACTAACGACTTTAACAGTTTTATCAGAAGTATCACTCTATTTTTTTATGGTAATAAGGAAAAGGTTATGGATGTCTTTACATTTAATCTAAATAGAATTTCCAATGGACACGGTGAAGATTGGATAAAATCATTAAGATTTATATTGATTCCAACTTTCATAATCTTCATTTTTTATATTTTGAGTATTAGATACGATTTTAGTGTCAAATATCTCATTTGTTCTTCGGGGTTGTCTTTTGATAGCGATGTGCTTAACTACATTTGTATAAATCTAAAGTATTATTTTGAGTTTTTAAACCCTGCGAGAAAGTTTGATTTTATCAAATTAAAAGAGGCAGAATCACTAAGTTTTTGGAGTTCATTATGGGATATAATAGGAAGAATTGTTGTGAGTTTCGGTATCTATCAACTAATAGTGGCTTTTAGAAAAAATGCAAAAAAATAATATGAAATACGACAACGATTATATCAGAAAAGAAGCAGATGATAAACTGAAAGGTAAATTAAGAAATCTCTTTCTTCAAAATAGTATGAAGTTAAAAGAACATTCAGCTTCAGCAGGGGAAGATAATGGAACAGATTTTTATTTTGATATAACAAATGAAAAGGAAGAACATATATTTTTCTTTAGAAACCAGAATAAAGGAACTTTTAATGAGTTACCAATTATAAAGACTAAAGAGGATTTAAATTTTGGTAAAATATCGCATTCAATTAGCTTAAGAAATGCAATCAACTATTACACTGAATTTGATGAAGCAATTGTTTTCACTTTATGCGATTTAAATACTAATATAATTTATTGGTATGATATACAAAATGATATTACTTTAAAAGAGAGGATTTTACAACAGAAAAATAATGATATTGATTCGATTCAGATATATATACCAACAGAAAACGTACTAAATGAAAATACATTCGACGAGTTTCTAAATAAAATTGAAAGTGCAAAATTAGTTCAATTTAGAAAGAAGAATATTTTAAGTGAAAATTATGAAGCAGATTATTCAAAAATAGAGGATGAAATAAGAGATAAACATATCATTGATAAAGTGGATTATACAATCAAATTATTTGATGGGATAAAAGTTCTTCCTACTAATGTAATTTGTAAATTATTTCCATTTAGAGGACCTGATGAGAATAATACTTATGTAAGAGGATTTAACTTCTATACTGATAATGAAGAGTTATTTAATTTATTAGAGAATCTTACATTGTCAGATAATCATTTAATACTAAAAATAGATGAAGTTTTTGTAGAAAATCAAAATGAAAAATTAAAAAATATAATTTCATTTTTATTAGTAAATCATATTTATCATATTGGGTGGAGAGGAAAAGGATATAAGGATCAGATATGTGTACATAGATTATTTCAATATAGTGAGTGTGATTGTGAGAGATGTAATTTAGAAAGGTTAAACATTAAAAGATCAAATGAATTATTAAATGAAACCTCTGATGATAATTCTCTTTATGGAACTTTACGAAGAGGATACACCTATTATCTTTTAGGAGATTATAAAAGTTCAGTTGATGTTTTTTATAGTATCTACGATGAAAATGATAGATTGAATAATCCTATTAAATATACCATATTGACATATAATCTAAGTAAACTTAGAAGATTAATTAAATGGACTTATTATGGAGGTGATGAAAAGCAACTTCTACAAAAATTATCTTCAATAAATTTTGATATTGACGAACCATTAATAAAGAAGAAAGCTCCATATTTTTTGGAAATTTTTAAGAATATTAAAGAAAGAAAATTTTATGATGATACAAAATACAGTATAGATGAATGTTTTTCTGAAATACAACAAATTTCTTTTGGAGATAAATATGGTAATACTTATAGTGATAATAAGTATGAAGAATTGAAGTCTTCTTTTTTACGGTTTAAATCTTATTTAGAACATAATTTTTTAATATTTAATCATTATTCCGAATATAGTCAATTATCAAAAAAAATATTAGAAAGTTTATTTGGTTTATATACGTTAAAAAATCCTGTTACTGATAAATACGAAAAGTTTGATTGGACCATAATAGAAATGTGGATTTTTAATGTTGATGAAAAGTTTACAAAATATTTATTAGCCAAGTATAATATAAAAAAAATAATCTTAGATAAAGATTTAGAAATTCCAAAAAGAATAAATAAATTAATATTAAATCTTATTGATTCGAATGAATATTTGGATAGTTTGGGAGGTTTATTTAAACCGATTAAAATTGATAAAATCTTAAATAAAATATTAATTATAACTTCTTTGTTAGATATTGAATTTAGAGAAAAAGAAACAATATTATCTAATGTTATAAATCTTAGTAAGCTAATAAAAAATAAACATTATATTCCATTTGATGAATTTGTGAATTTCATTGATAAGAATGAAAATGAAATCAGTAAAACTCAAATAAGAGAGATTTTGGACTTATTTCTTTGTGACGACCATAGTAGATATGGTTTTGGTAGATCAATTAATATTTATGTAGAAAAGTGTACAGAATCTGAGATAGAATATTTTATAAAAATGGTTTTGAAAATTGATGATTTAAAAGATATAGAGTTAGATTTAGAAAACAAATACATCAAAAAGTTATTTTATTCCTTTACATTTTTACACGAAGATTTAAAAGAAAACATTAAATTGAAGATAGTTGAAAAGTTAAAAGAAAATTTCGATGATGAACTTTATAACTTGGGGATTATATATGATTTAAATGATTTTGATGAAAACTTATTTAGAAAATATATTTCTACAGTACCTGATATGTCTAAAACAGAAGATGAACACTATTTTAGAGATTATGAAAATTCACGTCTAGGACAGGTTATAAACTTAGTTTTCAAATTTAATTTAGAGTTTGATAAAGAATTAACTGATTTACTAAAGAAATCTCATAAAAAATATTTTGATTATTACAGTTGGTTAATGGATATTGATAATTATGATTATTCAAAGTTTAATCCGTATTGGATTTTAGAATACAGAACAATATATTATTTTCAACGATTTAAAAAATCTCAGAAATTAAAGGAAGAATTATCAAAAAGTTTGAATGAAAATTATATCGAATCCGTTGCTAAGATTTACTTTGAACAATTAGTATAATTTACCAATTGGATACTAAAAGATTATAAACGCCCACAAATAATAGAGAGAAACTTTCTGTATCGGGAAGTAACCATTGCGAAATAAATAATCAAAAAACCTTTATTAAAGCCTTGTAAATCATTATTTATAGGGCTTTTTTCTTTTTACAAATATACATTTGTTTTACGTTGTTTTGTTATAATAGGTACAAATTTGTACCTATGTTGTACCTCGCAAGGATTTTTTAACACAAATCCATTTTTTTTGGTTTTTTGGTTGTCACTTTTATACAGCTTTAAACACTTTAGTATAAAATAGAGTGGATTGAGTAGTAACATAGAAATAGGGCGTATTTGTCAGCATTGTAATAAAAATTTTATTGCAAAGACAACCGTTACACGATACTGTTCTGATGATTGCGCTAAGAAAGCCTACAAAGCTCGTAAGAGAGCAGAAAAAATAGGAGTTTCAATAGCAGAAATTCAACAAATAAGACAAAAGCCAATTGAAGACTTAAAAGCGAGAGAATTTTTAACTGTTGTTCAAGTTTCAAAATTAATAGGTTGCTCAAAACAGAATGTTTACAAACTCATAAATACAGGAAAACTGAAAGCATCAAATATTTTGATAAAGAAAACCATTGTAAAGCGTTCAGAAATTGATAAACTATTTGAATCAAAGGAAAAACCTAAACACATTCAATTAAAACCGCTGGAGATTGCAGAATGTTATACTATTTCGGAAGTGCAGGAAAAATTTAAAGTTTCTCAATCTGCCTTACAAAAGATTATGAAAAGAAACAATGTACAGAAGATGCTGAAAGGCAAATTTGTCTATGTTCCGAAAGTAGTAATCAATAACATTTTTAAGTAAATTTGAAAAGCATAAAAGACAATGACCGTAAAAGTAACATTAAGAGATAAGTCAATTTCTAAAGGGCGTAAAAGTCTGTATCTTGACTTTTATCCAGCAATACCACACCCGAAAACAGGAGAACCCACTCGCAGGGAGTTTTTAGGGCTTTATACTTTTGAAAAGCTAAAAACCTCAACAGATAAACATCATAACGCAGAAAATAGCGGAAAGCATACGCCAAAAAAGGGCAAACCTTTTGAATAAGCCCGAAATTTATAGCTAATACGAAAAGCAACAACTCAAAAATAAAGAGCAGGGAGAAATTCATTTTGTTGATTATTTCCGCAAGTTGGCAAATAAAGGCAAAGCAAGTAATTATGATAATTGGATTTCTGCACTTCATTATATTGAGGCAATTATATATTTGAATGTGTCAAATCAAAAAAGTAAAATATTATTTGTTTTATAATCAACTTAGTTTCTTTATGCACAATTAGAAATATTAATATTTAAATAAGATAAATTCTGTTACATTCAAGTATATTGTCACCTTATTTTAAATCAAAAATTCGTATTTTAAACTTTAACTAATTCCAAAATGTAATAATGAAGTTCAGAATACTCTCAGTTTTAATTATAATTTCTTTTAATCTAAAATCCCAAAATCAAAGATTTCTCTACGAATAAAAATCGATTCCGGATTCTCTCCATCGTGAAAGTATTGAATCCGAATTGATGGCCTTGGACGTTTCTGAAAAGTTTTTGAAGTTTTACAGTTACGATAATTTTAAATACGATTCAATCTCAAAATTAAATATAGAAAAAGATATTTCTGATGTTAATTTGAAAATTAAGAAAAGCAAAAATTCATACGTTATTATCAAAGATTATCCTGATTTTTCTACTTCATTAATTTCAAGAATTGGACAAACGAAATATATTGTCAAAGATGATAGAACTTTGAAATGGAATATTTTATCAGAAAATGATGTTTTAGGAAATTTCAAAATTCAAAAAGCAGAAACCGAATTTGCGGGCAGAAAATGGATTGTTTGGTTTACAACAGAAATTCCGATTCAGGAAGGGCCATACAAATTCCGAGGTTTGCCTGGATTGATTTTGAAAATTTCGGATAATACGAATTCTCATAGTTTTACTTTGGTCGGGATTCAAAAACTTAATACCATCAATTCAAAAACTGACAATTTTGTTTTTGATTTCGGAACCAATCAAAATATTTCTCAAGACCAATCAAAATATTTCTCAAGAAAAGTATAAACAGATTTTAGAAGAATTTCGACAAGACCCAAACAAAGCAATTAGATAAACTTTGAGCGATATGTCGGAGATTAATGATAATGGAAAAATGGTCAATAAAAATGATTATCTCCGAGAAAGAGAAAAGCGCATCAAAGAAGAAATGAAAAGGTTTAATAATCCATTAGAATTAGATTTGTTAAAGAACTAAATCAAAAGGAAAGCCCCTTCAGAGTTTCAAACTCTGAAGGGGTTGATTTATAAAATTTGGAATCTTTGCGACTTTAAAATATTTTCAATAATTGAAAAAAAGTCTTTGCGCTTTTGCGTTAAAAAATTACCCAAAAATTTCATTCAGAACTTTCGCTAATCGCAATCCGCCGTACAACAATTGTCTTTCAAGTGTCGATTCAAAACGGTAATTGTAAGCGTAACTTAACTTAGAATCCTTCGGAGTTTGATAATAGATTGAATTTGCAATTTTGTGACTGTCAAACAACCATTCTTCCAAAGTTCCGCTTTGGATTTGCTTCACTTCATCTTTTGATTTTACGTCCAAAAGATTAGCAAATTCTGTATAAGTATATTTTTGGTCATCCACCAATTTGGAATCCCAAAGTGAGTGCAAATTGGTATTTTGTCCAAAATAAGTCACATTGATTTTGTTTCCACCCAAATCCTCAGCTCTTCCAACGTGCAAGGGCTGATGAAGGTCACCCATTAAGTGAATCAGGAAAATCAAAGCTTCTTTTTTATCTTTATCAGAAACATTTTTGTCTTTGATTTTATCCGATAAGATTCTGATTTGAGTATAAAGATTCGGAGATTTTTGAACTGATAAAGAATCTTTGAACTGCTGGAAATTTTTCTGTGGATTGATGTTGACATAATGCCAAGATGAAGTTTCTTTCCAAACACCTGTTGTATCAGATTTTATAAAATCTGGCCAGTTGGCATAGTAAGCCATTTTCTGCTCTCCAAACAATTTTTTGATATTTCTTTGAGCTTTGGAACTCAAATGATGTTGTGCGATTTCTGCCACAATTCTGTGTCCTGTCAATCCCCAAGCGAAAGAGTAAAGCGATGACAAAATACAAATAGATAACACGAATCTTGATAAAATACTTTTCATTTTTTAAATTTATTTCAGACTGCAAAGATAGTTTTAGCTCAACTTTTATTCCCTAAAAAACATTGTTAAATATTATTAAACTTAAGTTAAGCTAAAGTGCAATCGTCGATTAATTTCCGTATTTTTGCGTTTTCCCAGAATGAGACTTTTCAATGAAATCGCCGTCATTTAAAAAGTGGAAATATCAATGAAAAGTGGCGATTCCATTTGACCTTTTAAAAAAGAAATGAATATCTACAAATGAAAGATAATCAAGAATTTATCGAAATTTACGGTGCCAGAGAACACAATCTCAAGAATATATCTGTAAAAATCCCAAGGAACGAATTGGTTGTTATCACAGGGCTTTCCGGAAGCGGAAAATCCTCTTTAGCGTTTGATACGATTTTTGCCGAAGGACAACGCCGTTACATCGAAACTTTTTCGGCTTATGCAAGGCAGTTTTTAGGCGGATTGGAACGTCCGGATGTTGATAAGATTGAAGGATTGTCTCCGGTAATCGCTATCGAACAAAAGACAACCAACAAAAATCCACGTTCAACTGTTGGAACGATTACGGAATTGTATGATTTTCTGAGACTTCTGTTTGCAAGAGTTTCGGATGCTTATTCGATGAGTTCTGGAAAAAGATTGGTTAGTTACACAGAAGACCAGATTTTGGAAACCATTAAGGATAATTTCAAAGGGAAAAAAGTTTATTTGCTGGCTCCGGTTGTACGTTCCAGAAAAGGGCATTATCACGAATTGTTCATTCATCTTTCCAAAAAAGGTTATTCTCAGGCAAGAATCGACGGTGTTTTACAAGACATCGAATACGATTTAAAGCTTGACAGATATAAAACTCACGACATTGAAGTTGTTATCGACCGTTGGATTATTGGAGAAAATGCTACTGAATTAAGAATGCAAAAATCTCTGAAAACCGCTTCTGATATGGGTGAAGGATTGATAGCGATTCAGGAAATGGGGCAAGATGAGATTCATTTTTTCAGTAAGAATCTGATGGATGATTCTACGGGAGATTCTATGGCTTTGCCTGAACCGAATACATTCTCATTCAACTCTCCAAAAGGAAGTTGCGAAACTTGCAAAGGTCTTGGAACGGTTAAAAAAGTAAACACGGATTATTTCGTAGAAAATACGAGTTTATCAATCAATCAAGGTGCATTATTGCCTTTGGAACAAATCAAATCCAACAAATGGATTTTGTCTCAAATCAAATCCATTCTTGAAGTTTTTGAATTGAGCTTGTCAACGCCGTTCAAGGATATTCCGAAAGAGGCTTTGGAATATATTTATTACGGTTACAGCAGTGATATTACCAAAGAATTGAAACACGCCGGAATTTCCAAAAAAATCAAAATCAATTTTGAAGGTTTAGTAAGAATCCTTGAAGAGATTGTTGAAGAAAGAGAAAATTATGATGCGGTTTTGGTGGAACGAAATTTCACAACCGAAGAAGTTTGCCCGACTTGTAAAGGTGCGCGTCTTCGTCAGGAAAGTCTGAGTTTTAAAATCGATGGAAAAAATATTGCGGAAGTTAACGGATTGTCTTTGTTGGATTTCAAAGATTGGTTGGCGGATGTAAAAGATAAATTCAGTGATAAAAATAAAATCATTGCACACGAGATTTTAAAAGAAATTGAAACCAGATTGCAATTTCTTTTGGATGTCGGTTTGGATTATCTGAGTTTGAGTAGAAGTTCAAAAACACTTTCTGGAGGAGAATCTCAAAGGATTCGTTTGGCGACTCAAATTGGTTCTCAGTTGGTAAATGTACTTTACATTTTGGATGAACCTTCAATCGGACTTCATCAGCGTGATAACGAAAGATTGATTAAATCTCTAAAAGAATTGCGTGACATCGGGAACTCTGTTTTGGTTGTGGAGCACGACAAAGATATGATTATGGAAGCCGACCACGTTTTAGATATTGGTCCGAAAGCGGGGAAATTCGGTGGAGAAATTCTTTGGCAAGGTCATCCGAAAGACATCAAAAAAGCCAATACAATTACTGCCGATTATATCACAGGAAAACGAAAAATAGAAATTCCTGCCGAACGCAGAAAAGGAAACGGGAAATCAATTGTTCTGAAAGGTGCAACCGGAAATAATTTGAAAAATGTAACGCTGGAGATTCCATTAGGAAAATTGGTAGTTGTTTCAGGAATTTCTGGAAGTGGAAAATCATCTTTAATCAACGGAACTTTGTACCCGATTCTGAATCGTCATTTTTACAGAGCGATTCAAGAACCTTTACCATACAAAAGTATCGAAGGTATTGATAATATCGACAAAATCGTAGATGTTGACCAAAGTCCAATCGGAAGAACGCCACGTTCCAATCCAGCGACTTATACAGGAATGTTCACAGATATCAGAAATCTTTTCGCTGAATTGCCAGAAAGTAAAATCCGTGGTTACAAAGCAGGACGTTTTTCTTTCAATGTGAAAGGTGGACGTTGTGAAACCTGTCAAGGAGGCGGTTTGAAAGTCATTGAAATGAATTTCTTACCAGATGTTTACGTTCATTGTGAAACTTGCCACGGAAAACGTTTCAATCGTGAAACTCTGGAAGTTCGTTACAAAGGAAAATCGATTTCTGATGTTTTGGATATGACGATTAATGAAGCTGTAGAATTCTTCCAGCCGATTCCAAAAATCTATGGGAAAGTGAAGACTTTGAAAGATGTTGGTCTGGGTTACATCACAATTGGACAACAATCGACGACTTTGAGTGGAGGAGAAGCGCAACGTGTAAAACTGGCAACTGAGCTTTCCAAAAAACAAACGGGAAATACACTTTATATTCTTGATGAACCAACAACAGGGCTTCATTTTGAAGATGTGAAAATCTTGATGGAAGCTATTGAGCAATTGGTTGAATTAGGAAACTCTTTCATCATCATCGAGCATAATATGGATGTGATTAAATTGGCTGACCATATCATAGATGTTGGTCCAGAAGGTGGAAAACACGGCGGACAAATCATTGCAGAAGGAACGCCAGAAGAGATTATCAAATCTAAGAAAAGTTTGACGGCGAAGTTTTTGAAAAAGGAGATGTAAAAATATTAATCACGTAATAAGGAAAACCACAATGCAAATTGTGGTTTTTTATTTATTTTTGAGGAAAACGAATACTTAATGGGAAAGCCAAAAGAAATTATTACACTTGAAAAAGTATACGGTATTCAACTTCAGCAGACATTTGATATAGATGATATTTTGAATGGTGGTAGAAATAATTCATTTTTTCTAGATAAAAAAGGTAAAGTTTTAGGTTTGAATCTTTCTAATAATAAAATAGATTCGATAAAAGGCTTTGAAAATTTAAAAGAATTACTTTACTTGAATTTTTATAATAATTCAATCACAGTCATTGAGAATTTACAACAACTTTGTAAATTAGAAATACTTATTCTCAGTGAAAATAAAATTGTGAAACTGAACGAGATTTCTAACTGTAATTTAAAGATGTTAAATCTTACATCCAATCAAATTACTAAAGTAAAAGGGCTTGAAAAGCTTGAAAATTTAGAGGAAATGTATTTAACATCAAATCGAATCAAAGAAATTGATGGCTTTCAGAATCTAAGAAATCTAAAAATTTTAAAAATTGACTTTAATTATTTGGCAGAGGTAGATTTTCTGGCATTTCGAAATTGCAACTTTGAGGATTTAGACTTACGCAATAATTGGATTATGAACATAAAAAATGTTGTAGTATTGAAGCAAATCAAAAAAATAAATCTAATGTTTAATCAAATAAAAGATATTGAAGTCATTAAAGAAATTGTCAATTTTAAGCAAATAGATTTTATAAATGTTGAAGGGAATTCTTTTTTAGAAGATACTGGTTTAGAGTTGTATGGATTTGGATATGAGAATCATCTAGAAGATTTACGCAAATATTTTCGTTCCCAAGATTAACAATTCAATCATTGTTGAATTTAAATAATTGAAAATCATTAAATTACTTAACTCTGTCATAATACTTTATAAATAATAACTTAAAGTCAATTGATTATGGAAGTGAAAATGATTAGTAAAATGATTACATTATCAATATTTGTATTTTCAAATTTTGTTTAGTAACTCAAGTTCAGGAATCTAAGAGAAATATACAGAATATGCGTTTGGGGAACTTAGGAAACTTATACAAGATAATTTTTACTTCATAGCTTCGGATTATAAATCCCGTTTGATTCTGTCAAAATAATTGGCTTACCATCAGTCACAACAATCGTATGTTCGTGTTGTGCCATAAAACCACCTTTGTTTCCGACCATTGTCCAGCCGTCTTTTTGAGTCTCGGCAATCGTTGAAGTTGTCGAAATAAAAGTCTCAATCGCCACCACAGAATTCTTTTTAAATCTTTGCGTGTTGAATCGGTCTCTATAATTCGCAATCTCGTGCGGTTCTTCGTGCAGACTTCTGCCAACGCCGTGACCTGTCAGGTTTTTGATGACTTTGTAACCTCTTTTCTTGGCTTCGGTTTCCATCAGATGTCCGATATCCGAAATCCTAACACCACCTTTGATATTGGAAATTGCTTTTTTTAATATTTCTTTGGAAGCTTCAATCAGTTTTTGATGTTGATTGATATCTTCTCCAATAACAAAAGAAGCACCATTATCTGACCAAAATCCATCCAGTTCAGCAGAAACATCAATATTGATAAGGTCGCCTTCTTTCAGAATCTTTTTCTCAGAAGGAATGCCGTGACAGAATTCTTTATTCACGCTTATGCAGGTATAACCTGGGAATCCGTAAGTTAAAAACGGAGCAGATTTTGCACCCATACCTTCAAGGATTTTCGCTCCAAAATCATCCAATTCTTTGGTGGAAATTCCAGCTTTGGCGAAGTTTTTCATTTCCTTCAAAGTATAAGCAACAGCTTCACTTATTTTCTGCATTCCAATTAATTCTGACTCGTTGGTGATGGACATAATTTATATTTTAATCTCAATTATATTCAAATTTATCAATTAAGAATTTATCAGGCAATAAAAGACGATATTACTTTGTGAATGGTATCAGATTTGTCATCAAGTAAGAAATAGAAGTTATGAAATCAATTAAAATTTATCTTTCGCTAGTTATTTTCTCACTTAGTATAATCTCTTGTGAAGTAAGAACGGCAGGAAATAGTGGTAAGATTCCACCAGGACAGGCCAAAAAAATCTACGGAACTAAGTCTGCAAAGCCTTTTGCTCCGGGACAAAGCAAATAAATTTACTTAAGGATTTTGAAATTTCAAAGTCCTTTTTCTTTTTCCCAATATTAAATTTTTACTTTCAATGTTAATTTAATATTAACTAAATATAAATATTATGTAACTTTGTCGTAACATTAGATAAGTAATAACTTAAAATCAATTGATTATGAACAAGAAAATGCTAGCGTTATCAATATTTTTATTTGGAATTTTAGGAACGCTCAACTTAGCAAAAGCTCAAACTACAGACAATAAAATACAAGAAGTTTTCCTTAGCTCTGGCGATGGATTCGGGGAATTAAGGAAACTATTGAAAGATAATTTTGACTTCACAAACCAAGATTACAAAGAAGGAATCGTGAATTCTAATGTAAGATTCAGTTTGTCTGAAAATGGAAAAATTACTAACGTTCACGCTAACGGCGACTGCAAAAATGTGAGCAAAGAAATCGAAAACGTATTGTCACATTTGCTTTACAAAGTAGATATGGACAAACTAAGCCAAAAAATGGTAGCCTCGTCTTATGTAATGCCAGTGAGCGTTACAATAGACAATCGATAAAAGTTTAAATGTTTAAAATTGTTAGGAAAAAGTCGTACATCTATGGTGTATGGCTTTTTTTGTGACTAATCAACTTATTTTTGAACGCAAAGTGCGCAAAGTTTTTTAAAAAAATTTAATCGAAAACATTTTTAAGGTTCGCAAAGACGCTAACGCTCAGCAAATATTACTTTTATAATACTCAAAATAATTATGGCTTTTGTATTTGCGAATCTGAGAATTAGAAGTCTTTCATCTTTTCTCTATTTTCTTTCGTCCAATAGACGGATTTTTCTATATTTATAAACCAACAAATTGAACAAAAGAAAACTCAATTTTATGATTGATAAAAGAGTGAAAAACGCTGAAGAAGCAGTAAAAGATATCCAAAACGGAATGACGATAATGCTTGGAGGATTCGGACTTTGTGGAATTCCTGAGAATTGTATTTCGGAATTGGTAAAGAAAAATGTGGATAACCTGACTTGTATTTCCAATAATGCAGGTGTTGATGATTTTGGTTTGGGATTACTATTGCAGAAAAAACAAATCAAGAAAATGATTTCTTCCTACGTTGGAGAAAACGCAGAATTTGAGAGACAAATGTTGTCAGGAGAATTGGAAGTAGAATTGACACCACAAGGAACTTTAGCTGAAAAATGCAGAGCGGCGCAAGCTGGGATTCCTGCATTTTATACACCAGCTGGATTCGGGACAGAAGTTGCGGAAGGTAAAGAGGTGAAAGATTTCAACGGAAAACCTCACATATTAGAACACGCTTACAATGCCGAATTCTCAATCGTAAAAGCTTGGAAAGGTGACCACGCAGGAAACTTAATTTTCAAAGGTTCGGCTCGTAATTTTAATTTTCCAATGGCTGGAGCTGGAAAAATTACCATTGCTGAAGTAGAAGAATTGGTAGAACCCGGACAACTAGACCCAAATGAAATTCACATTCCGGGAATTATGGTTCAAAGGATTTTCCAAGGCGATAATTATGAGAAAAGGATAGAGCAGAGAACTGTGAGAAAAAAATAAAAAAAGCGCTGAATTTTCAGCGCTTTTTACTTTTAAAGTCTCAATCCAATTCTAAAACCAAGGCAAAAGTTAAATAAATTACCAGAGCTTTCCTCCAAATTTAAACGTCTGAAAAATGGAACTAAACCATTTCCAACAATGTCATCTTTTGCGCTGTCATATTCGATATTACTATTTTGTATTTTTCGATTAACCATTCCTAAACCAATAAATGGTTCTAAAATTAATTTTTGAGATACAGAAATTTGATTTCCAAAAGTGATATTAAAACCTTTTGCTTGTCTTTTTACTCCAAAATAATCTCTATTGGCAACATATTCTTCTGATTCATTATTTATTGGTCTATAATCTAAATAATCTGTAGTTTGATTTTCTCTGTAAAATAATTGTAATCCAATATAGAATTCATTTCGTTTAGACTCAGTCCTTGAATGGATTAATTTGAATAAATAAACGCGTCCTTCAAGATTTGTTTTGAAACCTTTAGATTTTAATATGATGCTGTCCGGTTTATTCAAATCATATAATTGATATCCAAATTCTGCATTTATACTGAAGTAAGGATTTATTTTTCTTTCAGCAGATATTTGTAAAGTTGGAAAAGAAAAGGAATCAACTAATTGTGTTGCGTTTAATTTTAAAGCCCAATTACTTTCTTTTGATTCTTGTGAATAAATTATTGTTGAAAACCCGAGAATTAGAATGGTTAAAAGTTTTTTCATTATTAAAAGTTTTATTTTAAATCATTTTTTACATTTTCCTTTCTCCAATCTGCTGTCTCCACATCGCATAGTACAAACCTTTTTCTGCAATCAGGTTTTCGTGTGAACCGGTTTCTATGACTTGTCCGCGTTCCAAAACGTAGATTCTGTCTGCGTGCATAATGGTGCTTAATCTATGGGCAATCAGAACTGTGATTTGTTCTTTTTGCTGAGAGATTTCTTTGATTGTTGAAGTGATTTCTTCTTCTGTAATACTATCCAGAGCGGAAGTGGCTTCGTCAAAAATCAATAAGTTTGGTTTTCTCAATAAAGCTCTTGCTATTGCAATTCTCTGTTTTTCTCCACCACTTAATTTCAATCCACCTTCGCCAATTACGGTTTCGATTCCTTTTTCAGCTCTTTCCAGTAATCCTGTGCAACTTGATTTTTTCAATGCCAATTGAATGTCTTCTTCGCTGGCGTTTGGATTTACGAAAAGTAGATTTTCTCTTATTGTTCCTGCAAAAAGTTGTGTGTCCTGAGTTACAAAACCAATTTGATTTCTTAATTCGTCAAAGTCAAATTCTTTTCCATTGATTTGATTATAGAAAATATTCCCTTCCTGAGGTCGATACAATCCAACCAGTAATTTTACCAACGTACTTTTTCCGGAACCACTCGGACCAACAAAAGCAATAGTTTCTCCGTTTTTTACATCGAATGAAATATTATTCAAAGCTTTATATTGAGCGGATTGATGTTTGAAAGAAACGTGTTTGAATTCCAATTCTTCGATTGAACCAATTTGTTTTGGTGTGTGTGGCTTTTCTTCAACTGACTTCTTCATCAGGTTATCGAAGTTTTTCAAGGATGCTTCGGCTTCTCGATAAGAAATAATAATATTCCCGATTTCCTGCATCGGTCCAAAAATGAAAAATCCGTAAAACATCAATGATAGATATTGTCCTGGCGTTACAACATCTCTGAAAATCAAATATAATAGAGTCAGAGTAATCAATTGTTGAAGAAAATTGACCATCGTTCCTTGAATGAAACTCAATGAACGAATACTTTTTACCTTCTTCAATTCCAAACCAAGAATTTTGTAAGTATTGTTATTCAGACGATTTATTTCCTGTTTGGTTAAACCTAAACTTTTTACAATCTCGATGTTTCTCAGACTTTCGGTTGTACTTCCTGCTAAACTTGTAGTTTCTACAACAATTGTTTTCTGAATATTCTTAATTCTTTTACTTAAAAGATTGGTTACAAATGCAATCAGAAAAATCCCGACAATATAAACCGGCATTATCGACCAATGCAATCGAATCGCATAAACTGAAACGAAAATGATACTTACCAAAATTCCAAAAAAGACATTAATGAAGTTAGTAATAAACTTCACCGAATCTTCTCTTACTTTAGTCAAAATAGATAAAGTTTCGCCGCTTCTCTGGTCTTCGAATTCCTGATAAGGCAAAGCCATAGAATGTTTCAAACCATCCGTGAAAATATTAGCTCCGAATTTTTGAGTAATGACATTCACCGCGTAATCCTGAAATGCTTTCGCAATTCTACTGACCATTGCAGTTCCAATCAATAATCCTAAAAAGTAAAATGCACCGTGATAAATATCGGTTCCATAAAGAAATTGATTTAGATTTCTGGGAATCATTTTTTCTTTGTCAAAAAAGTGCGGATGCGTTACCAATTGGTCTAGAATATTTCCTGTTATTGCCGGTGCAAATAATGAAAATACCTGATTTATAGCGGCTAAAACCAACGAAGCAATCAACAGCCATTTGTGTGGTTTGAGGTAATGTAATAATGTCTTCATAATTAGAATTGCAAATTTACTGATATAAATCTGATTGTTTTATTAATAATTACTGTGACGAAAAAAGCATTTTTCTATAACGTGAAATATTGATATATTGCGGTATAACATTTTACTATGCTGACAAAAGAACAAATCGCACAACGCATATCAAAAGAAGTGAAAGACGGGATGTATGTCAACCTTGGAATCGGGATTCCGACTTTGGTTGCCAACTATGTTCCGGAGGATATTTCAGTGGAATTCCAGAGTGAAAATGGCGTTCTTGGAATGGGACCATTTCCTTTCGAAGGTGAAGAAGATGCAGACTTGATTAATGCAGGAAAGCAGACTATCACAATTCTTCCCGGAGGTTCTTTTTTTGACTCGGCTTTCAGTTTTGGGATGATTAGAAGTCAAAAAGTGGATTTGACAATTCTTGGTGCAATGGAAGTTTCCGAAAATGGCGATATTGCTAACTGGAAAATTCCTGGGAAAATGGTAAAAGGAATGGGAGGCGCAATGGATTTGGTTGCTTCTGCAGAGAATATTATTGTTGCCATGATGCACGTGAATAAAGCCGGAGAATCTAAAATTCTGAAACAATGTACGCTTCCTTTAACCGGTGTGAATTGTGTCAAAAAAGTAGTCACAGAATTAGCGGTTATGGAAATCACAGATAAAGGTTTCAAACTTTTGGAAAGAGCACCTGGGATTTCTGTGGAAGATATTATTAAAGCGACAGAAGCTGATTTGATTATTGAAGGAGAAATTCCTGAGATGAAGTTTTAAAGTTATAGTATTGATATGAAATATATCTTTTCATTCTTCTCAATTTTATTGCTTATTTCTTGTGACCCAGGTTATTCTTACATAATCAATAATAATTCAGAAAAAGACATTTACGTTTTTACAAAACCTAATTACAAAAAGATTTATTATCATCCTAAGCTTGATTCGGTATCATATGACTCGATATTAATTAAGTCAAAAGAAAATTTTATTATTTATTCTCATAGGGGATGGGGTGGTAATGAAGAGAGTTTTCCTTATCATAAAATCCTTATTAAAAAAGAAAAAGACTCAATGCTCTTGAAAAATAAATCAGAAATCAATACAGAGTTTAACCTTAATAGAAAATGGCGTGTGTTTCACAATACTTATAGCTGGAATATCAATTAGATAATTAAAAAAGTCGCAAAGTGAAAACTCTGCGACTTTTGTTTTTACTATTTTAAGCTCTAATTTCTAGTTTCTAAAATCTAACTTCTAAAATTATTTCTTAACAGCTCCAAAAACTTTCTCCAAAAGCGAAGTCGTCCTAAGTGCAGAATTATTTCTGATTCCGTTTTCTTTTTCAGCTACCATTTTAAAAACGCCATTGATGGTTTCTGTGGTTACATATTCATTCAAATCAGTCGTTACAGCTTGCCCCGTCAATGTATTATATTTTGAAATGATGTTTTTCCAAACCGTATCTGCTCCAACTTTTCCTAAAGAAGCCTGAACTTTTGGCTGAAACGCTGTGAAAAGCTGACTTTGAGTTTTAGTCTGTAAATAATTAGTTGCAGCATTGTTACTTCCTAACAGAATGTTTTTCGCATCCGTAATAGTCATTGATGTAATAGCACTCGTGAAAATCGGAGTGGCTTCTGTTACAGCATCTTCAGCAGCTCTGTTCAACAATTTTACACCTTGGTCTGCTAGACTTCCCATTCCTAAACCTCGAAGAGTCGTTTCGATTTTTCTCAATTTTTCTGGCATTAGGATTTTTACCGCTTCATTTTTTAGGAAGCCGTCTGTAACACCTAATTTTTGGACACCTTCTTTGACACCGAGGTTAAGCGCTTCTTTCAAACCTGATGAGATTTGAGAAGACGTTAAGCTTCCAAGATTGATGTTGGAATTGGTTGTGGAACTTGTAGTTGTACTCGTATTAGTAGAAGTATTGGTCGTTGTTTTTCCTTGATTAAGGTCAACACCTGTTTTGTCTTTAACTACTTTTAAAAGGTCACCGAACTGTGCTTGAGTAGAAATTGAAAATAATAATCCGGCCGCAATTAAATAAGTCTTTTTCATTAAATATATTTTTTACAAAATTAGATGATTAAATCTGAATGATGTTAAAATAGTTTCATAAATAAATTTAATTCTGATTTCTCAAAATCACATCGTATAAATCTTGTCTTCTGTCTGTCAGTGTTTTAACGGCGCCGTTGTAATGCAATTCTTTTAAAAGATTAAGGTCAACATCTACAATCAAAGTCATTTCTGTGTTTGGTGTAGCTTCTCCTTTTATAGCGTTAGAAGGGAACGCGAAATCCGACGGTGTGAAAACTGTCGCCTGACCAAATTGTATATCCATATTATTAACCCCAGGAAGATTACCAACACAACCAGCAATGGCGACATAACATTCGTTTTCAATCGCTCTTGCTGCTGCACAATGTCTAACTCGAGTGTAAGCATTCTGAGTATCCGTGAGATAAGGAACGAAGAGTATTTTCATTCCTTGGTCAGCCAGCAATCTTGGCAATTCTGGAAACTCAACATCATAACATATAATTACACCGATTTTTCCACAGTCTGTATCAAAAACTTTGATTTCGTTTCCGCCGGTCATTCCGTAATATTTTCGTTCATTTGGAGTAATGTGGACTTTTCTATATTCATCGATTTTTCCATCTCTGTGAAGCAGATAACTCACATTATAAAGTTTCCCTTCTTCCAAAATCGGCATACTTCCGGAGATGATATTCACATTGTAACTGACAGCAAATTCGGAGATTTTTTCTTTAATTTCTTCCGTTAATTCAGACAGCTTTTCCATTGATTCCCGCTCATTCAAATGATTGAAAGGAGCGAGTAGAGGTGTATTGAACAACTCAGGAAATAAACAAAAATCCGATTGATAACCTGCAACTGCATCTACGAAAAATTCGACTTGCTTGTAAAAATCTTCTAAGTCCTTCAAAGGTCGCATCTGCCACTGAATCAATCCTAATCGAATCACACTATCCTGCATCGTGTTTTTCTTCGCTGTGTAATAGATGTTGTTCCATTGAAGGAGAACTGCATATTCTTCGGATTCTGTATCGCCTTTTAGATAACCTTTCAGGATTTTTACAGGAGAAAAGTTATTCCCGATTTGGAAGCTCAGAACAGGGTCGTAAATTTCTTTATTTCTGACTTTGTTGATGTATTGTCGAGGTAATAAATCCTTGCTGTAAAGATGATAATTCGGGATTCTTCCACCGACGATGATTGACTTTAGGTTAAGAATTTCGCACAGTTCTTTTCTTGCATCGTAAAGCCTTCTTCCTAATCTCAAAGTTCGGAATTCAGGGTCAACAAAAACCTCGATTCCATAAAGGACGTTACCATTGTTGCTATGCGTATTGAAACTTTCGTTTCCTGTGATTTCATTATAAGTATGCTGGTCACCGTACAATTCGTATTGAACAATAATTGATAATGCAGCAGCAGCCAATTTCCCATCAACCAAAATACAGATTTGTCCTTCTGCAAAAATGGAAGTCAGCTTTTGGATATTCCGTTTGCTCCAGACATTGTCGTCAATCTCGGGATAGGCTTTCTGCATTGCTTCTGCCAGCTCATCATAATCGTCGATACTTAATTTTCTGATTTCTACCTGCATTATTTATTATTTTAAGGTTTTACCACAAAAGTCACAAAAGAAAAACTAATCTTCAATAACACTTTAGTCACTTGAGAGTTTGAATACTTCTAATTTTAGTAATTCACTTGAGGCTAAAAATTGAAAATTTTAAAACTTAAGCGTACTTAATAAACTTATTAAAATAAATAATTCTAAACTTAAGTGTTATAATTATTTGTTTATTAGTTTAAATATTTGATAACATTTTTGTGGTTTTATCTATATTTTTTGATTAAAATTTCTTTGAGTTGTTTCATTCCTTCAGTTGCTGAGGATTTAATGTAATTCTCATTTTTTGTAAAAGAATTAGGGTTTTCAAGATTAGGATCGATAACGAAAACCTCACAATGATTTGGAATATATCTGATAACTGAAGCCGCCGGATAAACTTGCATACTTGTTCCGATGACCAAAAATAAATCTGCTTCTGAAGCAATTTCAATTGCGTTGTCCATCTCTGGAACCATTTCTCCAAACCAAACGATGTGTGGACGAAGTTGTGAACCGTCAATGTGTAAGTCGCCAATTTTGATATCATCTTCCCAATCCAAGATTTCATTTTCATTATTAACCGACCTTGCTTTTCTCAATTCACCGTGAAGATGAGTGATTTTTGTAGAACCAGCGCGCTCGTGCAAATCATCAACATTTTGCGTAATAATATGAACCTCGAAATATTCCTCCAATTCTGCAAGCAATTTGTGAGCCATATTGGGTTCAACTTCTTTCAGCTGTTTTCGTCTGGTATTATAAAAGTCCAAAACCAACTTTGGATTTCTTGTAAAACCTTCGGGCGAAGCGACATCTTCTATGCGATGATTTTCCCAAAGTCCATTAGAATCACGAAATGTTTTAATACCACTTTCTGCAGAAATTCCTGCGCCTGACAGAACTACTAATTTTTTCAATTTATTCCAGAATTTTCTTTAAATATAATGAATTTTAGCCTTTAAAAATTAGCCAATTATTAATTTGATGTTTTTATTTTTAATAATAATTGGTTTTAATTTTAAAATAATTTTAATTTAAGTCATTGATAATTATTGTTTTAAATCAATATGATATTTATCATATCAAATTAGTATGAATTAAATTTGCGAAGAAAAAAATCTTGTAATAGTTTTGCACTGTGATAATGAATTGCTGTCATACTTATTAAGAAAGACCGAGGGAACTGACCTGTTGAAGTCTTAACAACCTGCCGAATTGGTAAGGTGTTACATTCAGCCTTTGAAAAAAGGAAAGATAAGTTGAAAATGTTTAATTGCGGTTGTGATGCCGTCTCAATATAACTTCTTTCAGACTTGTCTGGGAGAAGTTTTCTTTTTTGTATAAAACGTAAAATTTAAAAATATGATTCAAAAAACTATGTTTAATTCTAGCAAAAGAGCTGTTATCTCTACAGCTGTAGTTTTCTTTTCGGGAATTTATTTAACTCAAGCTCAGGAAACCAAACCTGTGAAAGATTCTACTTCTGATAAGCAGATTGAGGAGGTTGTTTTGGTTGGTTCCAGAAGTGGAGGGCGTTCCAAAGCAGACAGCCCTGTTCCTGTGGATGTTTTCAATTTGAAAGATATCCAGCAGAGTTTACCTCAAACCAATATCAATCAAATCTTAAACACGATTGCACCGTCTTTTACTTCAACCATTCAAACCAATGCGGACGGTTCCGACCATTCTGACCCAGCTCAGTTGAGAGGTTTGGGACCAGACCAGACTTTGATTTTGGTTAATGGAAAAAGACGTCATACTTCTGCGTTGGTCAATGTGAATGGTGCGCCAGGAAGAGGTACCGTTGGAACAGATTTAAATGCCATCCCAGCTTTTGCACTTTCAAGAATCGAGGTTTTGAGAGATGGTGCGTCTGCGCAATACGGTTCTGATGCGATTGCCGGAGTAATGAACCTTCAATTGAAAAGAGATACAGGAAAGCTAACAGGACAATTGAACTATGGTGGTTACTTGACTTCTGCAGCTAAGGACCACACAGGGAATTATGACGGGCAACAATTTCAAGTGGATTTAAACTACGGAAACAAAATTGGAAAAAGAGGCGGTTTTTATAACTTGACTTGGTCATCTCAATTCCGTGACCCGACCAGAAGAGCTGGAACTGAAAGTGGAAATATCTATAATGCTTACAATGCCATTGAGAAAAGAGCAGCAGAAGGTGGTGTGAATTTATCATCTTATTTCAATAACATCAATAATCTGAAAGGAACGGCTGGCGAACAAGATTTCGTCAATCTAATTCATCAGTATTCTCAAGGTGTTGGTTATTTTGATTCTGGATTCCAAAATAATATCCAAAATGCTAATTCTATTACAGCTTTGCAAGGATTATTAGGAGCTAATTATACAGACCAGGAATTGGCTTACAGAGGACAAACCAGAAAAGATTTTAATCAACAAGTTGGACAATCAAAATTGAATAACCATCAGTTGTTTGCGAATATAGAAGTTCCATTAAATGACGATTGGAAAGTTTATACGTTTGGAGGTTATTCAATCCGTGATGGTGCATCAGGCGGTTTCTACAGAAGACCAAACCAAGCAAGAACATTTACAGGATTAAATATTGACGGCTATTTACCAGAGATTCATACCAAGATTCAGGATGTTTCTTTATCTGCTGGAATCAAAGGAAAATGGGATGGTTGGAACGTAGATTTCAGTAACACTTTCGGACAAAACAGTTTTGATTATACCATTGAAAATACAGGAAACACAAGTTTAAGATTTAATTCTCCAAGTTCTTTCAAGGCTGGTGGATTACAGTTTTTGCAGAACACCATTAATTTAGATTTCAGCAAATCATTTAATTGGCTGGAAGGTGTGAATGTTGCTTTTGGAGCAGAACAACGTCACGAAAATTTCAAAATCAATCCAGGAGAGCAAGCTTCTTACACAGCTTATGACGTCAATGGAAATCCTCAGACTTCAACTTCTGTGAACCCAACAGACTTCTTCGGAGCAGCATTGGCTGGGAGTTCTCAGGTATTTGCCGGTTTCAGAGAAGCCAATAGAACAGATAAAAATAGAAACTCTTATGCCGCTTATGCGGATGTAGAATTTAATTTTACCAATTGGTTTTTGGTAGATGCAGCGGTTCGTTATGAGGATTATTCGGATTTTGGTTCAACTTTCAATTATAAATTGGCTTCCAGAATCAAATTAGCGGACAATCTTAATTTCCGATTTGCAGGTTCTACAGGTTTCAGAGCACCATCGATTCACCAAATCTACTATAATACAACCTCAACGTTATTTGTAAATGGAACTCTGAGAGAAGTAGGAACTTTCAGTAATGATTCTGCGGTTGCAGCAGAATTTGGAATTCCAAAATTGAAACAGGAAACATCAAAATCTTTCAGTACTGGTTTTACTTACAAGATTCCAGCTCTTAATTTGAATGTAACTGCTGATGCTTATTTTATCAGAATTGATGATAGAATTGTTTTGACAGACCAATTTACAGGAGGGATTGTAACATCTTTAGGATTGAATGGAGCGCAGTTTTTTGCTAATTCCATCGATACAGAAACCAAAGGTCTAGATGTCGTTATCAGCCATAACTTAACGAAAGAAAGCTTCAAGTTAACAAATGATTTTGCAATTAATTTCAATAGAACTAAGAAAGTTGGCGATGTTCATACATCGGAAAAATTGGAAGCACTTAACTTAGGAAGTACATTCTTTTCAGAAAGGTCTAGAGTTTACTTGGAAGATTCTGTTCCGAAAATCAAAGCGAGTTTTTCTAATAATTTGAAATGGAAAGATTTCAATTTCTATTTGAGAAACACCTATTACGGGAAAGTTCACGGTGCAGATATCGTAGATGCTAACTTCGATGGTGTCACTCTTCCAAATGAACATCAATTGATTTCGGATAAAATCATTACCGATTTATCAATAGGTTATGATATCAACAAGAATTTTAATCTAACTCTTGGTACAAACAATTTGTTTGATATCTATCCAACCAAAAACATTACAGCTTCTACGAATAATGACCAATTTATCTACTCACGTTCGACTTCTCAGTTTGGACAGAATGGTAGATATGTGTTCAGTAAGCTGACTGTTTCTTTTTAATTAGACGATTTTAAGGTTTTTATATTTGTTTTGAAATGGCATCGGGAGTTTTCTCGATGCCGTTTTGTTTTTATGTCATAAAAATTAACACAAAGGCACAAAAAATTAATAATAAAAATTGTGTTTTAAGGCACAAAGCTTTGAGTTTATTAAAATTGAAAATTTTCTGTTCTCCTTGTGCCTTAAAACATTATTAACAAAAATAACTCCTTGTGCCTTTGTGTTTAACTCAAATCTCTAATTTCACATTATTGAGTCTCAAAGAGTTCAAAATAACAGAAACAGAACTGAAACTCATTGCAGCCGCAGCAATCATCGGACTTAATAAAATTCCGAAGAAAGGATAGAGCAGACCTGCTGCTAAAGGAATTCCCAAAACATTGTAAATAAACGCAAAGAATAGATTTTCTTTGATGTTTTTCAAGAGTTTTTCGCCCAATATTTTTGATTTGGCTACCCCAAGAATATCGCCTTTTAGTAAAGTGATTTCTGCGCTTTCAATTGCGGCATCCGTTCCCGTTCCCATTGCAATTCCGATATTGGATTGAGCCAAAGCAGGCGCATCATTGATTCCGTCTCCGGTCATTGCTACGATTTTTTCTTCGCTTTGAAGTTTTTTGATTTCGTTCATTTTGTCTTCCGGGAGACAATTGGCTTTGTAATGTTTGATTCCCAATTCTATTGCGACGGCTTTTGCAGTATGTTCGTTATCGCCGGTCATCATTATGACTTCAATGTTTTGAGAATGCAGATAATCGATGGCTTGTTTGGATGTTGGTTTGATTTGGTCTGAGAAACTTAAAAATCCAATCACTTTTCCAGCCTTTGATAAGTAAGAAATGGTTTTTGCCTGCTCTTGACTTTGAATTACTTTTTGTTTTAAATCTTCTGGAATCTCAATATTGAAATGTTTTAACAAAGCCTCGTTTCCGAGTAATATTTCTTCTTGATTAACTGTTCCTTTTACACCTTTTCCAGAAATATTTTCGAAGTTATGAACTTTTTCAAATTGTAAGTCAGTATTGTCACTCTGAGCTTGTCGAAGAGTCTCTAAAACCGCACTTGATAAAGGATGCTCAGAATTCTGATTCAATGAGCCTGCTAATTTTAAAACTTCATTTTTATCTGTATTTTCAAATGTTTCGATATTATCAAGACTTGGTTTTCCTTCTGTCAGAGTTCCGGTTTTATCAGTAATCAAAACATTGATTTTATGCATTTCTTCAAGTGCTTCCGCATTTTTGATTAAGATTCCGTTTTGTGCTCCTTTTCCGATTCCGACCATTAGACTCATTGGTGTAGCCAAACCAAGTGCACACGGACAAGCGACAATCAGAACTGCAACAGCATTGACGAATGCATAAATCAACTTATTCTCTCTTCCGAAAATATACCATAAAACAAATGTCAGAACAGCAATTCCAATAACAGTCGGAACAAATATCTTAGAGATTTTATCCGCTAATTTTTGAATCGGCGCTTTGCTTCTGCTGGCTTCGTTGACCATTTTGATGATTTGAGAAAGCAAAGTTTCATCTCCTACTTTTTCAGCTTTCATCAGAAAACTTCCGTTTCCGTTAATCGTTCCGGAAGTGACTTTATCATTAGACTTTTTCTCAACAGGAATCGATTCGCCGGTAATCATAGATTCATCAACGTTGGAATTACCTTCAATGATTTTCCCATCAACGGGGATTTTTTCACCAGATTTGACTCTTAATATATCATTGATTTTAACTTCTGCCAACGATACTTTTTTCTCGTTTCCGTTAACAATTAGATTGGCTGTGTCAGGCGAAAGATTCATCAACGCTTCGATGGCTTTTCCGGTTTTCATATGAGCTCTGGCTTCCATCATTTGTCCCATTATGACTAAGGTCAGAATCACGCAAACAGATTCGAAATAAAGAGGAATACTTCCGCCGTGAGCTAACTCGTGAGGAAGAATATTTGGGAAGAATAATGCAACTAAACTAAAAATCATAGCTGATGCAACGCCCAAAGCAATTAACGAAAACATATTGAGATTCCACGTTTTGAAAGAAACCCAGCTACGTTTCATCACAAACCAACCAGCATAGAAAAGAACAGGTAAAGTCAGAATCAATTCTAAAATCCCTTGTATCTGATGAGAAAATGGCCAATCAATGAACATTCCGCCCATCGATAAAATAAAAACAGGAACGGAAAATCCTAAAGCGGTCCAGAATTTTCTCTGTAAAATTTGATAAGTTTTATCCTCGTGTTTTTCGCCTTTGATGGGAATCATTACAAGGTCCATTCCGCAAACTGGACAACCAACATTGGAATCGTAAACTTTATTGCCTTCACAAAACATTGGACAATAATATTTACCTTCTTGATGGGTGTTTGGTGTTTGGTGTTTGGTGTTTTGATGCGTTTGCGAACTTCCAGCATCCAGCTTCTGACTTCTGACCAAATCTTCTGTGATTTCCTCCAAATGCATATGACAAACTGGACAACCGGAATCTGATTCATAAGTTTTGTCGCCTTCACAAAACATTGGACAAAAATAGTCTCCTATTTTATCTTTAAAACTTTCTGGTAGATTGGTTTTGGAATAAGTTTGTGGTTTGTTTCTGTGGTCTTCGCGCTCTTCTATAGGAACGAGAAACATATTACAAACCGGACATCTGCCTTGCTTGAAATAGAGTTTTTCGCCTTCACATTCCATTGGGCAATAATAGACGGAACTTTGCGAAATTCTTTGATTGGGATGAAGGTTATCGTGATTATGATGATTGTGGTTTTCCATTTTTCTTGAGTTTTTAACACAAAGAGCACAAGGTTTATCTTAAGAGATTCAATGTTTTTAAGGCACAAAGTGACTTCGTGAATTTATTTATACAAATTTCTGAAAAATAGAACGGATAGAGTTGTAAATAAATGGAAAGATGTTATATGTCTTAATTAAAATTCTAATTCATCAAAATCCTTAATATAAGATAATTTGATTAATGGTTTTGCGGGAAGTTTTTCCCAAGTATCCTTGAATTTTACATTCTCATCGCTGTCATCATCTTTGTTGAGGTTGTCTCTAGTTAGTTTTTTCTTGGTTAGGAAATTGATGCTTGTTTCGTGCTGTGGAACAGGACCACGATTATAGCTTCCATCATAACCAATCAATTCAAAATCTTGATTTTGACTTCTGAAAGTGTAATTCCAACCACCATATCTACCGTGTGCATAATTTACAATCAGATTTCCTTTTTCTATTGAGACAAATAATTCTGGAGCGTAATAAACCCCGCCTTCTTCGTTTTCAGATGAGAAGCAAGTATTGTTTTTAAGAGCCAAATCATAATGTGTGCCTTTGTTGAATAGAACAAGAATTCCTCTTCTGTTTCTGTCGAGCTCGCCACGAGTCTCGTGTTGTATGACTTTACTTTTATCCGTTCCTTTGATGAGGAGAACTAAATCTTCCAGTCCATCTTTGTTCAAATCACCTTTTATATTCTCTGTTCCTTCTTCTTTATAAAGAACATAATCTTTTGAAATAAAGCTAGAACTATTATCTTGAAACTCTGCAACTGGTTCTATTTTTTTGGATGCGATTGTATCAGAGATTATTTCTTTTTGCTCGGAGATTGGATTGTTCTTTTCTTCTGATTTGGAATTACAGGCTATTAAAGAGAATATAGTAATTAAGTATAAAGGCAGTTTTTTCATTGGTTTTAGTTTAATTAAATGTCAGATTGGTAATCAAAAATAATGCCTTTGGAAAACTCCAAAAGCATTAATAAATTAACAAAATTATACACTCAATTCCAGAATCTTTTCTTTCAATTCTTGATAGATTTTCTGCGTAAAAGGTGTTTCTATATTTAATTCTTTTCCGTAATGAATGATAGCACCTGCAAACAATTCGAGTTCATTATTTTGTTGTTTGACGTTGATGTCGAGTTGTAGAGAAGTTGGCGTTTCTGTTGGAAAAGTCGATGCTTTTTCGAATGTTTTTTCGATAATATCATCAGGCAAACCGATTTGTTTTTTGCCAGCAATCAGTTTGACTTCCTGCATTATTTGAGTTGCTTCCTGTTTCTGAGTTGCATCAATACAAACCGTTCCGATAGACGAATTATATTTTGCAGTTACCAATCCGAAACTTGCTACAAAAAAGAACTTAGTCCAAATATCAACAAAAGAATTTTCCTTGAAATCAAAATCAATTCCGCTGTTTTTCATCAACTGAACAATCCAATCAATATCTTCCGAAATATTCGCTGGGTCTTTCCCGAAAATGAGTTTTCCGGCTTTGCCTTTGTGTTCCACGATTCCTTTTTCTTTGATATGAGAAGCAACATAAACGCAGGCTGGTAAAATCGTGTTGTCTGGAATTATTTTTCTGATTCGGTCATATATATCGACTCCATTCATCAATGGAAGAAGAATTGTTTTTAGAGAAATTACCTGTTTCAGCTGTGTGCAAACGTTTTCCAAATCATATTCTTTCACGCAAATCAAAACTAAATCAGGATTCTGGATTTCGGATATGTTTTGAACAATTCGGTTAGGTTTTGTAATGCTGTTCGGATGTTCGGGAGAGATTAGTGTTAAGCCATTTTCCTTAACGATGTCATAAGTCTGACTTCTTGCAACAAAGGTAATATCAAACTGATTTTCCAATTCATTGAACTGATTGATTTTAAAACCAAAATAACCGCCAACACCGCCCAATCCTATGATTGCTATATTTTTATTTCCCATTAATTCTTATCTGTTTGTATAGTTCCTGACAAATTTGAGAAAAATACAATGAGTATTAGTTATAAATAACAGTAAAAATGTTATGACTAAGTTTTCTTTTTAATAGAATCAAATATTTAATAAATTTTGAATGTCTGTAATTTTTTTGATTTATAGTAAAATTTACTTGAATGCCTCAACTAAGTGATTGCTTAATTGATTGTCGTAACTAACTGCATTGATTGTGTCAACTGAATGGTTTTGTGAAGCTTCGAAGTGGAAATCAGTCTAATTTTAAGATTAAGTTTTTGTCGGCGCTTTTATCAGCATTCTTTGCATAATATGGTGCCGATATCCATCTTGTATTGTTAATGACTAATTTGAACTGATATTCTTTGCCTTTCTCAAATTGTGATTTTGGGATGGCCAATTCAAAAGTTTGAGCATTTTTTCTGGTCATTTGAAACGATTTATTTTCCGCATTCCAATCATTGAATGTGCCTGCAACTGAAATATTTTTTACCAGACTGCTGTCCAAATTTTTATCGTGTGTGTAATTGAAAATGACTTTATCATTTGTTAATTTGTAACCGTAAACTTCTTTGTTTTTATGAATAAGTAAATCATTCGCAATGTCAAATATAGAGTTACTAAGAATCTCGCCAGTTTCCGGTCCACTGATATTGACCATTACACAAATACCCAAATTCTGCTCGGGAAACACGGAGAACATCACTTGATTGCCATAAGCTCCGCCGTGTTTGAAAGCGTATTTGCCAAATTCTGAAATATAAATTCTATCCCAAAAATAGCCGTACCAACTTTCATTGCTGTTTGTAATATTTCTTTGTGATTCCTGAACTATTTTATTTTTACTATCCAATTCAAACTTCAACAATTTCATCAAATCTCTTAAAGTCGATTTGGTTTGCATACCTGAGGAACCAGTTAACTGACTTGCAAAATTTGGCATTAAAATGTGATTGGAATTGTAACCATTGCCTAACTTTTCATTAACATCTAAAGTAAATTTTGTATGGTTCATTTTCAGTTTTGACCACAGATTTTTCTTTAATAATTGTTCAAATGGTTCTTTATAAATATTTTCAAGCATCAGTCCTGCGAGCTCCAGACTTGGATTGCTGTAAAGATATTTTGTTCCAGGAATCGTGTCTAGTTTTATGGTCTTTAGGTCACGCAAAAAATCGGTTTTCGAATAATTTTTGTAAAGTTCTACCAGCTTAAATGTAGTTTGGTCATCAAATGTTTTCATAATCTTTCTGTCATCCGGCAAAGCACTTGGTAGTGCCGATTGATAGGAAATTAAATCTTTAATAGTAATGGGCTTTCCTCCATATTCTAGATTAGGATAATCATCTTTAAGGTATTTTCTGATGTCATCATCCAGATTCACTTTTTTATCTAGAACAACTTGTGCAAGCAGATAGCCGGTCATCACTTTTGTAACGGATGCGATTTCGAAATAGGTATTATCATTGGCCTGATTGGCTTTCCCTTTATCAATTTCGCCATAATGCTTCGTGTAGATTTTTCCGTCTTTTATGATACCGATGGATACAGAATAAGCTTTGGAATTTTCAAATAAAGTCTTGGCATTTTTATCCATTGCAGAGTAGATGGAAATGTCCTGATTATTTTTATTTTGACCGAAAATTGCTGTGCTGATTAATATTGATAAGAAAAAAAATGTTTTGCCCATGGAGAATTAAGTTTTACGTTGATTAAGTTTCAATAATCAGACAAGCTATAATGGATTTTTATTACATCATTTAAAGTGATTTTAAAAATAAAACCCTTCAGGAATTTCTGAAGGGTTTTATTTTTATTTTTTTATAATCTTTTTTACGATTTCGGAATCTTTTAATTTCAGTTTGACAAAGTAGATACCAGGGCTTAAAGAGGATGTTTTTATTTTATTTTTGTAAGACGTTGTGAGAATCGTTTTGCCAGATGAGTCCAAAATTGTGACAGACTGAACGGTCTCTGAACCATTTAATTTAATGTTAATCTCATCAACAACTGGGTTTGGATAGATATTGATTTCTACCTTTTCAAGGTCTTTTGTTTGTAAGAGATTTTTATCAAATTTCCAAAAGCCATTTTTAGAGTAGTATAAATCATTTTTATAGGATGTAGAGAACCAGATATTATCTAATACAGGTAGGTTCTCAGTTTTGGAAGGCGTAGTTACCCAGCCTGTTCGCATATAATCTTCCGTTATTGCAGATGTTGTAAAATAAAAATTATCATCAATTTTGGAAATCCTATTAACAGTCAAAGTGTAATCGAAAAAAGAAGGCTTTTGTCTTGAAGGAGCTATTTCTTTTAGATAATTAAGTGAGTAATTTTGTAAATCGAGATATACTAATGATGTTCCGCCAGAATCATTACCAGTCGTGAACATTAATTTTCCATTATAATCAGCTAGATTGGAAGGTGAAAAATAGTTGATTCCTCTTTTATAATATATTTGTTTAAGACCAGATAAATTATTTTCCATCTCATAAATTATTGATGTACTCGTTTCTGCAGAAAAATAAAGAAAATATAATTTGTTATTAATTGCAATTACATCACTATGTCTGATTGTAGATTCGCCAATATTAGATATATCATAATATGTTTTTTTTGTATTCTGAAGTGTTCCGTCAGTCTCGTAAATATAATTTCTACTTACAAAGTACAATTTTTGATTATGTTCTATATATTGTGATAATAAAGATGTGCCGCCATAACCACCATCGTTTCCAGAACCATTGCCGTCAATTTCTTCAGTGATTGGAAAAGTACCATCAGATGTGCCATCACTTTTCCAGACTTTTACATTCCCCGTACCATATATTCCAGCTGTAAAGATGAAGGTGTTACCCGCTTTACCCTCAAATGTTGCTCTGCTTGCCACTTGGATATTAGACTTTACCAATACAGTTCCATTTTCTGTACCATCTGATTTCCAAACCTGTATAGATTCACCAGCGGGTTGTACAAGAAAGAAGATTTGATTGCCAACCAAAGTAATTTTTGAAACATTACCATTCATAAAATGAGTAATCTTTTTTGTTCCGGTCTCTGTACCGTCAGTCTTCCAAAGTTCACCAGCAGATTCTGAATCCTTAGCCAGAAAATAAATGTCATTATTAAGTTCTACAGCTGTATTATTATAATACCACCAGACCCCATCATTTTCTCCAGAAAATATATCTTTTACAAGTGATGTACCTGTAGGTGTTCCGTCACTTTTCCAAAGTTCTCTTCCTGAATCCTCTTTGTAAGCAGGAAAGAAAAGCAGGTCTTTTAAAATTGAAAACCTAATAGGTTCGACATCAGATATCTTTATTTGTGCTTGATAAGAATTAATTGCAGAAGTGATTAATAAAAATAGTAATCTTATTTTCATTTTAATTTTAATTAGTTTTTGAGTAATGCACAAATATAATATTAAAAAGTAAACAGAATTCAAAATTAAAAACCTTCAGAATTCTGAAGGTTTATTTTATAAATGATTTTATTAATCTGAATTATTTTCTCGGTTTCAAAGAAAGATTATCCACATAAACAGCCTGATGAACACCGTTCAATAGAACTTTCAAACCAACGTGGCTATCTTTTTTTAGGCTGATATTGATGACTTTTTTCTCTTTTGTGATTTCTTGAGGTTTAACAATCGAAACAAAAGATTTTGGGTCAGATGTTTTGCCAACTGAGAAAATCTCCAATGAAGTTTCTCCGCCATTGTCTGTGATGTCAAGACTTAAAGTATAGTTTCCTGCTTTTACTTTTGGCGTGATGAGATACATATTTTCCTTTGGGTCTGTCATCGAATAGAAAATGACTTTTTTCTCACTAGCGTAAAGCATTGCTTTTCCTTTTTGCACTGCCCAGCATTTGTCTATATCTTTCCAAGCATCAAAATTTTCTGTGATTGTAGTAACAGTTTTACATTGAGCATTGATTGTCAAAAGTCCTCCTAAAGTCAAGATTCCTCCGAATATTAGTTTTCTCATTTTTAATTATTTATTATGATGTAAAAATAGTTAAAAAAGCTTGTGTTGCAAAGTTTATTTTTAATGAATCTAAATAGCTTTTTACTATTTATTTCACCGAAGTTAAATCATTTTATATACTATAATTCAGTTTTCAAAAAATTGAAATTGCATTACTGGATAACTTTACCAATAAAAAATGGTCGAGAAAACTCCCGACCATTATTGTTACCACAGGTAACTTTAACAAAAAATAACTATAATTTTTATTACTTCCATCCACCACCAAGAGCACGATACAAATCAACAATACTACTTAATCGCTGTCTTTTGATAGAAGCCAGATTTAATTCTGCTTGAAGTGAATTTCCTTGAGCTGTAATCACTTCCAGATAATTTGCCATTCCGCCTTTGTAAAGCAATTCGGCACTTTTTATTCCGTCTTTCAAAGTTGTTACTTGCGCATTAGCTTTTTCTTCCTGAGCCTTCAGACTTTCGTTCGAAACCAAAGCATCAGAAACTTCTCCAACGGCATTAAGAACTGATTGACGGAAAGCTAAAACATTTTTCTCTCTCTGGATTTTAGCAACTGCTAAATCGGTTTTCAATTGTTTTTTCTGAAAGATGGGTTGTGTAATTCCGCCTAAAACAGAACCGAACAACGATGCCGGAATTTCAAACCAATTATCAACTTTAAAAGAATTCACGCCTCCGTTTGCCGTTATTTTCAAAGCAGGATACATATTTGCCTGAGCAATTCCAATCAGAGCATTAGATTCCAACAAAACCAATTCCTGCTGACGAACGTCCGGACGGCGGCTTACCATTGCTGCAGGAATTCCTGCTGAGATATTTTGTGGTAAAGAAGAGTCAGACATTTCAATCGTTCGGCTGATTTTAGTAGGATTTTCACCTACCAAAATACTCAATGCATTTTCTTGGATTGCGATACTCTGTTCCAGTTGAGTAATCAGAAGTTCTGTATATTCTTTCTGTGCTTTTGCTTGCTGAACTCCAAGTGAAGTCGTTTCGCCTCCTTTCCAGATTTTCTCTGTAACATCCAACGTATTTTTGCTGAGTTCTAAATTAGATTTGGCAACATTCAGTTGTTTGTCAAGCATCAAAAGGTTATAATATCCTTGAGCAATCGCAGCAACAACTTGTGTTTGGATTGCCTTTGAAGCTTCATAAGTCTGAAGATATTGGATTCTGGAAACTTCCTGCTGATTTTTAATTTTCCCCCAAATATCAGCTTCCCAGCCTAAATTAAATGCCGCATTATAATCCTCAACGTGACTTTGACCTAAAAATAAATTCAAGCTTTGCCCATTCATACTATTTTTGGAAGGTCTGGAAATTTGACCAGAAATACCAAAACTAACGTCAGGATATTGCAGATATTTTGCCTGATTCAATCGTTCTTGTGAAGAAGCAACTTGCTTTAAGGCAATCTGCAAATCATAATTATTTTTGATTCCTTTTTCAATCAAACCTTGCAAAATCGGGTCGTTGAAAAACTGTCTCCATTCCAGATTTGCGACGCTTGCCGTGTCAGCAGTTGCCGTGTATTGAAATTTCTCAGGCAGTTCGGGAGTTATTTTGTCCAAAGCTAATTTTGGCATACAGGAAACTGCACTTGCCACGACTACCGATGAGACTAAAATCTCTTTTATCTTAGTTAATAGGTTCATTTATTATTCTTTTTTTATCAATTATTTAGAGTATTATTTTGGGCAGCTTAATCCGCCTTCCGTTCCCAATCTTTTTTGCAGACGATTTCATTTTAAATAGAACTTGAAGTCAAAGCAAAAAAGGATTTCCACTCAAGTCGGGCTGCGTGTGATTCGCTGTTCCAAAATAATTCAGATGTAAATTCTTTTTATCACAAAGGCGCAAGAATGATTTTTAAACTTTGTGCCTTAACAACACAGAATCATTCAAAAAAAACTTTGCGCCTTTGTGTTTAAAACTTAGATTAAATTCAAAGCTGCTTTTTCTTTTTTCAACCTGCGTTTCTTTCTGCTTGGCATTTTCTCGTGCAGATATTGGAAAATAACATACATCACAGGAATAATGAAAACTCCGAAAACAACACCTGTCAACATCCCACCAACTGTACTGATTCCGATAGAATGATTTCCTTTTGCAGCAGCACCTTGTGACCAAACCAATGGTAGCATCCCAACAATAAATGCAAACGATGTCATCAAAATCGGTCTTAATCTTAATCGTGAAGCTTGAAGCGCTGATTCTATTAAAGTTTTTCCAGCTTGTCTTCTCTGAACTGCAAATTCAACAATCAAAATCGCATTCTTGGCGAGTAACCCGACTAGCATAATTAATCCAACTTGGACATAAATATTATTATCAATTCCCGCCAAACCTGTGAATGCATAAACTCCGAAAATACCTGTTGGAATTGTCAAAATAATAGCAAAAGGCAAGATGTAACTTTCATATTGCGCAGCCAATAAAAAGTAAACAAATAAAATACTCAACATAAATATGAAGGCAGTTTGTCCACCAGTTTGTCTTTCTTCACGCGTGATTCCTGTCCATTCGTAACCGTAACCTCTTGGAAGTGATTTTTTAGCAGTTTCTTCCACCGCTTTGATTGCGTCTCCGGTACTATAACCAGGTTTTGGAGTTCCGTTGATTGTTACTGCATTGAAAAGGTTATTTCTCGTCACGGTTTCTGGTCCAAAACTTCTTTTCAGAGTTACCAAAGTTTTTACAGGAACCATTTCGCTTTGATTATTCTTTACATAGATTCCTTCAAGTGAATTAGAATCGGTTCTGTAAGGAATATCTGCTTGAGCCATTACTCGATAATATTTCCCAAATCTGTTGAAATCCGAAACGAAACTACTTCCATAATAGATTTGCATTGTCTGCATTAGGTCGGTTACAGAAACACCTAATTGATTGGCTTTGTCAGCATCAACTTCAATCGTGTATTGAGGATTTCCTGCTGCATAAGTTGTGAATGCAAATGCAATTTCTGGTCTTTTCATCAATTCTCCAATGAATGCCTGAGTCGTAGTTCCCAATTGTTCAAAAGAACCGTTGGTCTTATCCTGAAGCATAAATTCGAAACCGGAAACGTTACCAAAACCTTGAACAGTAGGGAAGTTGAAGAAGAAAGCATTGGCATCTTTTACCTGCGCTACTTTTCCTGTCAATCCTGCTGCAATCTGGTCTGGGTCTTTCACTTCGCCACGGTCTTCATAATCTTTCAATTTGATGAAACCTGCAGAATAAGGCGATGCATTGGCATTACTAATAAAATTTAAACCGTCTGAAACCCAAAGATGTTTGGCTACATTTTCTTTATTGATAATTTGGTCAATCTGTTCTGTTGCTTTGTTAGTTCTTTCCAATGAACTTCCTGGAGGCGTATTCACAGCATATAGAACGAAACCTTGGTCTTCTGTTGGAATAAATCCTGAAGGCGCTTTGTTAATCAAGAAAACAGTAATTGCTGTGATTAATACAAGTCCGCCAACGCTTACCCATTTATTTTTAATTAAAAATTTAAGACTATAGATGTATTTTCTGGTCATCTTGTTGAAGCTCGAATTGAATGCATTGAAAAACTTAGCTCCAAAACCTTTTTTGTGCCCGTGTTCTCCGTGTTCACCTTGAGGGTCATTCAGTAAAAGAGCACATAAAGCTGGACTTAATGTCAATGCATTAATTGCCGAAATTAAAATCGCAATTGCTAATGTAAAAGCAAATTGTCTATAGAAAACTCCTGCAGGACCTTGCATAAAGCCAACAGGAATAAACACCGCAGACATTACCAAAGTGATGGAAATAATTGCTCCGGAAATTTCGCTCATAGATTCTCTCGTTGCTTGGTCAACTGGCAAGCCTGTATGTTCCATCTTGGAATGGACGGCTTCCACAACCACAATCGCATCATCGACGACAATACCAATCGCGAGAACCAAAGCAAACAATGTCAACATATTAATACTGAATCCGAATAAATTCAGAAAGAAAAATGTACCAATAATCGCAACAGGAACGGCAATCGCTGGAATCAATGTCGACCTAAAATCTTGAAGGAAAATATAAACAACAATGAAAACCAAGATAAATGCAATCACCAACGTTTCCACAACCTGATGAATAGACGCATCCAAAAAGTCTTTGGAGTTGTACATAATGATTGGTTTCACTCCTTTTGGAAGTGTCGTTTTGAATTCTTCAACTTGTCTTTCAACTTCAGTTAAAATCTCGTTGGCGTTAGAACCAGCAGTTTGAAGAATCGCAAAACCAGCTACAGGCTTGCCGTCAACTCTGTTCGCAGCTGTATAACTATAAGAACCGAATTCTACTCTTGCAACATCTTTTAATCTTAAGAATGAACCATCGCTATTAGATTTAACAACAATATTCTCATAGTCTTCGTTCTTGTTTAATTTTCCTTTGTACTTTAGAATATATTCGTAAGTTTCCTTACTACCTTGTCCGAAACGTCCTGGCGCAGCTTCAAGATTACTATTTTTGATTGCCGTCAAAACTTCCTGAGGAGAAAGATTGTTATCTGCCAATCTATCTGGTTTCAGCCAAACTCTCATCGAATAATCTTTAGACCCGAAAACCTGAGCCTGAGCAACTCCTGGAATACGCTGAAGTTGAGGAATAATATTAATCTTCATATAATTCTGAAGAAAAAGCTCGTCATATTGTTTTGGGTCGTCACTGGTGATTCCCATAAACATAATGAAACTGTTCTGAACTTTCTGAGTCGAAATCCCAGCCTGAACAACTTCTTGCGGAAGCTGGCTCATTGCTTTGGAAACTCGGTTTTGGACATTCACTGCTGCATTATCCGGGTCTGAACCTTGTTTGAAGTAGATGTTTAAAGTCAATGACCCATCGTTACTGGAATTGGAGGTCATATAAGTCATATTCTCCACACCGTTCACCGCTTCCTCGATGGGATTGGCTACGGAACGCGCAACAACTTCGGCATTCGCTCCAGGATATGAAGCTGTTACCTGAACGCTTGGTGGTGCAATATCCGGAAACAATGTAATCGGCAATTGAAATACCGAAAGTAATCCCAATAATAATAGTATAATCGAAATAACCGTTGAGAGTACCGGTCTTTCTATAAATTGTTTTAGCATAAGAAGTATAGTTTTAGTTGGCTAATAGCAATTGGCTTATGGCGGTTGGCTTTAAAAAATCAGTACATATCTAATGTTTAAAGCAAATTGCTAAATGCCAATAGCAATAAGCTGTTTACAAAGGAGTAGCTGTCAATAAGCTGTCAGAAGAAATCATTTTTGGTTTGATGGATGCGCCATCTTTTAAGCTGCCTAAACCTGTAAATACAATCTGGTCACCTTTGGAAAGTCCTTCGGAAATGAAATAATAATTTTCGGTTTTTCCTGAAATCGTTATTGGTTTGCTGGTCACCGTTTTATCTTTTCCAAGAACGTAAACGTAAGTTTTATCCTGAATCTCGAAAGTGGATTCTTGTGGAATAACAACTGCATTTGATAATAATTGAGGCATTCTTACTTTTCCGGTATTTCCGCTTCTCAATGTTCCGTTAGGATTTGGGAAAGTCGCACGAACAGTGATTGCACCTGTACTTTTATCGAATTGTCCATCAATCATCTTCATTTTTCCTTTTTCAGAATAAGTGGAGTTGTCCGCAATTACCAAATCTACCAAAGGCATATTTTTCATTTTTTCCTCAAGAGTTGCACCAGTATATTTCTTTTGGAAAGCGATGAAGTCAATTTCACTGATTGAGAAGTAAGCATAGATTTCGCTTATATCTGAAACAAAAGTTAATGGAGTTGTGTCAGTTTTAGAAATTAAACTTCCTTTTTTGTAAGGAATTCTTCCAAGATATCCGCTTACAGGTGCTGTAATAGTCGTGAATCCATTAGTAATTCTTGAATTACCCAAAGAAGCTTTTGCCTGTGCTGCTGTTGCCACTGCGACTGCATAATTAGCTTTCGCTGTTTTTAGTTGTACATCAGAAACTACTTTTTCCGCAACCAAAGTCGTCAATCTGTCAACTTCCACTTTCATTTTCTGAATGTTAGCATTTGCAGCTTGTAGATTAGCGCTTGCCATATTGACTTGTTCTCCATAAGATCTGGAATCGATTTTAAATAAAGGTTGTCCAGCTCTTACAAAAGCTCCTTCTTCAACATAGATTTTGTCTAGATATCCGTCAACCTGTGACCTGATTTCTACATTGTTTTTTCCTTCCAAAGCCGTTGGGAATTCCTGATAAGTTGATGCAGACGAAGTGATAACAGTATAAACAGGTAATTCTGGAGCTGGCGGTAATGCTCCTGCACTTTCTGCAGCTTTTGTGCAGTTTTGTAAAAGTATGATACTCGATAGAAGTACGATAAATTTTATTTTAGTAATAGTTTTCATTGAAGTCGAATTATAGATTAAGTTTAGTTAGATATGTTCTTATTAATTTTATAGTTATTTTTCCTAACAGTGTTAATAATTTGTTCAAAAAAATATAACATTCGGTGGTGGTTAGATTTTAGTTTCCATAATAGTTTATTTTAAAATTGATTTTAGATTTCACTTAAAAATGTTAGTATAGCTAACGGTGTTAATGTTTTATGACAAAATTTGACTCATTGAATGATTAAAAACTAAAAATAGTTTTAGATTAATTTAATGTTAATTTTCCTAACGGTGTTAATTCGAAAGTCAAAAAAAATTACAATGATTTTATAAAAGCTGAAACTGTTTCGTCCAGTGTTGTTTTATTCATTGTAGAAGGAATGTCTGCATTTCTCATCATCATAATAGAAATCAAGCCGTGTACAGCTGAAAACAAAGCATGAGAAGAGTGGCAGGCATTATCTGGATTTGAACCTTTCTTCTTGATAATCTCATAAGTACAATCGTAAAGCATATCTTGAAAAGACGAAAACTCTTCCTTCATCAGTCCTTTTCCACTGCATTGCATTCCTAATCCGAACATCAATTGATAATACTCTTTATTCTTGAAAGCAAATTCCCAATAAGCATCTACTATTGCAGTGATTTGTTCTTCCGGAGTGTCGTGTTTTTTCTGAGCTTTCAGTAATTCGATGTGTAATTGATGGAAACCATTTAAAGAAATTTCGAACAAAATCGCTTCCTTATTTTCGAAATAATCATAAACTACAGGAGCACTGTACTCAATTGCATCTGCAATCTTACGGATAGAAAGTGAAGCCCAGCCTTCCGTCTTAGCCAAATTGAAAGCCGCATCCAAAATATTGGCGCGTGTAGATTCCTTTTCTCTTTGACGACGTTCGTGTAAGCCCATTTGTATTATTTCTAACAGCGTTAGCAAAATTAGAACATTTTAATTATAAGTACCAAATAAATTTTGAGTTTTAACCGAAATTATATAATTCCAATTTTGATTTTTTCAATGACAGAAAGGGATTACAATATACATAGTTTTTATCTATATCATAAAATAAAGGGCAAATCATTAGATTCACCCTTTAAAATAAATTTATTTGAAAATAGTTTACGCCTCAATAAACTCCAACAAATCCTTGTTAATCGTCTCGTGTTCCGTAGTCGGCATTCCGTGAGGAAAACCAGGATAAGTAATCAATTTACCATTTTTCAACAGTTTTGCAGATTTGATACCGGAGTTTTCGATAGGAACAATCTGGTCATCTTCACCGTGAAGAACCAAAACCGGAACATCCACAGCCTTCAAATCTTCAGTAAAATCAGTTTCAGAAAACGCTTTGATTCCGTCATAATGCGCTACAATTCCGCCCATCATTCCTTGTCTCCACCAGTTTCTCTGGATTCCTTCTTTGATTACTGCACCTTCTCTGTTATAACCATAGAAAGGGAAAGTCAAATCGATATAAAATTGGTTTCTATTGTTCAAAGTCTGCTCTCTGATGCCATCAAAAACTTCCATTGGAACACCGTCTGGATTGCTTTCACTTTTTACCATTACCGGCGGAACTGCACTGATTAAAACAGCTTTTTTTGCTCTTCCGTTAGAATATTTGTTCACATAACGGATAACTTCGCCACCTCCAGTTGAGTGTCCGATGTGAATAACATCTGTCAATCCTAAGAAATCTACCAATTCCGCTGCGTCAGAAGCATATTGCTCGATGGTGTGATTATAAATATTCTGGCTGGAACGACCGTGACCTCTTCTGTCGTGAGTAACAACTCTGTAACCTCTCTGAAGAAAGAAAATCACCTGTGCATCCCAATCATCAGAAGATAGTGGCCATCCGTGGTGGAACATCAATACTGGTCCTTCACCTTGGTCTTTGTAAAAAATCTCTGTTCCGTCTTTTAATTTTAGTGTGCTCATAATGTAATTTTTTAATGTGATTAATTTGTTGTAATATTTTGTTGTCTTATTTCTTTAGCAAATGTATGGCGGTTAAATTCCTTAGAAATTAATCTAGTTTAATTTCGTCCATTTTTATTGAATATTTTTTATTTGACTACGTCGAACCACTTTGTTAGGTTTGGGCAGCTTTATCCGCCTTCCGCTCCCAATCTTTTCACTCCACTACGTTACGTAAAAAGGATTTCCGCTCAAGTCGGGCTGCGTGAGATTCGCTGTTAAAAAAACTTAAGTGTACTTTTATAAAGTTTAGTATGAACTTAAGTATCAAAAACTTTTGTACCTTTTGGCTTCGTCGAATCTTCGATTTATGGTTTAACCAACCGCATTCTCCCGTATCAGCTGAAGCAACTCCATCGCACTGCCATCGAATTTTTTATCATTCACGAAAAATGAAGGTGTTCCGTTCACACCACTCATAACCCCGCTTTCGAAATCCGAATCTACTTTTTCTTCCAATTCAGTTTTTTGGATATCATCTTTAAATTGAGAAATATCTAAGCCTACTTTTTCTGCAAGCTCGAATAAATACAATTCATTCAGATTCCGCTGATTGTCATAAATAGCATCGTGCATTTCCCAAAATTTCCCTTGAAGATTGGCGGCTTCAGCTGCAATGGCTGCAACTTTTGCATATTGATGCATTTCCGACAACGGAAAATTCCTGAAAACAAACTTTACCTGACCTCCGAATTCTTTCATTAATGCTTTCAGAACAGGGTAAGCCGCTCCGCAATACGGACATTGATAATCGCCATATTCTACAATCACCAAATCGGAATTTAAATTTCCTTGAGCGTGGTCGTTTTTATTAACTGATGGTTTTAGTGACATAATTATTGGGTTTTTAAGTTTTCTAATGCTTCCAAAATTCCGTCTGCGCCGGGATTGATGGCGGTAGGAGACAGGTAACTCCATTCGATGATGCCATCTTTGTTGATGACGAATAAAGCCCGTTTACATTCTCCTTCTTCATCATCGTAAACATCATATTTTTTAGCCGTTTCTCCTTTAGCTTCAAAATCTGCCAACAATGGAAAATGTAAATTTCTTGATTGCGAAAATGCAAGATGACACCATTTGCTGTCTACAGAAATTCCGAATATTTCGGCATCATATTTATGAAAGAACTTCAAAGTTTCATTGTACAAAGCCATTTGGTCGCTGCAAACCGGACTCCAGTCGGCGGGATAAAAAGCAAGAATGACGTTTTTTCCTTTAAACTCGGAGAGCGTGATTTTCTGGTCAGGGGTTGCAAACAATGTGAAATCGGGAGCAACAGTGCCTTTTGCTAACATAATGTTTAATTTTTTTTGGTTATTGAATTGGAAATTAATCTACTACAAGTTAGCAATAAAATTGCAGGTATAAGCAATGTCCATTGTCCTAAAAAATTGATTAAGAACGGAGAAACGAATGCACCCGACACAAATCCAATCCATAATAACAGAAGATGAATCGCGTTGGCTTTAGACTCATTTTTTTCATTTTCATCATTACTCATCGTGAATATGGCAGTATTTTTTGCAAGACTGTTTAGTGTTCCAGTTACAAAATCGGTATTCACTTTCAGGTTTCCTACCGAAGTTACAATCGTATTCATCATTCCCATCGCAAAACCGATGACGGCAACAGACGGAATTACAGAAACCAGATGATAATAATTAATGAAAGTATAAAGCATCATAATCCCCGAAACGATATAAAAAACAATGGTTTTAATCCTGCATTTTTTCCATAATGATAAACAGGTTCCGGCATAAATTCCGATTAAAAAACTTACAATTACAGTAATTGATGTGATGATAATTCCATATTTTTCACTGAAAAAACTTGCACCCAACTGCGTGGTATTCCCACTCATAAAGGAAACGTAGGTTTTCCATTGTATAAGTCCTATTGCGTCTGTGTATCCTGCGATGAAGGCTAAGAATATGGCCAATTTCTCCTGAATTCTAATCTGTTCGTAAGACAGAAGAGATTTTTCCGCTATCAAAACCGTTATTTTTCAGGTTGAATGAATACTTTCTTTGTTGGGAATTTTTCAATTTCACCTTCTTTCAAACCGAAATTGGTTACCACCACATCTTTCGGATTTCCAGCCAGCCATTCGCTTAAATCGATTGATTCATAAGTTCCGCTATTAAATCCAATCAAAACTCTGCAAACTGTGTCACCTGTATTTTTAATATAATGTCCGGCTCCCATCGGAACATATCCGACATCACCTGCATTAAATTGTTCTGTAACAATAGTACTTTCCGCTAAGAAAACCGACATTTCCGCTTGACCTGAAATAAAATACTGCCATTCGTCCGCATTCGGATGCCAGTGCATTTCTCTCAAAGCACCAGGTTGAAGTTCCAAAACAGAACCCGCCATTGTCTTGCTGATTGGGAATTCTTTACTCGTTACCAATCTCTGCAAACCGCCTCCGGGAATAATTCTCGGCTGTTGAGAATGCAAAGGATAACGGTGAAGATTGGTCAATTCTATATCAGATTCTTCAGGTCTTGCTGTTGCATTGAAAGATAATTCATCAGGAACAATTCCCGCGGCGAAATAGGCTTCTTTTTGTGGTAATGCAGCGACTTCTTCAAGGGTTAATCCAAGATTCTGAGCGACAATTTCCGGTGGTACGCTTGATACAAAATCTGTAACGCTGAACGTGTGGTCTTCAGAAAAATTACCGTTATCAAAAATCAAAATGAAATGACATTCTTCCGTTCCTGTTGCCTGAATCGAATGTCCGTAACCTTTTGGAAAATACCAAACATCTCCGGGCTCAAAATTATCCGTATAACTTTTTCCGTCAGGATGAATAATCGTCGTACGAACCGTTCCTGAAATCACATACGCCCATTCCGCAGCGTTGGCGTGCCAGTGCAATTCTCTCATACTTCCGGGTTGCAATCTCATCGAAACTCCTGCAATACCGATAGAAGCTGGGAAATCTTTTACAGATGCGCCTCTTGTAGTTCCGCCATCGTTGGTGCGGGGTTCTTTTTTCTCTAATTCGTATTTGAAACTAAGTGATTCTGTGTTCATAATATTATTTTTTAGTGATTATTAATAAGTGTTTGTTTTTATTTCTATTGTAAAATTAATCCTGAATCAGCTGTTTTTCAGACCTCATTCGGTGAATGGGCAAAATGAGTCGTTGAGTTTTATAATGGAGTAGATGATGTTTAATGAAAACAACTTGTTTAAAAGAAAATGTAAGTTGTGTTTTGTTTTAAACAAGTTGCGGGAAATAAAACACAAAGTTGTTTTCTTCTAAACAGATTGTTTTGGATTAAAATAAAATGCGTTTTATTCTAAACAAGTTGCGGGAAAGAAAATGCAAAGTGATTTTGTTCCAAACAGATTGTGGTAAGCAAAAAACAACCTTGGTTTATTACAAACAAGGTTGTTTTAAATAAAAGTAAAAGTTATTTGTTTACAAAACGAAGTAGGAAACAAAATACAAAGTTGTTTGGTTACAAAACGGTCGTTTTTGAATAAAAGTAAAAGTTGTTCAGTTACAAAACTGTAGTTTTTAATAAAATAAAAATTGATTATACCTTTATTGAAATTCAATTTTAGTAACAATCAATCTTTCGAAAACAGCGAATAAGATTATCAGAGCTGCAGGAATCAGCATAGAAACCAAACCAAAGGTTGAAGATATCAATGCTCCCAAAATACATCCTGCCAAAAATCCTGACAAAAGAACGAGTGACTTTTTTAAATCAATCAACTTTTCTAAAGTGTGCTGCGTAGAGATGTAGGAGAAAAAATCTAATGTCGCTTTGGTGACATTTCCCGTCATTACAGTGGTTGAACCGAAAGTAGAAGCAGGGTATAATCGGTTGACGGTATTCTGAATTCCCATCGAAAATACAATCAGCATCAGCATCGAATGATAAATAAAACCTGTTTCGATATGGTTTTGTTTTAAAATAAAGGCGGATAATCCGGCAATCATCAGTAAGAGTCCGATAGAGGAGAAGATGCTTATAAATACTATCAATTTTTCTGGTAAGAATAACGGCTGTGATATGCGCAGAAAACAAACCATCCGCCACAGTGAAGGTACTTGTATCCACAAAACCCGCACTGAAAGCCATAATGATGGATGAATAGAAAACGGCGTCTCTTTTCATTTTTGATGATTTATAAATTGGTATAAATAAAATGAGCGCACCTAAGTACGCTCATCATTCTTTTTTAGTTCACGTTAAAAAGGCTGATTGTATTTGCCAGTCAACGCTTTGTTTTCGATGCTTTTCGCAAAGTTTGGAGTTTCCTCGTGGTTGTGAGCATCAGATGCAGCTTGTCTTGCTGCGGCTGCGTCGGATAAATTAATTCCGTTTTCTTTGATGTAAGCTAACATTTCGGGAGTTGCTGTTGCGTGGATTTCGTTGGTGTACAAAGTCGTATTGTCATCGATTTTAGTAGCTTTCAGTTCCCATAAAACCTGAACTTTTGTTCTTCCGCCTTTTGTAATTGAATCTGAAATGGATAACATTCTACAGTAATCAGGACGGTAAACATCTGCAATATAATGCTGAACCATCAACGCATCTCCAATAGTTTCAACGTTTAAAGAAACAGGTTGACCATCAAAAGTAGTAGAAATGGCCGCTCCGATATGTTGTGTTGAGCATCTTTGATATTCGGCATCGGGAAGATTTAATAACCAATCTGCGATATTTACTTTTTCGATTGGAGCATTGATGATTGCAGTTACACTTGAATGAGACAATGCATTTTCTGGGGTTTGTAGGATTTCCATAATTTTTTTGTTTTAATTGTTTGTATTAATTTGATGATGTAAAGCTACAATCAACCCAGCGTAAAATCAATTGGTCTTCGATGAACAGGCAGAAACTGTCGTTGAATAAGTATTATCATTTATTTAATAAAGAGAAAGAATTAAATAAACATCAAGTTTGTCATTGACTTCGTCGAATCTTCGATTTCCGTAGGAATCTAAATTATTATTTTAAGTACTTTGTTGAGATTCCTATAGAATGACAAAAATGGAAAACACTATTAGTATAAACAAAAAATTCACTGTGGAACACAGTGAATTTTAATTTTGAAAATTGATGTTAATTCAGATTATTTTAAATGGATTTCAAAAATAATTTAGCTTCGAAAAAAGATTTCAGTAAAATATCTTTTACTTCTTCCAAGGCTTGTTTTGATGCTGGATTTTCTTCGTGGATTAGTTCTAAAATGTTTAATTTTTCCTCTAATAAAGGAAGTAATCCCATTATTGCGACACTTGATTTCAAATCGTGAGCTCTTAATTTTAGTAATTTGAAATCTTTGTTTTCGTAAGCCAATTTCAGTTCCTGCAAATGAGTAGGGACTTTATCTAAAAACTGTTGCGTCACTGTTCTTTCAAAATCTTTATCATCGTTGCTGATAGACTTCAAATAAGTAAGTTCGATGAACTCGTAATTAGAAGTGATTTCTTCTGATTCCGTTTCAGTTTTTTCAGCTTCCTTCAATCCGAAATTGGAGATTAATTTGAACAATTCGTCTTCTTTTATCGGTTTGGAAATATATTCGTTCATTCCACGGCTCATACATCTTTCGCGTTCGCCAGCCAAAGCGTGTGCGGTCATTGCGATGATTGGCGTGTTCAGTTTCAGTTCTTCACGGATGGTTTGCGTGGCGACATAACCGTCCATTTGTGGCATTTGAATATCCATTAAAACCAAATCACAATCATTATTTCTGAGAAATTCTACCGCTTCCAGACCGTTGTTTGCTGTATCAAAATTGATGTTCCATTGTGATAAAAGGTGTTTCATCAAGCTTTGATTGATAGCATTGTCATCAACGATTAAAACTTTTAAAGGTGCATTCGTTTTATCTTTAAAATAATTGGTGTCAACTTTCAGAACCACGTTAAGCTGTTCTTTGGCAATCGAATAAGGAATATAAAAATGGAAAGTCGTTCCTTTTCCTTGTTCGCTGATAACTTCGATGTCGCCATTTTGCAACTGAATCAAACTTTTTACAATCGATAAACCAAGTCCCGTTCCGCCGTAGTTTCTCGTCGTAGAATCTTCTCCCTGATTGAATCTTTCAAATACTTCACTCAGTTTTTCTTTATCAATTCCGATTCCTGTGTCAGAAACTTTAAAACCAACAACAACTTCGTTTTCTGTTTGTTGTTTATTGTAAATTTCAATATTAATATTTCCTTGATGTGTAAATTTTATCGCATTTCCGATGAGGTTGACTAAAATTTGAGTCAGTCTCGTTGCATCGCCATTCAAAGTATCAGGAATGGACGAATCTATTTTGCTGGAAATTGTTAATCCTTTTTCCTTGGCTCTTTCAATAAAGAAAGTTTCGACGGAATTGACTAGGCCATTGATGCTGAATATTCCTTTGGTGATGCGCATCATTCCAGCTTCGATTTTTGATAAGTCTAAAATGTCATTGATAATCGCCATTAAATTTTCCCCAGAACGTTGAATCGATGAGACAAATTCTTTCGAAGTTTCATCCAGAGGTCGTTTCTGTAAAAGATTGGTAAAGCCCAAAATTCCGCTTAAAGGCGTTCTGATTTCGTGACTCATATTGGCGAGGAAATTTTCTTTGGTTTGCGCGGCGACAGAAGCTTTTTTCTCTGCAACATCCAATTCCTGAATCAATTTTCTCTGACGATTGAACTGACGAAGAATGTGATAACCCACAATCGAGCCGCTCAAAATCAACAGGATTAATAAGGAAATGTCATACAGTCTCGCTTTTTGCCCCATTGCTTCGGTTTCTTTGCTGAGGTCGACCATATGAAGTTTTCGGCTTTCATAGATTTTTGCGGTAATGGAAGTGATTTCGTTGGAGATTTTTCGAGCTCTCGGATTGGCAATGGAAGTGTTGTCATCCATATTTCCAAGGGTGTGATAACGAAGCAGTAATTTGTCTTTCGTTGTTTTCTTCTCCATTGCGAGAACGCTCAATCTGTGAATCAATCTTTCTTCAACATCGTCTGAATTGTCTTTAGAAAGTGAATCGAGGAAGTTTTCTATCTGACTGATTTTTTGGTCGATTCCTTCGAGATGAGTTGTGTCGTTGGTTGCAATGGAAGCTCGGATTCTACTTTCAACGCCCAAAATATCACGGTCAATCTCACGCAAATGATTGCTCGAACGCAATTCGTTGAGAAGCTTGTTGTTATTTTTTATAAGTTCTTTCGTGTTTTGAGCTGAGTTGATTTGAACCGCTATCAATAGGAGAGAACCCGCAATAAATGCGAGTATGATAAAATAACTGAATCGTTTGTTTCCCATTACTGAGGATATTTTTTTCATAAGTGCTTGTACTTATTTTTCGAATTGTGATTAACCACCCCGTCAAAAATTCTTTGAATTTTTGCCACCCCTCCAGAGGAGGGGAAT
>CAUSBY010000025.1:0-50393 GCA_963530025.1 uncultured Weeksellaceae bacterium
CGATGATTTCTTTTTTCTGACCTTCGATATCTGCTTCGATCAATGCTTTGTGAGATACAACTACGTTTTTGAACTCAGGGTTGATTTTCACAACTTTGAACTCCATAGTTTTACCTACGAACTGATCGTAATCTTTGATTGGCTTAACGTCGATCTGAGAACCTGGCAAGAATGCTTCGATTCCGTGAACATCAACGATCATACCTCCTTTAGTTCTAGATTTTACAAAACCATTTACGATTTCTCCAGTTTCGTGAAGTTCGTTTACTCTATCCCAAGCTTTAAGCGTTCTAGCTTTTCTGTGAGATAATTGTAATTGTCCTGTTTTGTCTTCTCTTCTGTCAACCATTACTTCAACTTCATCGCCTACTTTAAGACCTTGGTTGTAACGGAATTCGTTAAGAGAAATAACACCTTCTGATTTGAAGTTGATATCTACGATAGCTTCTTTATCAGTCAATCTTACAACTTTTCCGATGATCACATCGTTGTCTGCAAGATTATTAAGAGAACCATTATAGATTTCTTCCAATTCTTTCTTCTCGCTTCTGTCTTCTGCGTTAAGACCTGACTCGAAAGAATCCCAATCAAATTGTTCTGGTGCTACGTTTTGGTTAAGAATAACCTCTGCTGAATTTGTCTCTTTTGACATTTTCTAATAAAATTTGTATTCCTATTTACTTCAGACTTTGGCTTTGCTGTGAATCCTGAAAAATATGGAAGATGTTAATTGTTAATGTTTTACTTCGCCAAAAGTACGCCCACAAAAGTGGTGCAAAATTAAGAAAAATATTTGAATTTACCTATAGTTTTTGAAAAGTTTCGTTTTATCGCAAATCATTAATAATCAAATGATAATATTTAAAATATCAGAAACATTTTGAAACTATCGATTACTAGTACAATAATTCATCACATCCTGTCAGTTTAGGAAAATTCTCTTCATTATTTATTAAATAATAATAACTATTTAATATGAATCACTTTTATAATTAAAACAAAATTTATTTAAAATAAAAAACATTAAATAATTAAATTTCAACAACTTACAAAAAGTACATAAATCTCTTTTTTAATCAACAGTTTCACTAAAAAACCCGATTGAAAGGCAAGTTAACTTTATTAACATAAAATAGTGATTACATGAAAAAATATTATCAAAATACATTTATTTTCATTATATTTGAGTAATAACCATTGTAAAAACATAAGCCTATGAAACCGAAACTAATTATCTTTGACGAACCCGTATTTTACACCGAAGGACTCTCGAAACTCCTTACCCAAGGGGAAGTTTTCAATACAGTAAGCATTTGCCACTCAACAGAAATGCTTTATGGATGTTTAAATCACACGCCTTCGGAATTTATTTTATTAGGTTCAAATTCGCTTCCGTTGACTGAAATGTACAAATTGGTGGAAGATCTGGTTAATGAACATAAAAACATAAAAATCATTACTATTGGAAATTTTTATGAAGTATCAAAAATCAGAAAACTCTTTGAAAAAGGCATCAAAAGCTATCTGGACACTAATTGTTGTTATAATGAATTTGTAAAATCCATTGAAGCATTAAGTTCAGACCTTATATATATTTGCGATTCTGCTAAAGAAAGGATGATGGATTTTCTAAGCCATAAACATGAATATCATCCAAATCAATTAGAATGCCTTACTAAAAGAGAAATGGAAGTCCTGAAACTGATATGTGATGGACTAAGTAGCAAACAAATATGCGAAAAGCTATTCATCAGCATTAATACAGTGGAAACACATCGTAAAAAAATCCTCTTAAAGTTAAATGTGAAAAATTCCGCAGGTGTAGTAAAATACGCTATTGAAAATCACATCTTGGAATAAAATTTATTCAAAAAAAAGAATTTCAAAAACCATTGATCCAGCCTTGAAATTCTTTCCTATCGCAAACACTTGCAATATATTTTTGATATTATAAGTTACTTACATATCAATTTCTTTTTTAGTTCTCAATTCTCTTTTTAATCTTTCTCAAAAAGTCATTCATAATCGGGCATTTCTGCATTATTGAAAAGCACGGTCCTTTCCAAATCGGAACCAGAATTACTTAAATCTATTATTTCCACATTTTTCTGCGAAATACCATCATTGGAAGTATTCGTAAAAATAACCTGTGCATTGTTAGGTGAGAATCGTGGATCTAGGTCATTGGTTCCATTCGGTTTTTCACTTTCAACCGAAATATCCCTGACAGAATTATCTATTAAATTGTAGATAAAAATGTGAGAATCCAACTGTCTGTAATTACCATCCTGATATCCTGAAACATCGTGAGCATAGACAAGATAATTCCCGTCAACAGAAAAATCCAGACCTCCGCTTCCACCTGTAACACCGGAAAGAACCGTTTTAATTACATTCCCTAACATATCTATTATATAAATTTTGGCATTGTAACCATTAAAATCATTGGTCTTCAATGCGATTTTGCTTCCATCATAACTCCAATCACATTCTGAGATCAAGCTTCCATCTGGAGTTGTATAAATCAATTCTTGTCCACTTCCATCTTTGTTAATCCTGTAAAGCTTATCAAAATTGGCATAGATCAATTCCTTACCATTAGTCCTCCATGCAAAATCCAATTCATAATTATTAAACCCAGAAAGAGGAACCGTGGTAACTTTAAAAACATCAGAACCATCCGGTTTAGCCGTAAAAATATGTGTACTACCTCCTTCCGTTCTCAGAAATGCAATAAGTCCTGCATTGTTATTTTTTCTTGGCCGCCAACTATTAGTAGTAAGAGCCGTGAATTGGAAATTAGCACCAACGTCATTACTGGAAACAATATACAGATTACCAGACTGTTTTCTGACATAATGAAACCTGTTAGCGGGAACGGTATTGGTCGTGAACTTGCTCACTTTACTAAAAACTTCGGGATGAATATCATCAGAAACTGTAATCTGCCAGAAATAGCTGACTCCAAATTTGAGATCTTTCAAGGTGTAATGTTTATCCAAAATATCCTTAACCTCCAAAACATCTGTATTGAGATTATTCTTAACGATCAATCGATATTTCAGAACATCCAGAGTGTCCGGATCTGTGGAATTCCAAGTCAACTCTACAGAAAGTGGTTGATTCTCCGCATTATCTATTGGACTTAACAGATCAGGAACTGTTGGTGCAGAATTGAGAGATTCATCATCTTCCATTTCAAAAACAATGGTCACCACCTGACTTTGGTCCTGCATATTGACACTTACAAAGTTTGCAAGATAACCAGAAAGTTCTGCCTTGACAGAATAATTTCCAATTGGCATATCAGTAATCTCGAATGTCCCGTCTGTCCCACTGAAAATTGTTTTCGTAGTGGGACTTGTGAATATTTTGACATTTGCCAAGGGTTCATTGCTCCCTCTCCTTACGACTTTCCCCTTTAGAATCCCGGTTTGGGTCTGCTCCACTAATTCCTCATTACAGGAAAATAGAAAAATCGAAAATATAATGAATACTGTGGTTTTTATAATTGTTTTCATGACAAGTGTTTTATTTTTTCCCTAAATAGAAATTGATTCCCAAAGCCACACGAATCGCCTGGTCTTTCTTTTTACCATTGATCAAACCATCCCAATCATCCTTGAAACCAAGATCATATTGAGAAGAAAGTCTAAAAGCAAAGTTCTTATCGACAAGATATTCCAGCCCGCCACCTAGTTGTGCTTTGTAAAAATTAGAATTATTGGAAAACATAGACCCTCCGCCGGCATATATAAATGGTGTCAATCTATATTTTGGAAGAATCAGGTATTCGAGATTAATTTCTGAAACCACAAATGTTTTGGTAAATATATTCTCATTTTGAAGCTTCAGGATATTTGCATTAAGTTCCAGATTGATGTTATCATTAAGGAAATATTTCAATCCTATCTTTCCACCAATATTCCATTTTGGATTCACGTAATCTCCTTTAATCTGTTGAACTTCCGCATCTGCAAATAGAGAAAACCTTTGTCGGTAATTATTAGGATATTTATTACCAATGATTCTTGTAGAATTTATTTTTTCCTCATTATCATAGTTGTCGATCAGAACTTTGTATTTGGAAACATCATCTACAGATTTCCCCCAAATCCCGTCTCGAACCCCTTCGACAATCAAAGATTTCACCGCTTTTTCTATCGCTTCGGTAACCGCCAACTGCACAGGCTCATTCTGAGTAACTCCAACTTCAGATTCCAGAAGCCTTTCTAAATCAATATATCGAAAAAAATTCCCATTAACACTTGTGGAAAGAATCGTCTTGGAAGTATAAACGGTTTTCATAATCTCCCCATTGAGTGTTGAAACCGCTCTTAAATAAATCGTTATTCTATCCTGACGATATTGTGAAGACATCCCGATACCAAAATATCTTGCCCCAATTCCTCCTGTCATGACATTACTATCATAAGATATCACACCACCTTCCAACAAAATACCGGCATATAACAAAGGAGGTAGAGACTGTGTAGATTTGTCTGCTTCTTTCAGATACTCCTGTCTTGTTGACCTAATGATCTGTCTTTCGTTGAGAAGGTTAGCAATATTTTCCCTCTCGATAGGTAAAAACCATTTACTATCCTCCAAAGCTTTTATAAGAATTGTTGTGGTACCTTGCGGAACAGCGGTACTCCAGTTGCTTCCATTTTCCGAAGGTTTGTATTGACCTGTCTGGTCACGGAACTTGTAAACACCTATGACAATCTTTTCTTTTGGTGGTGGTAGGTTTTTGAGTTCCGTTGTGTAAGGAGTTACTTCTCCTAATGTAGATTTTTCATTGTTCGAAGGTAAATTGAACAACGTGCTACAGCTTTGGGTTAATGAAAATAATAGCACACAGAGCAAGCCATGATTAATATAGGTTTTCATCTGATTTGGTTTTTATGTTTTTATTTCGGAATGACAATCTCTGTCTGTTCTCCGTTTGTTGTATTCAAAATATTGATGAGTAATCCTTGGGATGATTGTGTAACCTCCAAATACAATGAACCAAACATATAATTTCCCGGAGTCAGTGGACCATCACCGAACTGGTCTTCAAATAATTTTTGGGATAATTGACTAAGAATCTGTCTGTTTAAGCTTTCTGTAAAACTATCCATAGGATTAAGATTATCCAGAAGACTTTTATAGCCATTATCATCATCAAATTGATTCTGAGCATTAGCTGAACTTAAAAGCCATTGGTAATTGAAAGTATCACCTCCAAATGCCGGATTGATAGGCTTATAAACTAGCTGTTGGGATTTCACTGAGATTCCTCCAACAGCTAGTAACATAAAAATAAATAAAGTTTTCATCATTCTTGATTTTTCAGTATAAGAATTCGTTTTTTATAAGATTTCTTTTGACACTATAATCTTTGATATATCGAAAAGTCATTGCAAGCTGCTCTTTCTGATATTCTTCGTTCGGGTTGGTCATAAAACTATAAACCGTTTTGTCATCTATAATTACATTAATCTGTCCCGCAGTTCCTCTGGATGGCAATTCAGAAATTATAATTGTATAGTTGCCCTTTTCCGGCATTTGACTGTATTGGAGATAGAATGCATCATAAAAATCTCTTCCAACCTTGCTCTTGGTCTCATCTATTGTAAGACCATTCAGTTCCAGAGATTCATTTTCTTCAATATTGCTGAGTTTTTTCTGGAAAGAATCATGATTGATCTCGAGACTGTCTTTGGCAACCAATTTTTGTGTTTGCTCATCTCGGATATAGAGGAAGGTTTTTAGCGCATCTTTATGAGTAAGGTTGATACTAATTTCTGACAGTTTTTTCGTCTGGTTAGGATCAAGAGAGAATTTTCCACTTTGCTTGTTGTTGGAAAGATTGCCATTGCTACCTTTTTTTATTGAGACCAAAAGATAATTAAGTTCCTGAAAGATAGAAGAATTGTTAGTTGCCATTGCACTTAGCTTTAGCTGGCCTTCTATATCTTTGGTCTCTATTTTTGTAACGACCTTTTTCTCGTCCTGCCCTTTGGTTTTGGAGGTCGGTAAAAATATCATTGTAAGGAACAATATGGTATATAAATTTTTCATCATTAATAGTGTTAATAATTCCTCATGAAAATGGTTCTGTTATCACCTTTCACATTCAGTCTGAGATTTTCAGAAATACTGTTGCTCCCGGTGATGTCTATGATATTATTATGACCTTGGATAGTGATAACAGTCCTCACTTCCGTATCAGTAAATGAATTGATATAATAAAGTGTGTTATAATCCCCAATCTGTTGGAGAGAAATACTGGTATTGTCATTAATGAATAAATCAGCTTTATTAAAATCACCAACTTGCAATGCGGAAGAATAAGATTTGAAATCTAAATTCTGAATAGTAGTAATATCTATAGCATTACTACTGTTGATCTGGTTCCAGCTGATCTGCTGAGATTGTGCTTTTGTCGAAAAAAAAACAAGAATCAAATGAAATAATATGGTAGATATTGTTTTCATTATTTTTTTTATAAAATTACATCAGCAGGAATCGAAAAAAAACACGGTTAGCAGGTAAAATATAAAAATCACGGTTTTCCGTTAGTCTTAATCCAAATAAAAAAAATAGGAGAAACCAAAATTTCTCCTATTTTTTTACTTAATTAAAATCTTACAGATACTTAGTTGGATTGATTCACAATCAATGAGTTGCTATTACCAACTTGTAATCCTAGATGGAAATGAGCATCCCCTGTTTGGGTAACACTTGTATAGTTACTGTTACCAATTTGTCCATCCAAAGCAATATTACCATCTCCATATTGGTATTGGCTTAGAATGTTGTCATTACCAATCTGTAATCCCATAGTTGTGTTATCATCTCCATATTGATGAGAATCTGCACTGTTATCATCACCTAACTGAATATGGGCAGCACTATTATCATTACCATCTTGTAATTGGTGGATATAGTTGTCTGAACCTAGCTGTAATGCATAGGCATCATTTCTTCTACCCATTTGATCTTGCCAGATTTCATTATCTGCACCAATCTGTACAGCTGCTGCTGTGTTTCTTCTTCCATCCTGATATTGACTGATGTAATTACCCATACCCAACTGTGTTGCAGAAGCATCATTTCGTCTACCTATTTGCAGTTGCTCTACTTCGTTGAATAATCCTACCTGTAAAGTAGTTGCGGAGTTTCTGTTGCCGTATTGCTGCGTTGTATTAGAGTTTCCGATTCCCCATTGTTCAACATCAATAGAGTTTCTGTTTCCCATACTAAGGGCAAGGTTGGTGTTTACCCATCCTACCTGATCTATATCTGCACCGTTACGGTTACCGTCTTGTAATAAGGCGTTGAAGTTCAAGATTCCTGTCTGATCCACTGTTGCAGTGTTAAGGTTTCCAATCTGTGCACTTAGATCTATATTAGATTGTGCAAATGTGAAGCTCATGGTGATCAGTGCAATAGCACCAAAAATAAATTTTTTCATTGTAGTAAATTTTATTGGTTAATGTTAGGACAAATGTAAAATGATAACCAAAGCAAAAAACCACCATAAAAGTGTAATTTATAAAAATCACGGTTTGCGGTTACTTAAGTATGTAATAAAAAAAAGCTATTCTTTCACTATTTAACCACATTAAGATAAAATTTTCCTGAAGTTTTTAAATCACACTGAATTATTACCTCCTTATTATTCATATTTTTTCAATCCAAGAAATAATCTCCATATCAGAAGGAATACCTAGCTTCTTTCTTAATCGGAATTTACGATGTTGGACAGCTTTTACAGTCACAAAAGTGTAATCTGCGATATCTTTGGTAGTGAAACCAAGAAAGACCATCACACAAAGTTTGATTTCTGTGGTCAATAGTCCGGGTTCTATACTTTCCAGTTTTTTATAATAATCAGGATAGACCTCTCGAAAGCGGGTAAGAAGCTCAGGACTATTGGTTTTAGCAAGTTGGATTACTTCTTCGAAAGACTCGTTGACTTTTAGTTTTAATTCTTGGGTTTCCTCTTCTTTTAAAAATATGATTTCCTCCTTTTCATCAATAAGTTGTTTTGCCTTTGCAATTTTATGTTTATTCTTACTCGAATACTTTCTAAGGATTAAGTAAAATGCTAACATCAAAAGCGAAATAATAATCAAAAAGAAGATAATTTCTTTTATTAATCTCTGATTGTGAAACTCTTGCAATTCCTGCTCCTTTCTTTCTAGTATGTTAGATAAAGTTTTATCTCTTCCTTTGTTTTCAGCAGACATCAAACTATCAGATAGTTTTCTGTACAAACCAGAATACTCCTTTTCTTTACCTACATTACCTGTTTTATCATAGAGCATCATCATTTGCTCATATATAGGAATCAGGTTAGGATATACATTATACTTTTTAAAGATTTTCTCGGTTTCTGTAAGATAGGTCAATGCCTTATCAAACTCCCCTTTTTGTTCTGCTATTTTACTATACCCCTCTAAAACCATTCCTTCTACAAAGAACTTATTTTGCATCTCCTTTGTAAGAACCTGCATACGATCATAATAATAAGCAGCAGAATCTAGATTTTTGTTATATATATGATAAGTCGCCAATTTTCCATATACATCTGCCTGTGTCATCAATATATTTTCCTTGCTTTCTCCACTATCGAAAACATCATTAGGGTGCCTTATGATATTCTTGGCTTTCAAAAACGAATTATAATATTGTTTTTTTTCAGCATAAGCAATGTGCGAGATTGTATAAAGCTTCAAAAGATACTTTTTCTTTTTTTTTGAGTCTTTTATCGTTAAAGCTAAATTTAATGCTTCCTTATATTTTGAAGTAGCAGCCTCTGGAAATCTTAAATTATTAAAATTAAAAACATCCAGAATAAGCAAATCAATTTTTAGTTCAATGTCATTATTAAGAACCTTTTCGTATTTCTCTGTTTTTTTTACATATTCTATACTTTTATCATACTCACCTGTAATAGAGAGCATTGATGCTATATTGTAAAAGGCTTTTGCTTTACCTTTATCATAATTGATATTCTCAGAAAGCCTTATAGCTTCAAATGTTTTGGTCATTGCATTTTTAATATCACCATTGCTACTTTGTTTTTCTGCTGCCATTATAAGCTCGTCTATCTGATGAGCTGTCTGCGCTAGCATCCCATCATAAAAAAAAGTTAAAAAAACTAAGAATACAAATTTATATATCTGCATATCAAACATATATTAATTAAACAATAACTGCTTTGAAAGTATGATAAGTGATATAATCGTTTGTCTTTACTCTATATCCCAAAACACAAGTTTGTCATTCAATTATTGTCAAAGTTATATTTTTATTCAGATTTCATATTTTTTCAATCCAAGAAATAATCTCTATATCAGAAGGAATACCGAGCTTCTTTCTTAATCGGAATTTACGATGCTGTACTGCCTTTACAGTCACAAAAGTGTAGTCTGCAATATCTTTGGTAGTAAAACCAAGAAAGACCATCACACAAAGTTTGATTTCTGTGGCCAATAGTCTGGGTTCAATACTTTCTAATTTTTTATAATAATCAGGATAGACCTCTCAAAAGCGGGTAAGAAACTCAGGACTATTGGTTTTAGCAAGTTGTATTACTTCTTCGAAAGACTCGTTGACTTTTAATTTCAATTCTTGAGCTTCCTCTTCTTTTAGAGATATTATTTCCTCTTTCTCTTCCATCAAGTCAAGAACTTTTTTCCTTTCCTTTTGGTTTTTATATATTTTTATAACAAAAAAACAAATAACTATTAGTGCAAAAACGATAATCGCGATAAATACTTTTTGGGCAATAGAAAATCTTCGGCTAATTGTTTTTTCACTTTTATTTAAAATATCATCCACTGTAACAGTAGAATTTTGCATTTGCAGAATCTTGATACTATCTTTAAATACATTCCTTTTTTCAGAATAGAACATAGCCTTGTCTAGATTTCCTATTTTTTTATAACAATAAGAAAGCCCTATCAAAGCCTCTTCCTGCAAAGGTGCTTCTTTTGTTTTACGAGCTAAAAATTCATTTTTTTTATAGAACTCAATAGCTTTTATATATTCTTTTTTTTCTTCATAGAACCTTCCCCATTGGTTATAAAGTGCAGCCCTCGCAAAGTCTGTATCAGCATATTTTTGTGATTTTTCTAAATAGAATCTTGCAGAATCAATATTTTTGGTATAGACATTATGATATCTCGCAAGTTCTGTTAACATATAGGAACTTTGTTTTACAGACAAAGCTTTGCGCAGATAAAAAATTTCTTTTTCCTTGTTTTTCAAATTTGAATAAAGTCCATAAAAATTGCTGTAAACAAGATATTTATAAAAATCTTTCTCATAACTATTTGTTATCATTTCAGCAAAAAATAATGCCTTATCATATTGTAGCATCTTATTATGATAAGATAATCCTGATTCTGAATAACACAAACCGATTCCTAAGTGGATACTTGCTCTGATGGTGTTATCTTGGAAATTAGAATTTTCTACTAACTCATTGGCATAATTGAGAGATTTTAAGGCTTCTTTATAGTTTCTAATATTATAAAGCATATTTCCCAATCTTGTATAACCATAAATCTCACCTTTCAGATAGTTGATTTTTCTTGAATTTTTTATAACCTGCCTACTAAGAGTAATGATTTCTTCAAACTTACGTTCTTCTCTCAATTGGTAGTATTCTTTGGTCATCAGAGAATCAATCTCTTTTGGAGAATATTGTGCAAACACAACTCCATGTAAGAAAATGAAAACAATAAAGATCCTATACATACCTAATCAATAAAAGCGTAATATGTAAAAATAATTAATTTTCATTATCTTAATATGATATATACAAATGAATAATTCTCGAAGTTTTATGAATTCTGTAATGTCTTTTCTATATTTCTAACCTGGTATCGCGACATACCATATAGGTTATAATTGAAAGTAAGCTGCTTATCCCTTCTGCCATTGATGGTCAGGCTCAGATAAGTGTGTAGCTTACTTTTTACAATTCCGAATGTCAAAACCTGATCTTTTGGGACCTCTAAAGATGGAGCCGCCATCATGCTCTTTCTAACGGGATGATAGGATCGTATGGTAATCACTTCGCCGGAGTGCTCGTACTCAAAATATTTCAAGGACCATATTCTAGCTAACAAAAGTAAAAAGATGACCATAAGGACCACCCTTGTACAAAACAGATATCTTTCAGAAATCTCAAAAGAGACCATAAAACTAAAACAGAAACAGAATGTGACCAGTAGAAGTAATACTAAAAATATCTCCAAAATATATTTTACTCTTTTGCTGTTACTTATTTTCATCATTTGTGTTTTTATTGTGATTTTTTAGAACAAAGAACTCCTGAATATGATAGATATGATGGAATCTGTGTTTTTGATATACATATATTGTAAGATTCATTTGGTTAAAATCAATGTCAACTCCGAGCGGTCTCGACAATCACCTTCGGGCAGAGTTGGTCATCACTTCCGAACTGAATCGACCGTGACCTTCGAGTGAAGATAACGGTCGATACAAACCATATTATGCTATAGTCAATATGTCTTTGAACTCGGCTGTTCTTGGCTCTTTCAGCATGGTGCTACTTCCTGCGAACTGTGTCACCACCTCTAGTCGGTAGGTACCCGACTTCATATCCGGGATTACCAAGATCAATTCTGAAGGATTGTTGGTCACGATATCTGTAGGATCAACCCCTGTTCTATCCCCTGTATCGGTATTGATAAAAAAGATACCATTTGCAGGATTCTCTCCTGTTACTTTAATTTTGCTTCCAATGATCTTCAAGTTTCTCTCTGGGGTAAGAAGATCGTTCACAGATCCACTTTTTACATCTGTTACCTGCAGGATTGCTGAGAAAGCATCTGCAATCCCCAAGATACTCACCTCTATAGTTGAGATCTCTGCTCTCAGCTTCTCTCCCTGGTTGAACTGGAACAAGATGCTATGTTTCGCAGGGTCATAGGTTTCTGTAGGGCTGTCAAACACTCCTCTTATTTGTGTGGTTGCCGTAAAATAGCCTGTGTTCACAGAATAGCCGTCACAGAGCTGATATGCCATCTCTTTCAGGAAAAGCTCGGCAGCGTGCTGCATTGTAGCTGCAGACACGTCCGCTCCACCTCGGTTGGCTGCAGACCCACAGATATCTTTTATTGTTAGAGAACGCTCGCTGACAGTACGGGCGATAAAGTCGTTTGGGTTGTCCCTGGTCAAAAGGTTATCATATAGATAAGCTTTGATCTTGTGTAATAATGCCATGATTAAGTATTTTTTTTAATTTGTTTTAGTCGTTTTTAAAACCAGCCCTCAACAAAATAGTCTCGGACTGGAACACACATGATGAATCGATATTTCATTCTCTACTGAGGACAATATTGCTTTAAAGAATACTTGCCTTCTTTAATCAAAATAGAAATAAAGTCTTTTAATTACCCATCTTTACAACTGATACCTGTGCTTTGGTTATTTTAAAAGTTCTGTTGAAAAAGATATTGTAAATCGAAATAATAATTTACATTCAGATATTCACCTTTTTGGTTTAAATTGTCCATACATTACCATGAAAATCAAAAAATTAAATTAACACATCAAGCGTAATAAAGAAATGATTGAAAACTCAGACCATATTGTTCACATCTTTAGAAGATTTATTATGTATAAGTCATGTTAGTTGTTGAAGACATCGATACTCATTTTGGTCAACATACATTCCGTATCGTTGTCATATCCTGAAAACACAGTAGGATTTTGATTCACAGTCAGATTACCTGCCCATGTCTTGAACATAACCTTGAATGTGTAGGTACCAGGGGTAAGTGTTACTCGTTTCATAAGGGTAGCAGGAACAGGAAGGTTTACCAATGGGGTGCTAGAACCATCACCTGTAGCTACAGAAGCATATGCAGAAGAAATTTTGGTAGTATCCTGGTAAAGCTCAAAAACTCCCTGTCCACTCCCTCCAACAGTTGCTGTTTTAGCAGCATAGCCTACTACTGTAATCATAAGGGTCTGGCTTGGAACATCTGTTGGTACGGTAACCGTAAGAGTAACTCCTGGGACATTTGCCCTGCTTCCTGCAACGATGCTGGCTGCGGAAGTGCCCTGTGCGTAAAGTGCTGTAGAAAGCACCCCCTTCACCCTATCAAGAGTTTTTTGTTTTACTACTCCATCTGTAGTTGCAAATAACACCTTGTCTGTAGCATCAGAAGAGGTTTGTAAACCTTCCAACTTTAGAGGGTCAGCAGTATCTTTCACATGAAGTTTATTGGTAGGTTCCGTTTCTCCGATCCCTACTTTACCTTGAAAGTAGTTTTTAGTCGTTGTCCCTTCTGAATAGAGGTTATAAGCATTAGCCGCCGTATCACCTGTAAATCTGTAAGGTTGGATATAAACACCATAAGAATTTGAAATTGCTGCACCACTTCCTGACTGTGCTTTGCTTACTAAAAGCCCATATAAGTTTGTAAAAGCTTTTGCACCTGAACCAACAAGTTCTGTATGAGCCTTGACCGCCGCAACATTGGTGGCAGAGACATTCCCATAGCCAAAGTAGACTCTGGAATGGATACCTTCTAGACTAGAGGCAACAATACCCCCTGTACTAGCACTATACCTGTTTGCGTTTAGCTCAAAGTCACCTACAGAGTTATCAAAACCATTCATTGTAATCGTTTTTCCAGAAACTGCAGATAGAGACAAGGTATTCTTCGATGTACTTACGGGAGAATAAGAAGTAGTTGAATTTATGGTAACATTACCTCCAGTAGAAGCAGCTGTTAATGCTAAGCTATTGGATATACCATTTGCTTTTGTTCCTACATAATCTCCTCCAGAGGTTGGTAATATTCCAACACTATTATTGATTCCATTTAAATCTTCGGTAGATGAGTTAGAGGTCGTTCTTCCTTTGAGCACCATAACCGAGTTATCAATACCATTTGTATGACTATCATTGGTATTATTATCAGTCAAAGTATTGGTAATTCCTATTGTACTGTTATTTGAAGTAGAAGTCCTGTTAGAAGTTACTGAGTTTATAAAGCCATTTACACCATTATCTACTCTTCCATTTACCTTATTATAAATACCTGTTATTAGAGGTTTCGTTTCATTCCCAGTAACTACTACATTTAATTTTCCCATTCCAAAAGAATCATTGGTAGTTGTTCCAATTCCCACACGTCCCATTTGGTATATATCCTGAGTATTAGAATCCGCTCCAGCCTGTGTCTCTTGATTATTCCAAGGTTCAATTTTGAAAGGCTGCCAATACTCTCCATCAAAATAATAATACCCTATTTGAGTGACCTTTTCTCTTTGAGAAAACTGATTAGCATCACCATCTGATATATCTGTGATATAAATCAATGCGCCTTTTTGGTCAGTTCCGTATAAAGTATTTCCTTTGTCTGTAAGTTCTTTTCTTGTAAGACGTGGTGCTTGCAATCCTGTGATGTCTGTTATCAGAAGGTTACCGCCGGCATCTCGCTTACCACTAATGTCCATGGTTGTTTTTGGTTCATGCGTATTAACGCCAACTCTGCCCTCCTGGGCCTGCAATGTTGTAAAAGCTCCTAAAACAAGGGCTCCTACCAAAATAATGTTTTTTTTCATCTTAGTATTATTTATATTTAAAAAAATTCAAGTAAATAGACCGACATCATCCATGGATATAGAAAATGTGGTTTGATAAGAAGGTTATTAATTTTTTGGAAGACTAAATAATAACCGGAGGCGCCCTCCCAGCAATAGAATTATGGAATCTATCGGTAATACTTACCAAATTGTAATGGTCTGATTCCAGAGCTGTTATTTCTAATCTACAAAATCCACAGCAAAATTGCTGAGTATGGAGAAGAAGATGTTTTAATTGGAATGGTTGTGCCGGAAGCACAATAGAGCTAAGTTGATTGATGTTATGAATAGTAATCTCTGAATCAGATAAAGAAAGAAAACATTCAAGTTCTTGGGATCCATCACTTTTGACAAGGTCAATCTCTTGCTGATCAACTGAAAGAACTGATTTCTTCTCTATATTAATCCTATTGGCAATTGATTCGTCTATTTTATCCAAGATAGGTTGAGGTTCCTCAATAATGACAATTCTATAATTGTCTGTCTCATCCAAATTGGTGATCGATGTCCCTGACATGACATATATCTCAGTCGGAGCCTGGTCATTAGTTTCGAAACTCGATATGGTTGTCTCAACTTCAGGAGCAACATACAATAATGTACCATCATTTACATGAACCTGCCCAGAGAAAAGGGAAAAGCAAAATAACACAAAGACCCCATACACCTTCTTGATCAGAAGAGTGTATGAAGCCAGACCTTGTGTTATATTTTTTTTCATCATTGTGTGCCCTTGTATGTTATAAGAAAATAATCCCAGAAAAATTGAGAATGACCAACTAAAACATAAAAGCTAAAAAGGAATTCAAAAGTCTTTCTATTATTACATAGAAATCATTTTAAAGCTTTTTAATCATCTGTGTTGTCTGCCCTCTGTTTTTCTTTATTTAGAGATTTGACTCCGCAAAGGAATAGAACAAGACAAGAGAACCAAAAAAAACACATACTAAAGAGATACTAAACAAAACATAAAACCCTAAAAAACAAATATTTAAATTCATCACTATGGAAAACACAGTTTATTATTTCTCGTTTCCAAAAATTCATTTCTTTACTTTAAATTTGCAAAATGGAATTACAACCGATCTTTCAAAAACTGCAGATTCAGGATATGAATCAAATGCAGAAATCTATATACAAAGCGTCTGAAAATGAAACAGACATAATTCTTCTATCTCCAACAGGCTCTGGAAAAACATTAGGATTTCTATTTCCAGTTTTAAGAAATTTAAAATCTGACATAAAAGGAATCCAAGCCTTAATTCTGGTTCCGGCAAGAGAATTAGCTTTGCAGATCGAGCAGGTTTTCAAATCGATGGGAACAGATTTCAAAGTTTCTATTGCATATGGAGGTCATGATAAAAAAATTGAGATCAACAATTTAATAGAAGCACCAGCTGTTTTGATTGGAACACCAGGAAGAATTGCATATCATTTGAAAAATGAAAACTTCGATCCTAGTTCAATTAAAACTTTGGTTCTGGACGAATTCGATAAAGCTTTGGAACTTGGTTTCCAAGAAGATATGGAATATATCATCGGCTCCTTGACCGGGCTTTCTCAACGAATTTTGACTTCAGCAACCGTAATGGATAACATTCCGAAGTTTGTTGAACTTAACAATGAAAAGAAAATCAATTTCCTCAAAGAAAATGAGTCAAAACCAAATATTCAACTGAAAAAGGTAATGACAACTCCAGAGGAAAAATTGAACACTCTTTTTCAATTAATCTGCAAAATCGGAAATAAAAGAACTTTAATCTTTTGTAATCACCGAGATGCGGTTGATAGAATCTCAGAATTATTAAGAGAAAAAGGAATCCAAAGAGAAACCTTTCACGGCGGAATGGAACAAGATGAAAGAGAACGCGCCTTGCTTAAATTCAGGAATGATTCTGCTAGAATTTTAATTACAACAGATCTAGCTTCAAGAGGTTTGGATATTCCAGAAGTGGAATCTATTGTTCATTATCAATTACCTCCGAAAGAAGATGCTTTCATCCATAGAAACGGGCGTACAGCGAGAATGAACGCCAAAGGTTTTGCTTATCTTGTAATGACGGAAGATGAGAATTTTCCATTCATTAAAAATAATACGCCAGAAGAAAATGTTTCGGAAGCTAATCGAGTGCCAGAAAGAACGCCTAACCAAACCATCTACATTAGCGCCGGTAAAAAAGATAAAGTCAATAAAGTGGACATCGTTGGATACTTAATCAAAAAAGGACAGCTTGAAAAAGATGACATTGGTTTAATCGAGGTAAAAGACACAACTTCTTATGTTGCCGTCAACCGAAAAAAAACCATTGAACTTCTGAAAAAACTCGCCAACGAAAAACTAAAAGGCAAAAAAGTAAAAATAGAAATCGCTTATTAATAAGCGATTTTTTTTATTTGACTCCCCTAACATTCATTTCCAAAGTATAGACAGATTTGGAAGCAGTAATAAATAAAGTTGAATTATTCTTTCCACCAAAAGTTACATTAGAAGTCCATTCTTCTTCAATTGGAATGTTGGTTACTTTTTCTCCTTTATTATTAAAAATTGTCACACCTTTTCCTGTGAGATAAAGGTTTCCTTGATTATCTAGCGTCATTCCATCAGATCCCATTTCACAAAATAGCTTCTTTTCAGACAATTTTCCTGCATCAAGAATATCATAAACATAAGTTTTTTCTGCATCAATATCAGAAACATAGAGTTTTTTAAGTTTCTGACTGCCAACAATTCCGTTTGGCTGAACAAAGGTTTCCAGCTTTTTAATTGTTCCGTTCTGATTTCGGTAGTAAAGATTTTTTTCAGAAATCTCCTGTTTGAAGTTTTTCCAATAATCTCTTTTATACAAAGGATCCGTGAAATAAATTCCACCAAATTTATCAATCCAAAGATCATTGGGGCCATTCAGTCTTCTGCCTTCAAAACTTTTTGATAAGGCTTCTATAGATTTACTCTTCGAAATCTTCCAGATTTCTCCATTATCGTCAGAACAGGTAATTAGGTTGTCATTTTTATCAAAATAAGTTCCGTTCGCTCTTCCTGTTTTATCAAGAAACAATTCAGTTTGATTTGTTTTCCAATTCCAAAAGTAAATTTTATCATTTGGTTGATCTGTAAAATAGACATTCCCGGATTTGTCTGAAGCTGGACCTTCTGTAAAACTGAATTTATCTGAAACTAATCTCGGTCGTCCTTCAAATAGTTTTTCACTTTTATTCTGAATTTTGCAATTAATTAAAATTAGCAAAAATATTAGATAACCAAACTTCAAATATCTTTTCATATGTAATTTATAAAGTTGCAAGGTACAATTTGTGTAAAAGAATTAAAAATAATTATCTTTGCGAATTCGATTCAATCAATGAAACTCAATCTTCCTGACAAACTATATTATTCTATTGGCGAAGTTGCCAAAGCTTTTGATGTCAATACATCTTTAATCCGTTATTGGGAGCAGGAATTCCCTATTATCAAACCAAAGAAGAACAAAAAAGGAAACCGATATTTTACACCTTCTGACATTGAGAATTTGAAAATTATTTATCATCTTGTCAAAGAAAAAGGTTATACACTTGATGGAGCGAGGGTTGCACTGACAACCAACACAAAAATATCTGAAACAATTACTATTATTGATAGATTAGAATTCATAAAAGCTGAACTCCTTAAATTAAAAAATTCATTGAACGACTAAATTTAGTCGTTTATTTTTTATCTTTTTATCAATTTCTATTGGTTTTATTTTTAATTTTACTAAAAACTAAAAACACAATGAAACCAAATTTACCTTTCCAAATCCGGAAAAGGCAGCTTTACAGTCTCGTCTTTTTGGGAATTCTGATTCTTGCACTACAGTTTTCTTTCACCTTTTATAAAAAGAACCAGGTTTATAAAACTCCTGAAATTCAATTTCTTTCAGAAGTTCAGCCTGAGATTATTCTTACTGACTTTCATCCAAATGATTTGGATGAAAGTCAATGGAAAAATCTTGGATTCACCGAAAAACAAATCAAAACAATTCTAAAATATAAAGAAATCGTCGGTGGAAACTTCAAATCAAAAGAACAATTCAAAAAATGCTACGCGGTTTCGGAAGAAAAATATGAACAACTGAAAGATTATATTTTACTGCCGGAAAGTAGCTCTGACTTTAAAAATAACAAGTTCGAATTCAAACCTTACGAAAAGAAAAAGCTTAATATCAAAGGGAAATTCAATCCTGATAATTATTCTCAAAAAGATTGGGAAAATCTAGGTTTTTCTGAAAAACAATCGGCGGCAATTTTGAAATATAAAAATTACCTTGGCGGAAGTTTCATCAGCAAAGAAAAACTGAAGGAATGTTTTATGATTAATGATGAACAATTCGCACAAATGTCGCCTTATTTGATTTTACAAGACAAAACTCCAGAAAATCTGGTTAGTAAATTTGAAAAGAAGAAGGAAAAAGAAGTTGTAAAAATCAGTAATTATTTTGATCCAAATGACTTGAAACAAGAACAGTGGCAAGCTTTAGGTTTCTCTGAAAAGCAAGCGAATGTCATTGTCAATTATCGTGAACGAAACCTAAAAGGAAGTTTCAAATCTTTAGAAGACCTTCAAAAATGTTTTGTAATCTCCGAAGAAAAATTCGAGGAAATGAAACCTTGGATTAAGCTTTCTGTTGTTGATAAACCCAAACAAACTGAAGAAAAAACAATAATTGCTGAGAAAACAGATTTTTCTAAAATCAATCTTAATCAAATCACATTCAAACAATTACAGGAATTCGGATTTACCGAAAAAGATTCGGCTGGAATTTTGGCTTTCAGAAAGAAATTAGGAGGTTTTATTAATAAAAATCAACTCTTGGAAACTTATGAAATTGATAGAGCTTTGGGAGAAAAATTAATCTACGTTGTAAAATTAGACAATTCTGATGTCGCTAAATATTCTTTGGCAGAAGCACCGGAAGATTGGCTGAAAAAACATCCATACTTCCGATATTCCGCTGATAGAATTATTTATTATAGAATCTCATATCCTGATGATAAAAAAATCTGGAAATATTTGAAATTAAAACTTGAATATGAGGAAAAAATGAGACTTTATACAAAATAAAAAATCCGCAGTTCTAGCTGCGGATTTTTCAAAATCATTATTTAAATATGAGATTTAGAAATTCTTGGAAATCCCGAAAGTAACTCCTTTTCCAAAGTCAAATCCAAAACTATTAGTCTTGTAATCAGTTCCTTTTACTTTTTCTGAAGTATAGCCTAAACCTCCAACATTGAAGTTAAGTCCGAAAGATTTTTTGAAATTGATGAATAGATTTGGCGTGAAAACCATCCCAAAGCCTGTTGTTTTGCTTGTAGAAGACATATTGGAAATAGTTGTTGTTCTTTTTCCATTAGCAGCATAAACATCCAATTCTCCAAAAACTGCAAAAGTTTCGCTCAATGGGACTGTATATCTTCCAAAAACACCATAAGAGAAAGAATTATCTTTAATTTCGTTTGGACTTTGTGTTGTTTTATCTGTAGCAATTCCAAGTCTAACACCTGCAGTCCAATTATCTGCAAATTGATAACCGACTCTAGGATTGAACTCAAACGAATTCGTCTCTGATGCTGTAGTTCCACCAGCCTTTTCTTTTGTACTTCCAAGAGAAATATTTCCTCCAACTAAAACAGTACCTTTTTGAGCACTTACTAAACCAAAAGCAGCAATTGCTCCAGCAATAATTAATTTTTTCATTTTTGTAATAGTTTAAAATTTTAAGATGGCAAATGTAAAAAAGCCCATTACATTTTAAACATTATTAAAAATGATATATATTAGCAACCTTTATGTCTTAAAAATGATATTTTTTCATTATATAGGATAAAGGAAACCAATTTTTAAATAATCATAAATAAGAAAAGATATAAAAAACAGAAAAATAATCGAAATTGTCTATAAAATAAAAATTTCACTAATTCGTTTTTTCCGAATCAGAAAGAAGACCATTCAATTCCTCGAATTCAGATGCGGTTAAATCACGCCATTTCCCAACAGGCAAATCCAGTTTGATATTCATAATTCGGATTCTTTTGAGTTTTTTTACCTCATAACCAAGATATTCGCACATTCTACGGATTTGGCGATTCAATCCTTGTGTAAGAACAATTCGGAAATTCATTGTGTCGATTTTCTCGACTTCGCATTTTTTGGTAATTGTATCAAGAATCGGAACACCATTTCTCATTTTTTCAAGAAATTTTTCGGTAATCGGTTTATCAACTCTTACATAATATTCTTTTTCGTGATTGTTTCTTGCTCGCAAGATTTTATTGACAATATCGCCGTCAGAAGTCAAGAGAATCAAACCTTCACTCGGTTTATCCAATCTTCCTATTGGAAAAATACGTTTTGGATGGTTGATATAATCAATAATATTATTTTTTTCACGTTTGGTATCCGTTGTACAGACAATTCCTACAGGTTTGTTGAAAGCAATATAAACAAAGTCTTCTTCAACTTTTTTGATGGTTTTTCCATCTACGAAAATTTCATCTTCATCAGAAACTTTAGTTCCTAATTCAGGGATTTTTCCATTGATTGTAATTCTGCCTTCTTCCAAAAGTCTGTCAGCCTCTCTTCTAGAGCAAAAACCTACTTCTGATAAATATTTGTTGATTCTAATTTTTTCCATATTCAATTTGTTTATTAGAAATAACAATTAATCATTTCCGTAAACCGTATATTTTTTATTGCTAAAAACCGTAGCATTTAAGGAAATCCCAATAAAAAAAGCATCAGAAACGGCCGAATTATATCTATAAATAAACAATCCTCCTTCTTGAAGCAAATGTTTGGAAAAAGAATCCTGATATCCTAATTTTCCTCCAAAATAATGCGTGTTGCTGATATTTGACTGGTTCAATTGTTTTCCATATTCAAACTCGACAATAAACTTTCCCTCATCCTTTCCGAAGATAAATTTTGGCTGAATTGTCCAGTTCAAAAGATGCAGATTATCTGTTATATAATTATATTTTAATCCAGTTCCTAAAGCAAAAAATGGCAAAAGATGATAACCGCCTACAAAGCCAACACCATATGTATATTTGTTTGGCAAATTGGGAGAAACATATTGCTGATAATATTGCGAATCTTGATTCTGATTATCTTTTATCGAGTTACCCAAATTATAACCAACTTGGATATTTGGACTGATATAAAAACCCATAGTTTTGCTTTGATTCTCTTCAGATTGTCCGAAAACAATAGCTGAAAACATTAAGGTTAGAAAAAATAAATTTCTCTTCATTTAGTTTTGTATTATTCGGAGATTTTAAAATCATCGTTAATAAAATCCGCAGTTGCATTATCCACAGAATAATCTCCTATTTTCGTACGTCTAAGCTGTGTAAGATAAGCTCCAACTCCTAATTCCTGTCCAATATCGTGAGCTAAACTTCTGATATAAGTTCCTTTTGAACAACCAACCGTGAAAGAAACTAAAGGCAAATTAATTTTAATATCATTAATATAATGAATTGTGGTTTTTCTAGATTTCATTTCCACCTCTTCTCCGGCTCTTGCTAGGTCATAAGCGCGTTTTCCATCAATTTTAAGCGCAGAAAAAACAGGCGGTTTCTGTTCTATCTCTCCAATGAATTTTTCTAAAGTCCGATGAACTTGTTCTTCTGTAATATGAGAAAAATCGGTTTGAAGGATTTCCGGTTTCTCTGTATCGTAAGATTCGGTTTGGACTCCGATTTTGATTTCTGTCCAATATTCTTTCGGTGCATCTTGAATCTTCGGAATTTTCTTTGTGAATTTTCCCGTACAAACAATCAAAAGCCCCGTTGCTCTTGGGTCTAAAGTACCAGCATGACCAATTTTGAATTTCTTTGGTAATTCTTTGAACTCTCTTTTGAGTTTATATTTCAACTTGTTGACAGCCTGAAAACTGGTCCAATCCAAAGGTTTGTCCAATAGAAATATGTGTCCGGATTGTAATTCTTCTGCTGTCATTTTGAGTTTAAGAATTTTAGAATTAAGTTTTAGAAACCTTATTAAGAGTTATTTTATCAACGGTTATGATTCTGTTTGTATTTGAATTAACTGTGATTTTGATATTCTTTTCAGTATTCGTGATATAAATATTTTTTCCAATTTTTTGAAAATATTCTTCCGCTGTTATTGTCAGAATATCAAGAAGCATCTTCTCTATTTCTAATTTTGAAAATTGGGTTTTCAGTTTTTTGTTGATTCTTCCGTAAACGAGTTCTGTATAACAGATTTTATCCAGAATTTCATTTTTATAATTTTTCATATTCTACTTTGCTTGTTGTCCTAGATGCAAATTAAAACATAGAATCTTACGCAGCCCGGCTTGAGTGGAGCTCTTTTTCTTTTTTATCAAAAAAGAAAAAAGCGGGAACGGAAGACGGAATAGCTGCCCAAATAATTCTATTTGAAGAAATAAAAATAAATCAATAAGGCTATCCCAACAAAAATACGATACCAGCCCCAAGGTCGGAAGCCATACTTGTTAAGCAAAGCAATAAACGATTTGATAGCAATCCAAGCCACTACAAACGCTACAATATTCCCTACAATGAAAATCAAAATATGGTCTTGAGATTCCAAAATCATTTCGTAACCTTTCATTGGATTCGGTGTTTCTTTTCCCCAAGTTTTCACGAAAACAGAATAAACCGTCACTGCCAACATTGTAGGAACTGCCAAGAAAAACGAAAATTCTGCGGCTGCTTTTCTGGATAAACCTTGCGCCATCCCACCGATGATGGAAGCTGCACTTCTACTCGTCCCTGGCATCATTGCCAAACATTGCCAAAAGCCAATTGTCACAGCTTTTTTAATTGTAATTTCTTTCTCATCGTGAACAATAGGATTTTTGAACCAATTGTCTGCGAATAACAACACAACACCACCTAAAACCAAAACAGATGAAATTGCTATTTGGTTTCCTAAAACAGATTCGATTAAATCATCTAAGAAAAAACCGATAATCAGAGCTGGCATTACTGCAAAAGCCAATTTGTAATAGAACTGAAGATTGCTGAAATCGAAGAACTTTTTCCAATAAGCTACAACCACGGAAAGTATGGCTCCGAACTGGATAGAAACCTGAAACATCTTAAGAAATTCGGTTTCTTCTAATCCCATTAGATTGGCCGCAAATCCCATATGAGCAGTGGAAGAAATCGGAAGATATTCTGTAAGTCCTTCTATAATTGCAATTATAATTGCTTTTATCAAATCCATAGTTTTTGTTTTTTACTAATAAAAAACTTTGTCTCGAATCATCAAGACAAAGTTGTTATTTTATTTAAAGTTAAAATTAATCTTTGTTTCTTTTCAGAATTGCAACGACTTGAACTACAAAACCAGCAATTACCAAAAGTGGTGCAAGTCTGATTCTTCTGAATGAAAAAATGTCCTCGTTCCAATAATTCGGGTCAAATTTTCCTTCGGGAGTCGTGTTTGCATCTGCTCCCATCATTAGAACAAATCCTAAAAGAATCAATCCCAAACCAATCAACATCAATTTGAAATTCTTGTTTCCAAAATAGAATGTCTTTTTCTCGACAGTTTCAGTTGTTCCAAACTGGTCTGCAGAATATTTATTTTTTTCTTTTTTTGCCATTTTTAAGAGTAATAAAGGTCATCTACGTTGCTACGTAAGAATCTCCAGGTTGCAAAGATAGTACTTGCAACGGTAATAAAAATACCCACAAATAAAACTATTAATACCAAAACAACATATTGGTTCGTGTCTTGTACGAAAGGAGTTCCAATTTGATTAGTGAAATAATACCAAATTCCACCTAAAGCTAGAAGCCCAATAAAAGCACCAATCAAACCTAAAACTAAAGCTTCTTTAATGAAAGGCATCAAAATAAACCTTCTTTTTGCTCCTACCAACTGCATCGTTTTAATAATGAATCTTTTTGAGAAAATCTTAAGCCTAATTGAATTATTAATCAAAACCATCGCTACAATCAAGAATAAAATAGAGAATGCTAAAATCCAAGTCAATATTCTGTTCAGATTGTTGTAAACATCAATGGTTAACTTGTTGTCATTTGCAACATCCTTTATACCTTTAATAGCTTTTAATTGAGCTACAACGCCATCAATTTTTGCAGGATCTACAAACTCCGGCTTCAAAGTTACCTCAACAGATGCAGGGAAAATATCTTCTTCAAAAAGTGCATCCGCATCAATTCCTAACTGTTTTTTTGCTAAAACAGTAGCTTGTTGTTTGGAGATATATTTGGCTTGTTTCACATAGTTCTGCTCTTTGATCTTTGCAAAAGTCTCTTCTTGGAATTTAAGTGTTTTCGCAGAATCTCTTGGATCAAGATACTCATCAAAATAAGCTTCGACCACAAGTTGCTCCTTGATATAATCAGAATATTTTTGAGCATTGATCAATATCAATCCAAATAATCCTACAAGGAACAAAACCAGTGAAATACTGATGACCACAGTAATATTACTGGATCTAAGTCTGCTTTTATTAAAATCGTCAACGGTCTTTGGCATCAAAAAAATTTTTGCTAAAATAGAAATTTTCGTTTAATAATCGGCTTTAGTCTCTGTTAATAAAATCATAAAACAAGTCTAAATCGCTCATTACATTCAGTTTCTAACAAACGTATAAATCGGCATTTTTCTTGTTTATATAGATTTATCAAATCAAGAATTATGAAACTTTTGCGTCAAACTTCTGGGAAAAATTTTGTCTATGTCAATCAGAACAATGAAAAACTAAAAGACAAAGAAAAAATAGAATATATCAAATCCCTCGTGATTCCACCAGCTTGGAATGATGTGGAAATCACAACGAATAAAAAAGCTAAAATCTTAGCCATTGGTCGCGACCAAAAAGGACGAAAACAATACATCTACAATCCTAAGTTCCGAGCCAAAAAAGATGCTGACAAATTTGATAGGATTCTTCATTTTGCAGAAAATCTTGAACATATGCGACGAGTCACCGGACAACACCTTCGCAAGAAAAAAATGTCCCGGGAAAAAGTAATGGCTGCAATGGTACGACTTTTAGATTCGGCTTATTTCCGCCCGGGAAGTCCAAAATACACACAGCAAAATAAAAGTTACGGCTTAACGACAATTCGCAAAAAACATTTGACAATCGAAGGTGACGAAATGATTTTTTCTTACAAAGGAAAATCGGGGAAATTTCAAGAAAAGCATATTATTAATTCCAAATTATCAAAAGTCATTGCTGAACTGGAAGAATTGCCTGGTTACAGACTTTTCAAATATTATGATGAAGATGAGGAACTAATTATGGTGGAAAGTCAAGATTTGAATCAATATATTAAGGAAATAATGGGCGAAGAATTTTCTGCCAAAGATTTCCGAACTTGGGCAGGAACTATGATTGCAGCAGGAATCTTAGATGAACTCGGAATTTGTGAAAAACAACAGCAAAAAGAAATGAAAAAACGAATCCGAAATGCAATAGTTGCAGTTTCTGAAAAATTAGGAAATACACCGGCAGTCGCAAGAGATTCTTACATTGACCCAAGAATTTTTGAGCATTATCAAAACGGACAAACTATCCATTATTTCCAAAAAGAAACCAAAAAACTTTTGAAGAAAAATGAGAATCTATCGGAAACTGAAATTGGTGTTTTGTATATGTTGAAATCTAAGATAAAGGCTTCGAGAACTTCAGCCTAACAAATATTACAACATCAATTAATCTGATAAGTATTGGAAAACTTTTCCTATTTTGTCAATTAAATCTGTTGGCAACATTGCTTCTTTTGAGAATTCTTTCGCTGCAAAATCACCTGCTTTTCCATGAAGCCAAACTCCGAAAATGCAAGCTTCTTCGATTTCATATTTTTGAGATATCAATGATGTTAAGATTCCCGTCAAAACATCACCGCTTCCACCTTTTGCGATTCCCGAATTGCCCGTAATGTTATAAAACACTTTTCTACATGGTGTAACAACTGCTGTATGATGATCTTTTAGAACTATGAAAATCTGCAGTTCTTCTGCTTTTTGTTTTGCCAATTCTAATCTTTCAAAAGAGTTTTCAGTTTTTCCAAATAACCTTTCAAATTCCAAAGGATGTGGAGTGATAACAGAGTTTTTCGGAATTAGATTTAGTTTTTGAGTTTCTGCTAAAATGTTAAGCGCATCAGCATCCAGAACAATAGGATTAGTATAATTTTCAAGAAATTCCAATAAAGCTTTTTGTGTTTTGATTTCTTTTCCCAAACCTGGTCCAATTCCATAAACAGCTTTTTCCTGAATTTCGATTTTATTGATATAATTTTCACCAGAATCCATGAACATAGCTTCGGGAATTTTTGACTGGAGAATTACATTCCCGCATTTTGGAGCAATTGTGAAAGTTAATCCGCTTCCAGTTCTTAAAGTTGACAAAGTTGACATTAGAACAGCTCCAATTTTTCCATAACTCCCTCCAACCAAAATACTTTTCCCATAAGTTCCTTTATGACTGAATTCTTCTCGAGGTTTGTAAATATCTTTAATTAAAACTTCATCAATTACATGATAATCCGTTTTTGTTTCATTAATAAAATCCTTATCCAATTCAATATCAAAAACTATAATCTTTCCACAAAACCCACCTGTCTCGGGATGCAGAAAACTTCTTTTGTAAAACTGAAAAGTCAATGTAAAATCAGCTTTGAAAACTGTAGAATTTTCATCAATAATCTTGTCCGCAAAAAGTCCGGTCGGAATGTCAATAGAAATTTTAGGTGTCTGAATTTGATTTAATTTTTCAATTAAGTTTTTAAAATCATCAGACAAATCTCGATTCAAACCATAACCGAATAACGCATCAATTATTATCGATTCTTTATCATTATCAAAATCGGAAAAATCTCTGATTTCTATTCCGCAGATTTGTTTTATCCTATCAAGATTAATTTGAGAATCATCTGAAAACTTCAAATTATTCTCATCAATAAAAACATCTACATCGAATCCTCTCTCATAAAGCATCCTTGCAATTGCAAATCCATCCCCGCCATTATTCCCATTCCCACAGAAAATTGAGAAACTGTTACTTGATTTAAAATTCACTCCAATCCAATCTGCACACGCTTTAGCTGCCTTCTCCATCAGATTGATAGAAGAAATTCCTTTTTCAATGGTTACAGAATCGCATTCTTTAATTTGGGATGATGTGAGGATTTTCATTTGGATTGATTACATTACCACCAAATTTAGTCAATAATTTCATCTTGAAATATTAACGAATAAACTATTATAAATAAAAAAAAGCTATTTTTGTTTATAACAACTATAAAAAATACAACTATGGGATTTGTAAAAGAATTTAAAGAATTTGCTTTCAAAGGCAATGTAGTAGATTTGGCAGTCGGTGTGATCATCGGTGGCGCATTTGGTGCAATCGTAAAATCTCTTGTGGATGATGTGATAACACCTCTTCTGCTAACTCCAGCTTTGAAGGCTGCAGGCGCTGAGAATATCAAAGAATTATCTTGGAATGGTGTAACTTATGGTAATTTCCTTTCCTCTATCATCAGTTTCTTGGTAATAGCCTTTGTTTTGTTCTGGCTGATCAAAGTAGCAAACAAAGTCAACAAAAAACCGGAAGAAACTCCTGCTGGACCATCATCTACGGATGTTCTATTGGCAGAAATAAGAGATGAACTTAAGAAAAAAGCATAAAAAAACGCCACAAATTGTGGCGTTTTTCTATTTTATCAAGTCAAGTTCTAGAATATTATTATTCTTTTTCATTCTTTCCATCATCATTTTTTCCTGAGACTTCATATAATCTGTATTATCCAGTCTGTTCCCGGCATCGTCTGTCACATAAAATTGACCATCCTGTGCTTTCTTTTTTAGATTTGCCATTGGGTCTTTTCTATATTGTTTGTAAACCGCTTGGTATTTTTTATAATCTAACGCAATAGGTTTTTCAAATTCAAAAGCAAGAATATCTCTTTCCAAAACTTTGTTTTTAATACCTTTGAGCTCCATTTTATGAAACCCAGATTTATCCTCAATTTTCACAATTAGACCAGGCAAACCGTAAAACTTGTAAGGTCCGTCTTGAATTGGAATATCGGCGGAAAACCAAGCTGTCCAATGTCTCCCTGCAAAATCGGTTTCTGCTTTTTGAACGTTCCATTCGCCAATTTTTTCTTTATCGGGTAAAATCTTCCAATTAATTTTAACTTGTTGATTGGCATTATAAAGCGTCATATCCAATGTCACAATGTGATTGATTTTAAAATCAGGATAAGATTTTAAAACTTTATAACCAACTACACCTTGTTTTCCAGACATCGGAACAGCATCATCACTGTGAGTAGCCATATTCTTTTTAAATTGAACATCCATTATCGAGTCATTTTGAAAAACATACTCGCTGTAATATTTGGAACCTTTTTTATCAATATCCAGAACCATTAATTCGGACATTTTGGTTTCAATATTCGTAGAATCTGTTTGGAACCGATAATCGTAATAGAATCTCTGGCTTTGAGAGGATATTGAAATTAGAAAGAAACTTAATAAAAATAATTGTTTCATAGTTTAGTTTTTAGTTTAATTAGTTTTACTTCACGATATCAAGTTCAATTCTGTTATTATCTTTCTTAATTTGAGCCTTCAAACGTTCTTCTTGTTCTTTGGCAATTTTTGTAGAAGTCCCGTCTTTTCCAGTTAATACAATCGAAGCTCCGCCCATTTGAATTTGTTTGATTCCTTTCGTCGGGTCGTTTTCATATTCTTTCAAGACTTTTTGGAATTGTTTGGGATTGACAGCTATTTCCTTTGCTTCCCAAACATTGATATCCATATCGCCAACAATATTTTTAATTCCCTTAAGTTCTAGTTTATGAGAACTTGTTTTGTCTTCAATCTTAACAATTAATCCCGGCAAACCTTGAAATTTATAAGGACCATCTTGAATAGGAATTTCTGTAGAAAACCAAGCAATCCAATGTCTGCCAGCAAAATCAGCTTCTGCTTTTTGAGCATTCCATTCTCCAATTTTTTCTTTTTCTGATGAGATTTTCCAGTTGATTTTTCTGTCCTCGGAAACATTGTAAGCATCCATACCTAATTTTCTGTGAAAATTAGTTTTATAATCCGGGTAAGTTTTCGTTACAGAATATCTCACATTCCCTTTTCTCATATCCGATTTTACATTGATAGAACCTGTAGCTTTCAGCTGTTGTTCCAAGTCTGCTTTCATCAAAGAATCGGAATTGAAAACCGTGTAACTGTAATATTTGGAGCCATCTTTTGTCGTATCAAGAAACATCATTTCGGTTTTAATATCTTCAAGATTCGTTGAATCTGAAATGAATTTGTATTCGTAAATGAATCTCTTATTCTGAGCAAAAATCAGAATCCCAAAAATCAGAAATAAATTAATTAATAGTTTTTTCATAGTTATAAGTATTAAAAAAGCCGGAGAACCGGCTAAAGTGTTATGAATGTAAGTTGTTTATTTTGTTGTAACTTCGATTTTACCAGTTCCATTTGTCTTTAAAACGTTCACTGATGAAATAGTACTTGGTTCAATTTTCTGAAGTTCAGCTTTATCAACTTCTTTTCCATTGATATAAACCGTTGTATTATCATTTGATTTATCAAAAACAAGAACTTGGCTTAATTTATTAATTCTTTGTGGTGGAGCAATATTTTTATTGTAAACCAATGCTTTAGGAGAATCCAAATTAGAATTAAAACTGATTGTCCAAGGATTATTCTGACGCATTTCTTTGTTCAATTCGCGCTGTTTTTCTTGAAGCTTTTTTTGCTCCTCCATCAGTTCTTTCTGCTTTTCCTGAAGTTGCTTTCTCTTTTTCTCCATTTTTTTCAATTCTTTTGGAGACAATTTAGATTTAGCTTCATTGAAGAATACATCATCAGAAAAATTAAATTTGAAATTAGTTGTCAAATCTTTAAAATCTGGCAAATCAGAAGCATCAAATCCATAAGCTACAGTTCCATCCGTAAAAGCATCCTTTCCATATTGGTCTTTTATCATTTTCTGGAACTCTCCGTCCGTATAAATTTTTCCATACTTTTCAACTGCATCTTGTGCTCTTTTCTGAGCATCTTGAATCATTTTTTGAAACTCAGGAGAATTGATTTTGATTTGCATTTTCTCCGCTTGCTTCTCAGCATTTTTCAAATCTCTCTGGAACTTCGGAGACTTCATCATTCGTTCAGCAATTTTTGCCTGCTTCTCCGCATCAGCAATTCTCTTTTTGAATTCAGGAGAATTAACCATTGCTTCAGCATCTCTGCCAGCTTTTTCAGCATCAGCTATTTTTTTCTTGAATTCCGGAGAATCATACATTTTAGCCATCGCTTCAGAATGTTCTTCCAAGCCTTTTAGATTCTTCTGGTAATTGTCAGAATCTACAATAGATTGCATTTTATTTGATAGATTTTCCAAATCATTTTCTAAAGCCTTATATTCTGATGAATCTTCTTTTTTAGCTTTTTTAAGAGCTGATAATGCTTTGCTTTTCTCAGCCATTTTTGTACTGAGTGCAGACATCTTCAAATGGTCTTCTTTCAAAGCTTCAGAATATAATTGTGTTTGTTTTTGATGACTCATCGATAAACTATCAAACTCAGAAGCTTTAGGTTTTATCGTATCATTTTTCATTTCGTTTACAGCAATTTCAATTGCTTTGTTCGTTTCTGTAATTTCTTTGTTTTTAGCATTTACCATATAGGCGAACACCATAAAAAATAAAATTGGTAGCGCAAAAAGTTTGCGTGCGTAGCTGTACTTGGTTTGGTTTTTTGTAAGCATTGTAAGTCTTTTTTTGAGGTTAGATGATAAAAAAGGACTCGTAACAGGAATCACCGACCCAGAGAAATGACTCTCGAGAAGCATCTGCGCAAATGCTCTGGTGTCGGACTTTTTCACTGCTTTGTTGTCCGCCAAGTATTCGTGAATAAGATTGATTTCTTTGTTGATAAAGTAAAACACGGGATTGAACCAGAAAACAGATTTCGTCATCTGCATCAGGAGTTTGTCCCAGCTGTGTTTTTGTTGAATATGAACCATCTCATGCTTCAGAATCTGCTGTCCGACAGGTGAATCCAACTGAATCGTCTGCTTCCAGAAAAGATTTCTAAAAAATGAGAAAGGTGCGTTGTTTAAGTTAGTTTGATAAAATTTGATTCCCTCGATTGTTTCATTTGGGAATTGTTTTTTAATAGATTGGATTCTGATGATTCCAGCAATTAATTTAATTAAAAGAATGATTGAAACCACTCCAATAAATGCATAAAAAACTGAATAAATAGTGATATCATAGTTTGTAGTTGTTTGTAATTGATTTTGATTGAGCTGACTAAGTAGCAGATACAAGTTCTTATCGGTCTCTATCGTAAAATAGGAAACCTTTATAAGTGGCAGAACCAGACTTATAATAACCGACAACAAAAGGTAAAACCGGTTGTAATGATGGAAAGTTTTATCCTTCAGGAACAAAAGATAATAAGCAAACATCACTGCTGAGCAGAGAATCATTTTGCCAAAATAAAGTAAAATTGGTTCCATTATTCCTTATTTTTAAGTTCGTTTAACAAAAGTTCCAAATCTTTCACACTGATTTCGTTTTCTTCTACCAAAAACGAAACCGCATTGGTATATGAACCTTCGAAATAATTCTTAACCAAACTTCTGATAGACTTTCCGCTGTAATTCTCTTTAGTTATCAAAGGAAAATATTCGTGTTGTCTTCCAAAAGTTTTATGACTAACAAATCCTTTTTCCATCAAGATTTTAAGAATCGTGGAAATCGTGTTGGTATGCGGTTTTGGTTCAGGAAACAATTCTAAAACGTCTTTTAAGAATCCTTTTTCTATCTGCCAAAGGTACTGCATTACCTGTTCTTCTGCTTTGGTTAACTTATTCATAATCTTTAACTTTAAAAACAATCAATCTTATATCACTAAAAACTTAGTAATACAAATGTAGGATTAATTTCCATTCGTACAACTATTTTTATAGTTAAAAGACGTTAAATATCGTAACTAATTGAAAATCAAAACATAAATAATTATTAATTTAAAATTTGATTATAAACTTGACTTATATCGAAAAAGCCTTATCTTTGCACCACAATATCGCGAGGTAGAGCAGTAGGTAGCTCGTCGGGCTCATAACCCGGAGGTCGCACGTTCGAGTCGTGTCCTCGCAACCAAATCAAGAGAATCACAAATGTGGTTCTCTTTTTATTTATGGAAGAATTTGTTGTTTACGTTTTATATTCAGAGAAATTTGATAAAACTTATACCGGTTTTACTGCCAATCTTTTGGACAGATTTAAATCTCATAATTACTTAGCTAAATCTGGATATACAATTAAGTTTAGGCCTTGGAAAGTAATTCACGTAGAATTTTTCAACGAAAAGAAAGATGCAATGAAAAGAGAAAAATTTTTGAAAACTGGACAAGGAAGATTATTCATCAAATCTTTGATTCGATAATTGGAGGGCTCATATCCGCCAAAGACGGACGCACGTTCGAGTCGTGTCCTCGCAATCAATTTAAGAGAATTAATTTTTTGATTCTCTTTTTTTATTTTAAAAATTAAGATTAATGTGTAGAATAAGTTACAATATCCTCTCGCAGATTTTGCTAATTAAACAGATTATTGATTATCAGCAAAATTTGTTCAATCTGCTAGAATTTAAAATCAGTAAAAAAATAAAAATACCAATTTACTTGACTTATATTGAAAAAGTCGTATATTTGCAGAACAATATCGCGAGGTAGAGCAGTAGGTAGCTCGTCGGGCTCATAACCCGGAGGTCGCACGTTCGAGTCGTGTCCTCGCAACCAAACTAAGAGAATCAAAAAATTGATTCTCTTTTTTGTTGAACCCTTTCATAGTTTGAAACTATGAAAGGGTTTTTAATTCGTAATAAAAAGTCTTTAAATAAATTTGTACCTTTGATTATGGCAAAAATCTTAAAAATATACCCGCAAAATCCGCAAGAAAATTTAATAGACGAAGCCGTAAAAGTCCTTCAAAACGGTGGCGTTATCATTTATCCTTCGGATACGATTTATACGATTGGCTGTGATATCTACAATCACAAAGCAATGGAAAGACTCGCACAGATAAAAGGAATCAAGATTGATAAACACAAATTTTCCATCATCTGTAACGACCTAAGTCATCTTTCCGAATTTACGAAACCGATAGAAACATCTACTTTTCGTTTTCTGAAGACACATTTGCCTGGAGCATTTACATTCATTTTGGAAGCGAATAGAAATCTTCCAACTTCTTACAAAGGACACAAAACGGTTGGTATCAGAGTTCCTGACCATATCGTTCCACAAATGATTGTAGAAAAATTAGGACATCCAATTGTTTCCACATCTATCCACGATGATGATGAGATTTTGGAATATTCTACAGACCCTGAACTGATTGCTGAAAAATATAACAAACTGGTTGACATCGTCATTGATTCGGGTTATGGAGACAACACGGCTTCCACAATTGTAGATTTGACTTCTGGAGAACCGGAAATTATCAGACAAGGAAAAGGTGTTTTATAAAGACTCAAGAAAAAAGGAAAAAGAATCAAGTTTTTTATTAAGTTTTCGAAAATTTTAGACCGACAACAAACAACTATCAACTGACAACAAAAAATGAAATTCATTACATCGCCTGCCAAATTGATGAATGTAGAAAATTCTACAGAATTACTTAAAAGTACAACACCTAAATTCATCAAGGATTCAGAATTCATCCAATCATTTTTAAAAGAGAAAACACCAAAATTCTTGGCAGAATTAATGGAAATTTCTCCAAAACTCGCAGACGAAAATTGGGAACGTAACCAAAAATGGACTTCAAAACCAACTGCTAAAAACTCAGCACCTGCAATGTTTGCTTTCACGGGAGAAGTTTACAGAGGTTTGGACGCGTCAACTTTGGATAAAAATGCGGTTGATTATCTTCAGAAAAATTATAGAATTTTATCCGGACTTTATGGACTTTTGAAACCTTCGGACAAAATTATGTTGTATCGTTTGGAAATGGGAAGGCCTTTTCAATTCGATTCTTACAAAAACATCTATGAATTCTGGACAGATAAAGTGACGGAGCAATTGAATTCCGAACTTAAAAAAGGAGAATTGGTCATCAATCTTGCCAGCAATGAGTATGTAAAAGTCATCAATCGTAAAAAACTGAAAGGTCAAGTGATTGATTTTGATTTCAGACAAATACAACCTGACGGAAAATTGAAAACAATTGTAGTTTATACTAAACACGCAAGAGGTTTGATGCTTCGTTTTTGTGCTGAAAATCAAGTTCAGACTTTGGATGAACTGAAAGCTTTCAATTACGAGAATTATCTTTTGGATGAGAAACTTTCCACTGAAACTAATTTGGTTTTCACAAGATAAATATGAAGCTTTCCGAAATAAAAATTCTTTTCCAAACCGAACTTTCTGAACTCTATTCAAAATCTGAGATTGAGGAATTGTTCTCCATTTTTTGCGAATCTTTTTTAGAACTGAATAAGATTGAATTGCGACATAATCTGAATAAAGATTTATCTGAAGTTGATTCGAAAAAATTTTCAGACGCCATTTCGGAATTGAAAATAGGAAAACCATTTCAGCAAATCCTTGGAGAAACAGAATTTTATGGAATGAGATTCTTCGTCAACGAACAAGTTTTGATTCCAAGACCAGAAACTGAGGAATTGCTGGAATTAGCGATTAGAAAGATACAAGAGAAAAGTAAAAAGAATCAAGTTTTTAATGAAGGGCTTCGAGAGCCTCAGCCTGACAATCAGCAACTAAAAATATTAGACATTGGAACAGGAAGCGGAATTATTCCAATTGTTTTGAAGAAGTATTTTCCGGAAGCTGAAGTTACTTCTATTGATATTTCTAAAGATTCTTTGGAAATTGCGAAAAGAAATGCAGAATTTCATAAAGTTGAAATCAATTTTATAAACAAAGATTATCTGAATGAAGTCTTCGTCTCCGCTCATACTGACAACGAAGTTTTTGATGTCATTATCAGTAATCCGCCTTATATCGGAATTGAAGAAAACCTGGAAATTGAAGATTCAGTCAAAGGTTTTGAACCCAATATTGCACTCTTCTCTCCTACTTCTGATGCTTTGATTTTCTATAGAAAAATTGCTGAAGATTCCAAGAATCATCTTTCCGAAAACGGAATGGTTTTTCTTGAAATTAATCAAAAATTAGGAAATGAAACCTTGGAATTGTTTCAGAATTTTTCAGAATCTGTTCTTTTGAAGGATATCTCCGGGAATGACAGAATGGTTTATGTCAAAAAATAATCTTAAACACAAATTTCATAAAGACTTTTTTAATAATTTCTGCTTAAAGTTCACAAAGGCACTTCGCTTAGAAAAGACATAGCTTCAAAATCGGGAAAAGAATCACAAAACCTCAACGTAGCCCCGATGGTAGCGACATCCTTTTTGTAAAAAAAGATATAGCGGACAGCGGGTTGGAATATTGAAACAAAACTCGAAACGTGTTGCTCCTAATATCTTATCCTATTCTCTTCTTAATGAAAATCTCGTAACCTAAATAAATTAGTGGTAACGCCATAATACCTATAAATAAAGCATTTTGCAGAGCCATTTCCGGATACGCAATTACAGCGTAAACCAAGCCAAAAAATGCACCACCGAGATGGGCTGCGTGACCGATATTATCATTTTGTCTTGGATTCAGCATCATATAAACCGAATATCCAAAGTAGATTGCGCCGAACGCAAAACCTGGGATAAACCAAATTCTAATATCCATTGGAGCAAGCGCTACAGCGGCGAACAAAATTCCTGACACTCCTCCACTGGCTCCAATTGCTGAGTAGAACGGTACATTTTTGTAATGATATAAACAAAATAGATTCCCAAGAATGATGGAGCCAAAATAGATGATTAAAAATCCATAGAATTTAAATCCTATAAACGCAATCGGTGCAAAAATGTACAACGTGTACATATTGAATAACAAGTGCATAAAATCTGCGTGTAGAAAGCCGGAAGACAGCAGTCTGATGTACTCTTTTCTTCTCTGGATTGCGCTAACTTCGAACTTGTATTTTTGAAATATTTCAGGATTTTGGAATCCAATATAACTTGTCACACAAGTTATTGCGATTATGATTACGAGGATGTATAAATTGATGTCCATTTTTGTAAATTATTTTTGTCAGGCTGAGGTTCTCGAAGCCTTTTTGCAATTTTTTTAATTAATTTTCATCTTCTTCAAAAAGACTTCCAATAGTTCCGCCTTCATCATCTAAATCTGAATCTGGCAAATCTTCGATTTCTATTTCCTCTTCGATGACTTCAGGTGGCTCCGGAATTGTGATATTGATATTTTTGACTTTATCTTTTGTCAATTGATTCCCAATTGCTTTGATTCCTTTTACTGTAATGAAGTCATCTAAATCTACAGTTTCTGAGTCTTTTTGCTTATCCTTAATTTTTGGATAGACAAGTTCAGCAATTGCTCCAGCTTCAGTTGTTACAAACTCGATAAATGACTTTGGGTTTTCGTTTGCGAAGAATGATTGAACATTAGGTGTAGCTTCCAAAAGGAAACGTTTCACAAAATATTTGTCTTTTTCTCCGTCGAAATAGATACAAGTTATAGGTTGTTCTGGTTTCCATTTCTCAAGAATCAAATAATCATCATCAAAACGATTCATCAAATCAAAAGAAATTAATTTGGCTTCACCTTGAGAATTGATGGTCAAAATCTTATTATCTCCCTTGAAACTTCCCAACAGAGTTCCTCTTCCATCAGCATTCAAACGTCTTACCGAATCATCAAACCAGATTTTTCTAGGCGCTAAAGTAGAAACACCTTCTTCTTTTAGGTCAACCTTTTTGACTGCATATTTGGTCACTAGATTACCTTTAGAATCACGTCCTTTGATGATGATTTCAGAAAAATCGATATCAATTTTATTCTTTCTGACTCTTGCATTTGGTTTTAGTAAAACAGAAACCACTTCAGCTTCACCATTTGGATTGGCAGAAAAATAAAGCATTTCTGAATATTTTTTATCAGAAGCCAATTTATAATCTGTATTTCTGGTAACACCTGTTACTGAGAAACGTTTCATATAATAAGGACCTTCCCTACCTTCTCTATAAATTGAATTATAAACCGTCCGTTTATCGTTCTTTTTCCAGATTGCAACGTGAACAATATTTTTCCCAATAAACGTTTTAGCTTCCACTTTCACTACTTTCATTGTTCCATCTTTTTGGAAAGTAATGATGTCATCAATATCGGAACAATCAAAAAGATATTCGTCTTTTTTAAGAGAAGTTCCTATGAAACCTTCTTCCCTATTGACATAGAATTTTTCGTTAGCAACTGCAACTTTAGAAGCATCAATGGTATCGAAAATTCTTAGTTCGGTTCTTCTTTCTTTTCCTTTTCCGTATTTTTTCTGGATGTTGGTGTAATAATCTATCGCATAAGTGATAAGATTAGCTAAATGATGTTTAACCTGTTCGATCTTTCCTTCTAATGCTAAGATATTTTCTTTGAATTTATCTAAGTCAAAACGAGAAATTCTTTTGATTCGGATTTCTGTCAGTTTTACAATATCTTCTTCTGTAACAGCTCTCAAAAGATGTTTAGTATGAGGCTTCAAACCTTCATCAATTGTTTTAATTACATCTTCCCAAGACTTCACTTCTTCAATATCATGATAGATTCTATTCTCAATAAAAATCCTTTCTAATGAAGAGAAATGCCAGCTTTCCTGCAGTTCGTGAAGTTCAATTTCCAGTTCTTTTTTTAGCAAAGAAACCGTGTGGTCTGTATTATGTTTCAGAATATCAGAAACCGACAAGAACATTGGTTTGTCTCCAACAATCACGCAGGCATTTGGTGAAATTGGGACTTCGCAATCTGTGAATGCATAAAGTGCATCAATCGTTTTATCTGGTGAAACATCTGGATGAAGATGGATATTGATCTCAACGCTATCAGATGTATTGTCTTCAATCTTTTTGATTTTGATTTTCCCTCTCTCGTTAGCTTTTAGAATACTATCGATAAGGTCACTTGTATTTTTGGAAAAAGGTAATTCTGTAATGGTAAGCAAATGCTTTTCTTTTTGAGAGATCCTTGCTCTTGCTCTTATTTTTCCGCCTCTTTTTCCTTCATTATAATTGGAAACATCCAACATCCCCGCAGTCAAAAAATCTGGAAAAATTTCAAATCTTTTACCTTTCAGATGAAGAATGGAAGCCGTTATCAATTCATTGAAATTGTGAGGCATGATCTTGGTAGAAAGTCCTACTCCAATCCCCTCAACGCCTTGTGCCAAAAGCAAAGGAAATTTTACTGGAAGGTCAATTGGCTCATTATTTCTACCATCATAGGATTTGGTCCAATGAGTAGTTTTTGGATTGAAGACAACATCTAAGGCCAAGGGCGTCAATCTCGCTTCGATATATCTGGCAGCCGCTGCAGAATCACCCGTATAGATATTTCCCCAGTTTCCTTGAGTATCTATGAGCAATTCTTTTTGCCCGATCTGAACCATAGCATCTGTAATAGAAGCATCACCATGTGGATGGTATTTCATCGTATTACCGACGATATTAGCAACCTTGTTGTAGCGACCATCTTCCAATTCTCGCATAGAGTGCATAATCCTACGCTGAACCGGCTTCAATCCGTCAAAAATAGACGGAATTGCTCTATCCAAAATTACGTAAGACGCATAATCCAAAAACCAATCTTTATACAGTCCCGAAACTTTTTTCAGGCTTTCCTCGTGATGTGTACTTTCTTCCATTAATCTTTTACCATATTTTCTTTTTGCCTAATTTCTTGATTAGCTTTCACCACCTTGTTCAAAGAAAATTTCAGATCTTTTATTTCTTTTCCACTTAGATAGGAAAGGTCATACTTCAATATGACAACATTACTTTTCTTACTGGATATATATATATATAATTTTTTTAATATCAAAAAATTAACTATGTTGTATCTCAACAATTTATATTTCGGAAACTCATCTTTTGCGTTTTTTTTAGCTAAAACATAAAGAATATGATTGTTTCTAAAATTAAGAGCTTCGCCATCACTATCATATTCAAATATAGGTCTTCCCAACATATACAGAAAAACAAATAATATAAAAGGAATCAACAGCAACACCCAAGCCTTATCTCCAAGAACATCGAACTTATTGATCTCTAATATATATGCAATAATCCCAAGAATAAAAATAATACCTACGACTGAATATATAAAACTGTAGAACGGTGTTCTATTTCTGTTACTTAATCTCATTTGTGTGTGTTGTGTTTTTAGTTTTTTATAATAATGCAAGCTTTTTAAACTTCCAATTCGCTAATTAATTCTTTTTTATCAATATTAGTATCATCTTCCACCACCAGATTGTCCAAAATGAACAATTGTCTATCCGGCGTATTTTTCCCCATATAAAACTCCAGCAACTGTGTAATCGTCTGGTCCTTTCCCAAAACTACTGGCTCCAATCTAATGTCTTTTCCAATAAAATGCTTGAACTCATCCGGAGAAATCTCACCCAATCCTTTGAATCGTGTGATTTCAGGATTTTTCCCTAATTCATTCAATGCCTTCAATCTCTCAGCATCGGAATAGCAATATCTGGTTTCTTTCTTATTTCTTACACGGAAAAGCGGCGTTTGCAGAATATACAAATGTCCGTTTTTTATCAAATCAGGAAAAAACTGAAGGAAAAATGTAATCATCAATAATCTAATGTGCATCCCATCTACATCGGCATCTGTTGCAATAATAACGTGATTGTAACGTAAATCTTCTAGACTTTCCTCAATGTTCAACGCAGCTTGCAAAAGATTGAATTCTTCATTCTCATAAACTACTTTCTTCGTCAATCCATAGCAGTTCAAAGGCTTTCCTTTCAAGGAAAAAACAGCCTGCGTTTCCACGTCTCTAGATTTCGTAATAGAACCGGAAGCGGAATCTCCCTCGGTAATGAAAATCATTGTTTCAGATTTTCTAGTTGCCTTTTGGTCATTATAATGATGACGGCAATCTCTCAGTTTTTTATTATGAAGAGATACTTTTTTTGCTCTTTCTCTTGCTAATTTCTGGATTCCGGAAAGTTCTTTTCTTTCTCTTTCAGAAATTAAAATTTTACGCTGAATAGCTTCTGCAATTTCAGGATTTTTATGAAGGAAATTATCTAATTTATTTTTCAGATAATTGATAACAAAAGTCTTAATCGTCTCCAACTCCTTTCCATCCTTATCTTGCCCCATTGTTGTAGAACCTAATTTGGTTTTGGTCTGAGACTCGAAAACAGGATTACCAACGTTGATGTAAACTGCACCAATAATAGCTTTTCTAATATCGGTAGCTTCAAAGTTTTTATTGAAAAATTCTCGAATGGTTTTCACATAAGCTTCTTTAAAAGCGTTCAAATGCGTACCACCTTGCGAAGTATATTGTCCATTAACAAAAGAAAAATACGTCTCAGACTGAGATTTGTCGGAATGCGTGATTGCCAATTCCATATCCTCATCTTTGATATGAATGATTGGATAAACGATTTCGCCGTCGATTTCTTCTTCCAATAAGTCTTTCAAACCATTTTGAGATTCGAAAACTTCTCCGTTAAAATATATTTTTAAACTTAAATTGAGATAAGTATAGTTGCGGAGCATCTTCTCCACATATTCATTTCTGAATTTGAAGTTGACAAAAATGCTGTTATCTGGAACAAAGGTAATTTCAGTCCCATTTCTTTCAGAAGTTTCGGTCTCATCGTGCAAAATATCCAATCTTCCTTCACGGAATTCGGCAATTCTCATTCTGCCTTCACGAACCGATTTTACTCTAAAATAAGTTGATAAAAAGTTGACTGCCTTTGTACCAACCCCATTCAAACCAATAGATTTTTTGAAAGCGCCGTCGTCATATTTTCCTCCTGTATTCATTATGGAAACTACATCCACAATTTTTCCCAAAGGAATTCCTCGACCATAATCACGTACAGTTACAGTTCCATCTTTGATTTTCACATCAATCCTTTTCCCTGCTTTCATCCTGAATTCATCAATGGAATTATCCAGAACTTCTTTCAACAAAATATAAATTCCATCATCAACAGACGAGCCGTCTCCCAATTTCCCGATATACATACCAGGTCTTAGTCGGACGTGTTCTCTCGGCTCGAGAGTTCTGATATTATCTTCGGAGTAATTAGACTGTAAATCTTGTGACATAGGTAAAAAATCAGTAAACACACAAAATTAGGAAATTGAAGCCAAAAATCCGAATTTTTTATTTTAAATATCTGTAGATTATTTCAATTATCTCTTGGATTTTCATAAAAAAAGATGACTTAAAAAGCCATCTTATATTTCAATTTAAAACTTGATTTCTAGAAAAACATTCCGCCAGAAACTTCAATTCTTTGCGCGGTAATCCACCTTGCTTCTTCTGTACAAAGGAAAGCAACCACACCTCCGATATCATCCGGCAAACCTGCTCTTCCCAAAGCTGTATTAGAAGCCACCAAAGCATTCATATTTTTATCATCCCTTGTTCTTCCGCCTCCAAAATCTGTTTCAATCGCACCTGGCGCAACTGCATTCACTTTGATTCCTCTTGCTCCTAATTCTTTCGCCATATATTTACTCAATTGGTCAATCGCAGCTTTCATAGAACCATACACTGATGAACCTGGCAATGCAAATCTAGCTAGACCTGATGATAAATTTACGATTCCACCATTGTCATTAATGAAAGGTAAAAATTTCTGCGTCAGGAAAAACACACCTTTGAAATGGATATCAACCATATCATCCAATTGATCTTCAGTAACTTGTGCAATAGGTTGATATAAAGCAGTTCCGGCATTATTAATTAAGAAATCAATATTTCTGCTTCCTGTATTTTCCTCCAAATGGTCGCCAACTGTTTTTACAAAAGCATCAAAACCTTTCACGTCTTTTGTATTGAGCTGATAAGCAATTGCTTTTCTTCCCAAAGCCACAATTTCCGCAACTGTTTTATCCGCTTCTTCTTTGTTCGTATTATAAGTGATGATTACATCAAGTCCTTTTTCTGCAATTTTGATGGCTGCATTTTTTCCTAAACCACGACTTCCGCCGGTTACTAATGCAATTTTTGTTCTTGTACTCATTTTTTTACTTGTTTTTTGATGGGACAAAGTTCAGACAATTTGGTTCAAATCATTTTGCTCGAATCAAACTAAAATTTGCAAAATTCAAATCAAGCACGAAATTCTAATGGCGCCAACGAAGTTTTCTTTTTGAAAAAATTAGAAAAATGCGCAATTTCTTCAAATCCTAAAGCGTAAGAAATCTCAGAAACATTCCATTGGGTTTGTTTTAATAGAATTTTAGCTTCCTGAATGATTCTATCTGCAATGATTTCCGTTGTTGTTTTCCCCGTATTTTCCTTCAGTTTTTTATTAAGATAATTAACGTGAATCGCCAATCTGTCTGCAAAATCTTTCGCTGTTTTCAACTGCAATCTCTGTTCCGAAGTTTCAATCGGAAATTGTCTTTCCAATAATTCCACAAACAGAGAAACAACACGCATCGATGCATCATTGGAAGTGGAAAGCTTGGAAGCTGGTTGTAATTTTTGTCCGTAATGAATCAATTCCAGAACATAATTCCGAATCAAATCATATTTGAAAATATAATCCGAATCTATCTCTTTTTTGATTTTCTTATAAAGTTGTTCTATCTCATCAGCCAGCTCATCATCAATCTCAAAAATAGGAATATTTCCCGGCTGGAAAATCGGTAAATCTTCTAATGTATTATGAGACTTATCTTTAATAAAAAAATCTTCTGTAAAAACACAAAAGCTTCCTGCTTGATTTTCATCTTCCGGAATCCAATGGTAAGGAACTTTTGGAGTTGCGAAAAGAAGTGCATTTGTTTTAATCTCAATAGTTTTATCTGCATATTCCGCTCTGTTCTTCCCTCTTATCAAGCTTATTTTATAATATTTTCTTCTATTATAAGGCATTTCGAAACTAAGTTTCAACCTTTGAATGGTTTGCGCAATATCAAACACGTTGAAATGACCGATATCTTTCTGCAAACCTTTTGGCAAAATACTTTCTACGTCCTTACCCATTTTCTGAGCAATCTCCTGATAAAAATCCTCCAAAGAAGCGTGAGCTATTTTTTCCATAAGTTTAATTTGTAAAATTCAAATTTAGTAATAAAAAAAGCTTTCGATAATGAAAGCTTTTTTTTATTTTTTTGAATTAAATATTACTGAATTAATATCTTTCCTTTCCAAGATTTACCCTGACTTGTTATTGTATAGAAAAGAATTTTGTTTTTGACCATATTTTTCAGATAAAAACTTTGTTTTCCTTTTGTATTGACTTCTTCTGATAATCGACCTGTAGCCTCGTAAAAGCTCACTTTATAGTCTTGTGATGGATTTCCTAAGATTTTAAAATCATGATTTTCTTTAGAATAATACAAGGTTAAATTTTTCTCAGTAGAATTCTCAGAAGTTCCTAATACAACAAATTGACTATCGCAAGATTTTCCAGAAGTATCTTCAAAACAACCTAAGGTGAAAGACGCTAATTCAAAAAAAGGAGTAGAAGGTGGGGAAAACAATCCAGATCGTGAACCTATTCCTTCAAAAATATTTTTGAAATAGTCTAATTTAAAAGTCTTGACATTTTCTTTTCCAAATACAGATCCAAATACAATATCTTCAATCGCTGCAGTTGTTGTTTCTGGATACCAACGCCAGTTTGCATCCACAATATCGCCTACTTGTGCAGAAAAATCGTAGATTAATTTTTCCGTATTAGTAATCCCATCTAAAAAATACACTTTTCTAGTAAGAACATCCTCTCGCATAAGACATTCGAATATATCGGGATTATTAGTGTAATAACCAGGAGATCCAGGATAAGGTTCTGGTCCCGACGGCGTATGTGGATTCACAAAATAAAGATTAGAATAAATCTTTTTATAAACAACGCCATCAACCGTTGTTTCCCCATTTATAAAAATATACCAAAAACTAGCATTCGGATTACAAGTGTCACAATATCCTTCCGCACGAGAAACCCACCATTTATTCCCCTCTTTTAAAAGAGGTGTATAAGCTTGTGAAAACACATTAACAAATGTGAATAATAATAAAATTAATAGATTTTTTTTCATAGTTAATAGTTTTAAAGTTATTATTTAATAAATATACTATTTTTAATCATAAATATATATGAAATTAACACAAACTTTTTCAACAACAATTTATAAAAAAACGCTCTCATTTCTGAAAGCGTTCTTAAATTTTATTTTTTGATTATTTTCTTGGAAATAATTTGTGAATCTGTATGGACATTCAAAATATATTGCCCGACAGGAAGTTTTCTAATATCAGCCTCGGAAGCTTGATTTTCAAGAACCATTTTTCCATTCATATCAAAAATTCTGATTTTTTGGATATTCTCAACACCTTTTATTCTTATGAAATCTGATGTTGGATTTGGATAAACCTGAGCATTTATTTTATTAGCATCAGAAACCGCCAATCCCGGAGTTTCCACAACCTCAATATCATCAATCGCTATAAACGCAATATCTGTACAGTTGTAATGTCTAAAAACCACCTTAACATTTTGACCTGCAAATGAAGTAATATTGATGTTAATATTTTTTGCAGTTTCTGTATAACCTGCATCCAAAGTTTCCTCAAAAACAGGCGTTTCATTACCCGTAAAAGTAGAATTTGCAGGAATTACATAAACCGCATAATGCTCTTGATACAATTCTTCATCAAAAGCACCAACTTTAAATTTCAACCAAAGTAAATCTTGACTTGGAGGTAAAGTAATCACCGGGCTCGTTAAAGTATTATCAGGAGTGAAAGCTTCTAAAAACCAAGACCAAGAAGTTGCATACCAACCTGTAAACGCAGGCATCTCATCATCATAAAATTCCCATTTTTGGTCGTCGCCATCTCTATCAACATTTTCCCAAGAGTTCCTTCCAGATTCCGTTTCAAAGTCTTCTTTATAAATAATAGTTTGTGAAAAACCTGCAAAACCTAACATTAATAAAGAAGCAAAAAGTAATTTTCTAATCATAAATTCTATTTTTAATTCTTGCTAAAGTACAAATAAAAAACTCCCGACAATTCGGGAGTTTATATTTTATAATAATTAAAATCTACTTATACATTGAATCTGAAATGCATCACATCGCCATCTTTCACGATGTATTCTTTCCCTTCCACTCTCATTTTCCCAGCTTCTTTCACTTTGGATTCTGAACCGTAATTTACAAAGTCATCATAACCAATAACTTCTGCACGGATAAATCCTTTTTCAAAATCTGTATGAATCACTCCCGCAGCTTGTGGAGCAGTCGCACCTTGGTCAATTGTCCAAGCTCTAACTTCCTTAACACCAGCTGTGAAATAAGTTTGCAGCTTCAACAAATCGTAAGCTTTTCTAATCAATCGGTTAACCCCAGGCTCTTCCAAACCAAGTTCATCCAAGAACATCTCTCTCTCTTCAAAAGTTTCCAATTCATTAATATCAGCTTCGATTTGAGCTGCAAGAACTACAATTTCCGCTCCTTCACCTTTAGCCATTTCTTCGATTTTTGCAATCCAGTCGTTTCCGTTTTTGATAGAATTTTCATCCACATTACAAACGTAAAGAACTGGTTTATTTGTCAACAATTGAACTTCACCAATAATTGATTTTGTAAAATCATCTGTTGCAAATTCTCTTGCGTTTTTACCGTCCTCAACAAATTTTTGAAGATTTTGTAAAGTTTCGTAAGTCAGAACATCTTCTTTTTTTCCGGATTTGATGAATTTTTTAGCCTTTTCAACAGCTTTTCCAATCGTTTCCAAATCCTTCAACTGAAGTTCTATATCAATGATTTCTTTATCTCTAAGTGGGTCAACAGAACCTTCTACGTGAACAATATTTCCGTTATCGAAACATCTTAAAACGTGAATAATCGCTTCACACTCACGGATATTTGCAAGAAACTGATTTCCAAGACCTTCTCCTTTACTTGCACCTTTTACCAATCCGGCAATGTCCACAATTTCTACAACCGCAGGAATTACTTTTTCTGGATTAATCAATTTTTCAAGTTCAAAAAGTCTTGTATCTGGAACAGAAACCGTTCCCAAGTTAGGCTCAATCGTACAAAACGGATAGTTTGCAGACTGTGCTTTGGCGTTGCTAAGACAATTAAAAAGAGTTGATTTTCCTACATTCGGAAGACCTACGATTCCACATTTCATATATTCAAGTTCAATGTTTAAAATTAATGTTCAATGCCAAAACTTTTTAATTATTAACATTGAATTTCAAGTGTGCAAATATACTATTTTTGAATTTGAATTTTCTACTTTTACATCCTTAATTAAAATCAAAAAATGAGCAGAAAAAAACGTGAATTTCAATCTTCGGAATTACTGAATTCTTTTGCTAGAATCTATGGTTTTGAAGATAAATTGAAAGCTTTCGAAATCAAGGATTTTTTACAAAATTACCTTTCTGATGCGCTTTTTTCTGAAATCGAAACTGTAAATCTAAAAGAAAAAGTTTTGGTTCTGAGAATCAAATCTCCTCTATTGAAAAACGATTTCCGAATGAGAAAATCATTCTTTCTAAAAAAATTCCAAGAAGTTTTAAAAGATGAATCTCTGATTAATGACCTTCTGATTTTGTAGAAATATCCTGAATCATCTGTTTACTTTTTTCATCAAGCAAAGACCTTATCGGAAAGAAAAACCTGAATGGATTTCTGATAAAATATCTGAAAATCTCACCAAAAATCTCTCTTGCTTCACTCATTTCTACCTTTCTAGAACGGAATGCCAATAACATCGACAATCCGAAACTCACAATAAAGTTGAAAAATCCAATGATAAAAACCGTGACAAAGGAAATCCAGAACGTGTAAGAAGTCACAACAAAATCTTTCCCATAAAGTCCTAATGCGAAATTTCCTGCCGCAAAAGTAATGTGACGAATATCTAAATCCAGACCAAGGAAAAGTCCAATCGGAGCAGTCGCACCAAGAAAAACACCAAACCAGAAATTAGAAATAATTCCTGCCCAATTCTTGGAATAATAGACCGACAAACGTTTTGCAATCTTTTGCCCAAAGAAATAATTGATAAAAGGATTCTTCGCAATTCTCTTTGGAATTTGAAAAAACACGGAATTATTACTGATATTACCGGAAATCACACCCGAAATAAAGAGGAAAACCCCAGCAATAGAAGCATGCAAAATCGCTTTGGATTGAAATGGGTCTAAGTCGTACAGTAACTTAGTAGATTTATCGAAGGCAAAATTTTGTTTGAAAAGTATTTCTAAACCATAAATGATAATCAAAGAAACAGGAAAAGACAGTAAAACATTTCCAACAAATGCAATAAACTGCGACCTGAACAACTGGGAAACAACGTGCGCAAATTCCATATAAGTGCTTCTGTTACTTCCTTCTGACAGAACTTTCGCCATCGTAGCAGCAGTCATCGCAGGTTGTTTGGTTGCTAAAGTAAAACGCATCAGATAAATCATTACAAATCCCATCGCATAATTCATCGAAAACAAAAATGCGTGTGCAAAATCACTCGTATCGATATAACTATAAAGCATTTTCAAAACGCATAGCGCTCCAACAATCACACCTCCACCAGATGCTTTCCAAAACATCTTCATATAAGATTTGACGGTGGAAGTGATGTAGTGCGTTCCCATTTCCGCCGTATGATTGGTAATGAGATGCGACATCAATCTTGTACTGTCCGAAACCAAATCTTGAAGATTATTCTTATGAGATTTATACCTTAAAATATTGAAAAATAATTGCTTGGAATTAATCAAATAATCCCTCTCTTCGTCAATCACGAACAACTTGATAATATCAGACATTCTTTGTAATTGTTGTCTGATTTTCAGTAATGACTGATTGGTTTTGCTTGAAATCCCGTATTTTGAAGAGTTCTTGAAAGCAATATTGACAAACTCCAAACATTGGTCAAGATAAACTTTAATCTGTTTATAAACTTCGTCTGTAGATGATAATTTGAAATCTGGATTTTCTTTGAAATCAGCATTCAGAATATCGAGCTCGTTCTGCAATGCTAAAAATGGATTATCAAAATTCCTATATTCCGGAGCCATTTTCACAACCTCAACATCCAGTGCATTTCCGATTACTCGCCACGCCAAAATATTAAGAGAAAAGAGCATTTCGTTTTTAACGTGTCGATTATTAATAAATTTATCAATTCTCAACAACCTAAAAAGTTCATCCATCTTATCCTCCGGCGAATTCTGGAAAAACTCAAGGTCTTTTTTGGGCGTTACCAAAACATTATCCACCAGATACCAAATCGTATTTTCATTTTCGATGGGTGGAAGAATCTTATTCAGTACTCTTTTTTTGAACTCGGGATAAAAAGCATTTTCGGAAAGAATATCCGCTTCTGTCAACGACAGATTAAATGGTTTCTCCTTGAAAATATTATTAATATAATAAATCAGATTTTCTTTTATCTCCTGATTATCTTTGAGATAAGCCGTAAAAACACCTAAATCATCTTTCTTCAGGCTTACAACAATTTCTGATAAAGGTTCCAAAGACAAAGTTTCATTCTGCTCAGAAAAATAGTTTTTCAGAATCGTGCTGAAATTGTCTTTTTTAGTTAATCTAATTGCCATATACTTACAAAAGTAATCATTTCAGAACAATATTGTTCATCTGGCGCATAATCCAGCCGTGCTTTTTTCTAAGATATGGTGTAGGATTTTTGGGGTCATACTTTTTAGGATTCGGTAAAACAGTTGCAATCCAAGCTGCTTCACTTTTAGTAAGGTCTTTCGCCGGTTTGTTATAATAATATTGAGATGCAGCCTCAATTCCGAAAACACCTTGTCCCATTTCGATAGAATTAAGATACCTTTCTAAGATAATATCCTTTCCCCAAATTTTTTCAATAATGAATGTATAAATAACTTCTAAGCCTTTTCTTATCCAGCTTCTACCTTGCCAAAGAAAAATATTTTTTGCGGTCTGTTGAGAAATCGTACTTCCACCTCTTACAACTTTTCCCCTCTTATCATTTTTTTTCATTGCTTTCTCTATGGCTTTATAATCGAAACCGTTGTGCGTGAAAAACAATTGATCCTCTGAAGCAATTACCGCTTTCTTGATATTACTTCCCATGTCATCATAGGAAACATAATCACGTTGCAATTTTCCATACTTGAAAACACCACCTAATTGCGTCCAAGTTATCGGAGGATTAAAAAATATACCGAAAATAATGAAAAGTATATTGGCCAGGATTACAAATAAAACCAGTTTTTTGATAAGTTTCCACATTGCTAAAAGAAATTTTAAGCGAAAATAAAACAAAAATATATTTTATACGACCAAAAACTGTATTAAGAAAAACAACAGACTCTATTTTTAATATTAAATTCTTGAAAACTGACATCTTAACCTTCACATAAAAACTAAAATAATTACAGAATATTTAATATTGCAATTTGAAGAAGTTAAAGAATAAAAGCATAGTTTTGAAAACAAAAAAACTCACAACAAAAATTGTGAGTTTAAAGTGAGCGCGAAAGGATTCGAACCTTTGACCGTCTGCTTAGAAGGCAGATGCTCT
>CAUSBY010000026.1:0-49950 GCA_963530025.1 uncultured Weeksellaceae bacterium
CTGTTTATATCCTTTCTAAAGAAGAAGGTGGACGTCACACTCCATTCCACAACAAGTACCGTCCTCAGTTCTACGTAAGAACTACTGACGTTACAGGTGAGATTTTCTTGCCAGAAGGTGTAGAAATGGTAATGCCTGGTGATAACTTAGAGATTACTGTAGAATTGCTACAACCAATCGCTCTTAACGTAGGTCTTAGATTTGCGATCAGAGAAGGAGGTAGAACTGTAGGTTCTGGTCAGGTTACTGAAATCTTAGATTAATCATCTTAAAATAATTAAAGTTCCGTAAGGAAACTTACGGAACTTTTAATCTACGGGCATCGTCCAATGGTAGGATACCGGTCTCCAACACCGTTGATCTGGGTTCGAATCCTAGTGCCCGTGCAAAATTAAAATATGAGCTCATTAGTTAATTTTTTAAAAGGTTCTTATACAGAATTTAAAGATAAAGTGGAGTGGCCGAAATGGCCAGACTTGCAGTCTTCTACAATTGTTGTAGCTGTGACTACGGTTATTCTTGCTTTATTTACATTTGGAGTAGATTCTTTGTTCAGTGTTACTATCAAGAATCTTATTGCGACGTTTATTAATCTATTTAACTAATTCAAAATTACTTTCCTCATGAGCGAATCGAAATGGTATGTGCTGAAAGCTATTAGCGGACAGGAAAATAAAGTAAAGAATTATATTGAGAACGAGATTCAACGTTTAGGTATGGATGCTTATGTTACTCAAGTTGTAATTCCTATGGAAAAAGTTATCCAGATTAGAAATGGTAAAAAAGTTCCAAAAGAAAAACCTTATTATCCAGGTTACCTAATGGTGGAAGCTGATCTTGTTGGGGAAGTTCCTCACGTTATCAAAAATATCCCAGGAGTAATTTCTTTCTTGAGCCTTACAAAAGGTGGAGAGCCTGTTCCAATGAGAAAGTCTGAGGTTAACAGAATGCTTGGAAGAATGGATGAACTTTCAGAATTTGCTACAGACGTTGAGATTCCTTTTATTGTTGGAGAAAATGTAAAAGTAATCGATGGTCCTTTCAATGGATTCAATGGAACGATAGAAAAAATCTTGGAAGACAAGAAAAAAGTGGAAGTTTCTGTTCTTATCTTTGGTAGAAAAACGCCAATGGAATTGAGCTTCATGCAAGTTGAAAAAGTATAGATTTCATATTTATAAAACATAAAGACCTAAGATTATTTCTTAGGTCTTTTTTTATTTTATCAATTCATTATTGAATTCTGTTGGTGTTTTTCCTACATATTTTTTAAAAGCTCTATTGAAATAAGATATATTATTATATCCTGTACTATAGCAACTTTCCGAAACACTTTTACCTTGCAGAATAAGATGACAGGCTTTTTCAATTCTATATTGATTGACGAATTCTGTAAAAGTTATTTTCATTGTTTTCTTGAAAAAATTACAGAAGGAAGGCAATGTAAGGTTGACTATATCTGCAATGTCATTAACATCAATTTCTTTCTGATAATTTTTCTCTACAAATGTGAATATGGATTGCAATCGCTCTTTATTCTTTGAAATAATGGTATGAGGCATTGCTTCCTTATTCAGTAAAATATATTCTTCTTCCGATAGCTCAACTAGAAGATTTATTAATAAAAGATATCTTTTAGAATTTTCGGTTTTCATCATTTCACGAAGTTTTGGTAGTATTTTTTCTTTGGTAGGGTTACTGAATAAAATGCCAAACTTAGCAATAGATAATAATTTTCGAAGAGCGGATAGTTCACCGACTTCTTTTGGAAGTTGAATAATTTCTTCTCTAAACTGTAAAACGATTTCTTCATGTGGGTCAGAAGAATTAAGACCAAAACCTGAATGTGGAATATTGGAACCAATCAAAACTAAATCTCCATCACGGAAACTGCTCTTGTGGTAACCAACATGTCTCGTTCCACTTCCAGAAACCACACAAACCAGTTCCAATTCCGGATGATAATGATATTCCCAACGGAATTCCTTAACAGGAAAGTTCATATGTAATGTCCTGAAAGATGAGTTTTCATCGGGCTTAACATTTTCGTAACTTACTTTCATCTGATTAATGAATAATTTTATCAAATATAATATTTTATATTAATATAGTGTCATTAATAATGTATAGTGTTAAATTAGTGTAAATAGTTTGTCTATAATTTTGTAACCGATGAGAAACTTAAATATCAAAGCAGTCCTTTTTCTGAATTATTTCCTTTTTGCCATTCTCCTGAATTCGGTGGGAACGGTAATTCTTCAGGTTCAGCAGAATTTTGGAATTTCAAAATCCGAAGCAAGTATTTTGGAAGGTTTCAAAGATTTGCCAATTGCGATTTGTTCATTTCTTTTGGCTTCATTTCTTCCTAAGATTGGATTAAAAAAATCGATGCTGATTGCATTGGCTCTCGTAAGTATCATGTGTTTTTTGATGCCATTCGCTAATGCATTTTGGTATTTCAAAATATTATTCTGTGTTGTCGGAATTTCATTCGCTTTGATTAAAATTTCTGTTTTCACGGCAATTGGATTAATCACCGATAATGAAAAAGAGCATTCCAGTATTATGGGATTCCTAGAAGGATTCTTTATGATAGGCGTTTTGGTTGGAAATGTTCTTTTCAGTTTGTTCATTGATGATAGTAATCCACAATCAAAAAGCTGGCTCAACACGTATTGGGTTTTAGGATTGTTGTCTGTAGTGTCGTTCCTGATTCTAATATTTTCAAAGTTGGATGAAAGTGAAGCTAAGATTGAAAACTCAAGTTTGAAATCTGATATCCAAAATAGTGTCAGTTTATTTAAACTCAAAAAAGTTTTGTTCTTTATTGTTTGTGCATTTTTGTTTGTACTTGTAGAACAGAGTTTCCAAACTTGGACGCCCACTTTCTATAAAGAGATTCTTCATCTTCCAACAAGTATGGCTGTGCAGGCTGGAGCTGTTTTAGCCGGAGCATTTGCATTGGGAAGATTTCTTTCAGGATTTTTCTCAAGAAAATATAAGTGGATATATGCTGTATCGTTTTGCGTTATCTGTTTTGCGGTAAGTATATTTTTAGTTTTACCATTAACACATAATATTCATCTTGATGAAAATGTGACTTGGCTTAATGCACCCTTAGCAGTCTATATTTTTCCATTGATGGGTGTTTTCTTAGCGCCAATCTATCCAAGTATTAATTCTGTAATTCTTGCATCAATTCCGAAATATTTACAAAGTTCTATGTCCGGTCTTATCGTAGTTTTTTCTGCGATTGGAGGAACGCTTGGCTCGATGATAACGGGATTTGTGTTTCAGGAAACAGGTGGACAACAAGCTTTTTATTTATCATTCATTCCACTATCACTATTACTGATTTTTGTAATAATGATGAACAAACAACTTAGTAAAAAATGAAACGCCAATGTCAGACATTTCTTAGTATTAAAAAGATTAATGGGCGTTCCATCTGACCTTTGAAAAATAATAAATATATGCAGATGAAAAATTATACCGACATAAAAGATTTTTATAATCTATTCGAAGCTGTTCAACAAGCCGAGATTTTCGAAGACCAAAAAACTATGGTTGATGCAATTCCATTATTTCCAATTGCTGAAATCGAGAAAAAATATGAAGAAGAGAAAAATCATTCCGATTTTGATTTGAAGGAATTTGTATTACAAAATTTCTTTTTGGAACAATTATCAGAAAAAGAAAATGATAGTTTAAGAAATAAACTTCCGATTAAAGAACATATTAAAAAACTTTGGAATCAGCTTACAAAAACAGCTTATGAAGAAAGAGGAACTCTTTTAGGACTTCCTAAACCATACATTGTTCCGGGCGGTAGATTCAACGAGTTTTTTTATTGGGACAGCTATTTTGTGATGTTAGGATTACAAGTTTCCGGTAATATCGAAATGATGAAAAACATTGTTGAGAATTGTTCTTACCTCATAATGAATTATGGTTTTGTTCCAAATGCCAGCAGAAGTTATTTTCTGACTCGTTCTCAGCCTCCTTATTTTTCTTTGATGTTGGATTTGATATACGAAAGCACAAATGATGAAAAAATATATTCACAGTATTTCGAAACATTAGAAAAAGAATATCAGTTTTGGATGTCCGGAATTGAAGATTTAGAAAATGGAAAAGCTGTTAAACGAGTTTTAAAAACTATTGACGGAGATATTCTGAATCGGTATTATGATGATGAAAATCTGCCTCGTCCCGAAAGTTATTTAATCGATGTTAAAGATTTTGAAACTTCAAAAAATCAAGAGTTTTATCGAAATGTAAGGGCAGCTTGCGAATCAGGTTGGGATTTCTCCAGCAGATGGTTTGAAGATGGAGAAAATATCGAAACAATCTACACTTTGGAATTGGCTCAAGTTGATGTTAACTGTCTTCTGTGGCATCTCGAAACGACATTAGCTAAGACATCTCGAATTAATAAAAAATCAGACCTCGAAATAAAATATCAATCTTTAGCAGACAAGCGTAAGTCTAATATTGATAAGTATTTCTGGGACGAAGAATCTAAGATTTATAGAGACTTCAATTTCATAAAAAACAAACAAACACAATCCGAACATATCGCTTCTTTGTATCCATTATTTCTAAAGCTTTCTAACACTGAACAAGCTGAAGAAGTGAGCCAGAGGATTTCTGAGAAATTCCTTCATTCGGGAGGTCTTGTAACTACTACAAAACAAACGGGACAGCAATGGGATTTTCCTAATGCTTGGGCACCAAATCAATGGATAGGCTATGTCGCAATGAAGAATTATGACTTTAATGATTTGGCGGAACAGATTAAAAATAACTGGAGCGGAAATGTGGAACGCGTTTACAACAATACCGGAAAATTAATGGAAAAGTATAATGCCGTGGATGTAAAAAGTATTGCAGGCGGGGGAGAATATCCAAATCAAGACGGATTTGGGTGGACCAATGGGGTTTATTTGAAAATGAACAATTAACCTTAAATAATTATATGATATGAAAAGAAATTCGATTTTTTTGATGGTTGGCGTAGCCTCGCTATACTTTCAAAATGTTTATGGACAACAGACTGAGAACGATTCCATAAAATCTAATAATATCGAACAGGTCGTGATTACTGGAAACTCTAGGCCAAAAGCTAAACTAGAATCAGCAACCGCAATTTCTACTTTTACAGCAAAAGAGATTCAGAAACAAAATCCAATTAGTGCGGCTGCATTATTGCAAAGAGTTCCCGGTTTTGCAGTGGAAACTTCAGGCGGTGAAGTAGGGAACAACCTTTTTGCAAGAGGTATTCCTTCTGCCGGAGCTTACGAGTTTACACAGATTCAGGAAGATGGTTTGCCAGTTTTTGAAGATGGCGCATTACAATTCGCCAATGCAGACAACTTTTTCCGAGTAGATAATACAACCGCAAGACTTGAAGCGTTGAGAGGTGGAACTGGTTCTATCTTCGCAACCAATTCTCCTGGAGGTCTTATTAACTTTATTTCAAAAGAAGGAACTAATGATTTCAAGGGAATTGCAAAATTGGAAACCAGTACTTATGGATTGATGAGAACGGACCTTAATCTAGGAGGAGCTTTAATTAAAGATAAATTATTCTTAAATGTTGGAGGTTTTTACAGAACAGATGACGGAATCAGAAAAACAGGTTTCAAAGCTAATAATGGCGGACAAATCAGAATGAATTTGAAATATGTCTTTGATAAAGGTTATGCAAAAGTGTATTACAAAAAATTGGATGACAGAAATGCTTTCTACCTGCCAATTCCATTGACTAATGATTTGAAAGAATTTCCTGGTTTCAATGCTAATTACGGAACTTATACTTACAATACAATCGGTCAGTTGAATATTCCACAAGCTGGTGGCGGTTTCTTTAAAAGAGATTTGACAAATGGAATTAATCCGAAAATGGATGTTCTAGGCGCAGAATTCAAATATGATCTTGGAAATAATCTAAGTTTAATCAATAAAACGAGATACACGAATATCAATTTAAATTATACAGGTATTTTTCCATCTGGAACGCCAAAAACTGCGGCAGATTTTGCTTCCAGTAATGGTATTTCAGGAAATAGCTTTCAATATTCTTTAGTAGGTAATGGACAATTGGTGAATCCTCAATATGTTCAGGAATTAGGATTCTGGGCAATTGATAAGCAGATGGATAATTTTATCAACGACTTACAATTCAATTATAAATTAGATAAAGGAAATATTACTGCTGGTTTTTATAAGTCCAATTGGAAATCAAAACAATACTGGAATTGGAGCAATGTCTTAACAACTGCTACAGATAAACCACAACTTCTTAATCTTGTTGATGCTTCTCTTAGTCCAAATGATGTTGGTTACTCAAAAACTTATAATGGTGTTACAGATATGTCATTCTTGCTTAGAGATTCCCAAACGGAAGGAAGTCTGAATGCTTTATATCTTAATCTTGATTATTCTTTGACAGATAAATTGAGTTTCAATGGAGGAATCCGTTACAGTAATGATACTTACAGAGGTTATAAAGTAAACACTACAACGTCTAATCTTAATAATTCTGGATTAACCGCCTTCTCCATTACCTCTGGAAATACTACAACTAATTATGGTTTTAGCTCTACAACTGCTGATGACAATATGAATGTTTTAGGTAATCAATATACTTATTGGAGATATGATGTAGATAAAGTATCGTACACAGGATCTTTGAATTATAAAATTGATTCTCAAAATGCCGTTTACGGGAGATTTTCCCACGGTTTCAGGTCACCAAACGAGGAAGCTTATTATAATAATATCGATGATTTAAGTGCACTTAAACCTGCATTAACAAATCAGATAGAGTTAGGTTACAAATATTATTCAAGAACATTTGATATTGGAGTGATTCCTTTCTACTCAACGCTTAAAAATCTTTCATTCACTGATATCCTTTCTAATGGAAGGTCTGAAAACAAATTTGCGGATACGAAAAATTTAGGAGTAGAGATAGAAGGTTTTGCAAGATTGTTTAGTAATATTTTGGAAGTTACTTTTAACGGAACTATTCAGAGTCCGAAGTATAAAAATTTTAACGGATTTTTAAAAGAAAAAGATGTCAATGGAAATGATATTCTTGTACCTTTTGATTATGAGGGTAATTTTGTAAGAAGAATTCCGAAGTTATATTTCAATATTTCTCCGGCAGTTAATATTACGAAAGAATGGAGAACTTATGTAAGTTACAACTATTACGGAAAACGTTTCCAGAACGAAGCTAATGATGAGAGCTATTCTTTACCGGCTTTCAGTGAGTTTGGAGCAGGAACTTCTTATCAGTTAGGAAAAATTCGTTTTGCGATTGATGCAACTAACATTTTTAATACTATCGGGATTACAGAAGGTGACCCAAGATCAACTGTAGATTCTGGTTCTAATGTTAGAATGGCCAGACCAATTATGGGAGCGGCAGCTAGAGCATCAATAACATTAGAGTTCTAATATTTTAGTTATTTTCTTAGAGTAATATCCATTCAGATTATTGAGTGGATATTTTTTTGTAAAATATATAAAATCAGCAGATTCTATTTGCAGATTCAAAAATAATTAATACTTTTGCAAACCGAAATATAGGTCTTCTTTTATGCGAAGTGGCTTATATTGAATAATTAATGCTTCCACATTCAATTATTTATTAATCAAATCAACACATTAAAATGGCTAAAAAAGTCTTTAAAATGGTAAAACTTCAGGTGAAAGGTGGCGCTGCTAACCCTTCTCCACCAGTAGGTCCAGCATTGGGTTCTGCGGGTGTGAACATCATGGAGTTTTGTAAACAATTCAACGGTAGAACTCAGGACAAACCTGGTCAAGTTTTGCCAGTAGTTATCACGGTATATGAAGACAAATCTTTTGAATTCATCATCAAAACACCTCCAGTTGCAATCCAATTATTGGAAGCTGCAAAGTTGAAAAGTGGTTCTGGAGAACCTAACAGAAACAAAGTAGGTGCTGTATCTTGGGCTCAAGTTCAGAAAATTGCTGAGGACAAAATGGGAGATCTTAACTGTTTCTCTGTTGAACCTGCGCTTTCTATGGTAGCTGGTACTGCTAGATCTATGGGATTGAGAGTGACAGGAGCTAAACCAACTAACGCTTAAAACTTAAAGAAATGGCAAAATTGACAAAAAAGCAAAAAGAAGCTTTAAGTAAAGTAGAAAAAAACAAAATTTACAATCTTGACGAAGCTTCTGCTTTGGTAAAAGAAGTAAATTTCGCAAAATTTGATGCATCTGTAGATATCGCTGTTAGATTGGGTGTAGATCCAAGAAAAGCAAACCAAATGGTAAGAGGTGTTGTGTCTCTTCCTCACGGTACTGGTAAAGATATCAAAGTTTTGGCTTTGGTAACTCCAGATAAAGAAGCAGAAGCGAAAGAAGCTGGTGCAGACTATGTAGGTCTTGATGACTATTTAGCTCAAATCAAAAACGGTTGGACAGATGTTGACGTTATCGTTACTATGCCAGCTGTAATGGGTAAATTAGGACCATTGGGTAGAATCTTAGGACCAAGAGGTCTTATGCCAAACCCTAAATCTGGTACTGTAACTATGGAAATCGGAAAAGCTGTAGCTGAGGTTAAAGCTGGTAAAATCGATTTCAAAGTAGATAAATATGGTATTATCCACGCAGGTATTGGTAAAGTATCTTTTGATGCTGCTAAACTTAAAGAAAATGCTCAGGAATTAATCTCGACATTGATCAAGTTGAAGCCAACTGCTGCTAAAGGAACTTATGTAAAAAGCATCTATTTGTCTTCTACAATGAGTCCTGGAATTGCAATTGATACTAAATCTGTTAACTAATTATAATCCTTAAGACAATGACAAAAGACCAAAAAGTTGTAGCGATACAAGAGATCAAAGACTTGCTTCAGGATGCAAAAGTAGTTTATGTAGCAGATCTACAAGGTTTGAACGCTGCTAAATCTTCTGACTTCAGAAGACAAGCTTTCAAACAAAATATCAAAGTAAAAGTTGTGAAGAACACATTGCTTCAAAAAGCAATGGAACAGATCGAAGGTGTAGATTACTCTGAGATGTTCGAAACTTTCAAAGGAAACTCTGCGATTATGATTGCTGAAACGGCTAACGCGCCAGCAAAATTGATTAAAGATTTCAGAAAGAAAGAAGAGAAACCAGCTCTTAAATCAGCTTTCGTTCAAGAAACTTTCTATGTTGGTGACGAGAACCTTGACGCTTTAGTTAGTATCAAGTCTAGAGAAGAAATGATCGGTGAAATCATCGGATTGCTTCAGTCTCCAATCCAAAGAGTTATTTCTGCTCTTCAAAATCAAGACAAATCTGAAGCTGTAGAAGTTGCTGCTCCTGCTGTAGAAGAAACTCCTGCTGAGGCTGCTCCAGAAGCTCCTGCTGCAGAAAGCACTGACGAAACGCCAGCTGCTGAATAATTACACTCAAAAAAATAGATAAATAATCAACAAAAAACATTACAACAATGTCAGATTTAAAAAATTTAGCTGAAACGCTAGTAAACTTAACAGTAAAAGACGTAAACGAATTAGCTGCTATCCTTAAGGATGAGTACGGAATTGAGCCAGCTGCTGCTGCTGTAGTAGTTGCTGCAGGTGGTGCAGGTGAAGCTGCTGAAGAAAAAACAGAATTCGACGTAATTCTTAAATCAGCTGGAGCTTCTAAATTAGCTGTTGTTAAATTGGTAAAAGATTTAACTGGTGCTGGTCTTAAAGAAGCTAAAGATATCGTAGATGGTGCTCCTGCTCCAATCAAGCAAGGTGTATCTAAAGACGAAGCAGAAGCTCTTAAGAAACAACTTGAAGAAGCTGGTGCTGAAGTAGAATTGAAATAATTTCGATTTTAATATAAGTCAAAATCCTAATCGTAAGATTAGGATTTTTTTGTTAACAGAAAGTTTAAGGTTTTATAACGATTTGTATATTTGAAAAATATGTTATAAATTTGCAACTCTTTTGGCGCTAATAATTTATATACAGTAGAAGCAATTTTATACTCTTTCATTTTCATGAAAGGGATTTTGTGTTTATATATTACAATCGTCCAAAGAAATAAAAATATTTTGCACTACGCCGTGAAAAGATATACCGGTGTTGCAGTTAGATACTGAAAGACAAAAGAAACAAGGCAAAAGAAACATACATAACGGCGCCAAAGTTATTTATTCTATTATTCTTTTTACTTTTTTCTTGACTCTTGATTATCTGATATTTTTTAAATCAAAATATTTTTTAACCCCTTTTTCTTATAATTTTATGAGTAAAACACAGGCCGCTCCTAAAGTTCAAGGTACAGAGAGAATCAACTTTTCATCAGCGAAAGGTAGAATCGAAACACCTGACTTTTTGGACATCCAAATCCAGTCTTTCAAGGAGTTTTTCCAGTTAGACACGCTTCCTGAGCAACGTTTGAATGAGTCACTTTACAAAACGTTCCAGGAAAATTTCCCAATTACAGACTCTAGAAACCAATTCGTTTTAGAATTTCTAGATTATCTGGTAGATTCTCCACGTTATTCTATCGACGAGTGCGTAGAGAGAGGTTTAACGTACAACGTTCCTCTAAAAGCTAGACTTAAATTGTATTGTACAGATCCGGAACATGAAGATTTCCAGACTGTTGTACAAGATGTGTATTTAGGTCCAGTTCCTTATATGACACCTTCTGGTTCATTCATTATTAATGGTGCAGAGCGTGTTATTGTAACTCAGTTACACAGGTCTCCTGGTGTGTTCTTCGGACAGACTTACCACGCAAATGGTACAAAACTTTACTATTCAAGAATTATCCCTTTCAAAGGATCTTGGATGGAGTTTACTACGGATATCAATAACGTGATGTATGCGTATATTGATCGTAAGAAAAAATTACCTTTAACGACATTGTTAAGAGCTATCGGTTATGAATCTGATAAAGAAATTCTTCAGATCTTTGACCTTGCTGAGGAAGTGAAAGTTTCCAAAGCTGCCCTTAAAAAAGTAGAAGGTAGAACTTTGGCTGCGAGAGTTTTGAACACTTGGTTCGAAGATTTCGTAGACGAAGATACAGGTGAGGTTGTTTCTATCGAAAGAAACGAGATCATCCTAGATAGAGAAACTATTCTTGAAAAAGAACATTTAGATGTTATTTTGGATTCAGGAGTTAAGTCAATCTTGATTCACAAAGAAAATAGCAGCGAGTTCTCTATCATCCAGAATACTTTACAAAAAGATCCAACCAACTCAGAAAAAGAAGCGGTTGAATATATTTACCGTCAGTTGAGAAATGCTGATGCACCAGATGAGGAAACTGCAAGAGGAATTATCGAAAAATTATTCTTCTCAGAGCAGAGATATTCATTAGGTGAAGTAGGACGTTACAGACTTAATAAAAAATTAGGTCTTAATATCTCCCAAGAAAACCAAGTATTGACAAGAGAAGATATCATCTCTATCGTAAAACACTTAATAGAGTTAGTAAACTCTAAGGCTGAGGTTGATGATATTGATCACTTATCAAACAGAAGAATCAAGACTGTTGGTGAGCAATTATCAGGACAGTTTGGTGTAGGTCTTTCTAGAATTGCCAGAACAATCAAAGAAAGAATGAACGTTAGAGATAACGAGATCTTTACACCAGTTGATTTGGTTAATGCTAAGACTTTGACGTCAGTTATTAATTCATTCTTTGGTACCAACCAGCTTTCTCAGTTTATGGATCAAACCAACCCACTATCAGAAATCACGCACAAGCGTAGACTTTCTGCACTAGGACCTGGTGGTTTATCTAGAGAAAGAGCAGGTTTCGAGGTTCGTGACGTTCACCATACACACTATGGTCGTATCTGTCCAATCGAAACTCCGGAGGGACCAAACATTGGTTTGATTTCTTCTTTAGGTATGTTTGCGAAAATCAACAGCCTTGGATTTATCGAGACGCCTTATAGAAAAGTTGAAGACGGTAAAGTTGATTTACAAGCGGCGCCGACTTATCTTAATGCAGAAGATGAGGAGTACAAAGTAATTGCTCAGGCAAACGTTGAAATGAACGATGATGGAACCATCAATACAGATAGAGTTATTGCTCGTCTAGATGGAGATTATCCGGTAGTTGAGCCTCAACAAGTAGACTTGATTGATGTTGCACCAAACCAGATTTCTGGTATTTCTGCTTCATTGATTCCGTTCTTGGAGCATGATGATGCGAACCGTGCATTGATGGGATCTAACATGATGCGTCAGGCAGTTCCTTTATTGAAACCTCAAGCACCAGTTGTAGGTACAGGTCTGGAAAAACAAGTTGCAAGAGATTCTAGAATCTTGATCAATGCAGAAGGTACAGGTCTTGTAGAATATGTAGATGCTGAAAAGATTGTTATTAAATATGAAAGATCTGAAGAAGACGATTTAGTTAACTTCGATTCTGCAACTAAAACATATAAACTTACAAAATTCAGAAAAACCAACCAGAGTACGACTATCACATTGAGACCAAACGTAAGAGTAGGTGATACAGTGGAAAAAGGTCAAGTTCTTTGCGACGGTTATGCAACTGAAAACGGAGAGTTGGCTCTTGGTAGAAACTTGGTAGTTGCGTTCATGCCTTGGAAGGGTTATAACTTTGAGGATGCAATCGTAATTAATGAGAAAGTAGTTCGTGAGGACTGGTTTACTTCGATTCACGTGGATGAATATTCTCTAGAAGTTCGTGATACCAAATTAGGTATGGAAGAATTGACAGCAGATATTCCTAACGTTTCAGAAGAAGCTACCAAAGATCTTGATGAGAATGGTATGATCCGTATCGGAGCAGAAGTTAAGCCTGGTGATATCCTTATCGGGAAAATTACACCAAAAGGTGAATCTGATCCGACGCCGGAAGAAAAACTTCTTAGAGCGATCTTCGGAGATAAAGCTGGTGATGTAAAAGATGCTTCTCTTAAAGCAGACTCTTCTCTTAGAGGAGTTGTTATCAACAAAAAATTGTTCTCTAGAAATATCAAAGACAAAAAGAAAAGAAGCGAAGAAAAAATCAAGTTGGAAGAGATCGAAAATACTTACAAAAATAAGTTCGATGATCTAAGAAACACTTTGATTGACAAATTGAATACTCTAGTTTCTGGTAAAACTTCTCAAGGTGTGAAAAATGATCTTGAAGAAGAAGTTATCGGTAAAGGAACTAAATTCACTTTGAAGTTGCTTCAGTCTGTTGAAGATTATGTGAACATCAGCGGTGCAGATTGGACCGTAGATGCTGATAAAAATGAATGGATCAAACAATTGATTCACAACTATAAGATCAAATACAACGATCTTTCGGGAGTTAAAAACCGTGAGAAATTTGCATTGTCTATCGGAGATGAGTTACCAGCAGGTATTATCAAGCTAGCTAAAGTTTACATCGCTAAGAAACGTAAATTGAATGTTGGAGATAAAATGGCGGGTCGTCACGGTAACAAAGGTATCGTTTCAAGAATCGTTCGTGAAGAAGATATGCCATTCCTGGAAGATGGAACACCAGTAGATATCGTATTGAATCCACTTGGGGTACCTTCTCGTATGAATATCGGTCAGATTTATGAAACTGTTCTTGGATGGGCTGGTACTAAGTTAGGATTGAAATTCGCAACGCCGATTTTTGATGGAGCTAGCTTGGAACAAATTACAGAATATACAGAAGAGGCAGGCGTTCCTAAATATGGTAGTACTTATCTTTATGATGGTGGAACCGGAGAGAGATTTACGCAGCCTGCAACTGTTGGTGTGATTTACATGTTGAAATTGGGACACATGGTAGATGACAAGATGCACGCACGTTCTATTGGACCATACTCATTGATCACGCAACAGCCATTAGGAGGTAAAGCACAATTTGGAGGTCAGAGATTTGGAGAGATGGAGGTTTGGGCTCTTGAAGCATTTGGAGCATCTAACATCCTTAGAGAGATCTTGACTGTGAAGTCGGATGACGTGATTGGTAGAGCAAAAACTTATGAAGCTATTGCGAAAGGAGAAGCAATGCCAGAACCTGGTATTCCAGAATCTTTCAACGTATTACTTCACGAGTTACAAGGTCTTGGACTTGATGTAAGACTTGAAGAGTAATTTTAAATTTTAAATTATTTTGAATGTCGCAATTCAAAGCATTAATCTAAAATCTAAACTCTAAAATTTAAATTCTAACAAATGTCAAATAAAAATAAAACTAGTCGATTTAATAAAATCACTATTGGTTTAGCTTCACCAGAATCTATTCTTCAGGAATCGAGAGGAGAAGTTCTAAAACCAGAAACGATCAACTATCGTACGCACAAACCGGAAAGAGACGGATTGTTCTGCGAGAAGATCTTCGGACCTGTAAAAGACTACGAGTGTGCTTGTGGAAAATACAAAAGAATCCGTTACAAAGGAATTGTTTGTGATCGTTGTGGAGTAGAAGTTACCGAGAAAAAAGTACGTAGAGAAAGAATCGGACACATTGGTTTGGTTGTTCCTGTAGCGCACATCTGGTATTTCCGTTCTTTACCGAACAAAATTGGTTATCTATTAGGTATTCCTTCCAAGAAATTGGATATGATTATCTATTATGAGAGATATGTTGTTATTCAGCAAGGTATCGCTAAGAAAGCAGATGGTTCTGATTTTGATGATAAAGAATTCCTTACAGAAGAAGAATATCTTGATGTATTGGAAACTCTTCCTATTGAGAACCAATATCTTGATGACTCTGATCCGAACAAATTCGTAGCGAAGATGGGAGCAGAAGCTGTTGAAGAATTGTTGAAGAGAATCGACCTTGATTCTTTATCATTTGATTTGAGACACAAAGCTCACAACGAGTCTTCTAAACAAAGAAGAACAGAAGCTCTTAAGAGACTTAATGTTGTAGAAGCGCTTAGAGCTGCTAATACAAGAATGATCAATAAGCCGGAATGGATGATCATGAGAGTTCTTCCTATCATACCACCAGAACTAAGACCATTGGTTCCATTGGATGGAGGACGTTTCGCAACTTCCGATCTTAATGATCTTTACAGAAGAGTTATTATCAGAAACAACCGTCTTAAGAGACTATTGGAGATTAAAGCTCCTGAAGTGATCTTGAGAAATGAGAAGCGTATGCTTCAGGAATCTGTAGATTCATTATTCGATAATACAAGAAAATCTTCTGCTGTTAAGTCAGAATCAAACAGACCATTGAAATCTCTTTCTGATTCATTGAAAGGTAAGCAAGGTCGTTTCCGTCAGAACTTATTAGGAAAAAGGGTAGATTACTCAGCTCGTTCGGTTATCGTTGTAGGTCCTAGCTTACAATTGCACGAGTGTGGTCTTCCAAAAGATATGGCTGCAGAGCTTTACAAACCGTTTATCATTAGAAAACTAATTGAAAGAGGAATTGTAAAAACTGTAAAATCAGCTAAAAGAATCATCGATAGAAAAGAGCCTGTAGTTTATGATATCCTAGAAGGTGTTATGAAAGGTCACCCTGTTCTTTTGAACAGAGCACCTACGCTTCACAGATTGGGTATCCAAGCGTTCCAGCCTAAGATGATTGAAGGTAAGGCAATCCAACTTCATCCATTGGTAACTACGGCTTTCAACGCCGATTTCGATGGTGACCAGATGGCGGTTCACTTGCCATTAGGTCCAGAAGCTATTTTGGAAGCTCAGCTATTGATGTTAGGTTCTCAGAATATCCTTAACCCTGCAAATGGTTCTCCAATCACGGTACCATCTCAGGACATGGTTTTGGGTCTATATTTTATGACCAAGCAGCTTGATTCTACAGAGACAATGAAAGTAAAAGGCGAAGGTCTTGCTTTCTATTCTCCGGAAGAAGTAGAAATCGCTTATGCAGAAGGACAAGTTTCTCTTAATGCAAAAGTAAGATGTCGTCTTCCTGTAAAAGAAAATGGAGGAATTGTAACCAAATTGTTGAGTACAACTGTTGGTAGAATTTTGTTCAACCAGATTGTACCAAAAGAATCAGGTTATATCGATGAATTATTGACTAAGAAATCTCTTAGAAATGTAATTGGTCAGATCTTGGAAGATACAGATTTCCCTACAACTGTTAAGTTCTTGGATGATATGAAGAATCTTGGATATGCTAACGCATTCAAAGGAGGTCTTTCATTTAGTCTTGGAGATATTGTGATCCCAGCTGAGAAAAAAGCAATGATTGCACAATCTATCGAAACAGTAGATGAGATCAAGGCTAACTATAACATGGGTCTTATTACAGATACAGAACGTTATAATCAGGTAATTGACGTTTGGACAAATACCAACGCTGGATTAACTGAAATGATCATGAGCAGAATGAAGACCGATCAAGGTGGATTCAACTCTGTATATATGATGCTTGATTCTGGAGCGAGGGGTTCTAAGGAGCAGATTCGTCAGTTATCAGGGATGAGAGGTTTGATGGCGAAGCCGCAAAAAGCAGGTTCTGTAGGAGCAGAGATCATCGAAAACCCGATTCTTGCAAACTTTAAAGAAGGTTTGTCCATCTTAGAATACTTTATCTCGACTCACGGTGCTCGTAAAGGTCTTGCGGATACCGCTCTTAAAACTGCCGATGCTGGTTACTTGACCAGAAGATTGGTAGATGTTGCACAAGATGTAATTATTACTCAAGAAGATTGTGGAACACTTAGAGGAACAGAAGTTACTGCGCTTAAGAAAAACGATGATATCGTAGAAAAAATTGCTGAGAGAATTCTTGGTAGAGTTTCTCTTCATGATATCTATCATCCGGAAACAGATGAGTTATTAGCTAATGCTGATGAACTAATTGTAGAAGCGGTTGCTAAGAAAATTGAAGAAGCAGGAATAGAAGCTGTAGAAGTTCGTTCTCCATTAACTTGTGAATCTAAAAAAGGTATTTGTGCAAAATGTTACGGTCGTAACCTTGCAACAGGTAAAGGAATCCATATGGGAGAAGCTGTAGGTGTAATTGCAGCACAGTCAATTGGTGAGCCGGGAACTCAGTTAACATTGAGAACTTTCCACCAAGGGGGTACTGCAGGTAACATCTCAGAAAATCCAAGTATTGTTGCGAAACGTGATGGTATTGTGGAGATGGACGAAGTTAGAACTATTAAATCTGAAGGCGAAGAAGGACAATCAGCGGATATCGTTGTTTCTCGTTCAACTGAATTTAGATTGGTTGCTGATAACGAAGCTAGAACACCAATAATGGTAGCTAACGTTCCTTATGGTTCTGAGCTATTCGTGAAGCCTGGCGATAAAGTTAAAAAAGGAGATCTTGTTGCGAAATGGGATGCGTATAATGCCGTTATCATTGCAGAAACTTCTGGTAAGGTAGAGTATGAGGATATTATCCAAGGTATCTCTTTCGTATTGGAAATTGATGAGCAGACAGGTTTCGAAGAGAAAGTAATCTCTGAATCTAGAAACAAAAAAGCGGTACCAACACTTAAAGTTGTAGATGCAAAAGGCGTAGAGCAAAAAGCATATAACTTACCAGTCGGAGCCCACCTTATGGTAAACGATGGTGAAAAGATCAAGGCTGGTAAGGTCCTAATCAAGATTCCAAGAAAATCTGCAAAAGCAGGGGATATCACCGGAGGTCTTCCAAGAGTTACCGAATTGTTCGAAGCTAGAAACCCTTCTAATCCAGCTGTAGTTACAGAGATTGACGGAGTAGTTTCTTACGGTAAGATTAAGAGAGGTAACCGTGAATTGATCGTTGAAGCAAAAACTGGAGAGATCAAGAAATATTTGGTTAAATTATCAAACCAGATCTTGGTTCAAGAAAATGACTTCGTGTATGCAGGAGGTCCACTTTCTGACGGTTCTATTACGCCAGACGATATCTTAAGAATCAAAGGTCCAACTGCGGTTCAGGAATATTTGGTAAATGAGATTCAGGAGGTTTACCGTCTTCAGGGGGTGAAGATCGATGACAAACACTTCGAAATTATTGTTCGTCAAATGATGACAAAAGTATCGATTGTGGATGGCGGAGATACTCAATTCCTAGAAGCTGCTTTGGAACACAAATTCGATTTCTTGGAAGAGAACAACAGAGTTTTCGGACTGAAAGTTGTTACAGAGCCAGGAGATTCTAAAGTATTCCAAGCAGGTCAAATGATTACTGCAAGAGAACTTAGAGATGAGAACTCGAAACTTAAGAGAGAAGATCAAGCTTTGGTACAAGTAAGAGAAGCGCTTCCTGCAACTGCAACACCAGTATTACAAGGTATTACTAGAGCAGCATTACAGACCAAGTCATTCATGTCTGCAGCATCGTTCCAGGAAACAACCAAGGTTCTTAATGAAGCTGCGGTTTCTGGAAAAATCGACTTCTTGAGCGGTCTTAAAGAAAATGTAATTGTAGGACACAGAATCCCTGCAGGTACAGGTCTTAAAGACTATCAGAATGTAATCGTAGGTTCTAGAAAAGAATTCGAAGATATTAACTAAAAAAACTATTATAGATTATGAATTTAAATTTTAAATGATTTATATTCGTAATCTATAATTTTAATCAAAATAATTAAACAAAAAGATGGACAACAATCAAAACCAAGATCCAAACAACATCAACATCGAACTTAATGAAGTTGTAGCAGCAGGAGTTTATGTGAACTTAGCTTTAGTAAACCATTCACCTTCAGAATTCGTATTGGATTTCATCCAATTGATGCCAGGTGTACAACAAGCGAAAGTAAGATCTAGAGTTATCGTAGCGCCTCTTCACGCAAAGAGAGTTTTAGCTGCACTTCAGCAAAATGTTGCTAACTATGAGCAGCAATTTGGTGAAATCAAAGAAGTTGAGCCTTTCGTATTAGGAGGAAACAACGTTCAAGCTTAAGATTTTTTTCTTAACATATCAATCCCGATTCTGAATAAGAATCGGGATTTTTTATAGATTTTTGAACCAGATGTAAAGGTCAGTATCTGAAGGAATATTAAGTTTTTTTCGTATGCTGTTTTTTCGATTTTGAACCGTTCTTGGTGATGTAAAAGTATATTCTGCAATGTCTTTAGTAGAAAAATTAAGGAATAGTAAAGCGCAGAATCTTAGTTCACTACTCACCAAGTTTGGATTAATTTTCAAAATTGCAGAACAAACTTGTGGGTACACTTCCTGAAATCTTATGAAAAACTCTGGGCTGTTATCTTTTGCAAGTTGTACAACCTCTTCAAAAGATTCATTGATTTTGATTTTCAATTCGTTAGCCTCCATTTCTTTCTGGTAAATAATATCTCTTTCTTTCTGAAGTCTTAAAGATGAAGCGTCTTTTTTTCTTTTATGAAAGTAAAAAGAAAATATGATTATAAGTATAGTGATCAATAATATAATTGTAATGATCCAATATAATATCATTTCTTTTTTTCTAAAAACTTCATTTTTCTCTTTTATAACATTATCTACGGTTGCCATTGTTGCAGAATTTTTGACAACCTTAATTTTTTTTTCTATATTAATTAATGAATCACTGTATTCTGCATGTTTTTTCTTATTTCCTAATATTTTATTTAATTCACTCAGTAGATTGTAAATTTCGGGTAATGTATGTATGTCCTTTTTATCTTCGAAAATTACTTTTGCTTTTTCCAGATGATACTCAGCTTTTTTATCATCTTGAGAATTATAATACATACGCCCGATTCTATAATCTAATGTTGCACCTAATATCACATCTTTTGCGTCATTATTGTATAAAATAGCCTTGTCAAAATAGTATTTGGTTGAATCTATCCGATTATTAATACTCCATATTTCTCCAAGATTAATACAAATAGTAGCTCCAGTGGCTTTTTTTTGCCCTATTTGTTTACTTTTAGAATAATTTTTTAAATAGTAATAGGCTTTACTAAAGTAGTAGTAAGCAGAGTCTTCCGAATTTTTTAAAACTAAATGTATAGTCCCAATATTATTATAATTTCCTGATTTTATGTAATTGATATCGCCCTTTGAAGTCTCTCCAATTTTAATTGCTAATCGAAATTTTTCTAATGCATCTTTATACAGATTCTGCTGTAGATAACAATTACCGATATTAGTAGTAATCTCAGATTTTAAGTTTAGGTCGATTTGAGTATACTTTTCCTTTAAAGCATTATTGTAAAAAAATAAAGCCTTGCCACAATCCCCAAACTTTTGATAACAATATCCAATAAAATGAGATGACATTGCAATACCTTTGGAATAATTTTTCTTTTTAGATTCTTTTAATATAATATTTTGCTCAGCGATAAATTTTTTAAAGTCACCATTTCTGCGTTGATTCTGAGAAGCTTCTATTAAGTCGTCTATTTTATGATTCTGAGATTTTAGATTTTTAAAAGGGAATATGATTAGAATTATAAGAACACACTTAAATACAAATGTGTTCTTTATTGAATAATGTTTATGCATATAATGAAATTTATTAATGTGCCATTTAGCAATTATCCGCAGTTAAGATATGAAAATATGAAATAATTGTTGTAATATATTCAATAATTTATGATTATGGGATTATAAATCGCAAATGCACTCCGAAAGAACGCCTCAACGCGAATGATAAAATATATCAATTGGAACAAGGCTTAAGAACAAAATGGAAGCTCTTTCGATCTTAATTTTCATTAATAGTCCTTTCTTGATTTATTATGATGTAATAATTTACAATGTTTTTATTTGAATCGATACAGGTTTATACTGTAAACATTTTTTTCATTTTGCCCGTATTTCTACTTAGTTTGAAATGCATAGCATTTAGCCTGTTTTTTTTTGCAATCTATGAAATATCCTGAAGATCATAATTTTAACGTATTTATTAATTGACCATTAAAGACAAGATATAGTATACCAATCTTCATTTCGTTCTGTTCTAAGTGGCGATTAAATAAAAGTAATGCTACGCGCACAAATGCTATTATTTAATGAAAATGTAAAAGAAAATGTTCCACTCATCGTAGGAGTACCACTTGCAGTTAAAGTAATAGTTTGTAATCCTGTACTTGTGAATGTACCATTACTTATAAAAGTTACGCCATTTACATTGGTGGAAGAGACAGCCCAGGCTCCTAATTTTATCACATTTACTGTCATTGTTATTGTATTTCCTGCCGTCATAGCTATTCCTTGCCTATATGTTCCGTTCAATGCTCCCGAAGTACAATCAGTAATTATCGCGTCTCCCCCTGCTGTTGAGGTATTATTACACAATCCTCGCCATTCTGTAGAATTCCAGTATTGTAAACAGTTTACAGATGAATTATAGATTACCAAACCTGCAGGTTTGGGAGAAATAGCATCTCTTTGTGATGTAGTAGGCCTTGGGGGTAAAAAGCCTTTATCAGTTGCATATAGTTCAAGTATCGCACTTGGATGAGGAGTGGAAGTTTGAATTCCAACATTTCCCTGAGAAAAGAGAAATGAACTTATTAATAATGCAATAACCAATAAAAGTTTTAAAAACTTATTTTTTTTCATTGTGTGTTTAGTTAAAATTATTTTAATGATATTGACTTATCCTTTTAATTAATATTAAAGTATAGAAATTAGCAAGCGTTTTTTCTAACATAAAATTAACTTTTCGAGTACTAATCGAAATATCTAGACATTCTCTTGCAGAGTTGCTGTCGCAGTCCTCATTTGTAAAAGGACAAGTCAATAATAATATTTATAATCCTCTTGCCTTGTCAAGAGCATAAGCCATTAAGTTATGAAGGAATTTTTCCTGATTGGTGTCTATAACGGTACCACTAACATTAGCTCTGAAAATTCCTTCATCAACTACAAAAATGACTCTTCCACCAAAACCGCCTACAGTCCATACTCCAACTCTACCACTTGAGCTTGTATCATTAGCAATAATTGTACTGCCTGCAGGCAATTGAGTAGCTTGTATTATACCCTCAGAATCTGCTCCATTTATCGGTATTCCTCTTGTGTCTCCTATAATATTACTTAAATAATTCGTGGAACTTGATTGAAAAGTATTTGGTCCGCCTATATTACTACCATTAGTACCAGTAATACCAAAGGCATTACATATGTTATTAAAATTTAAAACTTGGTTTGAATCTAATGATACAATTAACACTCCACCTGCATTTACATAGCTTACAAGATTTGAAGCTGCTGTTGCACTTACGGTTGTATAGCCTGTATTAATAATATCATAATTTGCCTTTAGCTGAGCTCCCGTAGATGTATCTATATTTACCAGACTAAACGTAAAACCACTTACACTCTTATAAGTACCCGATGGTCCATAATTGGCTGTGTTTGTTAATTGACTGGTAAATGCAGGAAGGTATGCACTTCCAATAGTATAAAAATCCGTATTACGTCCTATTCTAACATTAATGGGGGCTGGTGAAAAAATAATGCTGCGTGCACAAGTAGTTCCGTTTAATGTAAAGACAAAAGAAAATGTTCCACTTGCTGTAGGAGTACCACTTGCAGTTAAAGTAATAGTTTGTGATCCGGTACTTGTAAATGTTCCACTTCCCGTAAATGATATGCCATTTACATTGCCAGAAGAAGCAGTCCAAGACCCTAATTGAGTAACATTTACAGTCATTGTTATTGTATTTCCTGCCGTCATAGCTGTTCCCTGAGTATAAGTTCCGTTTAATGCTCCCGAAGTACAGTCAGTAATTGTTGCGCCTACTGCCGGTGAACAAGAGTTGCATAATGATATCCATTCTGTAGAATTCCAATATTGTAAACAGTTTATAGTTGAATTATAGATGACCAAGCCTGCTGGTTTGAGAGAAATAGCGTTTCTTTGTGTTGTAGTTAACCTAGGAGGTAAAAAGCCTTTATCCGTTGCATATAGTTCAAGTACCGCACTCGGATGGGGAGTAGAAATGTTAATTCCGACATTTCCTTGAGAATAGAGTAATGAGTTTATTGCAAATGCAATAACCAGAATAAGCTTTAGAAACTTAATTCTTTTAATTTTTTTCATTGTATGTGTGTTTAAAATTATTTTAATGATATTTATAATTCTCTTGATGATTAATACTTGTAAATAGTAAAAAGTATTAATGAATATAATTGTTACAATTAGAAATGATTTTGTGGTGTTTTATTCCTCATTTGTGTTTTTGATTTTAATAATAAAATTGACTGCAATTCTACAATAATGAATCTTACCAAGAGAAAAAACAACATACCTATTAGCTACCTATTGTTTATAATGTATTGATAATTAAATGTTTATTTTACAGTTGAGAATATCATGAGACATGAGCAGTAGCTTGGTGAGATTAAAGAAGTTGAGCTTTTCGTATTAGGAGGAAACAACGTTCAAGCTTAAGATTTTTTTCTTAACATATCAATCCCGATTCTTCATAGAATCGGGATTTTTTATTTAGGATTAATGTATTATTAATCTCACATTCTTTCATTAACTAAACTCAGAAACTACCTTTGTCAAAATTTTTTGTAATGAAGAAGATATTCTTATTTTGCCTTCTAGTTTTATCATTAATTATATTCGCTCAGAAAGGAATTGTTGATACAGCTCAAGTTGTTATTACCAATCGATTCAATAATGCTGAAGCAATGCAGAAACCTTATGTGATAATGATTTCCGCAGATGGTTTCCGATATGATTATACTAAAAAATGTAACGCTAAAAATCTACTTAAATTTTCAAATCAAGGTGTTTGGGCAAAAGCAATGATTCCAAGTTATCCAAGTATCACGTTCCCAAATCACTGGAGTTTGATTACTGGCTTATATCCTTCTCATCACGGTTTGATTGATAATTTTTTCTACGATTACAAAAGAAAAGAATCTTACGCAATGAACAAAAAAGATAATGCCGAAGATGGAAGTTGGTATGGCGGAATTCCACTTTGGAGTCTGGCTGAAAAGCAAAATGTCCTTTCAGCTTCTCTGCAATGGGTTGGTTCGGCAAGTGATGCTGGAGGAATTAGACCGACTTATTATTATCATTATCACGAGAAATTTTCTCCTTTGGAAAAGGTAAATAAAGTTGTCAATTGGTTAAAACTTCCTGAAGAACAAAGACCGCATTTTATCTCATTATATTTTCCTGAAGTGGATGGAGCCGGACATCATTTCGGACCTGAATCTAAGGAAACAGAAACAGCAGTCCATTTAGTTGATGATGCGATTGGAGAATTGGTTCAGAAAGTAAATAATTTAGGTTTGAAGAATGTCAACTTCATTTTCGTTTCAGACCACGGAATGATACAAGTTGAAGGCGGAAATCCTCTCAATATTCCTGAAATCTTATTCGATAAAAATAGATTCGATTATTATAATTCCCAGACTTTATTACGAGTTTATGTTAAAAATCCTGATGAGGTTAAGAAAGTTTATAAAGAACTGAAAGCCAACAAAACCGATGATTACGAAGTTTACTTAGATAAAAAATTTCCGAAATATCTACACTTCGCTACAAAAGATGACAAGTATAATAGAATCGGACAGATTCTGTTAATTCCAAAAGCTCCGAAAATATTCTTAGAGAAAGGAAGAAAAACCTCTGTCGGAAAACACGGTTACAATCCAAGAATTGTCTCGGAAATGAAAGCTACATTCTTCGCTTGGGGAACTGAATTCAAAAATAATCTTGAGATAGATGAATTTGAAAATATCAATGTTTATCCTTTGGTTGCTGAAATTCTAGGTTTGAAAATCGATGAGAAAATTGATGGAAGACTGAAAGTTTTAAAACCAATTTTGAAAGAGAAAAAATAATTTTATCAGCCTCTTTTAATCAACGATATTCTTTCCAAAATCAAATTCATTTTGTCCGAGGAAATTGGAATCGAGATGTTATTTTTAAGATTTAGCCACCCATTGTCAGATTTGCTGTAGGAGATAGCTTCTTCAAAATTGACGATGTAAGATTTATGGATTCTCAGAAAACGTTTATCATTACAAAGAACATCTTCGAAGTTTTTTAGATTTCGGCTGACCAGATGTTTGGTTTTATCGGCCATCAAAACTTCGGAATAAGGACCTTCTCCTTTGATATAAATAATCTCGGAAATGTTCAATAAAAGCAAATCTGTTCCCGATGGAATGGCAATTTTCTCAGGTCTATCTTTATTAATATTTTCTGACAGAACGTGAAATTGTCCTTTTTTCTGTTTCTTAAGTTTTGAAACTGCCGAAACTAATTCATCCGGAACAATCGGTTTTAAGAGATAATCCAATGCCGATAATTTGAAAGCCTGAACTGCAAATTCATTATAAGCCGTTGTGAAAATGATTGCAAAATCCACTTCCTTTTCATCGAAAAAATCCAGTAGTTCCAGCCCGCTGTGACCCGGCATTTCTATATCCAAAAAGATGACATCGGGCTTGTGTTTTCGGATAGCTTTCACACCTTCGGGAAGGTTTTGACATTCTTCCAAAAGCTCAATTTCCGGACAATATTCTTTCAAAAGAAGCGATAGAGAAACCCGTGCTTGTTTTTCGTCATCTATAATAATTGCTTTCATAATTTGTCTTTATTTTAATCCTCAAAAGGGATTTCTAATATCACAGTCGTTCCCGTAGAAACGCCAGCTTCATTCACTTTATCAATATATTGCAAACTGATTTTTTCTTGCTTGTTGAGGTTCAAGATATCGATTCTTTTTTGCATTGCATCAGTTGCAAAAGATTTGTGACGTTTTGTTTTGATGTTGTTCAGTTCGTTGCTTTTTTTTCTGCCGATTCCGTTGTCATCAATTGTTATCACTATTTTTTCTGACTTTCCATAGAAATCTATGTGAAGTTTTTTATCTCCTTTTTTATGCAGAAGTCCGTGTTTGATAGCATTTTCTATGTAAGGTTGCAAAAGCATTGTCGGGATTTTGTGATTGAGGAATTCCGAATTTTTTTCATAATCGATTTGATATTCAAAATCATTATTGAATCTCGCTTTTTCCATTTCCAGATACAGTTCTATCGTTTTGATTTCCTCGGCGATTGTCAAACTTTCTTTTTCGGTCATTTCCAAAATGGTTCTCGTGAGAAGTGAGAATTTGGACAGATAATTGACGGCCAGTTTTTTCTCATTGGAAAGAACATAAGCCTGAATTGTGTTGAGCGCATTGTAGAAAAAATGAGGATTCATCTGGGATTTAATGGCTTTCAGTTTGGACTGATTCATATTTTTTTCTAATTCAATCTTGTGCAAAAGCAATTGATTTTGCTTTCTGATTTTCTTGATTCTGAATTTGAAGATTAGATAAATCGACCCTAAAAACAACAAAATAATTGGCAAAATAAACCAAAGCTCCAACCAAAACGGTTTTGAAATATTGAATTTAACGCTTTTTATTTCCGAAAATTGATTCTCAGTTTTTGCCTTGAAATCAATTTGATAATCGCCGAAAGAAAGAGAATTTAAGATGAGATTTCGATTGTCTTTTTCGAGAATTTGCCAATGTTTATCATTGATTTTATACCATATTTCAGTTTTTTGAGTTGGGATAAATGACAAAGCAGAAAGAAAAACGCTGATGTTATTTTGAGAATTGTTAAGGTTTTTAAGTTTGTCAAAATCAGTTATTTTATTATTGACCAAGATTTCATTGATAATCAATTTTGGTTGAATCGTTTTATTCGGACTTTTTCTATTCGTGATTAATAAACCTTTTTCTGTTGCAAAAATATTTTTGTCATTAATGAAAGCCAAATCGCTGATGTCAAAATCCTGATTTCCAGAAAGTGTTTTTTGGAAATTTTTTTGAATTAAATCATATTCGAAAACCGAACTTTCCGAGAAAAGATAAAGCTTGTTTCCAATAATTTTGATTTTTGAAATCGTTTCTTGTCTGATGTCTTCCGGAATTTTGAACAAAGAAATTTGATTTTCATTTGAAATTTCATAAATAATTCCGTTAGTGGAAACTGCAAAAGTTTGATTGTTATAATTGGCCAGTTTAGAAATAAACAGATGTTTTTCATTAAGTTTTAATTCCTTTAAATTCTCCAAATTCCTCGCAAACAATCCAATATTTGTGGCGTAATAAATTGTTTGATTTTCCGAATTGAAAGCCGTCGATTTTCCATTGGAATTTTCCAAAAAGAAAACATCGTTAAAACCTGCATTTCCCTTTTTTGAAGTGTTGTAAACTTTGTCCCAAACGCTATTGATATTTTTATTCACAGGGAAAATTCCGCTCATTCCACTGGCTGAGAACGAAAAATATTTGTCGTCCACTTTCTTTATTTCCTTCACAGCCAAAGAGATTTCCTTGGTTTTTTTAGTTTTTGGATTCAGAATGTTGAAGGTAGAAGAAGTGAAATAAACAGTTCCAGATTGGTCTGTCAAAAGCTGATTGACAGAATGATTGTTATTTCCCTGATAGATTTTGGTCAATGTAAAATCTTTCTGATTCAGCTGATACAAAGCATTTTTTTCTCCCGAAATCAGAAAATTTCCATTGGAATTATCAAATAAAATAGGTCGGGAAGACATTTTGATGAATTGAGAATCAAGATTTTCGATTAAAATCAAGCCTTTGTTCAAGGTCGAAATCCAATAATAACCTTGATTGTCTTTGAAAATCGAAGAAATATTATAATCTGAAAAATAATGCGTGACAGCTTCTTTTTTATCAGATAAGACATTTTTGAAAATCCCGTTGGTTGAGCAAATCCAATTTTCCTGATTGATGTAACAAACATTCTGAATGAAATTAATATCAATGGAAAAAGCCTTTTCCGTGAAAACTCCGTCCTTGAAAAGGTAATATTTCTTTTGATATTTTGAAACGATTAATAGACCTTCCGCTGATTTTTGAATGATAGGAGAGACGTAATTCTTTTTTAAATTCTCTGGAATGTCATACTTTTTCAAATTTTTCGTTCCAGAAAATTCGTAGAGATAATCAGAAAGAACATAGAATTTTTGATTATCACTAAAAGTAAAATAAACAACCGGACCTTCGATTTTGTGTGAGGAAACCAATTTCAAAGATTTTAAGTCATAAATAGCGACTTTGTTTTTCTGGATGAGGTAAAGGAAATCCTTGATAATCCCGTATTTGAAATAGCCAATCGTTTCCTTTTGTTGGAAAGATTTTAGCGTTCCGTTTTCCACATAATAGAGAAAACCATCAAAATTACAATACCAAACTCTCCCAAATCGGTCTTCGGAAATCGTAGAGCCAGCCGTTGAAGACTGAGAATCGGAATGATAAGAAGTGAATTTTGAACCGTCGTATTTGCAAATTCCTTTGTTGGTAGCAAACCACATAAAACCTTTGCTGTCTTGGAAAATATCATAAACAGAATTGGAAGGCAATCCCAGACTTTTATCAATAGTATGATAATACGGGTCTTGTCCAAACCCGAAAATCGACAAAAAAATAAACAGAATGCAAAAGAAATTCTTCAATCCAAAAGTATCTGATAACAAATGTATTAATTACGCCTTAATATTTCCGAAAGCGTTAACGAATATTGAGTTTGGGTTAATGAAACCGAAAATAGGGTTTTTATTAACTGAAAAAAGCCTTTCGTTAACCAGATGAAAATGGAGCTTATTAATAGGAATAGTTTTGAAGTATTAATTAATAAACTTTAATACGATGAAAACAAAACTACTATTCTTAATGCTCATCATCTGCAGTTTTGTGCAAGCGCAGGTTTTTTTCCAAACGCCTTACGCCAGTAATATTACAGCTACAACTGCAACGCTAAATGTCTATATGAACTTGAATAATACTTATCAAGTCGGTTATCAGATTTCTACAGATTCTAATTTTACTGGAGCTGCTATTCAAAGTCAGCTGAATACAACTGCTGGGACTTATAACTTGACCAAACCCGTAATAGGATTGACTCAAGGTACTACTTATTACATTAGATTCCGAGCGATTTCTGGTGGGAATGCAACATATTCTCCTGTAGGAAGTTTTACAACGCTGTCGCTTGCACCTAGTGTATTCTTCGCTCCTGCTACAGTTGCTGTCAATTCTGCAACCATTAACTATACCATCAATGCGAATGGTTACAACACGACTTCGGTTATCAGATACGGATTGACTTCTACAACAATGACCAGCCAAGTAACAGGTTTCTCTGCAACAGGAACTTCTGATACAACTAATAATACCAACATCACAGGATTGAACCCAAACACCGAATATTTCTACATTATAGAAGCGACCAACAGTTATGGAACAACATCAAGTTATATCGGGACTTTTACAACAACATCCTTAACACCAGTTATTTCTAATATCACAACACCTGTCACTACAAACTCTGCAACGATTAATTATTCGCTGAATGCAAGCGGAAGTAATACAACATCGGTTGTAAAATATGGTTTGTCCAGCAGCACAATGACCAATGAACTGACAGGCTTTTCGGCAACTGGAACTACAGCAATTTCAGGTAATGTTCTGATTTCTGGATTAACTCCAAATACCCAATATTTTTATAAAATCGAGGCAACCAATACCCACGGGACAACTTCTAGCACAATAGCAAGTTTCACTACGAATGCAGTTATCGTTAACCAATTGATTGCAGAATATAATTTTAATAATACTTACAACAATACGAACGGAAATTCACCCTTTGCAAACACTTCAGGGACGAGTTTCATAACAGACCGATTTGGCAATATTAATAGTGCGCTAATTGTCAATAATACAGGAACGACCGCTACTATTCCAAATTTACCTTACGGAAATGCAACAAGAACTATATCGATTTGGGCAAAACTAAATGCAATCAAAACCGATTATAATTTCTTATACAGCTACGGAACGACAGGCAGTCCGGAAGGCGCTTTTGTAAACCCAAGTTTTGTCATTCATTTTGCGCCAAGCCATACTGCAAGTTTGACTCATAGTACAGCTGTTTGGTACCACTTCGTATTCACTTATGATGGAACAACTTCCAAAATTTATAGAAACGGGACTTTGATAAGTACGACCAATACAACACGAAATACTGTAAACAACAGTGATATTTTCAGACTGGGACTTACAGAAGGTGGTGCACAGAATTATTTCAACGGGACAATAGACGATTTGAAGATTTATAATTATGCTTTGTCAGATTCTCAAGTGGCCAGCCTTTACAGTTCAGAAACATTGGGAATAAATGAAATCAATAAAAACTCAAAGGTTAATGTTTATCCGAATCCTGTGAAAGATATCCTTAATATAAAATCTGATAACAAACTGGAATCTGTCGACGTATTTTCTCTAAATGGACAAAAATTAATGACAACCCAACAGAATAAAATTGATGTTTCTAAACTATCGTCAGGTGTTTATATCATTAAGACAACCGACAAAAAAGGAAGTGTAGAGACTCAAAAAATAATCAAACAATAAAACAATAACATTGATGAAAACGGTCATTTTCTTATTCATCCTTATCTTCGGGATGACCTCACTGAGCAGTTTTGAAGAAAGCCCCATCTTAATTTCTAAAGTCTTTGCAGATAAGATTGATATCAAAATCAAGAATGATACGGGTGATGCGATCAAAGTCATCAATGCCGGAATCGGAGGCAGCTATTCTCTGGCCAAAGGTACAACTACAACTCTCAAGATGGAAGTGGGAGACAAGCTTCATCATTATGAAAGTGGGAAGAAAGGAGCGTTGATATTGGTTGCCACAAAAGAGATGAATGGTAAAGTTCAGCTTCTTAGCAAATTGTAAATAGTCTTCATATACTATAAATTTTAAAACTAAACGAAAGGTGGAGAGTACAAAATTGTGCTCTCTGTTTTTTGATATTTTACTAAGTTTTTTACTGATTTTCTATGTCATTTTTCAAGGCTTTAATTAGAAAAAACGTCCCCTTCTGCAAGTCCGATGAATAGGGCGTTCGCAGAGGTGTCTAAAAAGCACCGTATCTTTTCATTAAAACGTCCGTACCTTTTGAGCAAAAGCACCGTACCTTTTGATTAAACATACTGAGGTTTTTTGAGAAAGGCTTTGGACTTATCTTAAATTTATTTTGATAAAACTTGAAAAACAAAAAGAGAGAACACCAACTGATGTTCTCTCTTTTTTATGATTGCATTGAATTAAATTAATTCTTCAAACTCTTCATATCGATTACGAATCGGTATTTAACATCGCTTTTCAGCATTCTTTCATAAGCATCGTTGATGTCTTGGATATTGATGATTTCGATGTCAGAAACAATGTTCTTTTCTCCGCAGAAGTCTAACATTTCTTGAGTTTCCTTGATGCCACCAATCAAAGAACCTGCAACCGAACGTCTTTTGTAAATCATTGGTCGCGTACTCACAGCATCGTTCTCGAATTCTCCAATGAATCCTACAAGAACCAAAGTTCCGTTCACTGTTAATGTGTTCATATAAGGATTGATGTCGTGCTCGTAAGGCACTGTATCGATAATCAAATCAAATTTGTTAAAGACAGATTTCATAGACTCTTCATCAGTCGAGATGATAACGTGGTCGGCGCCTAAAGCTTTTGCATCATCAGTTTTTCCCGGAGTTCTGGAGAACAACGAAACTTCAGCGCCCAAACCTTTTGCCAGTTTGATTGCCATATGCCCCAATCCGCCAAGACCAACGACTGCAACTTTGGATTTCTCAGTCACGTTCCAATGTTTCAAGGGTGACCAAGTTGTAATACCAGCACAAAGAAGTGGAGCAGCAGCAGCCATATCCAGATTCTCAGGAAGGCTCAAAACAAAATGTTCGTCTACAATAACAGATTCTGCATAGCCACCAAATGTTCTTGTCTCCTCAAAGTATTTATCTTTTCCGTTATAGGTTCCTGTGAATCCTTTCTCACAAAATTGCTCCAAATCTTGCTCGCAACTGTGGCAAGTTCTGCAAGAATCTACCATACAACCAACGGCAACCAAATCCCCGATTTTGAATCTCGTAACCTCACTTCCTACACTTAAAACTTTTCCAACAATCTCGTGTCCTGGAACTGCCGGATACACCGTTCCGCCCCAATCGTTTCTTGCAGTGTGAAGATCCGAGTGGCAAACGCCACAATAAAAGATATCAATTTCGATATCTTTTGGTTGAACTTCTCTTCTTTCTATGGTTAATAGTTCTAAATCATTGTCAGAAGCCTTTGTTCCGAATGCTTTTACTTTGTGTGTGTGCATTATTTTAAATATTTTTACTTAAATTTTACTAATAACTATTGTTTTTCCTTAGATGATAAAATTACTTCACAGAGTTTACCCTGCTCTTATCAATGTCTATACCGTTTTTATGTTGTATATGCTTTTTTTCGGGACATTCCGTGATTCACCATTAGAGCCTTTTAGAATTGATTACATTCCCTTTAAAACAATTACCAAATATGTGACCACAGTCCTCCCGTATCGCCCTTTCGAATTCTCTGTTAATATAATTGGCAACATTATTATGTTCCTTCCATATGGTTTTCTTGGTATTCTCTACCCAAAACTGAATCAATTCAAATGGTTGTTTCTAACATTTTTCATCATTATTAATATTATCGAGTTTTCTCAGTTTTATTTTAAAAGAGGTTTTGCGGACGTCGATGATGTTATTCTTAATACTTTTGGAGTTGTTATTGGATTCTTTATTTACAAAACGTTTTTCTTTATCAAGGACAGATAACTTTCATCTCTGTTCTTCTGTTAGTTTGATGTTGCTGTTCGGTACAATCCACACCATTGCTACATTTATTCAAAAGTTGAGTTTCTCCATAGCCAATTGGTTTCAGCCTTGATTTATCAATTCCTTTTGATACTAGATAATCAACGGCAGCATTTGCACGGTTCTGGGAAAGTGATTTGTTATAGTCATCTGAAGCGCGGGAATCCGTATGAGATGCTAATTCAACTTTAACATTTGGATTATCTTTCATGAACTGAACCATTTTATTAAGTTCTGCTTTTGCATCTTCTCGGATAAAATATTTGTCCAGATCATAATGGATATTCTTTAGGTTGATTGGTTTTCCACAAGTTGTTTCCTCCATGCAAACCTGTAGATTAAGGAAAAAGGTATTTGTCCTATCAACATTTTTAGAAGTCACCGATTCCGTTTGTGAGAAGTAGCTTCCCTTTTTACCATAGATGCTATAAGCCGAATTCTTATCCGCTTTGAAATAGAATCTTCCGTTGATATCCGTTTTTATTTCGTGATAGATTTCGGTATCATTATTTTTAATGACAACAGTTACATCTCTCAAAGGATTTTTCGAATTACAGATGTTAACTTGACCTTTTACAAAGAAAGTTTCTGCATCTGTTGAAAGTTCTTTTTTGAGCATTGAGTTTTTTACAAACTCTGTTTTATTGGTTTTGGTTGAGGTAAGGTCTATATTATAAAGACTTCCTTTGATCTCATAATTATCAGGTTTGATATTCTTGAAGAAAGCGACACCTTGAGAATTGGTTTTTGCAAAATAAGCACGTTTCCCGTTTTTAAAAAGTTCTACAAAAGTGTCTGGCAAGACCAATCCTGTTTCCTTATCTTTTGCGATAACAGATAATCCATAATTCGGGGTTGATTCTTTTGTCGGAATTCTAAACGTCAGTCCAGCAAAAACGCCAACTGAATGAATCTCATGATCAAGACTATTATTTCTAATATCAGAATTAGCTGGATTAATATTATATTGATTCCTAGATTCTGTAAAAGGAATATATCCAGAGGCAGAACCGTTATTGATTTTATCTTTTGCTTTGAAATGCTGGATGTAATAAGCACCAACATTCAAACCAAAATATTCTGAGAAAAACCAGTTCAATTCAACTTGTCCTTTTCCTGTCAGGATATTTTTCTCATCATATCCATTATGATAATTAAGATTGTATGGCGCAGAAACTAAAGACGTTTCTCCACCTTTGATGTTAGCAATTCCACCTTTCAACTTGAAAGCTAAACTCAGATCATCATTAATAACATATCGGAAATTCGGACCAATTCCCAAGAAATACCGTTGAATATTATTCTCAGTTAAATTGATACTAGAAAGTTGAGTCGTTCCATTATATAGATTCTCTGTTGGATAAGTGTTTTTCGAAGTATTCTTCAGATAATCGAAATCAATTCCCAAACCTATCCAATTGAAATAGAAATCAACAGAAGTGCCTAAATTCAGATTGTATTTGTAATCGATATATTTAGTTTGATTATCATAGAAAGGAAAATCCAATCCACCACGTAAAGAAACACTCAACTGATTCTCATCGTATAAAGAACTCCTGAATTGTGAATTAAAAATCTGAAAGAGAATCACAAAAAATAACGTGATTAGTTTTCTCATAGTTTAATTTTCTTGGTTATGGCAAATTTACAGAATTTATCCAATAAAAAATGCCGGCTAAAAAACCGGCACTATATTTTTGAAACGTGAATCTACTGTTTGATGATTTGAGCAATCTTCTGAGTATTATCATCCAATGTATATTTCATCAGATATTTTCCAGGGCGAAGTTTGTCCAATCTTAGCTCAGCATTATTGTTGTTAATGTTATATTCAGCAACTTGAGATCCCAAAATAGAGAAGAAAGTCACTGTTTTTATTTTAATAGAATTGTCTTTTGATTTCAATAACAAAACATCCTTGGTAGGATTAGGATACGCTACCAAAACACCATCGTCGGTCTTTTGTCCAGCAATTGCACGTGTAGATTGTGCTTTCATTTCTCCCGAAAATCCAACTGAAACTACCGTAAATATTATAAAGAATAGAAATTTTTTCATTCGCTTTGGTCTGTACTTTAACAATTACAACAAATATATTTTAAATAAATTAGATATGCAATAGCCTAACAATAAAAGTATAATTAAATTTGCATAAATAATTTTTATCAAGATGATTTCAAGAAACAGAAGACTAAGAACCAACGATTCTATAAGAAGTCTAGTTCGTGAAACTACCCTTACAACAAACGATTTGGTGTTGCCAATGTTTGTTATGGAAGGTAATAACAAAAAAGAAGCCATTTCTTCAATGCCTGGAGTTTTTAGGCAGAGTTTAGATTTAACTGTGCAAACTGTTAAAGAAAATTATGACTTGGGAATCAAGGCGATTAATCTTTATATGAAGGTTTCTGATAACCTGAAAGACAACACGGGAAAAGAAGCTTGGAATCCGAACGGGTTGATGCAAACTACCATCAAAACTATAAAAAATGCAGTTCCTGGAGTCATAGTAATGCCAGATGTTGCACTCGACCCATATTCAATTTACGGTCACGACGGCATCATCAAAAACGGAAGAATAGACAACGATTCCACCGTTGAAGCGCTTGTCAAAATGGGAATTTCCCTCGCCGAAGCCGGAGCTGACATTTTGGCACCAAGTGATATGATGGACGGGCGTGTTCTCGCAATGCGGGAAGGTTTGGAAGAAAGCGGATTCACAGATGTCGGGATTTTATCCTACGCAGCCAAATATGCGAGTGCTTTTTATGGCCCTTTCAGAAGTGCTTTAGATAGTGCTCCAGTTGATGCGCAAGAAATTCCGGCAGACAAAAAGACTTACCAAATGGATTTTCACAATTCCCGAGAAGCCATTGATGAAGCATTAAGAGATGTAGAAGAAGGAGCTGATATCATTATGATAAAACCGGGAATGCCTTATCTGGACATCGTTTCAAAGATTCGCGAGCTCATCACACAACCTATTGCAGTTTATCAAGTCAGTGGAGAATATGCAATGCTGAAAGCCGCTGCACAAAACGGTTGGTTGGACAATGATAAAGTTTTGATAGAAAGTTTAACTTCCATCAAACGTGCTGGAGCAGATATGATTTTCACATACGCAGCACCAGAAGTTGCGAGGCTTCTGAACAATTGAAATTTTTAGGAGCTTATTCCCGCTTTCCGTTACAATCTTTTTCTTTTCCTTATATGAAAGAAAAGAAAAAGGATTTCCACTACAATCGGGGCTATGGATTTTGCCATCCAAACAACTTATGTTAGAAAGTTAGCTCTATTTCTCTTTGTTGAGTTTTATGACTTTGCGAACTTCAAAATGTTTTCAATATTTAATATAAAAACTTTGCGAACTTTGCGTTTAAAAAAGTTACAAATCTTCCTCATCCAAACCTTGAGGAAGATTTTTTTTATTCTTAATTCCAAGATTTTTCAGCTTCTGAGTTTGGATAATCAAGTTGTCATTCCCCGAACTCAATTGTTTGAAAGCATCATTATAAGAATTTTTTGCTTGGTCAATATTCTTCCCAATACGTTCTAGATTCTCAACAAATCCAACAAATTTGTCATACAACTTCGCACCTCTGTCAGCGATTTCCATCGCATTTCGATTTTGATGTTCGCGTTTCCAAAGGTCTTGAATCAGCTTGAGAGAAGTTATCAGATTAGTTGGACTTAGTAAAAGAATTCTCTTATCATAGGCAAAATTCCAAAGATTAGGTTCAGCTTGCAAAGCAGCAATATAAGCAGCCTCGCTTGGAATGAACATCATCACAAAATCCAATGATTTCTCAAAATCATCATAAGCTTTTTGACTTAGCTGATTAATGTGGTTTTTTACCGACTGCAAATGCTGATTTTGTTTTACAACTAGGGTTTCAGGATTGGTTTCATCTGTCATTTCCACAAAAGCTGTGAGGGAAACTTTACTATCGATAATGACATTTCTGTTGTCAGGATATTTTACAACTGCATCCGGACGCATTTTCTTTCCAGAAAACTCGGAGAAAATAGCTTTGTTATTTTCGTCTTTTAATTCGTGTTCCAGAAAATATTCTTGATTTTTTCTCAAACCAGATTTTTCCAGAATACTTTCCAAAATCATTTCTCCCCAGTTTCCCTGAGTTTTACTTTCGCCTTTCAAAGCTCTTGTCAATTGTTTTGCATCTTCAGAGATTTGTTGGTTGAGGTCTTTCAGTTCTCTTACTTTTTCTCCGAGGGAAAAGCGTTCTTTCGCTTCTTTATCGTAAGTTTCGTTAACCGTATTTTTCAACTCATTGATCTTTTCCTGAAAGGGCTCCAGAATTAATTTTAGCTGATTTTGATTAAGTTGAGAAAATTTCTCTGACTTTTCTTCTAAGAGTTGATTCGCTGTTTTCTCGAATTGTAAACGGGTTGTTTCCTGAAGTTTCAAAAAATCCTCTTTTTGATTTTCGAGATTTTCTTGGAGATTTTTGTAATGGGCATTTAGTTCGGCATTTGTGAAAAGCAGTTCTTCTTTACTTCTTTGAATTAACGAAATTTCGTTTGTCAGATTATTATTTGAAAATTTTAATTCTTCAATTTTCTGTTGAGAATGATTTTCGTTTTCCTGAGAACGAATTAATTTCTCATTCAGAACTTCAATGTTTTTCTTGCTGACATACAAAGATTTCATCAAAAGAAAAACTAAAATGCCTCCAATAACCAATCCGACAAATACGTAAATAATCTCCATTTAATCTTCTTCGTTATTTAATAAAGCTCTTAAATAGAATTTATGTCCATCTTCAGTAAATACAAAAAAATTATCTGGAAAGTTGGACAATTTTTGTTCTAATTTAACGATTTTATATATAATCAATTTTTTTAAGTAATTATTATTGACATGCTTGTTATTAATAGAATAGCCAGTTGCTATTCTATTACCAGAAGATTTCAAAAATGCCATACATTCAATATCGATTAATTTATATAATTCTTCAAAAATTAATCCGTTATACAAAGCAGTATTATATTTATTGCTATTCCTAAATTCATTGTTTTCTTTAGTCAATCTTGCAATTTCATCAGCTAACAAACTTGAATTAACAGAATTATCACCACGAATCCATCCGACTAATTTTTTTTCATATTCAAATTGGGATAGTGTTTCGTGAACAGCGATTTTGATGTCTTTCTTATCATCACAAAATTTCACCATTTTAGAAGTGACAAGTTCTTTAAATGTTTTTAATTCTTTATTATTTTCAAGTTCAATAACGCCTTTTCCATTGGTTTGAACTTTAGAGTCAATAAATTTCTCACTTAATACAACTGCAAAAAATGGTTTATTTTGTTCAATTGCATATTCATATTCTAAATGGGTATAGCTTTTTCCACTTGTCTGTTCAATACTTCCATATCTTGCCCCAAGTATCAACATATAAACATCACTTTCATCAATCCATCTTTTTATAATAGTCATTTGAGATTCGTCTCCTGCAGAGAAAAGTTCCATTCCTGCTGGAATATTTCCTGAAGATAAAATTGCTTCAACAGCAGCTTGTCGTTCTTCTATTAAATCAGTGAAAGTAGAAGAAACAAAGACCTGTAATTTTTTTTCTCTCATATATGTTTGCAATTTTAGAAAGATTTTCATCCATAAGATTGAGGTTTTCCGTAATCAGAAAATTATTTCTCGCTTTCCAATTTTGCTTTAGATTCTGCAAGTTCGTTTTTATCTTTTTCGGAAAGTTCTGGAAATTTGAGATTCATATTTTCCATCGCATCGATGATGATTTGGATTGCAGCCACCCTTGAAAACCATTTTTGGTCAGCAGGAATAACAAACCAAGGTGCGGATTCTGTAGACGTTTCATTGATCGCTTCTTCATAAGCTTTTATATAATCATTCCAAAACCCTCTTTCAGTAATGTCTGCAACAGAAAATTTCCAGTTTTTGTCGTCTTCTTTTATCCTGTCAAGAAATCTTTCTTTTTGTTCTTCTTTGGAAACATTCAGGAAAATTTTAATGATTTTTGTTCCGTTATTCACCAAATGTTTTTCAAAATTGCGAATGCTTTCATAGCGATTCTCCCAAAATTTTTTATCAAATTGTTTCACATCCGTCCAGACCCTTTCACTGAGATTATATTCTGGATGAACTTTGCAAACCAAAACACTTTCATAATGAGAACGGTTGAAAATTCCTATTTTTCCTTTCGCAGGAAGTGCATTGTATTGTCTCCAGAGAAAATCGTGGGAATATTCTTTGGAACTTGGTGTTTTGAAACTTGTTACTTCACAACCTTGTGGATTTACGCCACCGAAAACGTGTTCTATCAAGCTGTCTTTTCCAGCAGCATCCATCGCTTGGAGTATAATTAGTAAAGATTGGCTACCGTCTGCGTAAAGTTTTTCCTGCAACAATCGGAGTTTTTCTTTTTCGATTTCCAGAAGTTCTTTTGCTTCGTCTTTATTGATTCCCTTATAACTATTATCTTGTTTTTTGATTTCGAATTTCGAATTTTCCTTCACCAAAAAATCATCTGAAAAATTGTGATTCATAAAATTGATTTAATGTAAAAATAAAAAAACCGTTCCTTAAAAGAAACGGTTTTATAAAATTTATAGAATTTTATTATTTAGCAGCTTCTACTTTCTGAGCAGTTGCTTTTTTTGCTGTTCTTTTAGCTTGAGCAGCAGGCTGTGCAGCCACAGCTGTTGCGGTTGCAACTGGTGCTGCAACAAGTTTAGCTTCTTGGTTAGCACCTTCAAGATCTTCTACAGTCCCTTTAATATAAAGAACAGATCTGTTGTTTGCAGGGTCATTAGAGTAAACCTCGATCAATTTGTTGAAAGCCCCTTTGATACCAGTGTTATATCCAACTTTGATTTGAGCAGATTTTCCAGGTAAGATCGGGTCTTTGCTCCACTCTGGAGTTGTACATCCGCAAGCAGGTTTTACTTCGCTGATGATAAGAGGTTTGTCTCCTGTATTTTTTACTGTAAAGAATCTGTGACCGTCAGATCCAGCTTTTACATTTCCGTAGTCGAAAGTTGTTTTGTCAAATGATATTGTCTGAGCAGATGCAAATGCGATAGCTCCTGTCATAAATAATCCAGCAAGAATCTTTTTCATATTTTTTTTGTTTTAATTAAATTTTAAAGAACAAAGTTATAAATAATTTAAATATGTGATGTTAATTTTTTCACATTATCTTATTTTTGCAAATTACAAGCCAAAAATAATTTTAAAATGCAGATTGCAGACAAATACAATCCACAGGAAACTGAACAAAAATGGTATGACTTCTGGTTAGAAAACAAATATTTCCACTCGACTCCAGATAACAGACCGCCTTATACAATTGTAATTCCGCCACCTAACGTGACGGGAATTCTTCATATGGGACATATGTTGAATAATACGATTCAGGATGTATTGGTCAGAAGAGCAAGAATGCAGGGCTTCAATGCTTGCTGGGTTCCAGGAACAGATCACGCTTCTATTGCTACAGAAGCGAAAGTTGTTGCTAAACTGAAATCTGAAGGTATTAACAAATCTGATATCACCCGTGAAGAATTTCTAAAACACGCTTGGGATTGGACTGATAAATATGGAGGAACTATCCTAGAACAATTGAAAAAGTTAGGTTGTTCTTGCGATTGGGACAGAACAAGATTCACTTTGGAAGATAAAATGTCTCAGCAAGTGATTAAATCTTTTGTTGATTTGTACAATAAAGGCCTTATCTACAAAGGTTCAAGAATCGTTAATTGGGACCCTGAAGCGAAAACTAATATTTCTGACGAAGAAGTAATTTTCAAAGAACAAAACGGAAAATTATATTTCCTAAAATATAAAATCGAAGGAACGGAAGAATTCCTTTCGGTTGCAACGACTCGTCCTGAGACTATTTTCGGGGATACTGCAGTTTGTATCAATCCAAATGACGAAAGATATGCTCATTTGAAAGGTAAAAACGTAATCGTTCCGATTGTAAACAGAATTATTCCAATTATTGAAGACGAATATGTTGATATCGAGTTCGGAACTGGTGCTTTGAAAATTACGCCTGCTCACGATGTTAATGATTACGAAATCGGACAAAAACATCAATTGCCAATCATCGATTCTTTGGACGATGATGGAAACGTGAATGAGCACGGATTGCATTACGCAGGAAAAAACAGATTTGATGTAAGAAAACAAATCGCCAAAGAATTAGAAGAAAACAATCTTTTGTTGAAGGCAGAAGATTACGTGAATAAAGTAGGAACTTCCGAAAGAACTGGCGCAGTTATCGAGCCTAAAGTTTCTGTTCAATGGTTTTTGAAAATGTCAGAAATTGCAAAACCAGCTCTGGATGTTGTAATGGATGATGAAGTGAAATTTTATCCAGAAAAATTTAAAAACACCTACAAACACTGGATGGAAAACATCCGTGATTGGAATATTTCCCGTCAGCTTTGGTGGGGACAACAGATTCCTGCCTATTATTATGGAGAAGGCGAAGATGATTTTGTAGTTGCTGAGAATCTTAACGAGGCATTGGAATTAGCAAAACAAAAAACCAACAACCAACAACTGACAACTGACAACCTAAAACAAGACCAAGACGCTCTTGACACTTGGTTCTCTTCTTGGTTGTGGCCAATGTCGGTTTTTGATGGAGTGAATAATCCGGAAAATGAAGACATCAATTACTATTATCCAACTTCGGATTTGGTGACTGGTCCGGATATTATCTTCTTCTGGGTTGCCAGAATGATTATGGCTGGATTGGAATTTAGAGGAAAAGTGCCTTTCAAAAATGTTTATTTTACAGGAATTGTAAGAGATAAGCAAAGGCGAAAAATGTCTAAACAATTAGGAAACTCTCCAGACCCAATCGATTTAATTGAAAAATACGGAGCTGATGGCGTGCGTGTAGGAAGTTTGTTGAGTGCACCTGCAGGAAACGATTTGTTGTTTGATGAAGATTTAATGTTGCAGGGAAGAAACTTCGCTACAAAAATCTGGAATGCTTTCCGATTAATCAATATGTGGAATCACGAAGACAAACCTTTGAACGATTCTGACAAACAGTCCATCCAATGGTTTGAAAACAAATTGAATAAAACAATTGTTGAAATTAATGACCAATTCGAAAAATTCAGGATTTCTGATGCTTTGCATTTGATTTATAAATTAATTTGGGACGATTTCTGCGGATGGTATTTGGAAGCAATTAAACCCAGCTTCGGAGAAGGAATTTCGAAAGATGTTTACAATAAAACAATTGAGTTCTTCGAAGAATTAATGAAATTATTGCATCCATTTATGCCTTTCTTGACGGAGGAATTATGGCAAGCAATTTCTGCAAGAAACACAGACGAAGCTTTGGTAATCGCTCAACAGAAAAAAGCAGATTCTTTCAATGAAGATATTATTAAGAACTTCGAAACTTCGGAAGAATTGATTTCAGGCGTTAGAAATTACCGTCAAACGAAAGGGATTTCGCCAAGAGAAGCCGTTGAAATTTTTACTAATGCTACAGAATTTCCGAATGAAGCGGTTGTAAGAAAATTGGCTAATGTTTCTGAAATTCATTTTGGAACAAAAACAGATAAACCTAGTTTTACATTCTTAGTTGGAGCAACCGAAGTTTCAATTCCTTTGAGTGAAAATTTAGATTTAGCCGAAGAAAAAGCAAAAACCGAAGAAGAATTGAAATATTTGAAAGGCTTCTTGATTTCTGTGGATAAAAAATTGTCAAACGAAAAGTTTGTGGCGAATGCAAAACCAGAAATCGTAGAAGTGGAGCGTAAAAAACAAAAAGATGCTCAGGACAAAATTGCTTTGTTAGAAGAAAAATTAAAAACGCTTTAACCAAAACAATCAACAGATAACTATCAACTAAGTGATGACTCACATAGAAAATATTAAAAAATTATTCTCCCGAGACTTCGTAGAAAATCCTTTATTGGAAACCTACGAAGTCGGGGAGATTCATATTTCTTCAGGACAAATTGTGGCGAGTGACGCTTTGATTACGCCTGACAAATCTGCCTTCAATCAAGAGTTTCCAAAAGGAGATTTTACAGTTTTGATTCACAAGGAAAGAAATTCCAATTGTGTGGCTTATGCTGAAATTGTTTTCGACAAAAATCAATTGGCAGAAAATTGGACTTTGGCTTTATGCGATGACCAAAATCTAAACGATTTGAAGGAAGGAGAAATCTTCGGTTATCCCGTAGAATCTGGGATGGGAAGTTTTATGGATAAAGATGCTCAAGATGCATTGAATAACCTTGAACAAGAGCTTTTCCATAAAAAAGGAGCGGACTTTATGGGAATCTACGAAGAGTTTTTTCATTCTCATTTTTTTGATGAAAAAGGCGCAATCGACCAGTTTGCAGTTCTGAAACCTTACGATAATAAAAATGAAAATATTGTCGCTTTCGAAACCGGATATGGCGAAGGATTTTATGCAACTTATATTGGTTATTCTAAAGATAATCAAGTAGTTAAATTAATTTCTGAATTTATAGAAATTGGAATGGATTAAATTGTTACATTAGCGCAAATGAAATTGTAAACCGTTATTTCATTTGACTTTTAAACAATTAATATTTCAATGAAACTAAGTAATATAAAACCTCAGATTGTAGTTGTAGGAAGCTCTTCTATAGATTTGGTTTTGAAAACTTCTAAAATACCAACCGCCAATAATACAGTTCTAGCCGATAGTCTGAAAAGTTTTCTTGGAGGAAAAGGCGCTAATCAGGCAATTGCAACATCACGTTTAGGCGCTCAGACTTTTTTTATAAGTCGAGTAGGAATGGACCCTTATGGACAGCAGGTTCTCAGAAATCTGGATGATGAAGATGTGAATGTAGCTTATGTTGTGGAAGACGATGACGAAGATACAGGAACGGCTTACGTGAACGCTTCTGACGAAGGAAATGCCATCACAGTTGTTCCCGCCGCTAATTATAATCTGTCTCCAAATGATATCAATGAAGCTGAAAAATATCTTTTGACAGCGGATTTAATTCTGACTCAGCTGGAAATACCTATAAAAACTGTCGAATATCTTTTCAAAAAAGCAAAAAGTCTTGGAAAGAAAATAGGAATTTATGCTGCGCCTGCAAGCCGATTATCAGACGAAATTGTAGATTACGCAAGTTTCATCGTTGCAAAAAGTACAGACTTGGAAATCATTTTCGGAGAAGGAAATCACGAAGAAATCATCAAACATCTTCCTAATAAATTATTTGTAAGAGATGGCGCCAACAGTACCAGTTATTTTGATGGTTCCGAGATGAAATATTTCCGAAATGACCCAAAAAGCCAATCGCACAATATGGGATTGGGAGATGCTTTTACATCAGGATTTTCCATTGCATTGCTTCACGGGAATTCTATCGAAGATTGTGTTCAGTTTGGAAATGAAGTTGCACTTAAAGCGGCGGATTACAGAGGTTCTCAGAAAGGTTTGCCTTATCTCAAAGATTTTCAGAATTAATATTTCCAGCATATCGAAATATCATTTTCAACGGATTGATTTTTTTACTTTTATAGAATGATTCCATTAAAATCATTTTAATGAAGAGTATTAATATCAAAACCGACGATAATTACAGTTTGGCTGTTCATATTTTTGAACCTCAAAATCATAACAGGAAAATTTTATTGATAAATTCTGCGACTGGTGTCAAACAGCAGATTTATTTCTCGTTTGCACAGTTTTTTTCTGAGCAAGGTTTTACAGTTTTTACTTACGATTATCGTGGGATTGGACTTTCAAAACCTGATAGAATGAAAGGTTTCGAAGCTTCAATGAGAATTTGGGGGACGAAGGATTACAAAGCTTTGACTAATTATATTAAAACCAATTTTTCGGATTGTCAAAAGTTTTGTTTGGGACATTCGGTTGGAGCTTTGATTTTAGGAATGAATGAGGATTCTGAGATGTTTGATGAATTTATATTTGTAGGAACTCAGAATGCTTTTGTTGGAAATTTGAAATTCAAAACTAAGATTGAAGCTTATCTTGGATTCGGAATTGCACAGCCTTTGTCAACTAAATTATTAGGCTATTTTCCTGCAGATTGGTTTGGTTTGGGCGAAAGTTTACCTTCGGGAAGTGCATTTGACTGGAGAACTTTGATTCTCAATAAAAAATCAACAAACAAACTTCTGGAAAAGTCAGAAGATTTTTCCAGAAATCTGACTCAGAAAGTTTTTGTAGTAAGGGCAGAAGATGATGCTTGGTTAACCGAAAAAGGTGTGAAATCACTTTTGCAAGATACTTATCCAAATCTGAAACCGACATACAGATTAATCAAAACATCGGAGTCAGAAAAAAACGAAATAGGACATATTAATTTTTTCAGAAGTTATAATAAAAAGCTCTGGAATATTATTTTAAAAGAATTGAATTAATGGAATTGATTAACAAAACAATAGAATTAGTAAAACAAAAATTAGAAGGAACAGAATCTGGTCACGATTGGTTTCACATCGAGCGTGTTTGGAAACTCAGTCTTAAAATTCAGGAAAAAGAAGGAGGCGATAAATTAATTATCGAATTAGCCGCATTGTTGCACGACATCGCTGACCCAAAATTCCATAACGGTGACGAAACTTTGGCTTCAAAAATTGTCAACGACTTTCTTACTGAACAAAATGTTGATTTGGAAACCATTCAAAAAGTTATTTTCATTATCGAAAATATGTCTTTCAAAAACCGAAATGATGCGCCAGAAAATCTTCCTTTAGAACTGAAAATCGTTCAAGATGCGGATAGATTGGACGCAATTGGAGCAATTGGGATTGCCAGAACTTTCAATTTTGGAGGTTACAAAAACAACTTGATGTATCATCCTGACATCGAGCCAAAACTTAATCAGACAAAGGAAGAATATAAAAAATCTAACGGAACTACGATTAATCATTTCTATGAAAAACTGTTGCTTCTCAAAGATTTACTCAATACGAAAACAGCTAAGGAAATTGCCGAACACAGACATCAGTTTATGCTTCAATTCCTCGATGAATTCTACAAAGAATGGAATGTCACGTTCTAATTGACGAGAAACCATTATCTTTGTTTCAATGATAATCATTCTAATCCTCATTTTTCTCATCATCGCCCTTTTTCTTTCCGGTTTTCGGTCAGGAAAATGGAGTCTGTGGAACAAAGCCGTTCGGACGATTATTACCATTTCTGCGGCAGCATATTTTACGTTTTGGTTTGTGGAGAGAAGTGTGTCTCAGTTTTTGGAAAACTCTTTGGCAGTACAGGTTATCAATTATTTGCCACAGCCAATTGACTTTTATATCATCAGGATTCAGGACGGAGAAAAAGAAACCAAATATCTTTCCAAACACGTTGGTCAAATCCGCCCAGAGTATTTCAGGATAGAATATCTCAATATGCAGAAATCCAACGAGTTTTGGGTTGCCGGATACATTGGAAAGAACAAATTGGTATATTTCTCGCAGGTTGCAGTTCCCAACAAAAATGAGGACAAAATCATCGAGGTCAAAAATTATATCAACAACAGTCTCAAATTATCGGCTGTTGCAACTGAAAAAATCGGTGAACTTAAGTATGATAATATCAAACTCAGTATTTGGGTGACCTTGGATTTATTGCTTATATTCCTCAACGCTGTTTTACTTTTCCGAAGTAGCAAGAAAAATTAATATAATATTTTGGGCGCCTTTATCCGCCTTCCGCTCCCAATCTTTTCACTCCACTACGTTGCGTAAAAAGGATTTCCGCTCAAACCTAGCGAAGCGGTTCATCGATTCAAATAAAAATAAATAAAAAATCAGAGATAAGTCGGGGCGCGAGCAATTCCCTGTTTTTAAAATACTTTCAAAAATTACATTTCATTATTTATAAAATTTACTACAAAAATTTATAAAAAATATAAAAATAAATGTTGGGTTTATTCTCAACTTTGTACATTTAGGCTTGCAAAAATTGGTATAATTAATGCAACCTAATATTCAATAAAATCAAAGAAAAAATGGACTTATCAAAACATATTAATTCAGCACATCAATCATTGCAAGATTGGAGAAAAACTCCTTTTGAAGAAAGACAAAAGCTACTTTTGAAACTGGCAGATGTTCTGGATAAAAACAAAGAAGCTTATGCAAAAATCATAACCACAGAAATGCACAAACCGATTTCTCAATCAATTGCTGAGATAGAAAAAAGTGCAGGTATGATTCGGTTTTATGCCAATGCAGAAAATGTATTGAAACCTACAGAAATCAAAACAGAATTCAATGTCAGCGAAGTTCATTACGATGCAATGGGAATTATTTTGGGTGTAATGCCTTGGAACTTTCCGTTTTGGCAGGTTTTGAGATTTGCAGTTCCGGCAATTCTTGCAGGAAATGTTATTTTACTGAAACATGCATCTATCTGTTTTGGAAGTGGTGATGAAATTGAAAATGCTTTTGCAGAAGCTGATTTTCCAAAAAATATTTTCCAAAATCTAAGAATCGGACACAACGAAATCCAAGAGATTCTTGAAAACCCATTAGTAAGAGGTGTAAGTTTAACAGGAAGTGAAAAAGCAGGCGGAACTGTTGCTGCTTTGGCTGGAAAAAATATCAAGAAATCGGTTTTGGAATTAGGAGGAAGTGATGCATTTATCGTATTAGAAGATTCCGATTATGAAAAAGCGGCGATTGATGGACCTGCAGGTAAACTTCAAAATACAGGACAGGTTTGTAATGCAGCGAAACGTTTTATTGTTCATAAAGATATTGAGGAAAAGTTTGTTCCAAAATTCGTAGAAGAATACAATTCTTACCAGCCTGCTGACCCTTTTAAAAAGGAAACCAAATTGGGGAAAATGGCAAGACCAGATTTGGCGGACGAATTAGAAAATCAGTACAAAAAAGCATTGAAAAATGGAGCAGAAGTGATTCTTGCTTTGGAACGTATTTCTGAGAATGAATTTCGTCCGGGAATTATCAGAGTTAAAGAAGGAAATCCTATTTTGCAGGAAGAATTATTTGGACCCTTGGCGATTCTGATGATTGGAAAAGATGATGAAGAAATCCTGAAATTAGCGAATGATATTCCGTTTGGTTTAGGAAATGCAGTTTGGACGAAAGATAAAAAGCGAGCTCAGTTTTTCATTGAGAATCTTGAATCGGGAACTGTTTCTATTAATAAATCTACTAGTTCTGATGCAAGACTTCCTTTTGGTGGAGCAAAATCTTCGGGTTACGGAGTTGAATTGTCTTTGTTGGCGATTAAGGAATTCACGCAGATAAAAACTGTTGTTGGGAATATTTAGAATAATGATTCAATAAAATTTTCACGCAGATTGAACTGATTTAGCAGATTTGCTGGATTTGTAGAATTGTTGAGATTGTATAATTATAAAACCCTTTCATAGTTTCAAACTTTGAAAGGGTTTCTTGTATTTTAGTGATAAATCTTGTTGTGCAGGACAATCTCATAGCCCCGATAATAGTGGCATCCTTTTTCTTTTTTGTAAAAAAAGGAAAAGATATAACGGATAGCGGGATTAAGCTCCTGAAAAATTTAATTCAGATTGGCTGAAAGTTGATTTTTAATATTCGCTAATGAATCTGCTTTTGCTTTTTTCTCCTGTTCAACTTGCTGAAGAACGATGTCTCGATTTTCCTGTTCTTTCATAATCTCTGCAAGCTGAGGTTCGATGATTTTGTTCATTTCGTCCTCGGTCATATTGTTGGCTTCCGGAGAATCTAACAGTTTTTTCCAAGGTCTTCTTTTTCCCCAAGGATAATCGCCGTAAACAATGAGCGGCGTGCCTTTGGCTCTGGTAGTTGCACCACCTTTTTTGAGAACCCAAGTGTCCACCCAAGTGTACATCCATTTGGCGTCTTCTTCCAACATCCTGAGGCAAGAGTGCGAAGCCGGATAACCGGGCATTGCGTATTGATGCCAACCGATACCGTCAAAGTTAGCTACATTGACATTCCATCGGAGTTTCCATTCGTCGCTGACCGTTGAGATGGCAACTTCTTTTTTCCAATTGGCAAACATCAAACCTTTTTTGGTTGGCGTTGCTTTTTTACCCATACTTGTTGGTCCCCATTTGATGAGGTTTCCGTTTTCATACACACCAAACGCTTGGATTGGGTAAGAAAAGAAAACGAATTTTTTCACATTTTCCAGACTTGTAACGTGTCCGGGAAATGGCGAATATATCAGGAAATCGTCCTCAATTTTTGCAGGAACAACCAATGTGTCCGCGACGCCAATGTTGGCTCTGTCAAGACGATTGAGCGCAAGAATCGTATAAAGCGCTTTTCCTGTAAACTCTTTTTTGTTTTTTTGTGAAACCGAGTCGGTGTTTTTATAAACCCAAGGGAAAAATCCAAAGTCTTTTCTCGGGATGATAACATCCGGAACTTTTGGTTTTTCTTCTTTGACTGAGTCTTCCTCTTTTTTGTCATCGGGAGTCAAAATATCCGTAATTGGATTATCATTTTTATCTGAGGAAGGAACAGATTCATCCTTTTTACATTGAATCAGAAACAGCGAAACGATGATGAATAAAGGAAATGTGTTTTTAATTAATTTGATGTTCATAGTTTTTCTTTCTGTGTCTATAAGTTACAAAAAGAATACCAATTGAATTAAGAAAAATTGTGGTTAAGAAAAATTTCTTTAAATTTGTTATTAATAAGGAAATGGTGTTCTTCCTTGCCCAACCGTCTCGTTTCTATCGAGTCTGATGACGCCTGATTAAAATAAGTTCAATCTTTAATTATCAGGAATGTTATGTCAAAAAATCAAAAAAAATCTATTATTGAAAAATCCTTCATCAGGCTGAAAATTTTCTTTAGAAATTATCCATCTTTCCCATACATCATCAAATGGCTTTTGATAAGCTTATTAATTGGGGTTTTGGCAGGAAGTGCATCTGCTTTTTTTCTTCAGACTTTAGGTTTGGTAACAAATTTCAGGGAATCGCACATATGGATTATTGCTTTTCTCCCTTTGGCAGGACTTCTTGTTGGAATGATGTATTACAAATTAGGAAAAAATGTTGAGGTGGGAAATAATCTTTTGATTGATACCATCCATGACCCCAAAGAAATAATACCACTCAAAATGGTACCTTTGGTCTATCTTGGAACATTGATAACACATCTATTCGGAGGGTCAGCAGGAAGAGAAGGTACGGCAATCCAAATGGCTGGTTCTATTGCAGACCAGTTCAGCAAACCATTACGACTCACTTCCGAAGAAAGGAAAATTCTGATTATCTCTGCCATCTCTGCGGGATTTGGTTCTGTTTTTGGGACACCATTGGCAGGTGCAATTTTTGGGTTGGAAGTTTTTTTTGATTGGCAGATTGAGG
>CAUSBY010000027.1:0-44740 GCA_963530025.1 uncultured Weeksellaceae bacterium
TCCAGCATGGTACGCACTGGTACCATTCCCACTCAGGATTGCAGGAGCAGATTGGAATGTATGGCAGCTTTGTAATGAAAAAGCGCGATAACGATAGAACATTTAGAAAAGGAATTGATGATTTACCAACCGTACCCATCATTTTAAGCGAATGGACAAACCTTAACCCTGATAACATTAACAGAATGTTGCATAATGCGAATGATTGGGCAGCCATCAAAAAAAATGCTACCCAATCTTATGCAGAAGCCATCAAGGAAGGTTACTTTAAAACAAAGATTAAAAACGAATGGAAACGAATGTTGGCGATGGATGTAAGCGATGTATATTATGACAAAATATTAATCAACGGCAATCATACCACAGATTTAAAATCAGTTGATGGCAAAACACTAAAAGCGGGAGATAAAGTAAGATTAAGAGTGTCAAACGGTGGAGCTTCATCCTATTTTTGGTTACGATATGCAGGCGGTAAAATTACTGTAGTAGCCAATGATGGTAATGATGTAGAACCTGTAGAAGTTGATAGGTTAATCATTGCAGTTTCCGAAACTTACGATATTGTAGTAACCATTCCTGAAGATGGTGTTTCTTACGAATTTTTAGCAACTACCGAAGACAGAACACAATCTGCAAGTTATTTTGTAGGTAATGGTATCAAGCAACTTATTTCTCCACTTCCAAAATTGAAATATTTTGAAGGAATGAAAATGATGAACGATATGATGAAAATGAATGGTGATTTAGATGATATGGGAATGAAAATGAGCCTGAACCAAATGGACATGAATGTGGTAATGTATCCTGAAATTACTGGAGATGCTAAGCAAAAGCAAGACCACAGTCAGCACAATATGAATATGGATAATGACCCCAATCGTTACAATGCAAATGCTTTAGGCGATATCAAAACATTGAATTATGCTATGTTACAATCCCCATACAATACCACACTTCCTAAAGACGCACCTGTAAAAGAATTAAAGTTTACCCTTACCGGAAATATGAACCGCTACGTGTGGAGTATGGATAATAAAATACTTTCTGAAACCGATAAAATACCTGTAAAGAAAGGGGAAATTTTGCGCATTACCATTTACAATAACTCAATGATGCGCCATCCAATGCATTTGCACGGCTTTGATTTCAGAGTAATCAATGGTAAAGGAGAAAAATCACCATTGAAGAATGTGTTGGATATAATGCCAATGGAAACCGATACCATTGAGTTTTTAGCGAACGAGGAAGGAGATTGGTTTTTTCATTGTCATATCCTCTATCATATGATGTCTGGTATGAACAGGGTTTTTGCAGTTGATGACTACCAAAATCCATATTTACCCAATAAAAAGCAAGCCTACAATAAATTGCAAAGAGAGAGCAATATGTCGCACTTTATGGCACAGAACGATTTTGCAACCAATGGTAACGATGGGGATGCAATGTTTCAAAATGCGAGATGGAGTTTGGGTACAGAGTGGCGTTTAGGCTACAACGATATGCACGGCTACGAAGTAGAAACTCATTTGGGAAGATACATCGGAAAGATGCAATGGTTTATGCCCTTCATCGGTTTTGATTGGCGTTACCGAAAAATGGGAATAGATGAACACGAAACCAATTTATTCGGACAGAGAAATGAAAAAGATACACGTAGGGCAATTAGCTTAGGTTTTATGTACACATTGCCAATGTTAGTAAATTTCCAGGCAGAAGTATATCATGATGGTATTGTACGCCTTTCTTTAATGCGAGAAGATATTCCTATTACAAAACGATTGAGAGCAGGGTTTATGGTCAACACCGATATGGAATATATGACTGAACTCAGATATATCATTAATAAAAATGTGGGTATACGTACCCATTATGATAGTGATATGGGATTTGGTGTTGGCTTATCTCTTAATTATTAAAATTATAAATTCAACAACCCTATCAGAGGTTTAAAGAAGTATACACGATTCATCTTGATTCTTTTCAAACAAATACAGATATGTATTCATATCTGTATTTGTTTATTAACTATATTTTACGAAAAGAAGCAACCTATCTGCCTTTAAAACAAAAAGTCCTTAAAAGGAGATGAAATCTGATTTTAAGGATTGCATATCTTGATAATTTTATAGTAATCTGTAATGAATTCACGATTATCAACTATTGATTTGGAGTGTTGTACTACTAAGAGAGGTAAAATATCCATTTCTCGTTTTATACACTACAGAATATCCTCGTTAAGTTTTAAAAATAAATCTTTTGAGTTAACTGTTATTCCTGACATTTGAGCATATTTCAATTCCTGTTCAATCAAATTAATATTCTTTGATTGTGCAAAGTTGATAAATACAGATACAATATTTTGATTTTCCTTTAATATTGCTGTGACTTCTTCTTCAAGATGCTTAAAATAATTCTTTTTAAAATCGGACATTTCGCTCATAGTAAATCAGATATTTTAATTATTTTTTCTCTTGTTAAGATATCAAAATACCTATTTTCCTTTTTATTTTTCTAATCATATATAAAACCATTAAAATCAAAAGGGAAAGGGAAGTTTTTACACAGCATCGTTAGATAATTGAAATAAGGTTGTTATATACTTGGATGTAGTCGCCAAATATTATTATACTCTATCCAGTTTAATTCTATAAAAATGATTGAGTTGATTTTTATTAAAATATAATATTTTACTTCCAAATATATAGGTCACTTGTAATCTCACCCATCTTAAGTACACTCAAAAGTAGAGTTTTTGGTTAATAATTCCTTGTTGTCGTTGTTAAAATTTTGTTGGAATGTGGGAAACTCGTTGGCGTTAGCTTTGGCAAGTTTTCCATATTTCAACAAAAAATCCCTTGGTGTAAGGTATTGCAAAGCACTATGCGGGCGCTCATTATTATACATCCACATCCAAATTTCCGAATAATTTCTCATCTGCCTGATGTTCTCAAAAAGATAAACATCTAAAAATTCTGTCCGAAAGGTTCTGTTGAATCTTTCTACCAGAGAGTTTTGCGTAGGTTTTCCAGGCTGAATATAATGAAGCGCTATCTCATTTTTATTGCACCAGTCTTTTAGTTTTTCAGCAATAAACTCCGGACCGTTGTCAACCCTTATTTTTTCCGGTTTCCCGCGCCAGTCGATCAGTTGTTCCAACTCGGAAACTACTCTTGCTGAAGGCAAACTGGTATCGATGGTAATATTCAAAATTTCTCTATTAAAATCATCAATGATATTAAGGCTTCTCACGCTTTTACCATTCTCCAAAGTGTCGTGAATAAAATCCATACTCCACGTTACATTGGGATAAATAGGACGAAGCAAGGGCTCTTTCAACCTTGCCGGAAGTCGTTTTTTCCGCTTGCTTCTCAGATTCAGTTTCATCGATTTGTAGATCCTGTAGACCCGCTTGTGATTCCACCCAAAACCCAAGTTTCTCAAACGGTGGTGCATCGTCCAGAATCCCCAGGTCTGATGCTGTTCTGCGAGCAACACCAGCTCCTCCCGGATCTTATCATCTTCATTGTTTTTCTTCTTTTTGTAATAAAATACCGAACTGCTTATGATGAAAAGTTTACACGCATTCCGAGTGCTTACTCCGTGCTGTGATACGGAATAAACAACCAGTTCCCGCTTCTCGGAAGGTGTTACAGCTTTTTTGCAATTACATCTTTCATCACCACATTTTCCAGGGTAAGTTCCGCTACGATTTTTTTGTACTGCGAAAGTTCCTTTTCAAGTTCTTTCATTTTGGAGAGTTGCTGCACATCCAAACCTCCATATTTACTCTTCCATTTGTAAAATGTCGGTTGGCTGATACCGTGTTCCCTGCAAATTTCATTCACTGTTTTACCTTGATTTTGTTCAGATAATATCTTAATGATCTGAACTTCTGAAAATTTACTGTTTTTCATAGTCTTCCAAATTTAAAAACTATATTTTTAAATGTTCCGGTTTTTGGGGAAGATTACACACTCAATTTACTTTAGATTAAAATTTTGAATATTTACCATAATGTATAAAGCATATTTAGATTAGATTTTTCAATTTAAGGAATATTTAATCTTCCCAAATAATACTTAGTGCACAATTTTCATACACTATACAATGTTCATAGAAAATTCTTCTGGAGTCTTCGGATTTTACATTTTCAAAGCAATCAATAGCAAAAATTTCTTCTGGATTTTCAATTGAAGTTTTTACATTTTTAAAATAATCAGCCATAGCTAAACCTTCAGGAACTTTTTTATCATTAAGTAAGTTCCAGAAAGGGAAGCCCTGACTGTTTTTTTGCCATTTCACAAATCCATTCTCAGCATAAACTATTTTGATAGGATGATTTCCTATTTCTGCAAATCTGAGTGCACATGAAGTTTTACTCACATTATATTCCTTGCTTAACTCATCAATCACTTTAAAACTAAATTTTTTTCTCTTCCATAAATTTCGTTGAAAAGATTCTTCTGGCATTAAGAGACAAGCCGCAAAATAATCTGCTTCTCTTTCAATTTTATCGAATTGAACCCTGTCAATTTTCGAGGGATGAGGTTCTAAAATTCCCAGTTTGAGTCCAACGCGATGTGTGTCTATAAAATAGTGCCCAAGTTCGTGGGCTAGTGTAAATCTAGAACGCGGAGAATTAAACCTATTATGATTATCTATATTAATATGAATATAAAATTCATTATCATCATAAACAGTCATTCCATCAAAAGTCCCTTTGTCATAATGATCATAAAATACCTCAATGTCCTCAGATTCTGCAATAAGATGTAATGGAATTATTTTTTCAGTATTGAAATTTCCACTAATGGATCCAGCAAGCTTTTTAATTTTTGATAAGGAACTGCTATCAATCACCTTTCTTCTTTTTCTGATTCTGTTTCATTTTGTCAAAGACGCTTTGAGAAATATTGCTTTGCCCTTTTCTGGCGACCATTTTCAAACTTTCTATTTCATGACTTAAGTTTGTGTCAATTGATATAATTTTTGATTCTTTTTCAACGCAAAAAGAACCATCAATAATTGATTTGACATTAATACCTGTGTTTTTCAACTTAAAATCATAATCTTCATAAAGTTTATTAAACCTCTCTATCTGAGTTTTATTCTGAGGAAATAAAAAACCTGTTGAATGTAACCAATCATCAAGGTTAGTCTCTGTAACCTTTCCTATATATTTTTTATCTATTCCCATTGAAAGCTTTTAGATAGTTATTAATGTGATCATTAGCTTCTTTTTTATAAACCTGAATTGAATTTTGAACTAAATTCAATCTGTCTCTCAATTTTTTACCCACTGACCTTGGTATATTTTTTTTTCCGGTATTTTCGTAAGCTTTATATGTAAGATACACAATCTTATGTTTTTCAGATAGACCAAGCATAGCTCTCTCAATGATTTCTAATCTAATTTTCAGCTCTCTTTTCTTTTGTATATCATCGTCTCCTACTGTTAACGAAATTAGATCATCAATATTCTCTACAATTGATAAATCGTCTTCATCAGGTTCCGCACAGGTATTTAAATCTCCATATTTTACCAATTGAGTATATACTATTGGATAAAGCCATAACAAAATCGACCGATCAATATCATCCGGATACTTGGCTTTACTTTTATTAAAAGAGTGATATTTCCAAACGCGGGCAAAAGCACAAGTTGCTATTTCAAGTGCAACAACCTCACTGTAATTAAATTTATTACAATATATTTCTGCTTTTTGCAAAATATCTCTTTCAAACCTACTACAAAACTCGGTAAACGCTGCAGCAGCTTCTTCAGGATATTCTTCTTTAAAAGAAATATAATCTATAAGCTCATCACTGGGTAATGTCTCAAAAACTATTTCATCGGTTTTTTTTTGTTCTACATTCATCTATATACCAAAATGCATTACTAATGGAATTAGTATATGAGTGGATAGGCTCATATACTTCAAAGTTAAAAAAATCTTTCTAATGGAATTAGTATATGATTGAAGTTTGTTCAATGGTCAATTCCTTTATGGCCTAGAATGTTAAAGGAAAAAATGCTTACTAATTATGGCAACTAACAAACCGACTGGAGACGGTCACAGAAATGGAGCAGTTAAAGGGCGTTCACAAACCTACAATCCACAAACAGATTCTTGGGTGAAACGCGATACTGCTACAGGTAGATTTATGGATGTAAAAACTTCTAGTAACACTCCCTTCAAAGGAGTTACCAAGGAAAAGTAACTCCATTTAAACTCCAGGTATCCTAAAAATGATACTTGGAGTTTACCAATTTTTAATATCATTATATAAATGAGAAAGAGCTAGTAGTTTTTTGAGGTTCTTTAAAAGATTATAATATGCTTACGGATTTCCGTAATATATTTTTGAAAAATAAAATTACATTTGGCTCTATTTATATTAAAATCAGACTTTTATGACAGTTTGTCATTACTGCTATTGTAGGAGAAAAGTTTGATGTAATAAATTTAATAAACAAAAAAAATGAAATTATCAGACAAAGATTTACAGTTTTTTATTAGTAAAATCAAACTGCAGCCTGAAAACATGGGCAAGTATAGAGATCAGGTAAACAACCTGAAAGAAAAATTAGACAAAAAAATTGCTGAAGATGACAGACATGGATTAAAGGTTGAGAAATATCTTCTCGCTGGTTCGTGGAAAAAACATACGATTTTGAAACCTACGGGAGACCATCCCATAGATATTGATCTTGTACTTTTTGTTACTGGTGATGAAGATATTCATAATGACATTGGGAAGCTTTTTGATTTTATTGTAGAATATTTGGAAGAAATTTATCCACAAAAAGACATTTCTAAAGATGTGGATGCTGCTGGAAACACAAAGTCGGTAACCATTTATTTTTCAGGTTCCGGACTAAGCGTTGATATTGTTCCTGTAGTCCCATTAAGCACACCAAAGGATTATGTATGGCAACCCAGCAGACATGGAAATGGTAAAAAGTATATTACCAGTATTTCCAAGCAGTTAAGTTTTTCACTTAACAGAAGACAAGAAAATTCTGCTTACACTTCAATTGTAAGAGCTATAAAATGGTGGAGAAATTACAAAGAATTAAAACCTTCTGATAATGAACCAGGATTATCTTCTTTTACGATTGAATTGATTGTTGCCTATCTTGACATAAATAAAGGAATCCAAACAAATATCGAAGAAGGAATCATTCGTTTTTTTGAATTTGTAAGTTCTACTGAATTTCCAGAAATTATTTTTCAAGATTCCATTCGTAGTGTTCCGACACAGTACGATTCAGCAATCTATGTTGCTGACAATACTAATAAAGAAAATAATGTTGCAAAGAGAATGACCAAACCAAGATGGGCCGAAATTATTGAAGAGGCTGAAGAGGCATTTGATACTTTGAACTTTGCTCAAGCAAGAAATAATGAAGGAGATACTATACAAGAATGGAAAAGTGTTTTCGGTCCAACCTTTAACATTAAATAAATTAAACTATGTACGGAACAAATACAAAAACAAATACTTATACGGTCCTTGATATAAGAAAAACATTTGAAAGCTGTGAGGCAGATATCAGAACAATTGCCAGACGCACTAATAAGTGGACAATGGAATACGTAGATAAGGTTTTCCATGATGTGCTCAAATATGCAGAAAAATATTATTTACAATCAGTAAGCATAACCTTGATCAATACCAATACGGGTTTGCCAGTGAAAGCAGCTAAATTTATTGTAAATGATTTAGGTGATGCAACCGACAGCGAACGCGCTGGGAAAAATAATGATTGGCCAGATACTGATAACACTTCACTATCAATTATATTATCTCATACTCAGAAATGGAGGAACCTAACTTCTGAAGAGAAAACAAATTTTCAAAAGGAATTAAAACTCAGTTGGGGTAGTACAGATATTAATACTAATTTTCCGCATCTGCAACAGTCAGATGCACAGTTGTATGCAAGTAATGGATATGAATTACAAAAAAAGAATTTTAAATAAATATGAGTACAATTTTTGATAATATAACAGAACTTCCTAGTAGAGAAATTGCCGAAAGAGCTAAACACTTAATTGGTTTTGAAAACAAATATAATAGGATACTTTCGAACTTAAAGCTCTTGCTGGATCAAGAAGGTCTTGTTGAGTGGAGCAAAAAATTTCATAAAACAGAACTTCCAGTAATTTCACAACTGAAAGAAAAATATCCATTAATTATATTGGCAGGTGACGCAGGAACAGGCAAAACTGTTTCTGCCGAGGCCATTGCGGACAGAATGCTTAGGGAATTAAAAAAGGAAGGTTTTTTTCTAAAACTGAGTACAAGAGTTAGAGGAGAAGGTCTTCATGGTCAAATGGGGAATTTAGTAAATGATGCATTTGCTGAACTAAAAACTCAAGCAGGTAAGAAACGAATAGCATTTTTACTAATTGACGAAGCTGATGCAATTGCTTCGACAAGATCTACCATGCAGATGCATCAGGAAGAAAAAGCAGCTGTAAATACATTAATTCAAAAAATTGATGAAATTCGTGAACTAAATGGGCGAGCAATATTGTTTATGTCGACAAACAGATTGCATTTTCTTGATGAAGCTATTGTGAGAAGGGCGGCAATTATTTTAGAATTTGAGCGTCCCACCTTTGAGGAAAGAGTGCTTCTTTTTAAAACCTCTCTCGCTGGTGTTGAAATTACAGATAAGCAGTTAGAGGAATTGGCTAACCTGTCAGGAGAGGAATCGAACAATGGACTTTCTTTTTCTTTTTCAGATATAAGATTAAGAATATTGCCAGAAGCTGTTGCAAAATGTTTCCCGGATAAAGCTTTAGATTTTGAAACTGTCGCCGAGACAATTAAAAAACTTAATCCAAGCCCTAAAATTGTATGAAAAAAGGACCTATCTTTCTACAAATAATTCTGTCTGTTATTCTAATCGTTGGAGGATACATCGAAAAAGGAAACTGGACAGAATCTAAATATTCCACTACGGGATATATCACATTACTTACCTTCATTGTAACTTTTGTATATGAAAACTACAATAGACTTGGGTTTTATTTCCAGTCAAAGGTTTTGTTAAAAAATACTGATGTTCGTGTTTCTATTTCATATCTGTATAGAATAAAAGTTGAAAATGAATACTTGCTTGTTAAAAGCAGAACAAGAAAATATTTTCAGCCTGTGGGTGGTTGTTATAAAACATTACCTGGCTGTGAAAGAAAATTCGAAGAATTAGATGTTAGACCTGATAGAAAATTTGAAACTGAAAAGGGAATTGCAAAAAATGATCTGCGTGTTCATGTAAAAGGTAAAAATCTAATTGAATTTCTTAAATGGTTTGATTCAAAGGAGGATCGTGAGATTTCGCCTTGGAGAGAATTTTGTGAAGAATTAATTGCAACAGAAATTTTAACCTGGCGGCCTTTTAGATACATCGACTATAGATTTAAGAAAAAAATTCAATCACCTATAATTGATTTGGATATGGGAGGTAAAGGTCTTTTTATTTATGAAGTTTTTGATTTAGTAATTAATGATGAGCAAATGCCATTACTTAAAGATTTAAAGAATAAAACATCTGAAAATTACATCTGGGTTACGGATGAAGTTATTCAAACATTAGGTCATGAGACCGGTTCGAAATCTTTTCCACATGAAATTGGACCACATACAAAGTATGCACAAAACTTAAAATGGAGTAAATAAAACATCAATTGTTGATTTTTATGACATAGTACGTTATCATTAGGAGATAATTTGCATTGAATTTACTTTATTAAAATTTTACAATTTATCAAATATAAACCAGATTAGCACAAAAGTAATTTCGTAGTTTTTTAATGTCGTTTATTCAAATATATAATTGACAATTTTGTTATCATGATTATTATTTTAAGAGTGAAAAATATGGAGAGGAATTTTTTGTCTTTGAAAGTCTGTGTTTTAGTAAAAATTAGTGATCAAAAATGGTCTTTTATTTGGAAAAACTAAAAAAAGACATATATTTGCACCAGTAAAAACAAACAATCTTAAACTTATTTAAAAAAGTGACCTATTCGGTGACCTAAAAATAGGTAATGGTACAGATGTGGAGTTTTTAATTAACTTCATTGATTATCAATACTGTACAAAGATATAATAGGGTAATGGTACAGATGTGGAGTTTTTAATTAACTTCATTGATTATCAATACTATATAAAGATATAATAAAAAAACGATGTACTATAGTTCATCGTTTTTTATTTTTGCCGATTAAAAAAGCAAAATAGCGACTCCGGAATGCATTAGTCCAAAAGCTGATGGTTCAGATGTGGAGTTACTAATTTACTTTAAATCATTATGAATAAACGGCGAAATCAATGTATTCACTGTAATTACAGCTACTGTATCAAGGCAGGAATAACATCACAAAATAAGCAGCGCTATCAGTGCAAAAAATGTAAAAAGAAGTTCATTGGGAACTATTCTTATCGTGCATATCATAAAAGTACTAATCATAATATTCAACAACTGATAAAAGAAGGAGTTGGTATAAGAGGTATTAGCAGATTACTTGATGTCAGCAAAACAACTGTACTTAAAAAGATTTTAAAGATTGCTTCTAAAGTTGTTAAGCCACCAATCCCTAAGAATATTACAATCGAAATTGATGAGTTAAAAACATACACTCAAAGTAAAACCAATGAACGGTGGGTAGTTGCAGCTTATTGCAGAGAGACAAAGAAAGTTATTGACTATAAGCTTGGTAGAAGAACGACCAAGACAATACAATGTATTATAGATACTTTACTTTATGCAAATCCGAAAAAGATATACAGTGATCGCTTAAATATCTATCCTAAATTAATTCCAAAGCATCTTCATAGTACAAAACGAAGAGAAACCAATCATATTGAGCGGAAATTCCTTGATTTACGCACTCACATAAAGCGACTGGGAAGGAAAAGTATTAATAAAGCTCAAAAAGATAAATATACAGACGCTATATTGAAAATCTATTTTTGGGGAATTTCTCTTAATGAAAATCAAGAATCTAAGAGTTTGTATAGTCTAATTTAAGACAAGCTATTGATTGGATTATGGTAACAGTACATTTGAATGTTCTTATTTTATTATTTAGCCACAAATTTCGCTGTATAATAAATGAAGTTAGTTTTTTGATTCTGGACATTCAAACATACCGTGTTCCATAAAAAAATTGATACTTTGAGCTGGAAATATTGTTTTAATAATACTTTTTCTTCAACCACAAACTAGCTTTTACCAATAAGATAAGCACAGGAACTTCCACCAATGGTCCGATAACACCTACAAAAGCCTGCGGAGAGTGAATGCCAAAAACTGCTATTGCTACTGCTATCGCCAGTTCAAAGTTGTTGCCAGTAGCCGTAAATGCTATTGAAGCATTTTTATCATAGGGTATGTTTAGAGATTTGTTGATAAAAAAGCTGACAAAAAACATCAGTACAAAATAAATGACCAACGGTATGGCAACTTTTATCACATCCATTGGCAGTTCTAATATTTTATCTCCTTTCAGACTAAACATTATTACTATGGTAAACAATAAAGCATACAATGTAATGGGTGATATTCTTGGGACAAACTTTCTGTTATACCATTCTATACCTTTCGATTTAATAAGAAAGTAACGACTTAGGAATCCTGCCAAAAATGGGATTCCTAAATAAATCAATACACTTTCGGTAACATCTTTCATTGATACAGTCACATTGAAGTTGGCTAACCCTAATTTGCTTGGCAATACATTGATGAAAAGCCAAACTAAAAAACTGTACGAAACAACTTGGAAAATACTGTTCAATGCAACCAACATAGCGGTATATTCTCTGTTTGCTTTAGCTAAATCACTCCAAACAATGACCATTGCAATACATCTCGCCAAACCAATCAGTATCAATCCTGTCATATAATCGGGTTCATTTCGTAAGAACAGAACCGCTAATCCGAACATCAGTACAGTCCCAACAAACCAGTTAAGAAATAACGAAAGACCTATTACCTTTTTATCTTTGAAAGCTTGAGGCAGTAATGAATAATCAACTTTTGCTAAAGGAGGATACATCATCAAAATCAAACCTATTGCCAATGGAATATTTGTCGTTCCTACTGACATCGCATTTGTGATTTGTGAAATTGCAGGAAAGAAATATCCTAAACCTATACCTGTTGCCATTGCAAGGAATATCCATAAGGTAAGATAGCGGTCAAGAAATTTTAGTTTTGGTTGCATAAAACTACTTTTTAATCTTAGAGAAAACGTAGAACATTTCAGAAGCTATCTGCAAGCTTCTTTCTACATATACTTGTGACTGCTGTGGTGTGTTATCGGAGATTTTAGGGTCTTCAAATGTGATAGGGATTCTTTTCTCTGCTCCAGCAATGAAAGGACAGCCTCCGTCTGCTTGGGAACAGGTCATAATTGCAACAAACCCAGCTGTTGGATTGAACGCACTGTCATATCTTTTTGAAAATCCAATTACAGGTAACGAATCATCATCGTACTTGATAGAATATACCGAGTTATTTCCATCTGCAATCTTGAAAATATTAAAACCTTGATTAATTAGTGTCTCAGCTACTTTTGGAAATAATGCTGTTTCTTCCGTACCTCCCGAATAACAATGTACATTTTGAATATTGAAAAAGGCAGCTCCAGCCTGCGCCCAGATTTGTGATAGATGGCTTCTGCGTGAATTATGGGTACAAATGAAATTGATATTAATATCTTTTCCTTCATCCATTTTTTGCTGTACAAAATCAATTAACGGCTGCAATGTGATTTTTCTTTCCTCACTAATGTTTTGATGCTGCAATTGTTCTATAGTCTTTGTTAATTCTGAATACATAGTTGTTGTTTAAGTTTTATTGTTTATTAATCTATTCCGATATTTTTGCTTCTACGTTCCATAAGGACATTATCTTTCCAGATCCCATTTTTTTTACCTATCTTTTCTCGATAACCAACTAATCGGAACCCGCATTTCTCGTGCAACTTGATACTGCTTTCATTTTCGGCGAATATACCGGACTGTAATGTCCATATCCCGTTTTCTTCGCTTTTTTGGATTAATTCTGTCAACAGAGTTTTTCCTATTCCTTTTCCTCGCTCGTCTTGCGCAATATAAATACTTACCTCTGCAACACCAGCATAAACGCATCTGCTCGAAACAGACGTCAAAGCGGTCCATCCAAGCATTTTATTGTTATCAAAAATGCTGATTCTACAAAAATCGAGATGTGCTTTATCCCATTCTTCCCATTGTGGAGAATCGTTCTGAAAAGTGGCTATATTGGTTGCCAATCCCTGTTTGTAGATTTCTATTAATTCTGAAAAGTTGTCTTTGGTTATAGTTTTGATTTCCATAATGCAGTCTTTTTTAGCAACAACCAGAATTAGGAGTACAGCACGAAGTATTCAAATCAGAAAGTTTGACATTTTGTTTTCCTTCAGGAATTCCGCAAGCCTCATTTGCCAGACAAGCAGTTTGTTTATTTTTCAGAACAAAATTATTCCCGTTTAAATCTAAATCATATTTTCCAATGGTTGTACTTTGATATTCAACTTCTATCTCTGAATCTTCGATTCCCAGTTTATTTTCGCATAGTGAGATGATGTCCAAAAGTTTGGTAGGCTTCAATCTATGTTCAAAGTCGTTCGCATCCCACAATTGGAAATTGACAACCTTTTCTCTTCTTGTATTACCACCGCAGTCTATAAAATGTTTTGTGATAACCCCTATTTCTGTAACGTGGAAATGCTCAGGAACAAATTTTCCATTCTCTAACTGAAATTCTACATTGTTCAGTGTAGGTAAGATTGCTTTGATTTTTGATAGTTTCATAAAAATTAATATTTGATATTATTTTATTTATATATTGCAATATAACGATGTTAAAATGAATAAAAAAAGTTGTTAGCAACATTGCCCAACTTTTACATCTTGTTCAAAGAATTGATTGAGCAATCCCTGAACCTCTTTCCATTTTTTATCTTCGATACAATAGCAAACAGATTTCCCTTCGATAGTCCCTTGAATAATCCCGACACTTTTCAGTTCTTTCAAATGTTGAGAGATAGTCGCCTGTGCCAGTCCCAGTTCATCCACCAAATCATTACAAATACAAGCTTTCTGATTGATAATGTGTTGAAGAATTGCAATTCTTGCAGGATGCGCCAAAACTTTAAAAAGAGAAGCCAGGTTATTTTGCTCATCTGTAAATATTTCTGTTTTAGTTAGTCCCATAATTAGCATTTATATATCGCAATATTACGATAATTATTTTATTGGAACAACTATTTATTTTATCTATGAAATATAAACTTATTTAAAACCGTTCTTAACGAAACATTGTTTAAATTTGATTAGTGAAAAAGTTGATTTCCATAGTATTGCTTACTTTGTTTTTGGTTTCTACAACCGAATTGTATCAGCTTTTGAAAATTCCTACACTTGTTGAACATTACTTTGAACACAAGGCGCTCAATCCAGAGATGCCATTGATTGCTTTTCTTAAAACGCATTATGACCATCCGGTTAAAGATGGAGATTATGGGAAAGACCAGAAACTCCCTTTCATCGCACATTCTAATACGTTAACTTTAATTTTTACTTTAAGTGCAGGAGTTACTTTTGAGTCAATGAATAATAGTTTCAGAGAAATTGTATCTCATAAAATTCCGTCCAAAGACGAAGACTTTTGCCTAAAAGGTTTTAAAAGTTCCGTTTGGGAACCACCAAGAATTTTGTTTTCATAACATCCATTAAGACAGTTTTTTTAATTTGAAAACTGTATTTCCTTAAACAAAAATTTCATTTAAAATATTATGAAATCGCATCATCGGCAAATATAAAAACGATTACGGATGCAGCGATTACATATGACCTTAAAAAAATAAACATCTACATATGAAAACAATATTTTCAACCCTGTTTTTGGTTGTGTTTTCAGTCGTTTTCCATGCTCAGAACAGATGGGAAGACGCAAAAAAAATCGCTGCAGAAAAAAACGAACTTATTCTGCTCAATTTTTCCGGTTCAGACTGGTGCATTCCGTGCATCAAGCTTCACAAGAATATTATCGAAACCGATGATTTTAAGAAGTTGGAAACCGATAATGTGATTGTTTATCTCAACGCAGATTTTCCGAGAAATAAAAAGAATCAACTTTCGGCTGAACTCAAGAAAGAAAATGCTACACTTGCCGACCAGTACAACCAAAAAGGAATTTTTCCGTACACGATTTTGCTGAATTCAGAAGGTAAAATCCTGAAAAGTTGGGAAGGCCTTATTTCGAGTGATGCTTTGGCATTCAGCAAAGAGATTAGAGAAATGAAAGACAATCAAAAACCTTAGACGAATATGTTCAGAGAATTCAAAAGACCTCAAAAATTAATGGGGAACGCTTTTGAAATTACCGTAGTTGATGAAAATGAAACTTCGGCAAACCTTCATATCGATGTTGCCATTGAAGAAATTCGCAGAATTGAAAGGCTTTTAACAACTTTTAACGATGAAAGTCAAACCAATCTCATCAACCGAAATGCAGGAATACAACCTGTAAAAGTAGATGCCGAGATTTTTGATTTGATTGAAAGAAGTATCAGAATCAGCAAAATTACCGATGGTTATTTCGATATTTCTTACGGAGGAATCGATAAAAGTTTTTGGAATTTTGACCGTGAAATGCAAGAACTTCCCAACCCAGAATTGATAAAAAGTCATCTGAAATTGGTGAATTATCAAAACATTATTTTAAACCAAAACAATCAAACTGTTTTTCTAAAAGAAAAAGGAATGCGCATTGGTTTTGGCGGAATCGGGAAAGGATATGCTGCAGAAATGGCGAAAAGAATTCTTCAGCAAAGAGGAGTAGTTTCTGGGATTGTCAATGCTTCCGGAGATTTAACGACTTGGGGAAATCAGGCCAACGGAAAACCTTGGACAGTTGGTATTGCAAATCCGGACGACTCAAAACAGCCATTTTCGTATATGAATATTACAGATATGGCGGTCGCAACTTCCGGAAATTATGAAAAGTTTGTTGTGATTGGCGGTAAAAAATATTCTCACACCATCAATCCCAAAACAGGAATGCCAGTTTCTGGCGTGAAAAGCGTGACTGTTTTTTGTCCAAATGCAGAAATCGCTGATGCAATGGCAACTCCGGTAAGCATTATGGGAATCGATGCAGCGTTGAATATGGTGAATCAAATCAACCATTTAGAATGCGTCATCATAGATGATAACAACAAGATTTATTCATCTCAAAACATCAATTTAAAATGAAAAGAAATAATAAAACTAAAATAAAAATAGCGGTGTGTTTTTTGGCAATCGTTGCTTCAATGCAATCTTGCACCACCGTAAAAGAATACGAAAAAAATAAACTAAACGATGCCGAAATGGCTTTAGGAAACAGAACGGTAGAAAAAACCGAACTCAGTTTTCAGTCGTACAGAGAAGGCTCTTCTGGTGCAAATGCCGGAAAAGTTGGTGGCGGTTGCGGTTGCAACTAAAAAAAGTAGCACTCAAATTTAATTGTGATTTAAAAAAATGAAAAAAATTATAATAAGTATTGTTGCTCTTTTAGGAATTTTCAATGCAAAAGCGCAGGAAAATACAACCAACACGCAACCGAAAAAACTAACGTTGGATGAGGCCAATCTGGTTTCAAGTTATTATAAACAAGACGGAAATAATTCTGCGGTAACGGGAGGAATGGGTTCTGAAAAGCTTAGCGACATCTCGAATGCGATAGATATTACTCTGGTAAAATATGATAAAAAAGACAGAAAAAATAAGTTTGGTTTCAGTGTCGGGATAGACCATTATACTTCGGCTTCTTCGGATATGATTGATTTGAAAGCTAATTCTTCCGCATCTCACGCAGATACGAGAATCTATCCTGCACTAAGCTGGAGTCGTGAAAACGAAAGCAAAGGAACAACACTTTTGGCGGGAGTTTCGGCTTCTACAGAATTTGATTATCAGTCTTATAGTGCTAATATTGGTTTTGCGAAAAAAACACCAAACAAGATGGGAGAATTTACCGCAAAATTCCAAGCATATTTTGACCAGGTAAAATTAATTGCTCCCATCGAGCTCAGAACTGCCCAAAATGAAGGAACGAGCGGAAGAAATACCTATGCTCTGTCTTTGGCGTATTCACAAATCATCAATCAGAATTTCCAGATGGAATTTCTTACCGATGCCGTTCAACAGACGGGTTATTTAAGTTTGCCATTTCACAGGGTTTATTTTAATGATAATTCGGTTCATCAGGAAACGTTGCCGGATAAGAGGTTTAAACTTCCGGTTGGTGTGAGAGCGAATTATTTTCTTGGAGATAAAGTGATTCTGAGAGCGTACTACAGATATTACACCGACGATTGGGGTTTGAAATCGAACACTGTAAGTCTGGAAACACCTGTTAAAATCTCACCTTTTGTTTCTGTTACGCCTTTTTACAGGTATTATTCGCAAACTGCAGCGAAATATTTTTCACCTTACCAACAACATACGGCTTTCGACGATTATTACACGAGCAATTATGATTTGTCTAAATTCAACAGTAATTTTTACGGTGCAGGAATTAGATTTAATCCTAAAAATGGTCTGTTTGGAGTACAAAGGTTGAATATGTTGGAAATCAGGTATGGCCATTACACGAAATCTGTCGGGATGACTTCTGATATTATTTCGTTAAATTTAAGATTCAAATAGAATTGTAATACTTGACTTGTTGAATGATATTTGACAAGTAATTTTTTAAACGAGTAAAGTATGCATCATCAAGTAGAAAAACATTACGTCAATAGAGTAGGATGGCTTCGTGCAGCGGTTTTGGGTGCGAATGATGGCTTGTTATCAACGACGAGTATCGTGATTGGAGTTGCGGCTGCTTCTCCGGATAGAAATACGATAATTCTTGCCGCATTAGCCGGAATGATTGCTGGAGCAATGTCGATGGCTGCAGGTGAATATGTTTCTGTAAGTTCGCAGGAAGATACCGAAAAGGCGGATTTATTGAGAGAAAAAAGTGAGCTTAAAGAAATGCCGGAAGTAGAGCTGAAAGAATTGGCTAAAATCTATGAAAAGCGCGGTGTAAGTAAGGAAACTGCTCTACAAGTGGCGACAGAACTTACTAATCACGATGCTTTGGCAGCTCACGCTCATGATGAATTAGGAATTAACGAAATCACACAGGCAAAACCTTTGCAGGCGGCCATGGCTTCGTTTGCTTCTTTTGGTTTGGGAGCGTTGCTTCCATTTGCGGTTTCACTTTTGGCACCTATCAAACAAATGGTCTATTTCCAATACGGATTTTCCATTATGTTTTTGATGATTTTGGGAGCGATTTCTGCGAGAACAGGCGGTTCCAAGATGGGAATTGCCATTTTGAGAATTTGCTTTTGGGGAACTGTCGCAATGGGCGTTACGGCTTTGATTGGACATCTTTTCGGAGTTTCTGTGGCGTAAGTAATATTATTAAATAAAAAATAAAGACTGTAGTTTTGGATTACAGTCTTTATCTATTTAAGATTTTAATGAGGTAATTTTTCTCTGAAATAACCATACACCCAAGTTCCCAAAATGGCACTTGCCAAAGTTACGATAACTGCTAATGCTCCGGTTCCGATTTGTGCAAAAAGAGGTCCAGGACAAGCTCCTGTAATTGCCCAGCCAAAACCGAAAATCAATCCGCCATAGATTTGCCCTTTGTTAAATTTTTTTGGCGCAATTTTGATGGGTTCGCCATGAATGGTTTTAATGTTGAACTTTTTGATGAGCCAAACGGAAATCATTCCTGTGAGAATTGCAGTTCCAATCACGCCATACATATGAAAAGACTGCAAACGGAACATCTCCTGAATTCTGAACCAACTTATAACTTCCGCTTTTACAAATACAATCCCGAAAATAATTCCGACGATGAGGTATTTGAGATTTTGGTACCAGTTGTGTTTCAGTTCACTTTCGTTAACGCAAATGGTGTCCTGATGACGTATATCTTCTGTTTCTTTTATCATTTTTAAAATTATTAAAGTGAAAGAATAATCGGCAGAATGACATTTGCCATTAAAAAACCTCCTGCCATAAAGCAGATTGCTGCAATAAGCGACGGTAATTGTAAATTGGATAATCCCATAATAGCGTGACCGCTGGTGCAACCTCCTGCATATCGGGTTCCGAAACCTACGAGAAAACCTCCGACTACCATTGTAATGAAACCTCTCAAAGTTAACAGACTTGCAAAATTCATCAGCTGAGCGGGAACGAGATTGCTGAAATCCGTAATTCCGTAAGTCGCTAATTCTGCTTTCAGTTTAGGATTTACCGAAATTTCTGCGTTGTTGATGAGATAATGAGAAGCGATTATTCCACCCAGAAAAATTCCGAAAACGAAAAACAGATTCCATAATTCTTTCTTCCAGTCATATTTAAAAAAACTGATATTCGCAGGAATACAAGCCGCACAAATATGTCTCAAAGAAGAGCTTATTCCGAAAGATTTATTCCCTAAAATCAGCAAAACAGGAACTGTAAGGCCGATGAGAGGTCCTGCAACATACCACGGCCAAGGTTCTTTTATTAATTCTAACATTAATTTTATTTTTATTTTAAAACTTTACTCTGACAAACAAAATCGCTTTTCGGAACTGCCGTTTTTGCAATTTCGCCAAAACCACCTGCAATTTCGCTAAAATTCCTGTATCCTCTTGCCTGCAAAATACTCGCAGCCATCATACTTCTGTATCCTCCTGCACAATGTAAGTAGAAATGTTCTTTAGAATCTAATGTGTTAATCCATTGATTGATATAAGCTAAAGGCTTGTTGAAAGCTTCATCCATATGTTCTGCACTGTATTCGGATTCATTTCTCACATCGATAATTTTTACCTCTTTTCCCGAGATTTCTTTCTCAAATTCCTTAGCAGAAATTCTATTCACAGTATCGATTTCTTTACCGCTGTTTTTCCACGCATCGAAACCGCCTTTTAAAAAACCAATCACATTATCAAAACCTACACGACTCAATCTTGTAACTGCTTCTTGCTCCTGATTTTCGTCTGTAATCAATAAAATCGGTTGTTGTACATCTACAATAAGAGCTCCAACCCAAGGTGCAAAATCTCCGTCTAAACCAATATTTACAGATTGCGGAATGAGGCCTTTAGCAAAATCATTATTGTTCCGTACATCTAACAATAAAGCTGCGGTGTGTTCCGCGGTTTCTTCGAATTCGTCAGGAAACAATGCGTGAAGTCCTTTAGATAAAACTTCATCAAAACTTTCGTAGCCTTTTTTATTCATCGCAACATTCACCCCAAAATAAGCAGGTGGCGGCAGAAGCCCATCTGTAACTGCTTTTATGAAGCTTTTCTTATCTTTTTGGTTAAGCGCATAGTTTGTTTTCTTCTGATTTCCTAAGCTGTCAAGCGTTTCTTTCTGCATATTTTTTCCGCAGGCAGAACCTGCTCCGTGCGCTGGATATACAATAACATCATCTTCTAATGGCAATATTTTTTCGTATAAACTGTCGTAAAGCAAACCTGCTAATTCTTCCTGCGTAAGATTCGCCGCTTTTTGAGCCAAATCCGGACGACCGACGTCACCCAAAAACAAAGTGTCTCCACTGAATAGTGCTGTTTCTTTTCCTTTTTCATCCATTAATAAAAAAGACGAACTTTCCATCGTATGACCTGGCGTGTGAAGCACTTTTATTTTGATATTTCCCAATTCAAAAACCTGATTGTCTTCTGCAATAATAGTTTCAAACTCTGGTTTTGCGGTTGGTCCGTAGATGATTGGTGCCTTTGTTTTTTTACTTAAATCGACATGACCGCTCACAAAATCTGCATGGAAGTGGGTTTCAAAAATATACTTTAAAACAACGCCGTCTTTTTGCAATCTTTCGATGTAAGGCTGGGTTTCTCTTAACGGGTCAATAATCGCTGCTTCTCCGTTTGAAACAATATAGTAAGCTCCCTGGGCAAGACATCCGGTATAAATTTGTTCTATATTCATTATTCTATTTTTTTAAATTTTTTATTGATACAAAGTTCTCGGTTTAGAAATTTCTGTACCGCTACTTTTGTTACATAAGTATTTTAGATGAATAATTCTTTCACAATAATGTAAATGCCCATTATCAAAATAAACCATCCAAAAGCGGGTTTCAGTTTTTCTCCGTCAATCTTTTTCGAAAGTTGAGCACCAATAATTATCCCGATAATGGCGATGGAAGAAATAGTAGCCAGAAGTTTCCAGTCGATTTCGATATTTTTTATAGATAAGAAAAAACCGATAAGAGAATTGAGAGAAATAATCACCAGAGAAGTTCCAATGGCTACTTTCATTGGTGTCTTCAGCAAATTAACGAGTGCGGGAATAATCATAAATCCACCACCTGCGCCGACAAGTCCGGTAAGAATTCCCACTACAAAGCCTTCACCTGCGGCCAAAATTGTTTTGTTTTTATCAATTTCTACAGCCTGTAATTCTAATTTTGGACTTTTTTTAATCATTTTATACGATGCTAAAATCATTAAACCAGCAAAAATGAGAAGCAGAAAAATATTCTTGGTCACCACAAAATTGCTGATGCTGAAAACTTCATCAGGAATAAGTGGAACAAGATAATTTCGGGTTAGAAAAATTGAAATAATAGAAGGGATTCCAAAAATGAAAGCTGTTTTCAGATTGACCAGACCTTTTTTAAAGTAAGCAAAAGAACCTACAATACTGCTGATTCCGACGATGAAAAGTGAATATTCAGTTGCTAAAAATGCATCCAATCCAAAAAGATAGACTAAGACCGGAACGGTAAGAATACTTCCTCCACCGCCAATTAATCCTAAAGAAATCCCAATTAAAACTGAAGCGATATAGCCAAAAATTTCCATTTGCTTTTATTTATGATGCAAAATTGAAAATCTTGTAGAACACGTACCGCTACTTTTGTTACATAAGAATAATTAATTTTCTGAAAGTGTGATTTTGTTACGTCCAAGTTTTAATTTTCCTGAATCTTCGAGTTGTTTCAAGAGTCTGGAAACCACCACTCTTGCCGTTCCCAATTCGTTGGCAAGCTGCTCGTGGGTTATAATAATAGTTTTTGAACTAAGGTTTGACGATTTTTTATACAATAAATTAAGAAGTCTTTCATCTACTTTTTTAAAGGCTATGGCGTTGATAATATCAAGCAATTCTTCAAAGCGTTTGTGATACAGTCTGAAAATATAGTCGAGCCATTCGGGATATTCTTTAATAAAAAGCGAAACTTTATCCACCGGTAAAAACAGAATTTCGGCATCTTCTTCCACTTCGGCTTTTACGATGCTTTTTTCTTTATGCATACCGCCAAGAAAAGACATAATACAGCTTTCTCCGGCTTTGATGTAGTACAGCAAAATCTCCCGACCATCTTCCTCGGTACGCATTACTTTTATCATTCCCTTCATCACAATAGGAATAGAGCGGATAGAAGCGTTTTCATCGAGAATGATGTCGCCTTCGCGGTAGGCCTTTGTAATACCGTTTTGGTAGAGTTTATCCAGCAAATCTTTTGAATTAGGAAATTCTTTTAATAAAACGGGGTTGTTCATTTTTTTCAATTAGGAAATAAAATTATGTAAATTTCTATTAACACAAACAAGAAATAGCGCCAACTGTCTTCCGCAGGCGCCATTTGGCTGTTGGTGAGCTCCAAAGGAATTTATTCAAATCATTTATTGACAGATATAGATAACATTTTGAGGATATTATATGATGTTTAAATTATAATTCAACGTGAATAATTAAAACAAAATCTCCGTTTTTTGTGATGATCTGGTGAAATTCTATTGATATTGAATTGATACAATAAAGTATATCGTCGCTTAAAATCATATCAGAAAGCTTTAGCGTTAGAACCAAATTCAGAAGCTGCAAAAACAATGATTCAGAAATTAGAAACCATTAAATAAAAAAATGGTTAGTAGTTTAGTTTCCGTTGCGTGCTACGAATGCAACGGATTTAACTGGTCTAAGATAAATCAATGCCAATAGTAAATACACCTGCAATGCAAACACATTTAGATTAAATAGTGTTTTTTGGTGATTCAATATAAAAATGTTCATTCTATATCTCTTTCTTTTCTCCATTATGCAAAACTCTGTAATATTTATTTCCTTCAATCAGCAGACCTTCTGATTTTTGGTTGGGAAGACTTTTAGAGTAATCTTTTGGGTGTTTTACATCAATTCCTATTACTTTTTCTTTGTATTTTCTATTGACTTTTGATTGTAGTGTATGCCCAACAACGATTGATTTTGCACTGAATTTATTTAATCCTCGTTCTACTTCTTCCTGGGTCAAATTATCTTTAAAATAACCTCTGTACCAAGCAATTCCTTTGTGAGAAGAAATTAACAATTGCTCCAAGTTTTTCTGCGGATTCGGATAGTAAGGTTTATAATAATTGCTACGGATAATTTGATTGATATCGTCCAGATTTGTTTTATAACCTGCTAAATCTGGATGTATTCCGCCGTGGGCAAAGAGAATTCCGTTGATTTTTTCAATCGCGTTTTTGCTCGACATCCATTTTCCAAGATGGGAATTAATTCCATATAAATCGGTTTGTTTTTTCTTTAGGATAGAAGAAACGTGATAATATTTCGGTGAAGTATTTTCAAAATTTCCCTGCATATTTTTCAGTTCGTGGTTTCCCAAAATGTAATGAACATTTCCACCTTTTTCTTTTGCTTCTTGCTCCAATTTGTAAATAAACCAAAGAACTTGCGTAGTAGAAAAATCCCTGTCCACAAAATCTCCAAGCAAAACAAGATGTCCATTTCCAAATGTCCAATTTAGCTTATTGTCAACGACTTTATTGGTAATCAAAAAATCACGAAAAGTTTTAAAACCGCTTTCAATATCAGAAATAGCTAAAATTTTAGAGTTGTCATTATAGGTATTTTTCGGGATTTCGATTTTGTTGTTGATGGTAAATTCAAATCGTGTTGAATCTAATGGAAAATAGCAATAGGTTGAGATTTTTGAATCCAAAGGATAATCTTTTTGGTGTAAATAAAATCCATCATCTTGATTTCCTCTGACGTAATTTACAGTTACAACGCTGTCATTTTTATCAAAAATATATGGGCCATCTTTATCCCAATTCATCATTTCAGGATTTTCTGCATACCGAAAACTGGCTCCGTGATACAACCCAAATGAGATTGCCAAAACACCAAGTATCAGAAAGGTAATTACAATATGTTTTAAATATCTAAAAATTCGTTTTTTCATTTTCTTTAATTTTAATTTCAGCAAACCTAAAAAAGCTGATTCCGTTTTCAAAACCTTTGTGACAAACGACTTCTGCAATTGGACAAACAGTATTTGCATCAACTCAAATTGCTTTTATCACTCATTTTCAAAGGTTCAAAACATTGTAAGGGTTGTTTGTCAACGTTATTGCGCTGGGCAATTTATAGTTGTAATATTGCAGTATGATGATTCTGAAAAAAAATAATAAATGGATTGTGATTGCGCTTTTATTAATGGCAATTGTTCCTGTAATAATCACGGTTTATGAAGTGATTTTTACGGGAGATAAATCCGTGATGTTTTTAGGAAATTACCATCCAAATGTCGTATTTCTTGTTGTTTTTTATTACTTGTTTCTATTTAGTTTGGGTGTTTTTTGGCTAGTTCGTCAGATTATTTTTATTTCCAAACTGAAAAACGAAAAAATCAAAGCCGAATTAATGCTTTTGAAAAGCCAGGTCAGTCCGCATTTCTTTTTCAATATGCTCAATAATTTGTACGGTATGATTGCAAAAGACCCCAAAAAAGCACAAGAATTGATACTGAAACTTTCAGATATGATGCGCTACAGCATTTATGAAGGCGAAAAAGAAACAGTTACAATACAGGAAGAAATTGATTTTTTGAAAAACTATATCGAACTCCACAAAATGCGTTACCACAAACAGATAAACGTTGATTTTAAATGTAAAATTGATGAAAATCGGAAAGTTGTTCCACTGCTATTTATCATTCTTTTAGAAAATGCGTTCAAACACGGCGTAGAAAATTTAAGAGAGGATGCGTATATAAAAATGAGTTTGACTACATCTCAAAAAGAAATATGTTTCACCATTGAAAATAATTATGATAAAGCCGAAAACCAATCAGGAATTGGCTTGAAAAACTTGAAAAGAAGATTAGAATTAATTTATCCCAATCAATACGAATTGACTTTTTCGGAAACAGAAAATGTATATCAAGCCCAACTAATTTTAAAACAATTATGATAAGCTATTTAATCATCGATGATGAACATATTGCCCACGACATCATTAAAGGATATTGCGATTTATTGCCGAATATGCAGTTGATGAAAAACTGTTATGATGCTTTGGAAGCCTTTGATTATCTGAGCAAAAACAAAGTAGATTTAATTTTTTTAGATTTGAACATGCCTGTTTTGAAAGGTTTTGAATTTCTGAAAATCTTGCAAAACCCACCCAAGGTAATCGTAACAACTGCTTATCAGGAATTCGCTCTGGAAGGATATGAATACAACATTTCGGATTACCTGCTAAAACCTTTTGGTTTTGAACGGTTTTTAAAAGCTGTAAATAAAGCGATTGGTTCTGTTAATCAAAAGGTTGTAACTAATGAAAAAAGTGAGGGTTCTAACCGAATTTTTGTCCAAAGCAATAAAAAACACATTCAACTGGAAACAGAAAATATTTTATACATAGAAGCAACGGGCAACTATACCAAAATAATAACCACGACTGAAACCATTACCATTCGTGAAAAATTTTCTACTTTTTTAGAACAATTGCCCAAAAACGATTTTGTGCAAGTTCATAAATCATTTGCCGTTGCTCCAAAGCAGATTAACAGTATAGAAGGAAACATTATATTTATTTCAAATTACCAAATTCCAATTGGGAAAATGTTTAAGATAAATATTTTAAAATTGTTAAGATAGTTTATCTGTTACATTCTTTATCTCGCCAATTTAAGTTCAACAAAACCCAATGAGGCAATAATAATTATTGGAATTGCTTGATAATATTTTGAACGTATTATATGGTATTTAAGCTATGTTTTGCTAAGCAAAAATCCTAAAATATCTTATCGTACTTTGGACTTTTCTCCTAATAACAATGCGTAATCAAGTTTGCAAAACTATTTTTTACTATATACTTAAACGTACCAGACCTATTTTTACACTGAAAAATTAATTTTACTTCTCTATGAACAATAAAATTAATTTTTTTGTTTTGTGGAAAAAAATATCTTTTGAGGAAATGCAATTATCCCACTTATCTTTTCGATCGGATGCAAAATAAAGTTGAGACACTATGATACCCTGTAGATAATTTTTATATGTTTACCGCAATATGTATTTTTATGCTCATCACTAATTGAGTCGAGAACTTTATTCCCATGAGCAAACCAAACAGACATAGAAACCACATTTTAGAAACAGAGTCCAACAAGTTTTATAATAATTATTTGCCGAATGAATGGTTTGCAGATAAACCAGACCACGACTATGGAATAGATTACATAACCCACATATCTGTAAATGGACAAGTGACAGGATTAAATTTTTCTGTACAATTAAAAAGCAAAGAGAAAGAATCTAACAAAGAACATGTTTCAATATCTATTAAACAGTCAACATTAGGATTGTTTAATACTAAACTTGAACCTGTCTTGCTGGTTGCATACGTGCAAGAGGACAAGGAAGCTTATTGGTATTGGTACAACGATTTAAATCTTGACCTAACTAAAGTACAAAAAATGGTTAGGATTAATATTCCAAGGGCTAATAAGTTAAGTCAGATTGATTGGAATGTTGTTACAAAATATGTTCAAGATATTTTTAGCATAAAAACATTAATTGACGGCGTAAGAGCATTAGAATATACAGAATTGTCGAATACAGAGGTTTTAGCTTGGCGAAATTATTATGCTGGTAAATATGAGGATGCTTCTTTCTATTTTAGAAGCCTTTTAAAGGAAGAACATAAAAATTATGTAGTAATACTTGAAGGTTTGGCACATAGTCAATATATGTCCTTTAATTACAAGGATGCATTACAAACGATTAATAAATGTATTGAAAATGCTGGTACAGAAAATCAATATTTAACAAAAGCTTGTATTTTGGCAGAAGATGGTGCTGCAACAGGAAGCAAAGGCAAGCTCATTGAAGCGAAAAATATTTTTTATAAGTATCTTTTAGAGGGAAATGATAATGAAGTTAGACATTACAATTTTGCTAATACTTTAAAAAGTTTGGGTAAACTGGAAGAAGCTGTTCAACAATATAAACTATGCTTAAAGATAAATCCAAACAATGCCCAAGCATGGAAAAATTTAGGCTCAATATACTATGACTTACATAATCATGAGGAAGAAATTGTTTGTTATGACAAAGCTTTAAAAATTAATCCCAAACTTCCACAGGCATTATTTAGCAAAGGTGTAACCCTCTCTCATATTTATAAAAAACATACCGAGGGATTATCCCTCATGTTAAAATCAAATGAACAGGAAGAAGAAATGATGAATGGATATCCGGTTGGATATTTTTGGATTGCATATACTTATGAGAAACTCGGTAAGATTGATGAATCATTATACTTTATTGATAAAGGTTTGAGCATTGATCCCGAGAATTTATTTATGCTTGATTTTAAAACTAATTTATTAGCTTCTAATTTTGAGAAAGATGATAATTTAAAGAATACTGCTATTGAATTTTTTGAATATCGACTTGAATTAGATAACCATTTCAAAAGCTTATACTATTTGATTAAAGCTAAAGAAATTCATGACGAAAAAACAATTCTTGTATTGCTTAAAAAGTATACTCCAATCGTCAAATTTGCTGATTCAAGTACACTTACAAAATGTGTGTTAAAATTACAAGACTTATTAAAATTTCTATTGCATTATGATAAATATTTAACCCTTCGACAAACTTATCCATTGAACAGGTATCTGAATCATCTTATGTCCCAAAATCACTCAATATCGTCAGAATTTTATGAGATAATGGATTTGATTTTTGCAAAAGGTTTTAGTGATGCTATTGAAGAATATTATAAAGTTGGAAATATGAATCTAATTGGCGAAGCGATATTGAACGCACTGTCTTTTTTGCCTAGTGCCATTTTTGAACTGATTCCCGATGAAGAATACACTCAAGATGAAGCAGTAGCAATAATGACGCATACTTATTTAGAATATCCTAATATAGCAGTTCGCGAATTTGGTATTCAAGTAGGATTAATTAGTGCGAATTTCGGATTTGAAAAAGTAGACCCTGCAGATATATTGTCTGATTCTTGGTATGAAGAGTTTAGAGAAAATACTTTAATCTACATAAACCGAAGGCTAAAGCTTTTAAAAGAGGAATAAGCGTTAATAACAAAAGAACAACTAATAAGTATATATTTTATGGGTAATATATATTAATTTTATTTCTATCGCTTTGGTCTAAAGTGATAAATCTAAAAAAAATAGGAAATTTTTATCTTTGATAGTCTGTGGTTTAGTGAAATATATAACTCGAAAATTATCTTTTTTTTGGAAAAACTAAAAAAAGGCATATATCCGCTCTCTCAAAAAAATGAAAACCTGACTCTTCATTTAGCCGAATTAATTGTTATTATCTCGCTTATGGGTACGGGTATCAAGATCGAACTTAAATTTTCTTTCAAGAGCTGATCATCACCATTGATACTGGTAGGTTTTACCATGTTATTATGTATTGGTGCAGCAACGGCAACGGGGTATTATTTTTTAGGTTTAGGTTTAGGTCTTGCGTCGGCAGTATTGCTGGGTACTGTTATTGCTCCAACCGATCCTGTTCTCGCATCGGATGTACAGGTGGGGCCTCCAAATGAGGGAATGAAATCAGAGACCAAATTTGCGCTCACATCAGAGCCTGGACTAAATGACGGAGTAGCTTTCCTTTTAATAGTAAGACCTGTCTTTGGATGGCTGGCATTGAATTCATCAAAAATGAAAAACAAAGAAAGGCTGGCGATCGGATTTTGGCATCCGTGGGATGGGTTCGATATTCTATCTTGCATTTGCTTTCAGCAAATATAATTTTGACCATCAGGATGAATTGTGGGCTACTGTTTCTTTAACGATCCTCTTTTCACTATTAATTCATGGTCTTACGGCAACGCGTGTCATGAAATATCTTAAAAGAGAAGCATAGGATCAGTAATACAGGGTTCTACAGAAAAAAGCCTCATATTTTAAGAAAATACATTATTCCTTACCACAGTAACGTATCCTTAGTGTATTGATGGCCTTGAAATCAATTATCATGATTTTCAATCTACATAATAAATTCTCTGTAATACTAAATGGTATATTAGTGCACCTGAAAAATAGCAGATAATATCTATAAAATCGGCTGTATATCTTGCTGATAGTAACGGACATATAATTTCAAATACAATGGTCAGATTAAGTGCTGCTCCCAGCAAAAACTTCAGATCAGGTCTCCAATCGGGATAATATGTGAGTTTCATGATTTTCATTATCGTATAACTGAACATAGGGACACTGTATAGATCAGTCAAATGATCATTGATGAGAGGTATGATTATTCCATTCCTTCTCAATAATGCGATACTTCCCCAAATAATCAACCCTCCAATAAACCAATATGAAATATTTAATTTCTTAAACATGCATTGCGCCTAAGATGATGCTCAATATAATTTGAATGACTTTTAGAAAAATATTGACATCAGGTTTTTGTTTGTCTTCAGCTGAATTATCTTTATTTTCGCTGTCTTCGTAATTAAATAATTGCTTTCCTTCCATATTTTTTCTCAATCATAACAAAATTCATTCCTACTCCAATTGTCTATTAATAGGTACATAATTTTAGATCCTTTTGATAGTAATGTTTAATTGGAATATCCTTTCAGCAACTGCCTGTAACTCATTAAAATCGATGATTTCGAAATAAACCCAAGGAAGATATTCTGCTGATCGACGACAGGCAAGCTCCACGTACCAGTGTTGTCAAAGATCTGAAGGATCTCTCTCGGCTTATCGTCGGGATGGATGAATGCAGCCGGGGCTCTCATTATTTTTGTTATCGTAAGGGTCAAATCATTTTCATCATTGAAAAAATAAGGTCTGATATCGTCTAACGTTAGAATACCTCTTAACTTTTTATGATCATCGATAACTGCGAAAAAATTCTTGTTCCCGTTCTTAACTAGATCAGACAATTCTTCTATTGAAGCATTTTCATTAATGGTTTGGGAATATCCGTCAATAAAATCTTCTGTGTGGAGTGAGAAAAGAAGATTCTCGTCATGCTGATTCGTGAAAATCTTACCCTGGTCGGCCAAAGATTTTAACTCGGGAGATATGGGTGAAAACCATTTTGCAATGAGGTAAGAGATCACTGAAACGATCATCAAAGGTATAAAAAGGTCGTATCCAAAACTGGACTCAGCAATGAGAAATATGGCAGTTAGCGGGGCGTAAAGAACACCGCTCATCGCACCGGCCATTCCTACCAGAACTAAGTTTGATACAGGAACGTCCTTAAAGCCAATCTGCTGGCAGATTACGGCAAATAAAAATCCGACGGTTCCTCCTGCAAAAAGTGATGGTGCAAAATTACCTCCATTTCCGCCGCTGAAAATGGTGAAAGATGTTGCAAAAGCCTTTAACAGACATACACAAATTAGAAATACAATGATCGTCCATTCTTTGATGTCAAAATATCTGAAGAGACTGTTTTCAATGATTGAGTTGGTATTACCATTTGTAAAGGCCTTGACCGTGTCATAACCTTCTCCGAACAGTGGCGGAAAAAGTACGCAGAGCAATGATAAAATCGCACCGCCCAGCATTGCTTTCCGCAGTCTGGACATTTTGAGCCCTTTGATAAAGTGCTCTACCTTTTGGGAAACCATTAAAAAATATCTTGCATACAGCCCTGTGACAATACCTAATATAAGATAGTAGGGAAGATTCCTGTAATCAAATGCTTCTCTGGTATGGAACCTAAAAAGGATATCTTCCTGAAGCAGAATTCTTGATAAGAGGCTACCACATACCGCAGCGACTACCAGTGGGATAAAATCTGTAAAGACCACTCCTGTCAGTAGGATTTCAAAGGCAAACATGACTCCGGCAATAGGAGCGTTGAATGCCGAGGCAACACCAGCTGTGGCTCCGGCTGCCAAAAGTAGTGTTCGTTCCTTGTAATTCAGGCGGTAGGTCTGCGCATAATTGGAACCGATGGCGGCACCGGTCACAGCGATAGGGCTTTCTAAACCGGCAGATCCTCCGAGGCCTACGGTTATCGCGCTTTGGACAATTTGGGAATAGGTCTTCACGGAAGAGACGATACTCGAATTCTGAGCGATCTCATACAATATGGCGCCTATCCCTTTTCTGTCCTGTCCTTTGAATATCGTCAACACGATGCTGGTTGTCAATACGATTCCCAAAAACGGAAAAATGATATAGAACAGGATCTGATATTCAAAATGAACCTTGTTCGTGATAAAGAAATGGATATTGTGTACTATTGTTTTCAGCAGGACACCAGCCAGACCTGCTGTACAGCCCACTAGAATTCCGGAGAGAAGTAAAAACTGGCTGCGGCTGAGCCTGTTGTTGAGCCAGTGGAGGATCAATTCATAGCTGCGGGCCTTTTCAAGTCCATATTTTTGGAAGTCCCTCTTGAACCTGAGAAAACTTATATATCTTTTTTTATTGTTGATATTCACTTACTATAATCGCTTTTATTTGCGCTAGGATCTTGATTAGAATGCGCAATTTTTAGGGTTATTGCAAATATACCAAAAGCTTATGGGATAGGCATCTCTATATCTGCGAAATCAATAAGATCTGTATCCTAAAAGTATGGTAGAAAACGATCTTTCATTTTTTTTGTATCTTACTACGGTCAATTATTCGAAATCATCAATTAAAAATATAAAAATTGTAATTATGAAAATAGGATTATTAGGATTTGGGAAGGCAGGTAAAGCGGTTGCAAATGTTATTCTTCAGCACAAGGATTTTTCATTGGAATGGGTTCTGAAGAAAACTGATATGCTGAATAAGCTTTCTGCAAAAGATATTCTTGGAATCTCAGCATCGGATGACGCATTGATCTATTCTCAAAGCAGCACGGACATTGAAACATTACTTGAGGATCATCCTGTAGACTTTGTTATTGATTTTTCCAACGAAGAAAGCATTCATCTTTATGGCAAGGTCGCAGCCCGTAAAAAGATCAAGATCATCTCAGCCATTTCGCATTACGGAGAAAATGAGATCAAAGTTCTGAAAGAACTTGCAACTGACACTGTGGTGTTTTGGTCGCCAAACATCACATTAGGCGTCAACTACCTGCTGTTTGCGGCATCGCTGTTAAAAAATATAGCGCCTGGTGTTGATATAGAGGTGGTCGAGGAACACTTCAAAGCCAAATCCGGCGTGTCGGGAACAGCAGTGAAAATTGCGGAAACTTTGGATATAGAGACAGAAAGCATCAACTCTGTCAGGGCTGGCGGTATCGTTGGAAAACACGAGGTCATATTTGGGTTTCCCTACCAGACCGTTCGTCTTGTCCACGAATCCATATCACGGGAAGCATTTGGAAGCGGTGCATTATTTGTCGCTGAGAACCTTAAAAGCAAACTGAAAGGATTATATAATTTTGAAGACATCCTGCGACCTTACTTTTTCGCTCAGACTCCAGATATGTTATCTTAAAATCTATCAATTGAAAAAATGCCATTCCAATTTTGGAATGGCATTTTTTGAAGGCTATTTTAATCTAGTTTTCAGTATTGTTTAAAAGTTTGACATTTTTCTCATTCAGCCTTTTTTCAAGCCAGCTTTTAAGCTGTAATTCATTCACTTTCTTTCCCGAATAAATCATCACGAATTGCAGCCTTACACTGTCCGTTTCAGGATATTGGGCAATTTTTCCGTAGGAAACGCCGGACATATCCGGATATAGGATTTGTATCTCTTTGCGTAATGTGGAGTCTGAAACTTTATAATTGTCGAGTTCTGACCGCAGGCTGGATAAAGCTATGTCCTTTTCTGACAGGTTTGTATTGTTTTTGTTGATCTCACTCAGTATCTCTGATTTCAGATCGGAATTGTTTTGCCTGATGTTGATCTTTGTGTTTGCAAGCCCGTTATCAGAAAGCATCTTGTTGTAAGACTTGATCTCTTCAGTAGTGAATTTTTTATTTAGGAATGCAACGTCGATGGTTTTGGGATTGGCGTTGTAGTTTATCTTTTTATAGATCAATGTATATCCATTCTTTTCAAATTCTTTTTGGAGGAAAAGTTCTGCGGTCTTCGTGAATTTCTTTTCATTGTACAGGTTGTAGGCTAAATACGAGCTGGGAACGATCATTACCAGTATTAACAGCGATATGCTGTATCTGATCCTTTTTTCATATTTGTTGTCGACAATAGAGGAAGGATAATGCAGATATTTCACGACAAGAAAAGTAGCAATGCATATAAAAAAGCAATTGATGCTGTAAAGATAGAATGCGCCGATGAAATAAGAAAAATTAAAAGTAGCAAGACCAAATCCGGCCGTACACAGGGGAGGCATCAATGCCGTTGCAATGGCAACACCGGGAATAGGATTTCCTTTTTCTACCCTTGTTATGGCTATGACACCTACCAGTCCTCCAAAAAAAGCGATCAGAACATCGTAGATGTTGGGTGCAGTCCTTGCCAAAAGTTCTGATTGTACATCTTTGAAGGGACTTATGTAAAAATAGAATCCTGAAACCAATAAACTTACTACCGTTGCAATAAGAAGGTTCTTAAAAGATTTCTTAAGCAGAGGAAAATTATAGGTTCCAAGCGCAAATCCTGCTCCGACAATAGGACCCATTAGCGGAGAAATAAGCATGGCCCCAATAATAACCGCAGTGGAATTGACGTTAAGGCCTATGGATGCGATAATGATCGCACAGGCTAGGATCCAGAGATTGGAACCTCTGAATGAAATATTGGACGTGACATTTTCCAGTACCTTATCCTTTTTCTCTTCACCATTGTGAAGATTAATAAAATTAAAGATATTATTCATCGGTTTGAGTTGGTTTAGAATCTTGGTTAAGAATGATATAGCCTATAATTCCTCCGATCAAGGAGGCTGCAAATATGCCGATCTTTGCCTGTGTCTGGTATTCTTCGTGGCTAAAGGCAAGGGAGGTTACAAACAGGGACATTGTAAATCCAATGGATGCCAGAAAACCAAGTCCGAGCAGATTACGGATATTCATCCCCTCAGGTAATTGAGCAATTTTTAGTTTAATAAAAACAGCAGTGAAGCCTACAACACCTAAGACCTTTCCGACCAACAATCCCAATGCCACACCCAATGCGATATTGGTGTCAAATAAACTGTTAAGGTCAATATTTAAAGATACACCGGCATTGGCTATTGCAAAAATCGGTATGATAACGAAAGTTACAACGGGATGCATCGCGTGTTCCAGTATCTGAAGGGGAGGAGTGGCGGCATTTGTCGCCTCATTGATCTTTTCCAGAACATGCAGCTGGTCGTTGGTCAATGTAGGTGTATTTTCAGTAGGGTCTAAATTTTTAAACCTTTCCAGATAGCTGCTGATCTTGGCGATGAACAGATTTTCCTTGATCTTCACATCTGCCGGAATGGTAAAAGCAGCCAAGACAGCAGCGATCGTGGCGTGAACGCCTGAAATTACAAAGCATGTCCATACACCGCAGATGCCAAGGAATGCGAAAAAAAGGATCGATCTGACGCCAAGCTTATTCCCCAGGTACATCACTGCAAGAATGCCAAGTCCTATCAGCAAATACGTCATTTCAATGTTCGATGTATAGAAAAATGCGATTACCAGGACTGCTCCCAAATCATCCACAATTGCCAAGGCAGTTAAAAATACCTTGAGGGAAAGTGGGATCTTCTTTCCCAACAGAAAAAGCACGCCCAATGCAAAAGCAATATCCGTGGCCATAGGTATTCCCCAACCTTTGTGCATTTCCCCGGTCGTATTGAGTAGCAGGAAGATCAATGCCGGCATTACCATTCCCCCCAACTGCCGCAACAATGGGCAGCATGGCCTTTCGCGGATTGGAAAGCTCACCACCGATGATCTCCCGCTTAAGCTCAAGCCCCACCACAAAAAAGAAAACCGACATCAATCCGTCGTTGATCCAGTGATGTACACTGAAATCGAAGAAGCTTTCTCCATTCCATTGAAATCCAAAGGTCTGCTCCAGAAAATGATGGTAGCCATCGGATAATGGTGAAGTGGCCAAAATCAAAGCAATGATCACACTGATCCCTAAAAGTAATCCTCCCGACTTTTCCTGTTGGATAAATCGCTGAACGGGCTGTGTGATCTTGTCGATCGGCTTTGTGAGGTAACTTTTGATCATAGTTTAATAAAATAGATAACTGCAAATTTATGAATACTAAAGGGAAAAATAGAGGAACATTGCGAAAGTTATTTTTAATATACTTAGATATTTAGCTCGGAAATTTGTAAAGAATTAAAAAGAATATGTCATATGTGGTCAATTGTAATTTTAAAGTTAATTATCAGAAAAGAATGAACGTTTTAAAATTAATTTGTTTAATATTATACGCTTGAAATCTCATTAATCTATAAAAAAATGTCAACAAAAAAGCTTAGTGAATGGTATGCCACTGCGATCTGCGGCAATGATATAACTTCATCTTGTCTGTATGTTTCGGCTCTGGCTATTGTAGCGGCAGGTCAGTATGCATGGGTCGCTCTTTTGATGGTGGCCGTGGTACTATTTCTATTCAGAAAGATCTATGGCGAGGTGGTCGGAGCATTGCCCCTCAATGGTGGTGCATATAACGTATTGTTAAATACTACAACGAAAAGTAATGCGTCTATTGCAGCCTGTCTTACCATATTATCTTACATGGCAACGGCAGTAATCTCCTCAAGCGAGGCGATGCACTACCTACATCATATTTTGCCATATTTCAATGTGAATATAGCAACATTCGTGCTTTTGCTCATATTTTTAGAGCTGACTATTTTAGGAATTTCTGAAAGTTCAGTGGTTGCCCTGGTCATTTTTGTTTTCCATCTTGCAACAATGGGACTGTTAATTGGTTCCTGCTTTTTCTTTGTCTGGCAGCACGGATTCTCAATATTGATCGACAATTTCCATCTTCCTGCCAGAAATGGAAGTATTTTAACCGCTATTTTCTTTGGATTTTCAGCTGCTATGCTTGGGATCTCAGGCTTTGAGAGCTCTTCAAATTTTGTGGAGGAGCAGGAGCGAGGTGTTTTTGCGAAAACATTAAGAAATATGTGGATCGCAGTATCAGTGCTAAACCCGATGATTGCATTTCTTGTGATATGCATCATTCCCATATCGGCAGTAGAATCACACCAAAATTCTTTCTTAAGTTATATTGGGACTTTGACTGGTGGAAAATGGCTCGCTACGATCATTTCGATCAATGCGGTCTCTGTTTTAAGTGGTGCGGTATTAACTTCATTTGTTGGGGTCAATGGTCTTATCAAAAGGATGACTTTGGATAGAATATTACCAAATTATTTTCTGAAGGAAAATAAAAGGGGCAGTACATACAGGATCCTGATCCTTTTCTTTCTGTTATGTCTTTCAGTGCTATTGGTGACCAGAGGACAATTGGCACCACTTGCCGCTGTTTATGCCCTGTCTTTCCTGACTGTCATGGCATCATTTGCGTTAGGAAATATCCTGCTTAAACTCAGAAGGTCTCGTCTGCCACGTCCGGAATACGCCAAACCCGGAGTTGTGCTGTTGGCTTTTGCAGCCATAATCATTGCTTTATATGGGAACATCATGACCAAGCCACAATATCTTGTCACCTTTCTGCAATATTTTATTCCTTCGGTACTGATCATTTTGGCTATGCTGCTGCGAAAGGATATTATGCATTTTATTGTTAATCTGCTGCAGTCGCTGTCGAAGAACTATAAAAAATACACGCTCACAAGACAAAGATCTTTGTACCGAAGCCTGAAAAAACTCTATGAGCAGGATTTTGTTTTCTTCTCAAAAGGTGATGATATAGCAACCCTTAATAAGGTGATGATGTACCTGCACGAAAATGAGGTGACAAACAATATGAAGATCGTTACGGTATTAAAAGAACAACAGCAACCGGATCCAAAATTCCTCGCTGATTTTGACACTTTGGACCGTGCCTATCCTGAGGTCGATATGGAGTATATTACCATTTTGGGCAACTTTACGCCTGAACTTGTGGAAGAGCTTAGTAACAAATGGGGAATCCCAAAGAACTTCATGTTTATCAGCAGTCCCGGGGAAAAATTCAGTTACAGAGTTGATGAACTTGGAGGAGTCAGGCTTATTCTTTAGATTTTAATTTTGATTGAAGAAGAATAAAAACATAGAATAGAAGATTTTATTAATTCTTATAAGCATTAAGTTGATTTAATCAATTCATTCCGTTAATAATTGCTATTAAGAATGCTTAGATAGGAATTAATTAAAGTCGTTAAAAAACATAATTAATACGTGTCGCCATTAAGAAAAATATTTTGTATTTTCAAACTTATCAATTGATATGAATAAGAGAACAACAAACGCCTTAGCAGTGGAAGATTTCCAGAAAGACAATAATGTTGCCTTTGGTGTTCTGTATCAAAAATATTTTGGCTATACACGGAAATTTGTTCTTGGAAACAAAGGAAATCTGGAAGATGCGGAAGATGTTTTTCAGGATGCTTTGATTATTTTGTATGAGAAATTGTACGATGATGATTTCAAAGCTTACACCTGTCTTGCCAATTACGTCACCGGAATTTCTAAAAACCTGTGGTTGAAAAAATTACGCAACCGAAACTTTTTTGTGGAAATTCACGAAAGCTATTATTTTGAAAACAAAGAAGAAATCAACCAAGCTATAGAAAACGAGAGAGATTATTGGGACAAACTCAATGATTATATTAATGAAATCTCATCGCACTGCCAAAACCTCATCCAGGATATTTTTATGAAGAATAAAAATATCGAAGAAATACAGGAAAAATACAAGTATTCCAGCAAGCACAATGCGCAAAACCAAAAGCATAAATGTGTAGAGCAAATCCGGAAAATAAAAAAAAATAAGATAATTTTTAAACTGATTATCAATACTTTAAATAGAATTGTTAAAAAAATCACCTTTTCACAGGGTGATTTTTTTTGTTTTTGGGAACTTCATAGTAAATACTTTATCTTATGTTCACAAAAATAATTTATACATTCTTTTTCTTAGTTGCCATTTCGTTTTCCGCACAAAGCAAAACCGGAATCGATTTTCAGGCTAAAAATTTAGATGAAGCCAAAAAACTGGCACAACAGGAAAATAAACTCATCTTCATCGATCTGTACACAACTTGGTGCGGTCCGTGCAAACTGATGAAAAAGAATACGTTTCCGAATCCTGAACTGGGAGAATTTTTCAATAAAAATTTCATCAGCCTTTATATTGATGCTGAAAAAGAAGGGACAGAACTTGCAAAAAAATTCAAAATTGTTAATTATCCTTCCTTTCTTTTCCTAGACCAAAACGGCGAATTGGTGCAGTACGAATATGGATATTACAACGCAACTCAATTTCTGAATGTAGGACAATCGGTTCTTAAAAAGAAATCCGCAAATAAAGAAACACCAACATTAGATGAGGTAAAGGGAAAAATGGTGGGCGAAACTATTTCCAATTTACAGCAAAAGATCAATTTAACAAAAACTTCTCCTTGTCGGCAGAAAAAAAGAAAACCGTGCTGGTTTTCATTCGTGGACAATGGTGTCCGTACTGTAACAAATACATCGAAAGTCTTCAAAATCTTGCTCCCGAATTACAATCTAAAAACGCAAGATTGGTAATCATTTCTCCCGAAAAGCCTGAATTTATAGAGAAAACCATCAGCAAAACCAAAACCTCATATTCCGTTTTGTATGATGAAAACTACAAAATTGCTGAACTTTTTGATGTGCTTTACACACCAGAAAAGAAAACGATTGATTTCTACGAAAAACATTTAGGAGATGATTTCAAGAAAAGCCGTTCCGATGAGTCTGGAAGATTACCAGTTTCTGCGACCTACATTTTAGATGAAAATCAAAAAATTATCTGGAGACATTTCAATCCTGATTATAAAGAAAGAGCTTCATTGGAAGATATTTTAAAACAACTTTAATTTAAAAATTATGAAAAATATATTTACACTCATTCTCGTTTTTCTGCTTCCTTTTTTTGTATTGGCTCAAAAAAATGAACACCGAAATTTAGAAAACAAACTGGCAATTCAGGGGTATGATCCTGTTTCTTACATCGAACAGAAAAAAGCGGTAAAAGGTAAAAAAGAATTCGCAGTTAATGTAAACGGAGCCATTTATTATACTTCTTCGGAAAAGAACAAAGAACTCCTCAAAAAAGATCCAGCCAAATACGAACCTGTTTACGGCGGTTGGTGCGCTTTTGCATTGGGAGATTATGGCGAAAAAGTGGAAATCAATCCTACGACTTTTAAAATAATTGACGGAAAAACGCATCTGTTCTACAATAAATTCTTCAACAATACGCTGACTTCGTGGAATAAGAACGAAGTCAAACTGAAAAAAAGCGCAGACCAAAACTGGAAGAAACTGACCAATTAATTATTACTAAAAAATTAAAATGATGAAAACAATGATCACCTTTATTTTCTCTTCTCTTCTCTTAGTTTCCTGCATCAGAGAAAACACCGCAACAGAAGATTTAATGGAAATGGCTCCCGAAAATGCTACTCTGAAATATTCCGGAAATTTTATTCAGGGACCTTACGGAAATAACGTCAACGGAAAAGCCGAAATCTATGAAAAAAACGGAATTTATACTTTGGTTTTTAATGATGGTTTCACGGTTAGCAACGGTCCGGATTTATACGTTTGTGTAAGCAAAGAACAGGAACCGTCGCAGTTTATTTCTTTGGGCTTGCTAAAATCTGTGAACGGCGGACAAACCTACACTTTTACGGGTTCCGTAAACTTCGATGAGTACAAATACGCAGTCGTTCATTGTCAACAATACAATCATCTGTTTTCTTACGCCTTATTAGAAAAAAAATAATTATAAAACGATGAAAAACTATATCAATTGGGCATTAAGATTAATTCCCGCCGTTATTTTACTGCAAACATTGTATTTTAAGTTTACGGCACATCCTGATTCTGTTGCTATTTTTTCTAAACTTCACGCAGAACCATTTGGAAGAATTTTTTCAGGTATTCTGGAACTCATCACTGCAGTTTTGATTCTGAACCCGAAAACCACTTTTTGGGGAGCTGTTCTGGGATTTGTAACGATGATTGGAGCAATTGCCTCACACATTTTCATTCTAGGAATTGACACCAATGACGATGGCGGAAAATTATTTTATCTTGCGCTTACCGTTCTTGTTTTTTGTGTAATTCTTCTGTTTAAATTTAAAAAAGCTAAAGTATGAATAAAGACGAATCGGTTTATGTCATCTTACACGAGATTCTTACCGAGCAACAAGAGCTTTTGCAAAAAGTTTCAACAGAAATATACACTCATCAAATTCCATCTTTAGACAATTCTACGATTGGTGGACACACGAGACACATTATTGAGTTTCTGGAAATTTTACGGAACTCTTATCATACGAATCAGATTAATTATGACGAAAGACAAAGAAATCTGGAATTAGAAAAAAATCCTGAAAAAGCGATGGAAGTGATTTTCGAAATACTTTCCAACATCGATTTGCCGAACAAAAATTTAATTTTAAAGCAAACCGTAGGAACTGTTTCTTTAGAAATTCCGACTAATTTCTATCGGGAATTATTGTACAATATTGAGCATTGCATTCATCATCAAGCATTGATAAAAGTAGCTTTTAATGAAATGAAAATGAGTCATTTACTCAACAAAAATTTCGGAATTGCCCCTTCAACGATTCAATACAGAGAAACTCAAAATTTAAACTAAATGTGTACTGTAACGTATTTTCCGCTTAAAAATAAAATTGTTCTGACTTCCAACCGGGACGAAAAACCCAATCGTTCTGCACAAGAAATCCATAGTGAAAAAGGTGTTTTTTATCCGAAAGATGCCACCAAAAACGGAACTTGGTTTGCGGTTTCCGAAAGCGGAAATGCCCTAATTTTATTAAACGGTGCTTTTGAAAATCATCCGGAAAAAACGAATTACCAGAAAAGCCGAGGACTGATTGTTTTGGATTTGATAGAGGAAGAGAACATTTTCAAGTCAATGGAATTAATTGATTTGGAAAACATTGAACCTTTTACACTGGTCATTTTTCAGGAAAACCAACTGGCAGAATTTCGTTGGGATGGAAGTGGAAAATATTTTAAAATGTTAGATATAAATTGTCCACATATTTGGTCTTCCGCAACATTGTATGATAAATCGGCAAGAGAAAAAAGGGAACAAATTTTTCAGAAATTTCTGCAAAACGAGAAGATTTCCGATGAAGATATTTTAGATTTCCACCATCAGAAAACCGATGATCTGGAAAACGGAATTACTATCAAAAGGCAAAATACGATACAAACCATCAGTACGACACAGCTCGTTATTTCCGATGAAATGACACTGAAACATTACGACCGACTGAACCCAGATTCAAAACCCGAAAAAATTTCCCTTAAAAATGAAACTCAAACATCGCCTTCATAAAATTGCACATTGGGAATACTGGTCTACTTTTTCCATTTACCTGCCGCTTTTTCCGGTTTGGCTGTACTGTGCATATAAAGCAAGAACACTGTTGTTCTTCCACGGTGCGAATCCTTCTATAAAATATGGCGGAATGGCGATGGAAAGCAAAAAAGAAATCTACGATTTGATTCCCAAAAACTGGATTCCGAAAACCATTTTTGCTTCCTCAGAAATCCCATTTCAGAAGATTTTATCTGAATTAAAATCACAAGTCATTAACTTTCCTGTTATTGTAAAACCAAACATCGGATTGAAAGGTTTAGGAGTTGTTCAGCTCGAAGATTTAAATGAATTGGAAGATTATCAGAACAACAGCGATTGCGATTTTCTGATTCAGGAAAAAATAAATTATCAGAATGAAGTCGGCATTTTTTACCACAGATTTCCAGACCAAAAATCAGGAAAAATCACAGGAATGGTGAAAAAAGAATTTCTATCCGTAAAAGGAAATGGTGAAAAAACCTTGAGAGAACTGGTGCTGGAAAATCCGAGAAGTGCCTTCCAAATCAAAGCCATAGAACAAAAAATGGTAAATGGGATGCAGGAAATAATTCCTGAAAATGAGGAAATTATTCTCATTCCGTTTGGAAGTCATACGAGGGGTGCAAAGTTTATTGATGTTTCAAGTGAAGTTACTGGAAAATTAGAGCAAAAAATAGATGAAATTTGTACAAAAGTGAATGGTTTTTATTTCGGAAGGCTTGATGTTATGCATGAAAATTTGGAACTATTACAAGAAGGTACAAGCTTTAAAATCATAGAAATAAACGGTGCTAAAAGCGAACCAACACATATGTACGACCCAAAACACTCCTTATTTTTTGCTTGGAAAGAAATCACCAAACACTGGAAAATAATGGCAGAAATCAGTAGAAAAAACCACGAAACGGGTTTTCCTTATCTGGATCTTAAGGAAGGATTTTTAGCTTTGAAAAATAATCTAGCTGTAGAAAAAAAGCTCAGGAAGATTTCTTTGGTTGATTGACTCGTATGCTTTTTAAATTTTAGTATCTGAAAATCTATTGTTTATAATATGTTGCGAAAGAAAAGATCAAATTTATTTGCAAAAAATAAATAAATCTATATCTTTGCAACAGTAAAAACGACGATCTCTAGATTGTTTAAAAAAGTGACCTATTCGGTGACCTCTTAGACAAGAGAACAATATAAAGCTTATGGATAGGGCTTTTTTGAAAAAATAACAAGTCCCGTCCGGATCGCAACTATTAGTACAAAACGCTTTAAAACATAAGTTTTAAAGCGTTTTTTGTTTTATGCCAGTTTCAATTTGGGCTATCTAAAGCTGAAATCGAAGATTAGATATAGTAATGGAAAATTAAACTATTATGATTCTGTCAACGAGTGTGAAGCTAATCTATTTCCAAAGTTGTATACTTGTATTGCCTCACTCTGGACTATAAGCTTTCTATCAAACAGGTTCATGTGATTGTAGTGAGGGATAATCTGACCTGTGGGGAATATGTATTATCGGAAACTTAGACTTCTTTGCTGCTTTTAACTTGAAAATTTTGATTCAAATAATTTTCAGTAAAGGGTATAAATGGAAAGAGAGCTAAGGAAAGGAGACTATGTAGCCAATTGAATCTTAAATTGACTTCGTTGAATCTTCGATTTCTAAATTGTAATTTTTTCTAATATTTTTGATACTTTTAAAGATAAAGAATTTAAGAATTGTTTTCTTACAAGACAGCAGAAAATAAACCCTTTTAAAAAGGCCTCTCTCATCATTTGTATATTCTATTATTAATAGAGAGCTTAAGGTTTAATTGTTCATTATTTTTTTTCTAAAGTCTCAATATTTACATTAAATAATTCCAAGTTTATTTAAAAGATTATCCTGTCAAGATATTGCATCTTAATTATTGTTACACTTGATAGGGAAGTAGTGCCAAAATTTATTGTTCCTAAATAATTTGTTCCAATTTATAATGTTCCGAATTAAATGTCGGTGACCTAGCAGTAGTTGCATTGATATACGAGTTGGATTCGAAAGTAAAGCTCCCATCGATGTTAACATTGGTGGGATTATACTGGGGTATTAATGTGACCAACTTAGAAGAAGGTGAGTTACCATTGAGATTAAAGTATAAATAATCGCTCAGTCTTGATTCATACACAGCAGGATTTTGTTTTAATGCCAAATTAACTGATATCAGATAAAGGCCTATCTTTTTAATCATTACAGGATAATCGGTTACTTTTTCAAGGACCGACGAATCACCATTGAACACTTCTGTTCCGAAAATGTCAACAGGGATTACTGATAATGGTGTTGTTCAAAAGGGATGTGGAGTGTTGTTGGATATTCATTCTGAGCTTATAAAGGGGGGCAGGTCTTTGTGATAGGAGATGGGCTATAACTACTCTTATTTGAAGAAGAAGGTGTCTTATATGAAACTGGAATTGTTACTAATTTCTCTAAAGAAGAGATTAAACAAGCAATGAAAGAAATAATGCAGAATTCACGGATAAAACTAAAATTAAAGGATGAGAGGAGAAAGTTGAATTTTCATAAACATAAATATGAAAATGTATGAGCAGGCAGAAAGGTGTTTAGCTGACTTGTTTTTAAGCGTATCTTTTATTGTATAATATTAGAGCTTTTCTTCATTTGATGATGTCAAAAATTTCATAACAATAAATGGCAAATGCATACATTTTTGATGGTCCTTTTGTCTAGTTGGATTCGGATTAGTTGCAGATTGGAATTTAATGACTCCCAATATATAACTCCCTATTGCGGTTTTGTATATAATAAGTATAATTTTAATACTTAATTTATAAAAGTGGATATGCCTGACAGTCAGTGTTTCTGGTGAAAACGTTCAAAAAATGTTGAAATAAGTTTGTTAGGTTGGGGAAAGTTTTCTACT
>CAUSBY010000028.1:0-42674 GCA_963530025.1 uncultured Weeksellaceae bacterium
TCATAATAGTTCACCGAGAGAACGGTATCCATCTCATGGAACCAGCCATTGCTGTAAAGGATCTGCATCCCGTTCCTTGCGAAGCCCGTACCGTCCGGCTGTTCTATGACCAGTGCATCCATGATGATCGTCTGCCAGCCGAGCCTGTCTCCTCCTCCGGAAAAGAAACCTGTGTATAGCACCCTCCCGAAAAGGTCGTATTTGGTGATTAGCCACTTGTTCTGTCCTCTCATATTGGCATCCCTGTACAGGATCAGGCGGTCTGCCTTGTCATACACCATCTCCTCCCTGCCTTTCCCGGGAAGTCTTTTGTCTATCAGCCTGCCTTTGGCATCGTAGCGGTAGGTGTAGCAGAGCTGCTCCTTCACGTCCTGTGTCAGCGTCTGGTCAGATGCCTTCGGGGGAACGATCATCACCAGCTGCCCATATTGGTTGTACACGTAGTAGGTGTCCAGCTTCTCTGTTCCCAGGTCCTGGCGCGTCATCAGCGTCTGCCCCATGGAATTCTTGTAGACCACGGAGATGTTACCGTCCTCGTCCGTAGAGACCAGCTTGTTAAGAACGTTCGGGGAATAGACGGACTGTGTGACCGTTGGCTCGAAGATGTAGTCCCGGTCATCAGAGACCGCAGTATATTTCTTTACCTCGTTCAGTCCGTTGAACAGGTACTCCGTCTTCTTCGTCTTCCCTCCCGACATCTTCCAGGGATCTCCCGGGGCGGCCGTCTCCACGGGGCGGGACAGTGGGGAGTCCTCTGTCCTCACCTCTGCATAGGCGTTCTCGACACCATGGTAGTTGTTGATGTCTGCTTCCGATACTGTCTGCAAAGCGCCTCCTGTGCTTGTTTTCGTAATCGGCAGGTACTGTTTGGTCTGCCTTCCCGTAGCCGGGTCATAGAAGTAGGATGTTATCATATCGCTACCGCCATAGGTGGAACCAATGGCAATATCCTGCTTGGGTCTTCCCAGACCATCTGTATATTGCACGGATTGTACCTGCTTCTTGCTATTGTTGGCATTGAGGTTCGCAGGGTTATAGGTCACAGGCTCCAGATAGGTCCTGCTGTAGGTATAGGTCTCATTGACCGTGAAGCTCTGGGCATCTAATGCCCCGAACAGCCACAGCATCATGAATGTATAGATCGTTTGCTTTTTCATTGTGTCGTGTTATTAGTTGGCGTTCTGGAAAACGTTCTGCTGATATCTGTTCTCCCTGATGATATGATGGTCACCATCCTCCACCCTCGTCGGGCGGTTCTGGTTGTCGTAGTAATAATACTCGGTGAAGCCGTTCGGTGTGGTCATGCTCTTCACACCGATCAGCGGGTCGTAGGTATAGGTCGTTATAAGGTAGTTCTTGAACTCCGGCTTCTTACGGAAGGCCTCCAGAGCATCCCTCAGCAGTTGCTCATTCGTATTGTCTGTACTGCTGATGTCCTGGTTGGACCTTTGTACGATGTCCAGTAAGTTGACATTAGGCTCTCCCATTAAGGACAGTACATTGAAATACTCTGCGCCCTCTATCTTCGCGATGGGCTGTGTCCCGTTGTAGCCCCAGATGATAGCGGTAGGCACTCCTGTCTTGGAGGTAGTTTGTAACACATTGCCCAAAATGTCATAATGATTGTTCACCTGTTCACCCGTAATCACATTGTTGATCCCGAAAGACTTTACCGATGAGGGGAAGTAGTTCCCGGTCTGGTCGTACCTGGTCTCCAGCTTGCCGATCGCCATGTTGTTCTGCTTCTGGGCCACCTCCAACGGTACAGAGAACATGTTTGCGCCCAAAAGCTTCGTATTGTTCTTCTCCGCAGCATATTGGTACGTTGTCTCGGACACCGTGCCGTCGGCGGCCGTACGTTTCTCGCTCATCAAATTGTTGTTCGCCTGATTGAAGCTCTTCTCCGAGATGTCCGTTAACGAATTGCCTGACGGATCATAAGATATATCTGTGGTCGTGATCTTGTCGAAGAAGGATTCCTGGGTATAAAATATCTCTCCTGACGACGAGTGATAAAGATACTGTAGCACTTCATTATAAGATGGGAAAGTATAATCAAATAATGATTCCTGCCTTTTTACATTATCAACATCATAAACTTCTTTCTTCTCCAACAATCCATTTTTGACCAGATTGAAATTGGGGAAAATATCGTAATTATATGTATTTGTCGATTGATATTCAGGAAAATCATCTGCTGTTTTAAAGTAATACTTGGTATATCCCTTTTTGTCGCTTTCCGTTATCTTTACATTTTTATAAATCATAACATCCTCTTGATCTCGCGATTTTACACCACTTGATAAGCCTGAACCGTCAAACAGACTATAATCATAGTTAATACTCTTTTTTAGCTCATAGGTCTCAGAATTACTATTATAGTCATAAAATTTTATGTTTTCAAGCACAAGACTTCCTGATGAAGTAGACTGGTATGGTGGGGGTAAGTAGGTTTTTTCAGAGACGGTAAATCTTCCTTTACCTCCAGTTCCTACTACTTGGAGATATACATTATTACTTGGTTTTATAATGTAAGTTCCACCATCATCTCTAGTTGGTTCAAGACCTATTACAGTAGGATCAACCAAACGATATTCAAACACCATTGGTACATCTCCTCCACCTAAACTAGGATTTTCGGTATTTCCGTTGGAATACCATTCTTCTCGCGAAAAACCAACCTTTATCTTGGTTGTTGGTCCATGCAAAAACCAAGATGCAGGTAATGGATAATTTCTGTTTTGATTTTTGGTGTCGATAATGATTTCCCGCTCAGACGTATAATAATTAATTCCTTGGATAAATGTTGTAGGGTTTTGTACATACTGTATAAAATCAGGAGTGTTTAAATCAATAGCTATTTTAGTAAAATCGAAATTATACTCTATTTTTTTCCCGGATGAGAACTTGACAATATTCAATATACCTAAATCGGAAACGGGTGGATTGCTCGTACCATATGGTACAAAAGTATAGACTTTGTAACTAAAATCAACTTCATTAACTATAACATCATTTTTATCTACATTACTAATCTGGTGTAAATCTCTGCTATAGATCTTATTAAATTCGAATTCATATGGTGTGACCGTATTTATATCTAATTTACTCTTTGATATGAAATTTTCTTTATGGTCCCTCAAAGTAACGCTTTGGATATAGCGACTATCCTGTAATGGAAACTCCTCATTATACATATTGCTGTTGCCATGCTCAAAATTAATACTTCCATATGCAGTTGTAATTTTTTCGGGTAGATAATACCACGTATCATTGTCATCATTCTCATATCTTACATTATTGAACGTTGCTACTATTTTACCTGAGGCATCTTCCACCCTTGTCACATAGAAACTGTTTCTCAATTTCATAGAAGGATATGTGGTTGTCCAATTTATACTCACTGGATAATAGAATTTGGTTTCGTCATGTTCAGAAAAATAATATTTGTAACCCTTGCTATCCGTAATAGTAAATGACTCTATAAGTCTTGGCTGCCATGCTCCTACGATAGAACCTCTGGTATGCTCAATAATTATATTGCTGGGTGTTAGTTTTATAGCCCTGTAGGTATCATTTGGATAAAAACCGACTCTTTCAAATTTAAAACTTCCCTGTTCCCCATTGAGATTGTAATAGTAGACATCATCATAAAGCTCATTTGCATTCGTATCTACTATTGTTTCGTCAGGTGAGCCATTATGAAAATCCCTTGTAATAATAAAATTGCTGCCTGTCAATGCCCAGTTCTTTGCAATAAGACCAGAGAAACTACCTTTCTTGTAGGCATTGGCGTTATAAGCCAGACCAAATCCTAAAGTAAAATCTTTTGCTGCTGGAAGGCTTGCGAGGGGAAACGATATATCAGGTACTCCAGTCTGATAGCTCGCAGGTGTGTTGACAGAAGCAGCCAGAGTATTGTCCTGTGCTTTGTAGGATATACCTGCCAATAAAATAAATAATAATTGTAGTCTTTTTTTCATAGTGTTTTATTCTTTCACGATCTTAGTAGTTAGTTTTTTGTCCTTCTGTGTCGGGATGTTGGCCTTGATGATATAGACACCTTGCGGTAGTTTACCCGTATCGACCTTGGTAACTTTATTCTTTGTTTGCAATTGCTGTATCACCTTCCCTGTCATGTCATAAACATAGATATCCGCACTCTCAAAGTCCAATCCTATCTCCACATAAGCATGATCCTTCACAGGATTCGGGTAGATGCGGATGTCTTTATTTTCCACAAGGTCATCCAATTGCCCATCTTTAAGCTTTACCACTTTCCAATTCTCCTTGCCCAATTCCTCCGCACTGGTTCCTGCCAAGAGGTAACTTCCATCACTTTGTAGTTTCGCAGAGACCAGTCGTTGCTAATTTTTCCTTTCCTTACCTTACACAAACTTTCGCCATTCCTCCTTGCCATTCGTATCGATATACAGCATCCAGAACTTCTCATCATCTTTCTTTACCTTTTCCTCTGCCTGCGTGTAGCCCCCAAGCAAAAATCCTTTATCCTCGCTATGGTTGTCCTTGGTGGTCTTTTTTATGACATCCAGACTCATAGCAACATCACGGTTGCCAAAGCTGTAGCTTTTCTGCCATACTTCATTACCCGATTTATCCAAATTGATCACCCATAGTTCCGTTCCTTCCTTCACATCTCCTTTCTTGTTACCCGATGAACCGCTTCTGCTTTCCCCTGCAATGATGTACCCATTCTGGGTATTGGCAATAGCTTTCGGCCTGTCATCACCAGTTCCACCATAGCTCTTCTGCCACTCGATGTTGCAATTCTTGTCCAGTTTCACGATCCAATAATCTCCATTTCCAAAACCGTCCTCGGATTTTCCAATGAAAGTTTTTACGGTTGAAGTTATTTCTGGTATTGTGTTTCCGTTTGGGGGATTGGAATTATTATTTTGAGAATTACTGTTATCAGTATTATTCAGGTTCTCCGACTTTCCGGAAGTAGAATAGATGAGTACAACAGCTCCCCCATCTGGTGTGGGAATCATATCTGTGACTTCATCCAAAGCCTTTCCTCCGAGAATAGTGGTCTGTTTTAATTTGCCGTCTTTGTCCAGTTTTGAAACAAACACATCCTTGGAACCGAACAACTTTTTGTTATCGTTGATATTGCCTGCAACAAAGAATCCCTGATCGGTGGATTGTACTACAGCCGAAGCCTCGTCGTTGCTCTTTGTACCTAAGGTCTTTTGCCAGAGTTCCTCGCCATTGTCGTTCAATCTTACAACCCAAACATCGCTTCCGCCAAGGTTGTTCTCCTTCTTATCCCCTGAAATATTGGAGAACGAAGTACCCCCCAAAGCAAATCCACCCTCTTCTGTGGCAATGCTGGAAGCGAGATAGTCATGCCTACTTCCTCCAAAATATCTCTCCCAGAGTTTGGAACCCTGCTGGTCGAGTTTTACAATGTGGTAATCGTAACCGGAATTTTGGTTGTTGGTTGATGGTTGTTGGTTGTCAGTTTTACTTTGGATAGACGAACCTGAAAGCAAGATCTGTCTGTCAATAGTAGGGGTCATTGTCGTGAGGAAGTCCTGTGTGGAGGATAGGATATCCTTCTGCCAGCTCACCTTTTGGGCATGGACATGACATAGGACGAGCATGCCCATACTGATGTAGAGTCTTTTCATGATCTGAGTTTTTAGTTGTTGTTAATGAAAGTTTTCAACAGTTATACAACTATTGAATTTATTTTTTTAATCTTAATGCAAAAATAAAATTTAAATACGACAAAACTTGTCGCTTTTTATTTTTTATTAAATTTTTCTTGTTTTTTATATGAATGTCCGCAATAGTTAATAATTTAGTTTAACAGTTTATTTGTTACCCTATGTCTGTAACTTATTTTTGAACGCAAAGCACACTAAGATTTTTTTTAATTTAATTGAAAAGATTTTTAAGTTTCGCCAAGGCGCTTACGTTCAGCCAAGATTAACCCGATGTCGCGGATTTGCAATCCCTGATTAACAAATGCTTTTATAATAAAAGCACGGATTACAAATCCGCGCTATCGGGTACTTCTACCAGAATGACAAAATGACTGCTGGATCCCATTGGTATGATTAAAAACCGACATTCATAACTTTTTATCATTGATAACGAATCTTATCTCTATAATATTTTACTTTAATCGTAAAGTTTTAGTTCTTTTGGATGAAAATATACAATAGGATATATGATCTATAAAGAAAGATCCGCTCTTGCGAGTGGATCAATCATTCAGATTACCTGATGCTGTCCCAGATAGAAACTGGTGGATGCCGAGGTCTGCTTCTCGTTGTTCAGAAAAGCATAGACCTCCATAGTTTTGCCAATGCAGTAATTCGGGAGTGTGACGTCTGCCATCAGATCGGAGCGCATTACGATGCCTTCAAAAATTTCAAAGTTCTTCAGCTCTGCACAGTAGCAAACGATACTGACCTGATCTGTTGGAGCAGCATTGCCTTGAGTACTGTTGTCCTCCCACTCCAGATGCAATACGCCGCCTGCCTGTGTAGTAAAAACCGCATTCTGAACCCCTGTGAGGTCGCCTTTGGTAATGAGCACCTTGTTGTAGATCAGCTCCGGAACATCTTTCTGTACCTCAACAGCCTCGTTGATGATGTAGGACACAGCCATGTTCACCCTGGATCTTGCACCACTTGACGAGCCAAAATACCGTGATTGGATCGTTTTGAGCGGTTGAAGGAAAGTAATGACCAGCTTGAACTTGAGTTGTTGCATGACCTGCTTCTCCGAGGGTACTCTTTTGGTTACTTTTGGACGGCTTCTGATAATGTCCTTGCCTCGCCAGCTTGCGCCTACTACCGTTCCTACTGTGCCTGAGAATCCTCCCAGGATCCCTTTGTTGATTGTTGCCATAATATTTGGTTTAATGTTTAATGAAACGAAGGTAAGTCAGAAGACCACAGGTTGTACATCCCTGACCGCGTTTGACCGGTTTTGAGTACATTTGACCATCAATGACCGATTCAGATTGAAGCTCTTCGAATCTTGTTCGGTAATTCTTCGGGTGCTCTTCGGAAAAAAGATGTTTTTTCCGAACAAATCCAGAAGAAGATATGAAGAATGATAAAAGTATCTTTACTTTCTTCAGAATCGGAATATAAAATGATTGAAAAATCTATATTTTAGATTTCTAGCTGATAATGGTTATTTTGCAGATGTATGATGTCGAAAGATCAATATATAGGCACAAAAAACCTTTCTCATTGTCATGTTTTATGGCACAAGGTTTAGCTTAGTCAAAAGATTTTGAAACATAGCCCCCCTTTACATTGTATGGGGTATGGAAAAGCGAAATTTCCCAGAACTAGTCTATGAGTTCCGGGAAATCATCTGATTTTTGCAAATTAGGAATAAGATAGGCTACATTTGATAGAAAATTAGTCTTCTCTTTCCAGGTTTTCTATGGAAGACCTTAGGTAAAATACTTTACCTCCGATCTTTATGGATTTGATCTTGCCATCTCTTTTATAACGGTAAAGCGTACTGGAACTGATCTTAAGTTTCTGCTTGACATCAGCACTGTCCATCAATTCATTGGAAGGTCTTTGTTGATATACCAAGACCTTTAATAATTCAAAAATATTTTGAAGCAGATAGATACCAGGATCATCCTGATACCCTGATGGTTGAAAATTAGTTTTCATCGATTTTAGTTTTTATGAAATAAAAATAATAAAATTTCCATAAAAACACACACATACACCTAACAATATTCATTTTATATTAATAAACCCGAAAAATAAATATATCTTTAAAAGTTAATTTCCCATAATCCACCAGATCTTCTTTTTATAAAAACAAACTTCTAGATGTAATTTGTTTACCAACGGATTACTCGAATGACAGTAATTCAGCTTCTTGAAGTAGCCGAATTGAGTGCTAAATCCCAAAGTTGATAAACAAACTGAATCTGGACCGGGCTTCGATATCTCCGCCCGCCAATTGGATATAAGCAGGCAACATCAATTCACTACCAAGGCTGAACTTTTTATAGGACACCTCAAATCCCAATTTACCATACAAGGCACTTCCAGCAGTTCTGGGCATTACTTCGCCAAACTGTTTGTTCCAATCATAAACCTCTCCCTGCAATCCCAGTTTTCCTGAAAAAATACTGTTCTCATTGCGCCACAGTCGGTAAAATCCTGTGGCTGCATAGTTCCATTGATCACCGAATTGATAATGTTTTTTGTTTTCAGTTTTGATGGTATAATCGGTGTTCAGCATCAGCGCAAAGAGGTTTTTCTGGAACTTGTAGCTCAATGCAAGCTGGTAATCCCAACTTCCTGTTCCCAACTGGAAACTTGGATTGACACCTGTAATGCCTTTTTCATCAAATTTCCCCAGCGGAATCTTTACGCCTACCCCTCCATTCAGCTGATGGAATTCGTTCTTAGATTTGAGAATTTCGTAAATCCCCATTACACTGGCATCTCCTATTCCACCGATGTTGATGTTGCCTTGCAAAGTTTTCTTCTCGTGAAACTGGAACGGAATACTTCCATAGATACTCAGTTTCTTAGTCACAGGAATCTTGCCCCAAACCTGGATCGTGTTGAAATATTGGTCTTGTGTCAAGTCCTGCGTGAACAGGTTTTCTTTGGCCTTGTAATGCTGTGCAAAATATTTGACACCGATGAATTGGGGATTAAGTAAGGATTCGAAGCCGGAAGAACCATTGCCTGCAGCACAACCACAGGCGTCGCAGAAGAAGTCTTCATATTTGGACAGTTGCCGTAACTGGTTTTCGTATTGAGGAATATAAAGGCTGTCTCTATTGGCTTTTATTTGTTGAGACAAAATGAATAGTATTATGAGTATGATTGATTTTTTCATTGTTGATTTTTATTTAACCACAAAAGTTTGGTTTTTGAACACAAAGTGCACTGAGTTTTTGTTTTAAATAGTATTAATAGGTTCACAAAGGCGCTTCGCTTAGATAAGGTTTACATTTTAGTTTTCGCAGATTATTCGGATTTTACAGATTATTAAATCTACTTTATCTGGGAAATCTGCGAGATAATTTAATATTGCTTCACTTCGTTCGCAATGACAATAGCAGTTTCGTATTGACAGCTACTATTCTGCAAATTGCTTGTTAGTAATAAATTGTTGGTCACTGAGGGTTTTCAGAAAAGCGACAATGTACTGTTTTTCCAAAGTGGTCATTGAGATACCAATGTGTCCGTTCTGTTTTAGAATAGGGTCCAGATTGGCTTGATTTTCTACATTATCCGAATAAAAATTGAGAACAGCATCCAACGAATAAAATCGTCCGTCGTGCATATAAGGTGCTGTGTATTCTACATTTCGGAGACTTGGCACACGGAATTTCATATTGTCATTCCAATCCAATGTTACCCTATATCTTCCACGGTCGTCATACTGTGCATTGTAATACATCCCTGTATTTCGGTAACTCTCATCCGTAAATAATTCTCCTGAATGACAGCTTGCACATTTGGTTTGAAATAATGTCATTCCTTGGGATTCTTCATTCGTAAAAGAAACTGTTCCTTTCTTCATTCTGTCGTATTTGGAATCGGCAGAAATCATCGTGACCATAAATTGAGTTAAGGCTTTCAGAACTCTTTCACCTGTAATGTTTTCGTCGCCGTAAGCTGCTTTGAATAGCTTTTTATAATTGGCATCTGCACTTAGTTTTGAAACTACTTCAGGCAGAGAACTGTCCATCTCAAAATCTGTAGTAATCGGAATCAAAGACCGCTCATCCAGATTGTGGCTCACGCCATCCCAAGTGTAGTTTTTGAGAAATGCCATATTCTGAATCGGTGGTGCATTTCGGATTCCGAGTTTATCATCAATCCCATGGCTCACAGGATGCCCGTGGTGTGTGAACGCATACTCCTGAATATGACAGAATCCACAAGAAATGGTATTGTTACGCGACAATTTGCCTTCATAAAATAATTTCTTGCCCAAGGCTACTCCATTCACAGTTACAGGATTTTTATCTTTATCAAATGCCAGTGCGGGAAAGTTGGTAGGAATCTCCAAATTGTAAGTTTTATCTTGTTCAAAAACTTCGCCTTCATATTCATTGGAGCAAGAGATTAACATTCCAAAAAACGCAATGAAGAAAATCCAAAGAGAACATAACTGCCCTCCTTGGAATTGTTGAATTGGATTAATCATTATGAACATGGTCAACTTTGAACATATTGATAAGATTGTTGCTGACATTGACTAAATGCGCACTGCTTCCCATCGCCATATTGTTGGAAGTATTCAACGATAAAATGGTTTTTCCGCTCAAGTACTGATTAAAGTCTGCCAGGATATGTACAGAAGACATAATATCCTTTGTTACTCTGGCTGTAGTTGGTAAATCCAAAACCACTTCTCTGTATAAATCTGCTGTACCGTTTGCTGTTGTATCTCCCATATTACCGCAATGGTTCATAAATTCAGTATCAGCAGATGATGTTCCATACTTACCTTCTAGCTTTGTAAAGATGTAACCAGCGGCCCAAGACCACGCCATACCTTCTTGCTTAGCTTTTTCCCAGAAAAGACCTTGTCCATCCTGACCAATCAAATAAGCAGTCGGGCTAATTCCCAAACCTAATTTGATTTTCTTATAGTTGCCTTTTGGGATTTCGGAGAGGTTGACATATACGATTCCGCCTTTAGCTTCTGCTTGATTGATGATGAAAGCGCCTTTGTCTGGATTGTTGTAATTGTACTTGAATTCTGTTCCGTTTTCATCGATTAATGAAATGTTACTTATGATGTATTTGAGAGTTGAAAACTGGTGTTTCTGTCCATTGGCTGAGGTTTGCGTGGTCTGGTTGAGGACGATATTACCGAGATTGTTGAAGCCGTTCTCGAACTTGACCTGGAGATTTCCACTTGTATTGTCCTGGATATCGTCATCATCGCTGTTACTACACGATGAAAGTGTTATTATTGAGATGAATAGTAATGATAAGAGTTTATAGATTTTCATTTGTTTAGATGTTATGTTGTTAAACTGTTGGTTTATTTAACTGTTAATTGTATAGTTTTTGAACACAAAGGCGCAAAAGGTTTTTGAGCAATTCTATGTTTTAAGGCACAAAGGTTTGACTTTGTCAAATGCTCATAATTCTTGCTGTCTTTAATTTAAAAAGACTGTTATTTTTTGCTGAAATGTGAGTTTTGTGCTCTGCCGCGATAGGGATGGTAACGGTTATCCTTTTTGTCTTGACTGAAACGTTCGTGATGAAGTCTAATCATCATAAGACAAAAAGATATGAGTGTACAGCCCGACCCGAGCGGTTGCTTTAGCGTCGGAGAGGGAATCGCCTTAATGTTGAATTTGAAAATCTAAATAATGGGAGGTCTGAAAACGTGTTTCAGATACAGATAAGAATAATCTGTGGTGTATGTGAAAGTAAGGCTGGTAACGAATCTTTGTCCTACCGTTTTGACTGCAGAAATCTCAACCGGAATATAACAGTCGATGATTTTCTGTGTCGTATTTTTGGATTTGGAATCTTCTGAGCTGTTTTTGGCTAGCTCTTTTCCTAAGTAACATTTACCATTGCAATGCAGCTCCGGCTTTTTCTTGTTGATACACAAAACATCCGAAATATAATCATAGTTAACCGCATACTCCACCAATGGCAACACAGGTTTGAGCACCAAATAAAAGACTAGTAAAAGGTTAAAGATTAATTTCAAAAGTATGTTTTGAGGATTTAAAAAGCACAGACAAGCTGTGCTTTTTTGATATATTGAGGATTTTATTTAATAGCTTCCTCGTATCTTCTGCTGATTTCTTTCCAGTTGGTCACGTTCCAAAGGGCTGCTAAGTAATCTGCTCTTTTGTTCTGATATTTAAGGTAATAAGCGTGTTCCCAAACGTCGATTCCGAAGATTGGCGTTCCTTTGACCTCAGCGATATCCATCAACGGATTGTCCTGATTTCCAGAAGAAGTAACCGCTAATTTTTTATCCGCCGTCACAACCAACCAAGCCCAACCAGAACCGAAACGGTCAGCACCTGCTTTGCTCAATTTCTCTTTCAACGCATCCAAACTACCGAAAGAATCGTTGATTGCTTTTGCTAATTTTGCAGAAGGCTGCGTGTTTTTCTCAGGTGTCAAAACTGTCCAGAATAACTCGTGGTTGTAGTGTCCACCAGCATTATTTCTAACCGCAGGGCTTTCTTTGGAAACGTGAGAAAGAATCTTTTCCAAACTTTCTTTTTCCAGTGGTGTTCCAGCAATAGCCTTATTAAGATTAGAAACATAAGCTGCTGCGTGCTTTGAATAATGGATTTCCATTGTCTGTGCATCTACAGAACCTTCCAAAGCGTTGTAAGCATAAGGAAGTGGCGTTTGCTTGAATTGTGCTGCTGCAAAAGTCGCTGCAGATATAGCACTTGCCAGAAATATTTTCTTGATTTTCATAATAACTTTTTTTAGTAATTAGACATTTATTATTTTAATAATTTTCTGATATCTTCTATTAATTTTTCCCTGTCCGGATGGTACTTTCCTCGCAGACTGGTTTTAGTTCCAGCTTCATCTTCGTAATTCAAACCTGAATAATAAAGAATCGGCATATTGTTCTCATCGAATCGGCAACGCAGATTACCTTCTTTGTCCACCAAAGCAATCATCCCGCTATGATTGAGACTCTCCGAATCATCTTCCTTGTCTCCAACATAGATATCGAACATATCCGCTAAGTTACCGATATAATCTCGGTCTCCTGATAGAAAATGCCAATTAGGAGAATTAGCACCAATCATTTTAGCGTGATTTTTCAGGACTTCCGGCGTATCATTCGTTGGGTCTATACTGATTGAGATGATTCCAAAATCCGGATTATTGATTTGCTCATCGATGTATTTCATATTCGAATTCATCACAGGGCAAATCGTGGGACAACGGCTGTAAAAGAACTCTACGAGATAAACCTTCCCCAGCATATCCTTATTTGTAATCTTCTTGGAATTTTGGTCTGTCAGTGCAAAATCCGGAACTTTCATTACCGTATAAAGACTTTTTTTGAAATAGCTCATCCCAATTCCTATAACCAAAAATAGTACCGCAAAAATGATGATGGGCAGAATCAGTTTGCTTTTCTGAAAAGACTTCTGTTTTTTTCTGTTTGTCATTTCAGGGCGTATTTGGCAGGATTTTTCTTGAATTCTTTTTTGCAGTGGTCGCTGCAGAAGCCGTAAGTTTTTCCTTTATAGTTTACAGTATCTTTTAGGAATTCAGCCGTTTTCATATGACAGATTGGGTCATCTGCATTCACGACCTTTACTCCTTTGAGGTCGGTCTTGGGTTTCATTTTGGAAACCTGTTTTACTTTGGGTGTTTCCTGTGCACAAGACAGTGTAGACACCGAAAGTAGTATCATCAAAATATTGAATTTCATTTTTTTGAAGTTGATTTAATAATAAATTTTAAACACAAAGTTCACAAGGATTTTTTCTTTATGCTTATTAAGGTTCACAAAGGCGCTTTGCTTAGAAAAGTTTTGGTTATTATTTTAACGCAAAGAGCGCAAAGATTTTTAAATACTAACTGTTTTTAAGGCACAAAGATGATTGCTTCGCTTAAATAGGCTTCGACAATCTCAGCCTGACAGTAAATATTACTAAAACAACGGTGGATGGAATATCCTTGAATGTAATGAAAAATTGTAGAATGAACTTAAATAAGAATTCTGTTTTTGATTGTCAATATTGAAATTAAAATCATTCAGAACTGTGAAAATATCCTTTACAGTAAATAATTCTGAGAATATGGAAAGTTTTAATTGGTCTTGTTTTGCAGAATTCTGTGAGGACTTTGAAAGTTCTTTTGCCAAGTAACATTTTCCTTTACAATCCATTTCTTTTTTTGCTCTGTTCTCGCAAAGATTTTTGGTGATGTAATTGTAATTCACGGTATAATCAATCAATGGCATTACCGGACGCAATGCAATTATGAAAATGATGAATAAGGAAATTAGAGTTTTCAACCTTACAAAAATACAGGATTGAATTTTAAAAACAAATGACATTTAACAGTAGATAACAAGAGTTTACTGAAACTTAATTTGGAAAATAAAAAAGGTCAGAAGAAAACTCCTGACCTTTTGCTATGATTTGAATTGGATTAATCAACAATCACTTTCGTGCTGCTAGATTTTGTTTTCACAAAATAAACACCTTTAGAAAGCTTTTTCAAGTTAATTTTTTCGTTGTTGTTAACGTTATTGATCGTCTGAACCAATTGTCCGTTTGCACTGTAAATCTGAACTGTTTCATTTTTAGAAATTCCGCTGATGAACAATTCACTGTTTTTCACAGGGTTTGGATAAACAGTTAGTTTTTGGTTTTTAGAATTAGATTCTGAAACCGCTAGTTTAGTATAACAAGTCCAAGAAAGGTCATCGAGAGAAACTCTCTTATCATTTTCTTCAACCAACTCTATCACCACGTCTCCTTCTACATCAATATTAGAAACCGTAAATGTTCCCGCTGTTTTAGAATAAGGAATTTGTCCTTTCGCAACACCATTCACTTTTAAAGTCAAGTTACCTGCAGAATCGCTGAAAGGTAAATATGTTTTAACCGTTAATGAACCTATACCACCTGAGATAGTAGAAGACTTCAATGAACCTTGTCTGATACAAATCGCTTTGTTGGTATCTCCGCTAATATAAACCGCTTTATCCGCTCTACCTTTGCTAACATTCCAAAGAATATTTTGATTAGACCATTCAAAATTAGTGTAAGAAGAACCACTTGCACCTACATTTTCAAAATCTTCTGTTCCACAAGATGTTCCAGTTCCCGGAGTCGTTCCGCTTTCTGTTGTACCTTCTACAGATGTACTATTCGCAGATTTGTTTCCTGCATAATCTTTAGCCACTACATAGAAAGAATATGTTGTAGCAGGCGCTAAACCTGTAACAGTTCCACTATTTGTAGAAACAGACATCTTATAGGTGTTGTTCATATAGATATCATAGCTGTTTACGCCAACATTATCCATAGATGCTGTCCAAGATAAAGCAATGCTTGAAGAAGTTTTTCCGGAAACGGTTACGTTTGTTGGCACAGTTGGCGCTTCTGTATCGACAGTTGTTCCTCCATTGAAAGTATCAGGCCAAGTGTTCTGCGCTGCAGGTCCTCCCCAAATTACAGTCGCCAAATATGGATTATCAATAAATGGGTTTCTGTTCTTTTGTGTGTTCGCTACCACATTGTTTCTTTGTCTTTCGAAGTCAGAAACCGGGTCTTCAACATTCCATTTCAAAAGAATATCCGGGAAGTCTGAAGAATAAGTTGCAGGATTCATTGTAATGTTCAAAGGCAAGCATCTTGTGTTGTATCTTACATACATATACATCAAGATTCTCGCAACATCACCTTTCCACTCTTCACCTGGATACCATCCTCCACGGCTAGTTTTGTAAGCTGTAGCTCCTGTTCCGTCATCGAATAACAAACTTCCTCTTGTACTGTTCAAAGTATTGTCTGCCGGACGAAGGTGGTGACCATCAGCACCAGGACCAGAAGTTCCTAAGTTAGGCGTCCCTTTAGACTTTGCATAAACGTGCTCACGATTCCAAGAACCATTGATAGCACGGCTTCTCTGGTGTGTTCCAGATGCTTGAGAACCATAAATCAACAATAGATTGGATGGGTTTTGAGGGTCAACATCACTGCTTTTCAAAAGCGTTTGCAACTCGCTGTAAGAAATAGTTTTGGTGTGTGTTGTTGTGATTAAAGTTGCAAGTTCACTCTTTAATTCGTTTTTAGTTTTGTTGAAGTTAACTCCAGAATAGTAAGATGGAGCCGATTGTGCAAAACCAACTAACGAAATAATACTTGCAAAAAAAGAAACCTTTAATTTCATAAGTAAATATTTAATTATTTTTTAATAACTCTTTATAATTCTATTTTGATAAATGATATCGAATGGATTATCCTGAATAGTGACTGAAACTTTCTTCTCGAATTCCAGAAAAAAACTATCATCAAATCCATAAAGTTTAGCCGAAATCTTATTTTCATCAACTGAAGTTGAGATTTCTACATCAATACCTTTTTCTAATTCTTCTTTCGAAAAACTGAAATCATTTAATTCTAAATTCTCTCCAAGACGAATGACATCTGTCAAAAGTCCGGGATGTGAATCACCTGCGCCCACAAAAAGCCTGTTTTCTTTTTCATCAATCCAAATGACATACAAAGGCTCTTTTTTTCCTCCTACATTGATTCCTTTTCTTTGTCCAATTTTGAAATTTTCCACTCCCTGATGTTCACCAACCAAAAAACCATCAAACAGCGAGTACTCTTTTTTCTGGGATTTCCAGATGAGTTCATCTTTTTTTGAATGAAATCTCGGCAATTCTCCACTATAGATTGGAGAGCTTGCAGGTATTTCAACTATTTGGCCTTTTTTGGTCATAAATTCTTCGATATAAACCTCTTGTATCAAGAAGGGGGCGCAATTTAATTATTTTAAATTAAATACAACTATTTTTCAAAAAAGTTATTCAATAATTAACAATTATGAGATTTATCAACAATTATAATATTTTATATGAGTATGCTATAAAATATTACAAATGGACATATTATAAAAAACTTCCCATCAAAACTGATGAGAAGTTCTTTAAAAGAAAATAATATAAACTTGATTGTGAGATCAATTCTTTTTAGTATCCGTCATTCTGTGTCAAATTTGGATTGGCTGTGATATCTGCTGATGGAAGCGGATAAATATTGAATTTGGAATCAACGGCTTTGCCTGCTTGAGAGTTTCCTTTCCAGCTCCAGAGATAATCTGCTGTAGTAAACTTGTTAAAACGAATAAGATCGGTTCTTCTTAATAACTCCCACGACAATTCTCTGGATCTTTCATCAAGAATAAAATTCAGGTTCAGATCAGAAAGGGCAATTGCTCCGCTTCCATTATTATACGCTCTGTTTCTAACAATATTAATATAGTTAAGAGCTTCTGAGGATTTCCCTGACCTGAAGTTTGCTTCGGCAGCGGTCAAGTAAGCTTCAGCAAGACGGAACATAGGGAAATCCGTATCTACATAAGCCGCATCAGAACCTGCTACTCCATTCTTGGTTACATTTCTCCATTTTGTGAAAGCATAACCATCCTGGAAAGTTCCCGGAAGTGCTGCAATGTCTTTCTTATGTCCGATGTTGAAGAATAAAGCTCTACTGTCTGTTTTCGCAAATGCATTTGGATCTGTGGTTACAAAATCCTGATCTGATGTCTGAAACTTATTAACAAATTCCGGACGAAGACGGATATTGCCCCAACCTCCGGCAATTCCCAAATTCAAATAATTGAGCATCGTACCTCCTGTCTGCGCTAAAACAAAAAAAGTAGTTCCTCCGTAGGTTTTGGACTGTACGCCATCCAAATTCAGAGACCAGATGATTTCCGGAGAAGTATTGTTATCAGCAAGGAAATTGTAAAGGTATTTTGGAGCAAGGCTATAATGACTTTGAATCACTTTTTCAGCATATTCGGCGGCTTTATCCCATTGTGGTGAATTGGTATAAACTTGTGCATTCAGATAAAGTCTTGATAATAAAAAGTCAGCTGCTGTTTTATCAACTCTTCCATATTCATTAGTATCAGGAAGTGCTGTTTCAATTTCTTTAAGTTCATTTTCTACATAAGAATAGAGATCGGTTCTTGATATCTGTTTTGGTAAAAACTGTGGATCTAATTTATCAGAATCTGTTACGAATGGAACTTTACCGAATGTATCCAATAAAACCCAGTAAGAATAAGCTCTTAGAAATCTAGCTTCGGCACGGAAATAATTAACCTGTTGTTTGAAGCTGGCATCAGTATGTCCTCTCTCCTGTAGTTTGGCATCGGTTGTTTGTCTTAGAAACTCATTAGTATATCCGATAATTTGATATAATCTTGCGTAGTAGCCATTCAAGATAGCCGTATTGGAATCCCAAGTATTGGTCGCCATTTGTCTTAATCCGTTGGTCTGCGAACCCATTATTGCCTCATCCGTTGATAAAATCTGAACATAAAAGGCCAAACGGATAAATGAGCTGTAACCTTCGTCAAAATTACTGATATCAGGATCTCCGGTCGGTCCTTGTTGTCCGCTGAGACATAATGCTGCGTAACATTTTGCAAGCACCCCTTTGTAATTATCGGGATCAGAATAGACCTGGTCTGTCGTTACTATATTAGGGTCTATTGGAGATGTATCAAGGTCGTTGACACAAGAGCTTAATGTGAAAATAGAAAATATAAGGGTTATATATATACGTTTCATAATTGGATTATTTGAAGTTAACATTAAGTCCGAAAAGGAATGAACGAGGTCTGGAATACATATTATTATCGATTCCAAGATAAACCTCCGGGTCAAGTCCGCTGTATCCTGTGATTACAAAAGCATTCTGTACCGATAGGTTAATACCCAGATCGAACTTGTCGCTGATATTCTTGAAATTATGTCCTAGCGTGATATTGTCCATTCTGAAAAAAGAAGCTTTTTCAAGGAAAAAATCTGAGTAAAGTTGAAGATTATCAAAACCTTGTTCGGCGGTATAACTCAAAAGATTGGAATAAGTTCCGTTTCCTAACGTCGCTTTGGTCTTATAATCTTTGGATTTCACATTATTATAAACATAGTTTCCAAAATTAGCGTGACCATTGAATCCTAAATACCAATTCTTATAACTCAACTTGGAAGAGATTCCGAGGAAAGATTTCGGCATCGGATTTTTATCTTTTACGAGTCCACCTTTATATTTTCCTTCAATCGGTTTTCCTGCTTCATCATATTCCTGCTGATATAGATAAAAAGTATAAGGAGAATATCCAACAGAATGCGTTTGAATCGTTCCTGCTGTTGAACCGGAAACATTTCCGATATTTACGCCATAGTTAGGACTATCTACAAGCGTTAATTTTGTAATTTTGGATTCATTGAATGTAATATTTGCATCCAAAGTCCATTGCCAATCGGTTGTTTTTATTGGAATTGTATTTAATGAAACTTCGACACCTTTATTTTCCATTGAACCGATATTCGTAAAAATCATATTGGTAAGGTTGGAACCTGCTGCTACGGAAATTTTATTCAACAAATCATCCGTTGTTCTTTTATAAACTTCGACAGAACCTGAAATTCTATTCTTAAGAATTCCGAAATCCAAACCCACGTTATAAGTTGAAGTTGTTTCCCACTTCAGATTCGGGTCATAACCGTTTGGTCGAATGGTCTGATAATACTGGTTTCCCAACTGATACAAAGCATTGGACTGACTGAACGTATAAGTCTGCATCCATTCGTAATCCCCTCCGATATCCTGCTGACCGGTTTTTCCATAACTTAATCTTAATTTCAAATCAGAGAAAAAACTACTGTCTTTTAGAAAATTTTCTTCATTGATTTTCCAAGCAAATGCTGCCGATGGAAAAAGTCCCCAATGATTATCTTTGGAAAAACGCGAAGAACCGTCATTTCTAAGTGTTGCCGTGAAAAGGTAACGGTCTTTGAAAGTATAATTCAAACGTCCATAAAATGAAACCAGATAATATTCTGACTTCGAAATGATATTCTGATAGACTTTATTTCCGGAAACATTGGTTTGATTATCATCATAACTTTGCCAGAACTTCTGCCAAGAATAACCTCCCATTACATCAATTTTATGATTGGAAAGTGTTTTGGTATAATTTGCATATAAGTCCAACTGGGTATTATTTTTCTTCTGAGTATAATTTTCAATCAGACCTTGTCCGTCGTTTCCAATAGAAGTCCAAGCCAAAGGCGCATTATCCGGAACGAAGATATCGCCGTTACTTTTTAAAATATCAAAACCCGCATTGGCATTTAATTTCAAATCTTCGAAACCGTGAATTTTATAATCCAACTGAATGTTTCCAATATGACGAACAACTTTGGACTCGTCTTTTCTTAGATTAAGGACAGAAACAGGATTGGCACTTGCAATCGTAATCGGTTTTCCAGACGCATCTTTCCATATAAAATACCCTAAACCATACTGAGAAGAATTGTCATAAACAGGACGAGTCGGGTCAAATCCTACAGCCGAACTTGCCGGATTGGAAATGAAATCATTGTTCTCAATACTTGGTTTATAATTAAGATTAATATTCAAATGTTTATCAAAAAACGAAGGGTTGATTGCCAAACTCGCATTCATTCTCTCATAAGAATTTTTCCTAATAATCCCTTGTTGGTCAGTATATCCCAACGATAATCGATAAGGAATATCCTTTACAGCTCCAGTCATACTGAAGTTCTGGTCATTACTGACAGAAGTTCTGTAGATTTCCTTTTGCCAATCGGTGTTTTCCGTTCCAAGACCATTGATAATCGTATTATTTCCGGCGTAATAATCCTTGATAAAACTTCTGTATTCGTCGCCACTTAAAACATCCAACATCTTGGGGTTGTAGCTCACTTTTGTATTGGAAGAATATTGGAATCTGGTCTTTTTGCTTCCTTTTTTTGTTGTAATGATAATGACTCCATTCGAAGCTCTGGAACCATAGATTGCCGTTGAAGAAGCATCTTTCAGAACCGTATAAGTTTCAATATCGTTCGGATTAATCATCCCAAGAATATTACTGGAACCTGAGGTTGAAGAATTGTCAATCGCGATTCCGTCAATCACGATAAGCGGGTCATTACTGGCAGACAAAGAAGAACCACCTCTGATTCTAATAGTTGAACCCGCGCCCGGCGCTCCGCCAGGAGAAATGATGTTAACTCCAGCCGCTTTTCCCGTCAATGCATCTTGTGCAGAAACCGGACTTCCGTCATTCTCACTATCAATTTTAACAGTCGTGAGAGAACCTGTTGCATCTGACTTTTTAACTTTACCATAACCGATGATTACAACCTCATCAATCTTTTTCTCCTGCACCGCAATAGTGTCTTTGGGAATGGAAAAATTTTCTGATTGTGCAACCAATTTGACACTGGTTTTTCTAAGAACAACCGTGTTGTTTTTTATTTCATATTCTATCGGATAGAATTTTTTGAGATATTTTAATGATGATTCCAGAGATGAATAATTGATAGCACTATCATTCACAAAAACATCTTTGAAATCTGTGCTGGAATAGAGAAATGGAATCTTGGAAGATTTGCTGAGCTTATCAAAAACTTTGATAATGGACACCCGATTCTCTTTTTTCATAGCGACCGGCGGTGTTTGTCCGGTTTGCCCGTAAGCAATTGGAAGACCTGTGGCAACCAATAAGATTACAGACATTACTGTTTTTTTCATAAATTTGAGGATTAATTTGATTATACTTTAGCGAGTCGAATCATTTATTGCATCGATAACCGTCATTATCGGTGCTTTTTTATTTTAATTGTATTTGATTGTCAGATTTTTTATCAGCTTTAAGATTGAATGGATAACAGATTGCAAACAAAACCTCGTTCATATCGCCGGAGAATGAGCCTTTGATTTTCTTTTTCGCATATTCTTGAGGATAGTCGATTTTAACATTATAAACTACTTCCAATTCATTGATGATATTTTCAAAATTTTCATCATCGAAAGAGAAGTTTCTTTTCACATTTGCAACAAGATAAGTTTGAGGCTTCTCTTCCACATTTTTGTTCCAAGATTCGTTTGGAAGCAGATAAGTGATTTTTCCTTGATGATTGACTTTTACCTTTCCTTCAAAAAGTTCCACTTTTTCTTTTCCGCTTGTTTGGTCTAGGAAAAATTTAGTCCCTAAAACTTGTACTGTAAAATCTTTTGCATTGATTCTGAAAGGTCTGGTTTTATCTTTTGCAATATCAAAAGTCGCCTTTCCTGTGAATGTAATTTTACGGTCAGATTTCCCAAAATCTTTTGCTAATTCGATTGTACTGTGAGGTTCTAAGATGATATTACTTCCATCGGGAAGACTAATCTTTTTCGTAAAATCCACACTGGAATAAAATTGAGACTGAGCTTTCTCCACAGAAACTGGCGAAGAAGGCGTATAAAAAAGAACGCCAAATCCTGTGATTACAGCAGCTGCAGCAACCCAATATAATTTTTTGAACTTGTTACCCGATTTTATCTTACTCTGAATTCCCGCTTGGATTCGTGCATCAGTTTCCGAATCCATCTGTTGGTTTTCTTCGTAGGTTTTTTTCCAATTCTTTTTAAAGTTTTCGTCATCTATGTTATTCATATTCAGTATTACGTAGGATTTTTAAATCGTCAACCTTTTTTCTAAAGTTTTTTAAAATTATTTTAATTCAAAAAATTTGATATTAATTTGACTTGGTTATTTTTTCCAAATAAGTTTTCACATCATTCCATTGGTAGTAAGGAAAACTTTTGGTTTCAACAGGAATGCTGACTTCATTTTCATTCAAAAGAAATTTTACCAGAACATCACTTTTCTTATTCTTATAAAAAATCATTTGGAGATTGGCAGCCATTGGTGCAGCTTGAAAAGTATTCCAAACTTTATAGACTTCTCTAGGATTGATTTCTTCCTTGTCCATTCCCTCAACTCTCATAAAAGCTAATAATGGTGCAATATTTCCGTCGTGACCAAATCTTAGTGATGCTCCACTTTTATTATTTTTGATATAATCATCTGCTTCTTCCAGAATATTTTTAACTAACGGAATTGCATTATCTTTTACCAATCCCTTGCTCAGAGGCGACGCAGCATCATTCACATAGAATTGATAATTGATTGCCTGATAAATATTGAACAATTCATCTTTTGTGAATAAATCATAGAAAGAAATATCCGTTTCCAAATTCTGCATATCGCTGGCAATCCAATAGAAAGATTCCACCACTTTTTCCGGGTTAACATTTTTGTAAACATAGTCTTCATTATTGAAGAGATTTTTGATAAATCGGTCTGAGCGCAATGCATCTTGTTTTAACTTTCGTTTTTCTTCCTGCCAGAAGTTATCTTGACTTTTAAAATCGATAGATTCTTTGGTGTGATGATTCAGATATTTCATATACTTATCAGAAGATTCTACACTGATATTAAGCTTTGGATTATTCGCTGTTAATTCATTGGAAAAATAAGCCATACTGATGATGCATCTTGGAACAACAGTCGATTTTGCAGTCACAATCGCATTATTTCCAAAAGCCTGCGGATTATTCCTAAACATTCTCTGCGAAATCTGCTTATGCTGCAATCCTCCTAATTCCGTCAAATCACCATTGTGACCTTCAGCAATTTTCCAGATTTTCTCCAATCGTTGTAACGCTGACTTTCCGTTTTCTGTCAAAGCATTATTTTCATTAGCTTTTCTCAGGATGTCCATTACACCGGAAAAATCTTTATCATTGATGAGCCATCTTGAACCGTGTCTTCCATAATGACTAATGTAAAACGGCTGATATCCTGATGGAACCGCAGTCAGTTTTTTTGTCGGAGTTGGATAAGCGTAGTAAACACCGCCGGTTTGATTTAGATTTGAGAGAATTTCTTCTTTGGTAGTTTGTCCCTGATAAAAAAAGGAAGCTGCAAGCAGCAGAATAGAAAATGTTTTCTTCATTATAAACTTATTTTAGTTTCAGATTGATTTCTGTCTTACGATTAATTACGCAGAACTACCGAAATCGTCAACCTTAAAAAAGTTTTTTAATGAAAATCAACAATAGAAAAAATAGATTAATGTTTGTTTTTAGAATATGAAGCACTTTATTAACGTGCTTCGCTACAGCATTTTTGGAAATACTGTTTTCTTTTGCAATTTCGGAATAACTCAATCCGTCAATTTTATGCTTAAGGAAGAAAGACCTGCTTTTTTCAGGTATTAATTTGAGTAATTTTTCTGCCTGTTCAGAGTATGATTTAAATTCTTCTTCGTCATATTCGTCCTTCACAATGCTGAGATGAGATTCTTCTCTGAAATCTGAGAAAGACAGTTTATTTTTCCTGTAAAAATTGGCAATCTCTTGTTTTGCAGTTTTGAAAACTATTGCTTCCTTATTTTTATCCAAAGCATCCCTATGTTTCCACAGATGAACAAAAATATCCTGAACGATATCCTCAATATCATCCTGTCCGTGAACGTATTTTTTCACGAAAAAATAAACCTGATTTTTGTAATCAGAATATAATTTTTCAAATTGAGATTGCACTTAGAGAATATATTTTAAGGTCTATATATATACGAAGTTCTCAAATATATCAAAAAATGGCAGTCTACAAAATAAAGTTTAATCTACTAAAAATCAAACAAATACAAACAAACCAAAAAAAATACATTTCCCCAATACTCTAGATTAAAATACGATTATTATGAAATCCAATGTTTATTGCGGAAACTCGACTTTGAAACCAATGCCTCGAACAGAATCGAATTTGATTCTTTCATCTTTGTGGAAATACTTTCTCAATCTCGTCATAAAAACATCCAGACTTCGTCCAAGAAAATAGTCATTTTCACCCCAAAGTGTTTCAAGGATTTCCTTACGATTGATGATTTTTTGATTGTTTTTTGAAAGCAAAAGCAACAATTCGGATTCTTTTTCAGTCAACTGAATTGTTTCATTCTGAAAAAGCAATTGAAATTGTGACGGAACAAAAGAATAATTGCCGAGTTTAATTATTGCCTTTGTAGAATTCTGTTGTCTTTTGAGAATATTTTTGATTCTTAAAATCAATTCTTCCGGTTCGCAAGGTTTTGTGATATAGTCGTCTGCGCCAAGCTTTAAACCCAAAATTCTGTCAATACTTTGACCTTTAGCTGTTAAAAATAAAAATGGAATATCAGAAATTTTTCGGATTTCTTTGGACAATTCAAAACCGTCAATTACGGGTAACATCACGTCAAGAATCGCTAATTGATATTGGTCAATCTGCTTTTTGTTTTTCAGAATTTCTTCGGGATTTGGAATCCAAGTGACTTCGAAATCAGAAAATTCCAAATACTGTTTCAGAACCATTCCTAAATCTGGGTCGTCTTCAACTAATAAAATTTTAGGCTTCATTTGGAATCGTTATTTTAAATGAAACACCTTTCTTCTTTGGATTCACATCAATATCGCCTTTGTATTTGTCAACGATTTTTTTAACCAAAAAAAGTCCGACGCCAAGACCATTAACGTGAAGATTTTCGTCTCTCGTAATGCGATAATATTTATCAAAAATGTTTTGCTTCTCTTCTTTCGGAATTCCGATTCCGTCGTCGGAAACTTCCATTTCAATCGACTTGTTAACATTAATAAAAACCTCAATTTCTTTTGCTCCGTATTTTGATGAATTATCGATTAGATTATCCATAATCTGCTTGAAATCATTTTGAAACAATGACTTATTCTCCGTAAAATCAATTTTAATTTTGAAATCAATTTTATCAAAAGACTTTTTAATTTCTGAAAAGTAATTTTCAATCTCAACTTTATCAATCAAAACATCATCAGAATCATTGGTATGAATGGATGAAACGATATTCTCCAGACGTTTGATTTGACGTTCCAATAAAGCTTTGGTTTCAGAATCAGAAGATTGCGCTATTGAAAATTTTAAAGTTGTAATTGGCGTATTGAGTTCGTGAGCGATAGAATCGATGGTTGTGTGAAGCTGTGAGATTTTCTTTTCCTGACGATTCAGGTTTTTGATACTATTCCGGAATAGGATTACAATTAAAATCACAATTAATAAACTAATGATAATCAACGGAATTATTTTCTTTAAAACTAAGATTTTGACATTCAAAAGCTGATAAGTCGATTTAGATTTTACCAAATAATAGTTTTTCTCATCCAGTTTCAAATCTGTATTTTCTCTCGTTTGACGACTCGACCATTTACCTTCATTAATAGTCAACGGTTTTGTTATTTTTTTGACAGTTTGATACAAAACGAGCGAACGACCAGACGGCAAAAGTTCCATTTTCTGAACTTCATCTAATATTGAATAGATTTCGCTTTTGATTGCAATATCGAAACCTGAATCTGCGATATTGTCTTTAAGAGTTTTCTCTAATTTTTGATTGTACAATTTCTCCGAACTATAAATTCTTTCAGGATGTGTAATCTTTTCTTTTTGAATTGTAATGCCATTTTTCAGTCTTTGGAAATCACCAACTAATTTTTCTTCATTGGTTTCAGTTTCATATTTTTCCATTGTATCAAGCGTTTTGTCCGCAATAACTCTTGCTTGTCTGATGAGTTCTTTTTCCTCAAGGCGATAAGAATTATAGATATAATAGCCTTGCAGAACAACCAAAATAACAAGGCTGAACGTGAACAAAATAATCGTGATATTTCTCTTCCGATTCATATTGATTTCCTTAAAACCACAAAAGGCACAAAAGTTTTATAAAAATTTAAAAATATATTTTAACGCAAAGTCCGCAAAGTTTTTTTTTAAATCTTATTGAAAATATTTTATAAGATTCGCAAAGGCGCTTCGCTCAGCAAAAAATTAATCTTAGAATATTCAAATCTGTGTTCTTTGTGAAAATCTTTGTGTCTTTGTGTTTAACTTTTTACACTTCAAAAATACAATCAAATTTCTTTCAAAACAGCCATTAACCTTCCATTAACCGTTCATTAACAAAACTTTCCTGCGAATCGTCTCAATTTTGTCAAAATTATTGAAATGAAAATTTATAACGCTGTTCTACTTTTACTTCCAATGTTTGTTTGGAGTCAAAATATCAAAGGACACATCGAGAACGAAAATCAGGAACCTATTTCCGAATCAAGTATTGAAATTAATGAAAACAAATCGATATTCTATTCTGATAAAGAAGGGAATTTCAATCTTGAAGGAATTTCAAAGTTTCCAGTCTCAATAACAATTAAAAAATCGGATTATCAGGATTATGAAATCACTCTGGAAGAAAATGAATTCCTGAATATTATCCTTAAAAAAGATACAATCAAATCAATTGCAGGTGTAACAATAAAAGCCAACAAACCTTTACTAAAAAGGAAAATTGACAGACTGGAATTTAATATCGATAAAACACCTCTTCAAAATCTGAATGCTTGGGACATTTTGAAAAACACCCCAAATATTCTTGTAAAAAACGAAGAATTGAGTGTGCGTGGAAATTCTCAAATCATCGTAACAATCAATGATAAGAAAACATTGATGACTCAGGAACAATTGAAACAACTTCTTGAAAATACTGACGGAAATAATGTTTCTTCTGTTGAAGTCATAACAAATCCACCTGCAAAATATGAAGCTCAAGGAGGAGCAGTTATCAATATTAAAATGAAGCAAAATGTGCTTTCCGGATACAAAGGAAGAATCTCGACAAGATATACGCAATCAACTTATGCCAAAGGAATGATTGGAACTTCGCAGTCTTATAATACTGACAAATGGCAATTGACTGGAAACTACAATTTTGTAACGGGAGATTATGTCCGAAAAAACTTTGATGTTGTAATATTTGACAAAGACAAAACCCGTTGGGAAAGTGATATGGTGAGAAAAACTCACGCTCACGAACAGCACGTTTACAATTTTTCAGGACAATATACTTTGGATAGTTTGTCAACGGTTCAGTTTGGTTTTGATGGTTACAATGCACCAAATAACAATGGCCATTACAATGTTCCGACGAATATTTACAACACAGAAAATAACCAATTACAATCCAATTATTTGACATCCAACAAGAAAAAACAATATGATAACAGTTTTAATTCTTATTTGGTTTTTGATAAAAAATTTGGGAATAATAATCTGACTTGGACGAATAACTCCAGCACAAAACGCTTTAAGGAAAATCAAGATGTCGCCACTTTATTGAATTTTGACGGACAACCTACAAGCAATAATAGATTTGCAAACAATAGCATTCAGGATATTTCACTTTATGCGACGCAATTGGATTATCGATATTCTAATGACAAATTCACGTTGGAAAGTGGTTTGAAATACAGTTTTGTGAACAATAAAAATGACCTCGATTTCTTTGACGGAACGAGTGGAACTTTGATTCCTGATTTGACAAAAAGTAACCTATTTAATTATAAAGAGAATATTTTTGCTGGTTATATCTCCTCAGAATACAAATGGAAAAAATGGGAAATGAAAGCTGGTTTGCGCTCGGAAACGACATTAATCAAAACCAGTTCTGACAATCCTATTGTGGAAAATAAGACGACAAGAACCGGACTCTTCCCTACTTTTTATCTGATGTATAATATGAAAGAAGACCAGCAATTAGGATTCTCGTACGGAAAAAGAATCGACCGACCGAATTATGATTTCCTGAATCCTTCTAAATCTTATTATAACTTGTATTCTTACTTCCAAGGTGATGCTTATTTGAAATCAACAATTATTCATAATCTTAGTTTGACTTACACTGTAAAAGATTGGAATTTTGAAACTTACTACAGTTATATCAAAGACCCTTCAATGGAAATTTCTGTCCAAAATCCACAGACTTTTGAAACAGTTTATAATTATACGAATATCGACCACGGACAAAATCTGGGCGTGAATTTCTCCAAAAGCTTTTCTATAAAACCATTCTGGAAACTGAATCTTTTTGGAGCGGGAGAATATCAGGAGAATTATTTTATGGGAACGGATAAAATCCTGTACAAAAATGATGTGTTCTTTTACAATGCAAATATTTCCACACAAATCACTTTGGACAAAGCAAAAACCTGGGATTTGAATGTGTCTTATGTTTATAATTCGAAGACTATTCAGGGTTCATTTGACATCAGCTCTTCTCAGAGAACTAATATTATTATCAATAAGAAAATGTTTGATAAAAAACTGGAAGCTGGTCTGGTTTTCAATGATATTTTCCGAACGGATAAGAACACCATTTCAACGAGATATGCAGACCAAAATCAATACTTCAAAGATTATCGAGATACACAGTATGTTAGTATTAATCTGAAATATAATTTCGGGAATCAGAAAGTGAAAGATGCGAAAGCAGGACGTAAGACTGATGAGCAGAATCGTTTATAAATAAAAACTAACAAAAAGGTAAATCAAATGATTTACCTTTTTCCATATATAACCATCATTTAAAAATTTTAAAAAAACAACCTCAATTACAGCACTTTAAAACAAAATAGTACAATTATAGTACATAGAAAATCATTGATAATAAAGAGGATTTCCATTCATTTGCACATCAATTCTTACAGATACCTGTACGGATTGAAAAAACACAAATGATGAAAAAAAAAACTATGGTTTCACAATTTCTTGTGAAGGCTCTTGGTACATTTTTATTACTTATTTCTTTTTCTGGTTTTGCTAAAATTCATATCGATGAGGATACCGTTTCAAATATTGATAACCAATCCAAGTCATCGGAAGAACAGAGTCCTCAACCAGAAAAGGCCAAGATATATGTAACCGAAGGTGTCGTAATAACTAATTTGAGCAATGACATAGAGATTGTATTAATTAAAAGCACGCCTAATAAACAAGAAAAGAAAAAAACTAAAGCAACTCCCGTTGTAGCAATTCCTAAACCCAAGAAACAAAAATACCCGATAATAAAACAAGCTGTTATTGTACAGAAGTTTACCCCTAAACCTTTTTCTTCCGAATTATTATTTGGCAAAGCTAGCAAATTAGATACTGCAACAATCACTTCATCCCCAAATTACAAGTCAAAAACATATGCTATAAGCGACTTTATAAAGCTTACTTTATTTATTTTTATTGTAATTTCCATAGGTTTTTACACCAACAATATTAAAATTCTAAAACCAGAATCTGTCTTATATTCTGTTCGCCCTCCTCCATTTCTACATGTTTTTTAGACAATAGTCTGAAAAAAAAGACTTGAATAAGCACAAATAATGATGAAATTAAAATTATAAACCTACTGCTTATTTCCAAGTTGTGCGGTCAATTGTGAACCGCAATTAAAAAGGCATCTAAACCATATGAATCGTTCCAAAAAATATTTTGGAATAGGATTATAGTGTGTTTTGCTCCTTAATTAAATAAAATTTTTGACACAGAGATTGAATCTTTTTTGGTCTCAAACATTTGGGTTTTCGGAAATGCATCTTTCTGAATATCTAGATACCCTTATGTCAAAATTTAATTGAGCTAAATATCATAATGAGAAGAATAATCATCAATTCTTTAGCATCAACATTAAAACAAGCTTTGTAAAAACTGAACATTAATACAACTGCTTGAAAAAACATTTTTTTAAATCAAAAACATTTCAAAAATGAAAAAAATCATTTTCATAATCACTGTCGTGTTTTCTATATCAGCTTTTTCACAAGTTGACAACACACATGATACAACAAAAACAGGTCTCATTGCCGAAATATGGACAGGCAATGAACTTAGAATAAAAACTGCTGATAAAGCCGAATTTCAGGATAACAAAGTAGTTTTCATATCCGAGCCAGATTCGAAACCGCAAGGAAAGACAATTAATATTATTACAAAAGGATATTATTACTACAATGCGAATAAAAAGATATGGTTGAGACTAGAACATCTGCCATACAACACTTTCGACACTCAACTTGAAAGGGCAAAAAACAAAAATTAATAAAAGAAACAATGAAAATAATGTCAAAAAAAATACAAACATTCACACTGTTACTTTTTCTTTTGTTTAGTTTAAACAGCATTGCACAAGTAACATGTAGTGGTGGAACAACTAATATACCTCGGTCAGGCTCTGTTGTGGTAAATGGAGTAACAGTAACCACTTCTTATACCGGTGACGTTCAAAATTATTCCTATGGGGCTTGGTCTAGTTGCTCAGGATCAGTTACCACATCCAACAATTCATTAGTTGTAGGTACAGGAGATCTATGGAATCCTACAGCCTACAGCCCTTGGACTGTCACACTAAATTTCAACAAACCAGTTAATGACCTTGTAATTGTTTTAACAGCTACAGGGACAAGCGGATACTCTTCTTATAATGAGAATTTTGTATTTAATTCCAATGCAGGTACAGTCAATATCACAGCTGGAACAAACTGTTACTCTACAATAAGTGGGAATACCATTTATTCTGGTGCTGGTGCTCCTCTTGACACAAGTGGAACAAGCGGTGGTGGTGGCGGACTATTCAGAATATCCGCGCCCAATGCCTATACACGTTTAACTATTAATGGAAATGGAGGTTTGGCAGGATCACTTATGGCCATATGTGGAGTATCTATAAAACCAGCTTGTACAGCTGGAACTACAGCGCCTACAGTTAAAAATCTATCATATTCTTGTCCTGCTACTTATATAAATCTTAACACTGCACACACTGGAACTACCCCTTCCGGAGCATCCTTGGTATGGTTTACAAATAGCACACATACAGGAACAGCTCTTTCCGGAACTCAAGTTACACAAGCTAAAACAGGAACATATTATGCTTTTTACTATGATAGCACAAACGGATGCTATAGTCCAGTTTCAAGTTCCGTTGTTGTGACCAATCCTACAATTGCAGCTCCATCTGTCCAAAATCTTTCGTATTCTTGCCCTGTAACGTATGTAAATCTTAATACAGCTCATACAGGAACTATTCCTTCCGGAACAACTTTAGTTTGGTTTACAAATAATACACATACAGGTACAGCTCTTTCCGGAACTCAAATAACGCAAGCTGGTGCAGGAACCTATTATGCTTTTTATTATAGCAGTACAGGCAGTTGCTATAGTTCGGCTTCAAATTCCGTTGTAGTAACTAATCCTACAATCACAGCTCCACCTGTTCAAAACCTTTCGTATTCGTGCCCTGTAACGTATGTAAATCTTAATACAGCTCACACAGGAACTGCTCCTTCAGGGACATCATTAGTTTGGTTTACAAATAATACACATACAGGGACTGCTCTTTCTGGAACTCAAATCACACAAGCCGGAGCAGGAACATACTATGCTTTTTATTATAGCAGCACCGGAAACTGTTACAGTGCTGGCTCAAATCCTGTTGTTATTACTAATCTGACTTCTTTGGATAGTGACGGAGATGGTATTCCTGACCTGTGCGATTTGGATGATGACAACGATGGAATCTTAGATACAGCGGAGTGTACAAACAACTCAATGCAACTGCTGGCATATATGAATTCTGGAAATTACAATGCTACACTAAATATCTCTGCCCTTTCTGCAACAGGCAGTATAGCTGGTTCCGGATTAAGCAGAACACTTGAAGCTTCGCATAATTATCAGCAACTTTCAGGAATCAATGCTCTTAATGAATCTCAGGCTATTGCAAATAATGAGTATATAGAATATACAGTAACTCCTAACAAATATGTAGCTATAAAAAGTATTGGATACTATTCCATGAACTCCTCTCAGACAGGAGAAGACACACAATATCATTATTTATTAAGAGTATCTGATGATAATTTTTCTACAAGCAATATTTTGCATGGAGATAAAGCTTACAGTCCTAATCAGGGAGACCTGGTTTATAATGTAACAAATGGCACTTTCTACATGCAACCAAACAAGACTTATAAGTTCAGAGTATATTTTTATACAGTTAACGGAGGAGCTTCTGCAACTATAGGACATGATGATTTTAAACTGATTGGATTTGTTGAATGTGATACTGATGGTGATGGTATTCCAAACAGATTAGACTTAGACAGTGATAATGATAACTGTCCGGATGCAATAGAAGGCGGCGCAAATTTTACTTATTTAGATTTACATACAGCCACTGGCGTTTTAACTTCTCAGACCTCAAATCAAAACCTTGGTAATAATGTAGATGCTAATGGTATCCCAGTATATACAAATGCTCCATCAGGTTATGTTAATGGTAGTGGACAAAGTATGGGAGATTCGCAAAATGCATCAGCAAATTCACAATGCGCAGAAATTTGTACAGAAACTGTTAATGGCAATGTTATAGATTGGAATTATCCTTATAATTCTGCAACTCCTAATCCAATAGTATCAACTATTCCGGCACTTCCCGGCACTGACTATGGATACACTTTGGATATTTATAATCTGGACAATTCATTTAATATGAATATTAATGGAGTACAACTTGCAACTAATGAAATGGAATTCCAATCAATAGTAGAAGGAAATATTATCAATCAAAATGTTGAGTTTTTGGATGGTAGTCATTGGGAAGATGGTACAATTCCGACAATTTATCAATTATCTGGCAACCCCTCTCTTGGCCGTCCGATTATCCGGGTCAATATTTCACCTACCGGCCTAGTCACTATGCTGGCTAGTAAAGTTTCATCAGGTCATGCCAGCTATGAATTATATCCTGTTCGTTTCAAAGATGGAACAGTATTCAATATCGTACCATGGAATACATCTTCACCTAATCAGGTAACTGTTTCGCAAAATGTTATAGGAAATACGTCTATGAAAGCCTATGGTTATGGTAAAAAAATAATCCCATGTTATTGTTACAAACCAAGTACGACATCCGGCACAACTCTAGACACCCAACATGGCATTACTTCTCTTTCAAGAGCAGGCACAGACCAAGCTGATAACTGGCCAATGGTACAAAAAGGAGCATGGACAGCTCTTGAAGCTAAAACAAAAGGGTTTGTGGTTAACAGAATCCCTACCACCGCTCAACTAAATGCAATCCCAAATCCTATAGAAGGAATGATGGTTTATGACATGGAAGCTAAATGCTTGAAAGTTTATACACTAAAAGATGGAGCGTCCGTTATGGCGTGGCATTGTATGACCTCCCAAGCTTGTCCAACTAACTAATATTTATCTATTAAAACTTAACACAAAATGAAAAACATATTCATACTATTATTAACTTCCATAACTGCCTGTGCTCATTCACAGGTAGTTATCGGAAAGGACAATGTCACAAACAGCTCTGTTTCTTTGGAATTCGGAATAGGAAACAAAGGCTTATTACTCCCTTGGGTAACTTCTACGGCTTCAGTCACAGGAGCTGTAGACGGAACTATTATTTATGATTTGTCCGAAAAAAAAATAAAATATCTCAAAAATGGCACTTGGTCCGACATGAGTATTGATGATACAGGTAAAGCAATCCCTAATGTTCAAGATGCTCTGAGCGAAAATAATTCCGCAAAAGTTACAATAGGTTCCAATTCTAATGCTGGTTCGGATTCTACTCCCGGGATTTTGGTACTTTCGGATACAGATAAAGCGATGGTTCTTCCCAAAGTAGCAAGTCCTCATCTCAATATTATAAACCCACCTGCAGGAATGATCGCATATGACACTGCATCTCGTCAGTTGGCTGTTTTTAATGGTACTGTATGGACTTTTTGGAAACCTTAAAACAAAAATCATCGGTAGTTGATCTGTAATGGATTAACTAAAATTCGAAATATTGATAATAACCACTCTTGGGCTTATTTATGGAACAAAAGCTTTCCTTCAATCAGGTAAAGTTTCATTTCTGAAAATGAAAGCAGAGTGGTTTTATTATCAACAAACAATTTGACAAAATAAAATTCATTAAAATTAAACATAACACATTATAATCAACAATTTTATATCTTATTACAAAATACACCAACACAAAAACTGTAATAAGTCATTATATTAAAATAGTTTATAATGTTAATTTTGTTAATTAGAACAAGTCGGCGATTACATTACTATGAACAAAATTTTACTTTATCTATTCTTATGTTTTCCCATTGCTTTGTTTTCGCAAAATGAGCAGAAAAAAATAAAAGAAATTGAGATCTTATTAGACTCATCTTATATAAAAACAACAGAATTTAATTTACCCGGAGCTATAGAATATGCGCAGAAAGCACTAAAATCAAGTAAACAAAAAAAGTACTCACGAGGAATAGCTATTGGCAATTTTCGTATAGCACAATGTTTAGCAGAATTAAACATTTATAAACAAGGATTAGAATACCTTGATAAAGCGCAAAATGAAAACCTAAACCTAAAAGATCAGGGGCTAAATTTTGAAATAAGAAGAATCCGTAGTAGAATATATGGCAACATGAAATTATTTTCCAATTCTATTTCTGAAAGCAAAAAAGCAATAAAAATAATTCCGGAACTCAAAAAAAATGAAACAGAAAAAAAATTCGCTCAAACTTTAATTAATGAAAATCTGGCTTCAGCCTATGGTCTAATGGAAAAACCTGATTCCGCATTCTATTATCTTAATGAAAATCAAATGATTTTAGAGGCACAGGAAACTCAAAAATACCTCTTAAGCATCATTAACAATTATGTCGAATTAGGCAATCATTACTTATCTACGGGCAATACAAAAAAAGCTCAATACTTTCTGACCAAAGCAATCAATACAGCAAAGCTCAATAACTACCCTTTTCTTTCATACGCGTTTAAGTCCTACGGAGATTTGATGATATTAAAAAAAGAGAATGATTCAGCTATAATATATTACAAAAAAGCTTTAGAGATTTCGGAAAACACTAAATTAAAAAGCGAGATTCCTTCTATTTATCAAAAAATGAGTAATACATACCATCTTTTGGGAAATAAAATTTTGGAAGAAAAATATAAATTAAAATTTCTTGAACTTCAGAACAATTTAAAATCCGAAATGCTATCCGCATCTAATTTGGCAATCAATTCAATTCTTTCTGATCAAAAAGACGAATTTACCAAAAAAGATGTAAAGGCTAATCGCATAATAATTGTAATGACAGCCATTATCATATCTTTATTCATCGGTTTATGGAGACTTTATAAAAGAAAAAGAAAAAAACTGAAACATTTGAAAATAATATCCTCCCGAAAAGAGAAAATATTGATTCAAGAAAAAGAGGAAATCACTTTACGCTATCAAGAAGACACCAAAAATCTGGAGCAAAAAGTCAATCAATCCCTTGATGAGGTTTTTGCTTTGGCAAAAAGCAACAATCCCGAATTTTTCACGCGTTTTCAGGAAGTCTATCCGGAAGTCATAAACTCCATACTTTCTATAGATAGCAAACTAAGAGTATCAGAATTAACACTTTGTGCATACTTTTTTCTAGGTTTCACGACAAAAGAAATAGCGCAATATACTTTTAAGTCAATAAATACTGTTAGAAACAGGCGACAAAACCTCAGAAACAAGTTACAAATACCTGCAGATGAAGATCTTGAACTATGGTTTAAGAAATTATCTAAAAAAGAATAATTTTTATAGTTATAATTATTCTAAGATGAAAATCATGATATTAGACAAACAACTCATTAATAAATATTTTCACCAATGTAATTTTGAATTTAATTAATCTATGGTGTATATTAAATCATACATCATAGTTTTGCTTGTCTTTATTAATTACCGGATTGGCATACATCTCCAAAAAATGTTTTCTCGTCATTTCATCAGAACTATTGATGCGCATTTCTAAACGTCTTTCAAATAATTGCTTTTCTTCTTTTGTATAATATTCTGAGTATTGGTCAGTTTTATGAAGAAGGTCGTAGGCTATATATTTGGTAGGCCAAAGTTTATAATTTTTTATAATAGAGTCATCTATGACCTGAGCAATTGCCTGAAGTTGTTTGTTTTTATTTTCATATTGATATGATATGCAATCCAACTCCTTGTCAAGAACGTTACCTGCGTGAAGGTGGATATGTTTTTTCTGTCCCAAGGCTCCATTTAATATCGTTTTAAAATCTTCATCCTCATTTTTAAGATATACTTCATTTCTAGACTTAGCTATCAGCTGTGGTATTTTTTGAGCATCTGTAGGATCATATTCATAAGAAATCGATAATGGAACTATTTTCAAGCTTTTAAAGAAATCAATCAATGGCACATCTCCATTAGTAGCCATTGCCAACATTTTCAATATACCTTGTTGAGTAAAATCATTTCCATCTTTGGCTCGGCCTTCTCGCTGTGCAATCCAGACTGAGCGATTTTCTTTATTCAAAAGCTCATAGATATACTCAGATAAAAGTTTTGAGCTGTTCAACTGCTCTCGAATAGGCAAGTCTCTTTGTACCAAAAAATTTCGGGTCAATTTTGAGAGAGTATGTATAAATGATTTTTGGACAAGATTATCTCCGACCGCGGAAGCTGTCAGAATCAGTTCATTATCAAACAAAGCTAGATTCAGCAAAGAAGTATCCAAAACAATATCTCTATGATTGGAAATGAAAAGATAAGCCGTACTTTTATCCAGCTTATCAAATCCAGAGATACTTAAACCATCTGAACTTTTATAAATAATTTGGCGAACAGTATGTGATATGATTCGACTTTGAAAATCATTTATAGAATGTATATTTTTAAACTCATCAAGCCAAAAACCTTCATCATGATTTGGAAATGTAAATTGCATGAGCGCTTTCATCATCGGATGTTTTGCCGCGCTTAATAAAGCATCATTTACTTCATCATCATAAAAATACCTAATACCATCAATTTTCGACATACTTGTGTTAAAATAAGATTTTGCAAAAAAACGAAAAATTATCGAAAGAAGGTCATGTAATATATTATAGTCCAATTTGATTTCTTGAGCAAAAATCAAATAAAGATCTTATTTTCTTTATATGAGCATTTTTCTAACAAAAAAGGCGGCATCAATTATAATTGATACCGCCTTTTCATATTGTCTGGTTTATTATTTCTTTCCAGCCGCCTGCATTGGATTGACTTTTCCGTTAGAAGCGCCTCTTGCAGCATCTTTTTGTTTCTGTTTGAAAACTTGGAATTTCGTAGGAGTTTCTGACGAAGATGAAGCTGCCCAGAAATTATTAGACGTATCAATATCCGCCGTTTCCTTCATTGGGTCAAGTTGAACAGATTTTAATTTCTTATCAAAATAATAAGTCTTGGAAGCTTTTTGCTCATTATGTCTCCAAATCTGAACACTGATTTTATCATTCAGTTTCGAACCATCTTCAAAAGTGAATTCCAAAATAATTGGCATCACCAATCCACCTTTATTCGAAAAATCGATTTGATAAGCTGTGATATTATTTGTTTTGGTGATGTCTTTTTTATCTAATTTTTCAAGATTGCCTGTCGTAAGAGAATATTCTTTGGAAATGTCCACTTTCTCCTGCCCACGGTCATATCTGTAATAGAAATCCTGAACATCTTTGTCAGATTCTACATAGAATTTGATGTTCTTGTCTTCTTTGTTTCTGATTTTGGAAACATCTTCGAATTCATTCTGAAGAGGTTTATCAACATTATATTTAACTGTTTCAGATTGAGGAGTCGAATCAAAATCTGGCGTTGCAACTGTCACTTTATCTAGAGAAATATCCACAGCATCTGTTCCGTAGAACCAACCTCTCCAGAACCAGTCCAAGTCTTCCCCACTCGCATCTTCCATTGTTCTGAAAAAATCTGCCGGTTCAGGATGACGGAAAGCCCATCTTTTTGCATAAGTTTTGAAAGCTTTATCAAACAACTCTCTGCCCATAATGGTTTCACGAAGAATATTAAGCCCAGTCGCCGGTTTAGAATAGGCATTCGGACCAAATTTTGCGATGTTTTCGGAATTAGACATAATCGGTTCCAATTCGTCTTTCGGAAGTTTCATATAGTCAACGATTGTCCAAGCCGGACCACGTTTTGAAGGGAATTTGTTGTCCCATTTTTCCTCCGTCAGATATTCAACAAAAGTATTGAGACCTTCATCCATCCAGCTCCATTGTCTTTCGTCTGAATTGATAATCATTGGAAAAAAGTTGTGACCTACTTCGTGGATAATTACACCTAACATTCCGTTTTTAATAGCTTCGGAATAAGTTCCATCTTTTTCCGTTCTTCCGTAGTTGAAGCAAATCATCGGATATTCCATTCCGTTTGAAGCTTCGACAGATTGAGCTACCGGATATGGATAAGGAATCGTGAATTCTGAATAAGTTTTAATCGTGTGAGCAACCGCTTTTGTAGAGAATTTTCGGTAAAGTCCGTAAGCTTCTTTTCCGTAAAAGCTCATTGCCATTACTTTATTATTGTTTTCAGGAATCGTAACGCGCATCCCGTCCCAAATAAATTTCCGTGAAGAAGTCCACGCAAAATCACGAACGTCATTGGCTTCGAAAATCCAGGTTTTTCTTTGTTTTGAATGATTTTTTTCTGCTTTCTTAGCTTCATCTAAAGTCACAATTTCTACAGGTTCATTAGAATTTTCAGCTTTTCTATATCTTGCTAATTGTTCAGGAGTTAAAACTTGTTCGTAATTTTTACATTCTCCCGTTCCACCAATAATATGGTCAGCAGGAACATTCATTTTCACTTTATAATTTCCGAAAACTAAAGCAAATTCGCCGCGTCCTGTGAACTGGTGATTCTGCCAGCCGTGGAAATCGCTGTAAACGCACATTCTTGGAAACCACTGTGTGATAGTGTAAAGGTCATTTCCGTCTTCAGGGAAATTTTCATATCCTCCTCTTCCACCTTTTTCGATACGATTCGGGATGTTGTAATTCCAGTTGATTTTGAAAACTAGTTTTTCTCCTTTTTTCAAAGCTTTTGGAAGGTCAATACGCATCATTGTTTTGTTGACCACATATTTCAACGGATTGCCGGAAACGTCGGTTACTTTTTCCAGATTGATGCCATAACCATTATCAGAAACAGGAAGTTCTGTTGCTTTTAGTTTATCAATCGTTGTTCTTTTTGGCAATGTAGAAGAGAAAGAATAGTCAGCGTTTTTAACAGAAGATTGTTCATTTTCATCTAGTTGAAGCCAGAGATAATCCAAATCGTCCGGAGAATTGTTGTAATAAGTGATGGTTTCTGAGCCTTTCAGATTTCTTTTGTCTTCATCCAAATACGCTTCGATATCATAATCTGCACGTTGCTGCCAATAAGCCTGTCCAGCTGCTCCAGAAGCTGTTCTGTAAACATTGGGCGTTGGAAGAATGGTTCCGAGTTGTTCGAATTTGTTTCCGTGGTTACTTCCCGGATTATTTTGGATATTCTGTGCTGAAACCACAGCAGAACAGAATAAAAGTCCTAAAACCTTTAACTTCATTTTTTCAAAAACAATTAGATTATAATTCCTTACAAGTAATCAAATTTAGGAAATTGTTACGAATAAGATGGAAATTTAGATTTATTTTATTATTCTAAGATAGATTAATTTTATTATTCTAAGATAGATTAATTTCGGATTGACTCAATATGAGAACATCGATTTGTACGCAGCCCAAATTTAACGTATTTCCTTAAAAAGGTAATCTTTCCAAAGTCATTTTCAATGCCAATGCAAAAACGCCTGACGAAACGAATAAAATCCAATCTTTTTTGTTGACTTTGAACAGATTTAAAAGAATAAAAAGTAATATTAAAATTCCAAAAACAATCGCAATTTGTCCTGCTTCCAAACCAACATTGAAGCCTAAAAGGGGCAACGCAATACTCTGACTTTTAGCAATCATAACTCTTGCTGTGTTGGCGAAACCCATTCCGTGAATCAGTCCGAAAAATAAAGCTAAATAATAATTAGTATTGTTCTGCGACTGTTTTTTGTTTTTAGTCAAAATATTTCCAAGCGCCGTCACAACAATCGTTAAAGGAATCAGAAATTCTACCCAAGCCGAAGGAACTCTTACAACATCTAAAATACTCAACGCCAAAGTAACCGAATGTCCGATGGTAAATGCGGTTACCAAAATCAGAATTTTCTTCCAATCTGAGTAAGAATAAATCGCAATCAACGCCAATAAAAAAAGTTGGTGGTCTAGTGCGTCCAGCGAAATAATGTGTTTCCAGCCGAGATTGAAATAGAATAAAAAATCCTGCATTATGTTATTTTTGAAAAGGGTTTACGAAAATAATGATTAATTTCGATTTAAATTTTGGGTCTGATGAAGAACTTTTTTTCCGCAATTGTTATCTCCTCTTTGATTTTAGCACTTTTTTCTTTCAAATTTCATCCTTATCACGTTGGTTCTATGGAATTTAATTATAGTCAAAAATCAAAAACATTTGAGATTTCCGGACGATTTTTTATGGATGATTTGGAAAATGCCATCAGCAAAAAATATGGAAAAAATCTACATTTCCTCAATCTAAAATCTGAAAAGGAAATGCAGGAAGCACTTAAAAGTTATACTTCTGAATATCTCAAACTAAAAGTGAATAATCAATTTGTAAAAGTCAATTTCGTTGGTTATGAAGAAGATAAAGAAAGTGTGGATATTTATTTGGAATCAGAAATTGTAGCTAATCCTAAAAAAGTGGAAACTGCAGTAAGTTTCTTGTATAATCTTTTTGATGACCAGATGAATATCATTCATATCATCGTAAACGGTCAACGTAAAAGTGAAAAACTGAATTATCCTGAGCGTTATTTGTTTCAGGAATTTTAAAGCCACATTATTTATTGCATCCTTCACCGACTCATTTTGCCCATTCAACGAAAAACCTCTCAATTACACCACATTCCGACGGAACTTTACATCAGAAAAAGAGCAATAACGCTCCATCTTAAATCCAACTATTATGAAAGTAAAAATCGGAATCACAGAACAAAACACAGAAGCAGTTGCAGAACAATTGGCAAAACTTTTAGCTGATGAAACTTTACTTTACATCAAAACCAGAAATGCCCACTGGAACGTAACTGGAGATAACTTCCACGCCAATCACATTTTCTTTGAGGAGCAATACAAACAATTAGACGAACTCATCGACAGCGTTGCAGAACGTATGCGAAAAATCGGACATTATGCTCCCGCAACGATGAAAGCTTATCTAGAATTAACGCATCTTACCGAATACAGCGACAGAACCAACGACGGACTCGGCTATATGAAAGATTTGTTAAGCGACCACGAAAGCATCATCGAATTTCTACGAGGAAACATCACACCTTTTGCCGAAGAATACAAAGATTACGGTACAAGCGATTTCATCACAGGATTGATGGAAACACACGAAGAAATGGCTTGGATGATACGTTCATACTTCAGAAATTAAGGAAATAATACAAGGATTAATTATATTTGTGTAAATCATAAACAAATATCCCTATGAAAGCTTTAATCGTAGATGACAACGATATTGCCAGAACAACTTTGGCGCACTTGGCAAAACAAGTCCCGAATCTCACGATTATCAATGAGTTTCCCAATGCGATTGAGGCTTACAACTACTTGCAGTCCAATTCGGTAGATTTGATTTTCCTCGATATCGAAATGCCTGAAATGACAGGAATCGAGCTCACTAAAAATCTTTCAGGGAAAGACGTTATCATTATTTATACAACGTCGAATAAAGAATACGCCCTCGAAGCTTTCGAGCTCAACATCGCAGATTATCTTCTGAAACCTGTGATGCCTGCGAGATTTTTACAGGCAGTCAGCAAAGCTCAGGCGATTCTTGACAGCCGAAAAGAAGATGTGGAAGTCACCAAAGACGAGTTCCTTTTTGTGAGAGATTCCAATATCACAAGGCGTTTGAAGCTCGATGATATTTTTTATGCGGAAGCAATGGGAGATTACGTGAAGTTTTACACAAAGGAAAAAATGTTCGCCATCCACGGCAAGATGAAGACAGCGGAAGAACGTCTCCCGAAAGACCATTTTATCAGAGTTCATCGGTCTTACATCGTTTCTGTCGGCAAGATAGACACGCTTCAGGACGGCGGAATTATGATAAACGGAAAATTCATTCCCGTTGCAGATGCGTACAGAAAAGCACTCAATACGAGAATGAATGTTTTCTAAAATTTTTATTTGACTACGTCGAACCACTTTGTTAGGTTTGGGCAGCTTTATCCGCCT
>CAUSBY010000029.1:0-36755 GCA_963530025.1 uncultured Weeksellaceae bacterium
TCAGTTACATCTCCATTCAAAACTCCACCTTTTATAGCTGCTCCGATTGCAACAACCTCATCTGGATTTACACCTTTTGAAGGTTTTTTACCGAAGAATTTCTCAACTTCTTCTTGGATAATTGGGATTCTTGTAGAACCACCTACTAAGATTACTTCGTCGATATCTGAAGTAGATAGACCTGCATCTTTCAATGCTTTAGCAACCGGCTCCATAGAACGTCTTACCAAGTCTGCAGATAATTGCTCGAATTTAGCTTTAGTTAAAGTCTTAACCAAGTGTTTAGGACCTGTAGCTGTAGCTGTGATATAAGGAAGGTTGATTTCAGTTTGAGGAGAAGAAGACAATTCAATTTTTGCTTTTTCAGCTGCTTCTTTCAATCTTTGTAATGCGATTGCATCAGACTTCAGGTCAACACCTTCTTCAGCTTTAAATTCATCAGCCATCCAATTGATAATTACATCATCAAAGTCATCACCACCTAAGTGCGTATCTCCATTTGTAGACAATACTTCGAAAACTCCGTCTCCCAAATCTAGGATTGAAATATCGAAAGTACCACCTCCTAAATCGTAAACTGCGATTTTTTGGTCTTTGTGAGATTTGTCCATTCCATAAGCTAAAGCTGCTGCAGTAGGCTCATTGATGATTCTTTCTACTTTAAGACCTGCAATTTCTCCAGCTTCTTTTGTAGCTTGTCTTTGAGCATCATTAAAGTAAGCAGGAACAGTGATTACCGCTCTTGTTACTTCTTGTCCAAGATAGTCTTCAGCAGTTTTCTTCATTTTCTGAAGTGTCATTGCAGAAATCTCTTGTGGTGTATATTCTCTGTCGTCGATTTTTACTTTTACAGTATCGTTTGGTCCGCTTACCACTTTGTAAGGTACTCTAGAGATTTCAGCTGAATCATCTTTGAAATGTGTTCCGATAAATCTCTTGATAGAATAAACAGTTTTTGTAGGATTGGTTACAGCCTGTCTTTTTGCAGGGTCTCCTACTTTTCTTTCTCCGTCTTCTGTAAACGCTACGATAGAAGGTGTTGTTCTTTTACCTTCTGCATTAGGGATAACTACAGCATCTTTACCTTCCATTACTGCAACGCAAGAGTTGGTTGTACCTAAGTCAATTCCGATTATTTTACTCATTTTTATATGTTATTTTTTGTTATTATTAATTATTACAATGACCAATTCTCAATATTTGTACCACGACATAAAAAGTGACAAATTGTCATCAACAAAAAAAACTCCGTACGAGACGGAGTTCCATTTAAGTCAAATTTTAGTTAGTTTAGTGTTTGATAAACTTCATTGACTTGATGAAGTTACCATTATCATAAGTTCTTACATAATAAGTTCCAACAGGAAGGCTTTTCACATCAATCTTATCTGTTTCATTTTTGATGTTTGCTTTTTTCACTAATCTTCCATCGTTACCAAAAATCTCAACTTCATTAATTTTAACTAAAGGAGATGCAATCGAAATATAATTAACAGCCGGATTTGGGAAAAGACTGATTGAGTTTGATTTTTCTACATCATCAACAGCCAACAATGAACAAGCATTAGAATTTAATAAACTTGCTCTAGGTCCTGACATTGTATTTTGAGCAATCGTTTTTTGCCCGTTTGTAAAGAATGCCATTTGACTATCTTCTACATAATCCATATAATTCATAAACATTGCTCCACTATTTGTAGATACGCAAGTATAAATGTTTACATTGGTTGGTTTGTCAAAATGAGGATAGTAGGTCGCAGGCGTATCTGCGCAGAAATCATCCCAACCCGTTTTACCACAATTACTTTTAACCGGAGAATCACCATAATCTTCAACTGAACCCCAAGGATGCTCTAATCCAAAGTAATGTCCTATCTCGTGCGTTGCAGTTCTACCTTTATTATATGGAGAGGTTGCCGTACCTGTTGTTCCAAAATATTTATATCCGATTGCAAGACCATCATCTATCGCTCCCGCATTATCCGGAAGGTATGCCCAACCAAGATATTCACTCATATTTCCAACCCAGATATTCAGATATTTCGTAGTATCCCAAGATGCTAAACCAGAAGCTTTGTAATAATTGTCATTAAAATTAAAACTACTTGCAACAGATTTTCTTTCGATTCCGGTAGTAGTAGAACCATCTGGTTTCTTCGTTGCAAGACAGAACGCTAATTCCATATCAGCAGCATTTCCTTGAAAATAAGAAGGTACAACTGTACTGAAATCCGCATTTAGTTTTCTGAAATCATCATTCAATACTTTGATTTGAGAAGCAATCTGAGCATCAGAAATATTCATCGCAGTACTAGAATATAAAACGTGTACAACAACCGGAATTGTTACAAGTCCTGCTTTTTTAGATTTGTAATCGTTGTGTACCAAGAAATCTTTCAAAGCTTCTCGGTTAGCTTTCGCTTGTGGATTGGCTACAAAAAACTCAGCCATCTTTTTATCTGTTCCACAATTTCTTTGTCCATAAGCATTCAGACAAAGAACACTTACTAATGTAAATAAAATTTTCTTCATATTTTTAAATCTTCAATAAAAGGGAGGCAAATGTATTAATTTTTTCAAAACAACAATTAATTTTTATTAAAAATTTAAAACAATCTATAACATTACCCGCAATAGCGCATTAACACTGTATTTAAAATTTAATTGACATTTAAGAAACATACGGAACAGGCAAAACATTGTAGTTTACAAACCCAAATTAATACAATGAATTTCACTAATTTTGAGATAATCAAAAACCCGATAATGCCACAAGAATTTAATCCGCGCGACGTCACTTGGCTTGGTTTCAACGCCAGAGTTTTACAAGAAGCAATGGACAAAAGCGTTCCTATACATCTCAGAATTCGTTTTTTAGGAATTTTTTCTAATAATCTCGATGAGTTTTTCCGAGTAAGAGTTGCCGGATTGAAACGTGCAATGGACTTCAAACAAAAAGTTTTGGCTGAGTCTTTTTATGATGCGCCTTCCAAAATTTTACAGAAAATAAACAAGCTTGTCATCAATCAACAAGAGGATTTTGACAAAACTTGGAAGGATGTTCAGCGCGAGATGGCAAAGGAAAATGTTTTTATCAAAGACCATAATCATCTTACAAAAGAGCAAAAGGATTTCGTTGTCAAATATTTTGATGAAGAAGTGGAAAGTAATGTCATCCCGATTTTGCTTCACGATAACAAACCGATGCCATATTTGCGTGAAAAAAGTCTCTTCATTGGTATTGCAATGCGAAGAAAAGAATGGCAATATGAAAGTCAATATGCGATTATCGAGCTTCCAGTAACCGCTAACGGAAGATTTGTTTTGCTTCCTACAGAAAATCCGGAGCAGAAAGATGTAATGCTTTTGGAAGATGTCATTATTCATAATTTGCCACATATTTTTTCTTATTTCGGTTACGATGAGTTTACTGCACATTGTTTCAAAGTGACAAAAGACGCTGAGTTTGACCTTGATAATGATATCAAAACAACCTTGGCAGATAAAATCGAAAAAGGTGTAAAAAGCCGACGAAAAGGAAAACCAACGCGTTTTGTCTTTGATAAAGAGATTGATAAGGCTTTGCTAGAATTCTTAATCAAGAAATTAAATTTAACAAAAAAAGACAGCATCATTCCAGGACAGAAGATTCATAACTTCAGACATTTTATGGATTTTCCCGATGTGTTCAAAGCATATCAAAAACCTGCAGAAAGAACCACTTTTATCCATCCTGAATTTGCTAAGAAACAAAGGGTCACGGATGTCATCATCAAGAAAGATGTTTTACTGACTTTCCCTTATCATTCTTATGATTCTGTAATTGATTTATTGAGAGAATCTGCGATGGACCCAGATGTAAAATCAATCCAAATTACAGCTTACAGATTAGCTTCAAGTTCCAAAATAGCAAATGCATTAATCAATGCTGTTCGAAATGGGAAAGAAGTTACGGTAATGCTGGAGCTGCGTGCGAGATTTGATGAAGAGTCTAATCTTTGGTGGAAAGACCGATTCGAATTGGAAGGCGTGAAAGTTCTTCTCGGAATTCCGAATAAAAAAGTACACGCCAAACTCTGCGTCATCAAGAAAAGAGTGAATAACAGAACCATTCAATATGGTTTTATCAGCACAGGAAACTTCAATGAAAAAACAGCCAAAATCTACGGAGACCATTTATTAATGACATCCAACAGAGCAATAATGGCAGATATCAATAAAGTTTTTCTTGCACTTAACAAACCTAAAGTGGACCCGACTATTGCGTTGAAGAGTTGCAAAACATTGATGGTTTGTCCTGTTTTTATGCGAGAAAAAATCATCGCTCATATTGATAAAGAAATAGAAGAAGCCAAAGCTGGAAGAAGAGCAGAAATGATAATCAAAGTCAATTCTTTGAGCGACAAAACTTTGATTCTAAAACTTTATGAAGCCGCACAAGCAGGCGTGAATACCAAAATGATTGTCCGAGGCATCTATTGCGCCGTGAATCAGAAAGAATTCAAGAAGAAAATATACGCCATAAGTATTGTTGACGAATATCTGGAACACGCCAGAGTGATGTATTTCTACAATAAAGGAGCTGAGAATATGTATATCTCTTCTGCCGATTGGATGACAAGAAATCTGGACTACAGGATAGAAGCTGCCACACCAATCCTTCAGAAAAATCTAAAAAAAGAACTGAAAGAACTTTTGGAAATTCAGCTTCAGGATAATGTTAAAGCCAGAATTCTCGACAAAAATATGAGAAATGAGTATGTTGAAACTGATAAAAATGACCAGAAAAGGTCACAAATAGAAACCTATCATTATCTTAAAAACCAGAAATATTAATAATTTACTTTAATTTTATACTCTAATTCGTCTCAATAAAAATGATAATTGCCGCTATAGACATAGGCAGTAATGCCGCAAGACTACTCATCAATGAGGTTAAAGAAACCCGAGGAAAAACAGAATTCACGAAGCTGAATCTTCTGAGAATACCTTTGAGATTGGGTTTTGATGTTTTTAGCAAAGGCGAAATCGGTTCGGAAAGAAAGCAGATGGTCATTAACACGATGAAGATTTTCAGGCAAATGATGGCAATGTACAAAGTGGAACATTACCGAGCTTGCGCAACCAGCGCAATGCGTGATGCCAAAAACGGACAGGAGATTATCGAGATTGTAAAAAAGGAAGCTGATATTAATATAGAAATCATCACGGGAGATGAAGAAGCAACGCTTATCTATGAAAATCACGTTGCGGAAGGCCTTGATAAAAATTTCGCATATCTGTATGTTGATGTTGGAGGCGGTTCTACCGAACTTACTTTCTATGAGAATGACAAGATGAAGTATGAACATTCCTTTAATATCGGAACAATCAGACTACTCAATGGTTTGGTAACTCCAAATATTTGGGAGGAAATGAAATACGAAATCAAAGATAAAATCAAGAGTAAAAAACCTGTTGTCGCCATTGGTTCCGGTGGAAACATTAATAAAATCTTTTCTCTCAGCAAAACCAAAGACGGCAAACCAATGCCAGTTTCTGCTATCAAAAAATACCTGAAAGAGATGCAAAACCTTTCCGTTGAAGAAAGAATGCAACTTTACCAAATCCGAGAAGACCGCGCCGATGTTTTGGTTCCGGCTTTACAAATCTTCAATAATGTGATGAGCTGGGCTGAAATCAAACATATCTATGTCCCGAAAATCTCTGTTGCAGATGGTTTAATCCATAATATCTACACCAAGGTTATTTCTAAAAAATAGGGAAACCTAAGTTGCAGAAAAATGTGACAAGATTCAATTATATTAATGATAACTTTCAATTAAATTTTCCTTTTAAAACATCCAAAAACACTCTTCAAAACAGACTTTATTAAACATTAATTAAATTTTATTTAAAATACCGGAATAGGATAATTTTTCATCTTTACGCCAATCTATAAACAAAAAAATAAAAGTAAAAATGAAAAACAATTACCTTTTCAAAGGTCTATTGCCTATCGCTGCGTTGTTTTATAACACGGCTAACAGTCAGACTCTACTCCATTATTGGAACTTCAACAACAATGCTAATGTTGCAAGCATTACGACTCCAACGTCCACTTTATTGAACGGCTCTATCAATGCGTCTTCAACAGGAACCGGAAGTACAGATACTTTTGTTGATTTCGCAGGAGGAACAGGACAAAACTTCAATGTAGAAAACCTCAATGCAAGAAACGGAGACGCTTCCGGAACGCATTTGAGATACAATTATCCTATCAATGGGAATATTCAATTTAATATTCCGACAACAGGTTATAATAATGTGGTTGTAAAATTCTCGACAAGAAGGTCCGGTTCTGGTGCAGGGAATCAGGTTTGGACTTATTCTTTAGACGGAACTAATTACGTTACTTACAAAACTGTTGTTTCGAAAGATGACAATCCTGAGTTGATTACTTTTGATTTTTCAGACGTTGAAGGTGTTGCAAACAATCCCAACTTCAAACTTAAAGTTCAGTTTATGCAAGGCGCCGGCGGTTTAGTCGGAAATAATAGATTTGATAATTTCACAGTGGATGGAAATAGTATTGGAGGAACAGATACAAGTGCCCCAACAGTAACAATTTCTCCAGCAAACAATGTTAATAATGCTTCAACAGGTGTTAATCCTACAATCAAATTCAATGAGAATGTAAGATTGATTGATAATTCACCAATCACTTCTGCTAATGCTCAGAATCTTGTTGAATTAAAATTAAATAACGCTTCAGGAAACGCAATTCCTTTCACAACAACATTTGCTGACAATACCATTACGGTAATCCCAACAGCGACTTTAAATCCAAATCAAGCTTATTATTTAGCTCTAAAACCAGATGTGATTGAGGATGAAAGTGACAATGCAGTTACAACTCAAACCTCATCTATATTCACGACTGCGGGGACAAGTATTTCATTAGATAAAACTTTGATTAAAGTTGATGAAAGTGTAGGAACTTTAGCATTCAAAATTAATGTAACGAATCCTTCGACTGCGACAGTTAATTTGGTTGCAAAACCAACTTTTGGCACTGCTGACAATAATGATTATACTTTCACTTCTGAAACAATTAATATCGTTGCCGGAACTTCAACTTACATAGTTAACATTCCTATTATTGATGACTCGACACAAGAGCAACAAGCTGAATATTTTGTTCTAAGTCTTGAAAATCCTGTTGGTGCAACTATTACAGGAGATGCATCTTCTACAGTTTATATTATTGATAATGATAAACCTGCGCCTGCACCTTCTAATCAAATCACTTTAAATTACATCGGAAGTTTTGACCCTTCCAGTAACGGAAACAGCTCTACTGAGATTGTAGTTCACGACCCGGCAACCAAGAGATTATTCACTATTAGTTCTTTGACAGATGTTTTTGATATCATCGACTTCTCAAATCCATTAAATCCAACAGTTATTAGAACTGTAGATATGGCACCTTATGGAGGAATCACAAGTATCGCTGTGAAAAACGGTTTCCTTGCTGTAGCTTCTCCAAATGGAACAGATGCTCAAGGAAACGGTTCGGTTGTTTTCTTTGATATTAATGGAAACTTCCTGAAACAATTGACTGTGGGTGTTCTACCGGATATGGTAACTTTCACACCAGACGGCAACAAAGTAATGACTGCAAACGAGGGCGAACCAAATGATGCTTACACTGTTGACCCAGAAGGGTCTATCAGCATTATTGATATTTCCGGAGGGATTGCAAACTTAACTCAATCTAACGTCAAGACACTTTCTTTCCAAGGCTACAATGCACAGGAAAGTGTTTTCATCGCATCCGGCGGAAGGAAAGTAAAATCTACGAGCACACTTGCCCAAGACCTTGAACCGGAATATATTGCAATCAGTTCAGACAGTCAGAAAGCTTGGGTTTCTTGTCAGGAAAATAACGGAATCATCGAGGTTGACCTTACAACAGATACGCTTGGAAACATCTGGGGATTAGGCAAAAAAGATATGAGTCTTGCAGGAAATGGCTTTGATGCTTCTGATAACAATGGCGAAGTTCTGATTGCGAACTGGCCTGTAAAAGCTTATTATAATCCGGATGCAATGGCTTCTTTTAAAATCGGAAATACCAATTATCTGGTAACGGCGAATGAAGGAGACGAAAAAGATTTGGGAGGCTTCAGTGAGAGAACAACGGTTGGTGCTAATGGTTATGTTTTAAATCCAAATAATTTCCCGAATGCTTCTATCTTAAAAGCTTCTCATAACTTAGGTAGATTCCGAGTAACAAGTGTAAATGGAAATACAGATTCTAACTCAGACTTTGAAGAAATCAATGCTTTAGGAGCAAGGTCTTTCTCTGTCTTCAATGCAGATACAAAAGCTATTGCTTATGATAGTGGCGACCAATTTGAAAGATACATCGCGGCTAATCATCCTTTGATTTTCAATGCTGATAACGAAGCAAATGGAATCAAGTCAAGAAGCCGTGCAAAAGGTCCAGAACCGGAAGGGGTAACATTGGGGACAATTGCAGGACAGACTTTTGCTTTCATCACTTTGGAAAGAACCGGAGGTGTAATGGTTTATAACGTTACAGACCCGAATAACGTAACCTTTACAGATTACAAACACTCCAGAATGACGTCGGAATATGGCGGAGATAATGGTCCAGAAGGAATCACTTACATTTCACCAGAAAACTCGGGAACAGGAAAAGGCTATGTTGTGATTGCTAATGAAATCAGCGGAACTTTATCTATGTATGAAGTAGCGCTTTCTCCTGAACTTTCAACGGGTGATATTAAGAATCAAAAAGCAAGTTTCAACATCTTCCCGAATCCTGTTAATAAAGGAAACATTTTGTACTTCAACAGAGCTCAAAGCTACGAGTTGTACGATATGTCCGGAAAAATGTTGTCCAAAGAAAACAATGCTTCAACTATTGATACTTCCAAACTTTCAACAGGTGTTTACTTAGTAAAAACTTCTGAAGGCGAAGTGAAAAGAGTTATCATAAAATAATACTTTTTTCTTCTTTTAACTTTTTTTGATTTAGCCTCAGATTTTTTCTGGGGCTTTTCTTTTGGATTGAATTGTAAATATCATAATTACCCTACATCAATGCGAACCCAACTATGAAGTCGTAAATTTGTTTCATTAAAAAATTGAGACTATTATGGAATTAGGAATTGGGATGTTTGGAGATGTTGCTCTAGACACAAAAACCGGAAAATATAGAGATGCAAGTGTAAAACTTAACGAAATCCTTGAGCAGGTAAAACTAATGGACCAAGTTGGTCTGGATGTTTTCGCAATGGGTGAACATCACCGTGCGGATTATGCCGTTTCGTCTCCAGAGATTCTTTTGGCTGCTGCTGCAAGTATCACTAATAATATTAAATTAGCAAGCGGTGTAACTGTTTTAAGTTCTTCGGAACCGGTGAAAGTTTATGAAGATTTCTCGATGATTGATTTGATTTCAAAAGGTCGTGCAGAAATCTTTGTTGGGAGAGGAAGCTTCATCGAATCTTTCCCTTTGTACGGTTATGATTTGTCCGACTACAATCAACTTTTTGAAGAAAAATTAGACTTATTACTGAAAATCAATAACGAAGAAAATGTAAGCTGGAGCGGAATCCTTCGTCGTCCAATGGAGAATCAAACGGTTTATCCAAGAGCTTTCAATAATGGTGTTTTACCAATTTGGGTTGCTGTTGGCGGAACTCCGGAATCAGTTCTAAGAGCAGCCAAGTTAGGCTTACCATTAATTGTCGCAATCATTGGCGGAATGCCAAGACAGTTCAAAAACCTCATCGAGTTTTATAAGCAGGAATATCTGAGAGCCGGACACGACGAAAGCAAAATGCAGATTGCTATCCATTCTCATACTTTTGTGAGCGATGACCAGAAAGATATAGACCAATATTTCTTCAATTATAAATCTCAGATGGACAGAATTGGCAGAACCCGCGGTTGGGCACCTTACACCAAAGACCAATACGAAGGCGGAAGAAGCAAAGACGGTGCACTCTTCATCGGAAGTACCAATGAAGTGGCAGACAAAATTGCTGAAATGAAAGAGTTGTTTGGTTTAACAAGATTCATCGGACATATGGATGTGGGCGACCCTACACACGATGTGATGATGAAATCCATTGAGTTATTCGGAGAGAAAGTGGCTCCGATAGTAAGATAAAACAATATGACTTTTTCAATAAAACCCTTTCAGAATTTGAAATTCTGAAAGGGTTTTTTATTGTTTTTCAATGAAATTTTTGACCTTTGGCAAGTCCGATGAACAGGACGTTTGCAGAGGTAGTCAAAAACACACGTGTCTTTTGGACGAAACTCTCGTGTGTTTTAAACAAAACGTCCGTGCCTTTTCAAAGAAAGATACGGACGTTTATAAATATTAGAATAATTCTTTAAAACTTTTGCTTAAGAATGTCCTGCTCCATCATCTGCTTTCGGAGATGTTTCTGTTTTCGCTTCTTTTACCTCAACAATTTGTTTTTCGTCCTTACCTTTTAGATAAGAAGGTAAATCCAGCCCAGCCATATTGAAAAGGTCATTCAAAGGCGGAACGGTTTTCATCATTCCTGAAACAAAGTTCGCTGTGGACGTGTTTCCATCTTGGTTATTTCCGCTATCCCAAACCGTTACTTTATCAATCTTGATATTCTTAACGGCTTCCACTTGGGTCTTAACCAATTCCGGTAATTTCTCAATCAACAATAACTGGAACGCACTGTTGGTGTCTCCGCCAGCTGCCTGAACCACTTTGTCGTAACCTTCTGCCTGCTTTGTCAAGATTTCGAAGAGACCTTTTGCTTCTGCTTCCATTTTTGCGAAGATAGCGTCTGCTTCTCCTTTAGCTTGCAATCTGATTTTCTCAGCTTCGGCCTGTGCATCGATGATGGCTTTTTGTTTTGCAATTTCTGCGGGAACTACGATGTTCGCTTGTTGCGTAGAACGCTCTCTTTCCGCTCTGGCAGTTTCCGCTTTTTGTTCTGCAACATAAGATTCCTCCAAAGCTTTCGCTGCCTGAACTTTCTCCGCAGCAGTAGCAATTCTCAAAGCTTCTGCTTCTTTTTCTCTTCTTTCTGCATCTGAATTAGCAATAGTAATCTTCGCCTCGTTTTCTCCTTTTACAGCTAAAGAGTTAGCTTCGGAAGTCGCAATACGTGCATCTCTTTCTGCTTCTGCTTTACCAATCGATTCATCTTTTCCTGCTGCTGCAATACTGATTTCTCTGTCTTTTTGAGTAATGGCGATTTTAACGTCTCTGTCTCTTTGAGTTTCAGCAATCTGTGTATCTTTTTCTCTGTCCGCAATCGCTTTTCCGGTTTCTCCAATTTTAGTTTGCTCTGCTACGGAAATAATTGCTTCGTTGATTGCTTTCGCAGCAGCTTCTTTTCCAAGAGCCTCGATGTAACCGGACTCATCTCTGATATCGGTAACGTTAACGTTGATTAATTTAAGACCGATTTTCTTTAATTCAGTATCAACGTTTTTAGAAATATTATCAAGGAATTTATCTCTGTCTGAGTTGATTTCCTCAATCGTCATTGTTGCAATCACCAAACGAAGCTGACCAAACAAGATATCTTTTGACAATTCCTGAATCTGCTCCGGAGACAATCCTAATAATCTTTCCGCTGCATTTCCCATAGAATCCGGTTCGGTAGAAATCGCAATCGTGAATCGACAAGGGACATCCACACGGATATTCTGACGAGAAAGTGCATTAGTTAAATTAGCTTCGATAGAAATCGGTTTCAAATCCAAGTAAGCAAAATCCTGAATCACAGGCCAAACAAACGCACCACCACCATGAATACATTTGGCTGAGCTGCCTCCGGTTTTTCCATAGATTACCAAAATCTTGTCAGAAGGACAACGTTTGTAGCGCGAAATCAGCGCCAAGAATGTTACAAATAATACGAATACTCCGACCAGAATCAGAATAAAAGTTCCATTAATCATTTCCATATAAAGTCATTAAATTTTTTCGACAATTAGTATTTTTTCTTCGATGCGGATAATCTTTACCAGATTTCCGGAAGCTATTTCTTCGGTTTCAGTTACTGCTAATAGTTCGTGGTTAGTCCCATTTAAAGAGACTTGAACTTTGCCTTTGCCAGATTTCTGCTCAGGAATCCTTAGGTAAACTTCCGCAGTTTTTCCAACCAACTTATCAATATTGAAAGTATTGTCTTCCGTCAGCTTCATAATCTGTTTGATGACAACAAAGAAAATTACCACAAACAGACAGCCGACTATTGCAGCCAGAATTACAAGGAACATTTGGTTTTGGAAGCTGTGATAAAAAGCGACTCCTGTCCATCCAAATCCCATTAGGAAATTAATCAAATTCCGAAAAGAGAATAATTGGAACGGTCCGTGCACTGCATCTAAATCACCGTCAAAGTCAGCGCCTAAACCATCTGTAAAGTCAGTTCCGATAATTGTAAAAATCAATTGAATAAGAAAAATGAGACTGGCAATAATAGCAACCCACCAAAAGGATTGTTGTAAAGTACTCATCCCGACAAAGAAATCCATCATAGTTTTTGTTTTTTCTAAAAATACACAAATCTTATGAAAAACGCAAAACTTTATTTATAAAAACTATAATTACTTTGAATTTTAATGAATTTTTGAAAGATTAATCATATCCCCATCCTTTTTCTACTTCAGCCACTTTTCCTTTATCATTAAAATATACGACTGATATATACCAAGCAAAATCTCCGTTTTTATTATTTACAGACAATTTCCCATCCATCGTGTACCAATATTCGGTTCTGTGATTTGTAGAATCTACATTCTTGCGCAAAGGCTGACCAATAATTTTCTCAACATCCTTTATAGTTTGCCCTACTTTTATTAATTCAAATTTTTCGGGCGAATATTGAGATGCGAATTGAGTATCTATATATGGATAAAAGATATTCTTGCCTTCTATAGTTAATGCTCCTCCTATTATAAAAGTCATTAAAACAGATGAAAATAATAAAATGGCTGCTAATATTTTGTAGAAAATCTTCATCAATTAAAAAATTATTGGTTCAAGACAAAATGTTAAATATCCAAGAATCATTATCAGAGAACTGATTCCGAAAGAGTATTTTAAACTCTCCACAAAAGCTTTTTTACTATCAGTCTTGGATAATGCAAATGCCATAAAAGAAATGCTTAATCCGCAAATCAGGTTAGTTAACAAAACAAAGAATAAGAGTTTAGAAGAATCGCCAGGATGAGAAACAATCGCCAACGCCATCATAAATAGCAAAAGAGACAATGAAAATAGAATCAGCTTTTTCATTAATTTAAGTTTTAATGATTAAAGTCTTTTTATAAAACTAAAACTATTTTAACTCAAATTTATTTCCTTGATAAACAAAAGCTTCTGAATCTTCAGGAATATAATTGATTTTAAAGTCTTTAATTCTTCTCGAAGTCAAATATGGATTAATGACAAAACCTCGAATCTTATCTTCATTTTTATTCTGCTTCATCCAAAAGACAACTTGGTCTTTATCTTTTACACTCACGATTTTCTCTTTGTAAAAACTGTGAATTAACATTTCTTCTTTATTATATTGATGAATATTAATCGTAGTTCTAACTGCAAAAAATGCCAGAAGACAAAATCCAAACCTCAGCAAGTTCTTCGGATTGAAAATATCTTTAATTAAAAACTTTAGAAAGTAAATGACTAAAAGTAGAAGACTTAATTCCAAAATATTCAGCGAAATATTTTTATTCATTAAAGTTTCAAAGCCGGAAAACCAATGAATCAGTTTTAAAATAGACTCCACAAAAATATCAAAACCTTTATATAAAAAAGGAATATTACTGAATCCGAAAGTAATCAAAACCACAATCAGCAAAGAAGAAACAATGATAATTTCCGACAACGGAATAATCAAAAGATTCGCAATGATTGAAACAAAAGAAAACTGATGAAAATAATAAATCGCTAAAGGCAAAGTCGCAATCTGCGCTGCAAAAGTCATTGCAGATATTTCATAGAAGAACTTCTCCGCCTCATATTTCGGCTTTCTGAACATATTTTTAATTGGATTCGTCAGCCACCAAATCCCTAAAACCGCAACATAACTCAACTGAAATCCCACATCAAACAATTGATTCGAATCAAAAATCAAAAGAATAAAAGCCGACATAGCCAAAGAATGTAGCAAATCTGATTTCCGCTGCAACAAAACCATAATATAGTAACACGTAATCATCAGACAGCTTCGCATCACAGAACTTCCATAATCGATGAAAACAGCAAAAATCCAAATGAGAAGAATACTCAAAACAATGGAAACTTTCCTAAATTTGACAGGAAGAATCTGATTCAAAACCAATAAAACAATCCAGAAAATAATCACCATATGCGAGCCGGAAATTGCCAAAAGATGAGTTAATCCAGTTTGATTGAAATCTTTAACTGTTTCTCCATCCATCTCGGTTCTGTCTGACAAAATAATTCCTTTCAAAAACTCCTGAATCTTTGGAGACAATGAAGAATGATTAATTTGATTGAGAACATCCAATCGTTTTTGTTTGATTTTATCTTCGAATGAAATTGATGGCTTTTCTGTTTTCTTAATATCATTCGGGAGGTAAGCTTGAAAATAAACGTCTTGTCTTGCAAGATATTTTCTATAATCGAACTGGAAATTATTTTTGATTTCTTCCGGTTGATGAATGTAAACTTCGGCTTTATAATAATGTTTGAAATCCAAAGCTTCATTATCTTTTGGAATACTGAGAACCGTTTTGATAGGAAAATCTTTTTTTTGCTTCAAACCTGAAACATCTAGAACATCAACATAATACTTTCTGTTCTTTTCATTAGAATTGAGTTTTTTATCCAATTGAAAAATAATCGTTTCTTTTTCTTTTAAAGTTGGAAGCTTTGGTTGCTCAAAATTTTGAAAATGAATAAAAACACCAATAGAGAAAAAGAAAAATCCTAAACAGTAATGTTTGATGCGTTGGAAAAATTTATTTCTAAAAAACATTGAAATCAAAGAAAATCCCGATAAAATTAAAAGAGGAAAAACTATAGATTTAGTTTGTGTGAAAAATTCTTGGAAAAGAATTCCAAGAATAAAGCATAGCAGCAATATCAGTAATGGCTGTTTTTTCATTGAAGTTCATTTGTGTTTTTGTGTGTTTTTATGAAAGGCTTCGACTCCGCTCCGCCTGACAATATTGACATTCTACAAGTTCAATACAACAACATTTTACATTAAAGTTGTCACACTGAGCGAAGTCGAAGTGTCTGGAATAAAGATAAGAAATAAAACAGGAAATTTGTCATTCCGTAGGAATCTCTACGAGAATTAATAAAAAAGAATTCAGATTCCTACGGAATGACAAAAATGGCGGAAAGGTTTTCGGATAAAAATATATTAATTATCCTTTCAAAATATCATCAATAATTTTCAAATGATGATTCGTATGAAGACTTAAAAACTTAAGCGTTGTTTTTTTATCAAGGTCACCGAGGAAAGGATGTTTAATATAAGATTTTGCAGGAAGATTTTTTACTGCTACTAATCTTTCTTTTGCTAAATTCAAAAGTTTTTCAATACTTTCTTTAGTTGGAATTTCTAATGGAATGAATTGTTTTGGCGATTTAATTTTCCCTCTCGGAATCATTCCAAAATTGAGAAATACAAACTTCTTGATACTGAATTTCGGTTTGTAATCTTCAGGATTTGTCATCGTTAAACCTTTCAGACTTCCGTTGATAATCAAAAGCGAATGTTCCAAATGCCAGCCAATTGATGCTTTGGAAATATTTTCATTCGTTACATCAATCTTTGGTAGAAGAGATTCTATTGTTTGTAATAACTTTTCTAATTCCATTATTTCAAATTTACAATGAGTTCAGCAGCATTTTGACTTGCGCCGCTTCCACCCAATTTGGTTCTTAGAATTTCGTAATTATTCAAAACCTCATCTCTTTTTTTTGTATTGAGAATCTTGTTAAGTTCTTCAACGAGATTTTTAGTATTCAAATCGTTTTGAATCAATTCGGTTACAACTTCTTTGTCCATAATGAGATTGACTAAAGAAATATATTTGATATTCTTTATTAGTCGTTTTCCTATTTCATAAGAGATTCTGCTTCCTTTGTAGCAAACTACTTCAGGGATATTAAGCAAAGCAGTTTCTAAAGTTGCTGTTCCCGAAGTCACCAAAGCGGCTTTGGAACATCTCAGCAAATCATAAGTTCTATTGGAAACGAAATGTACATCATCATCTACAAATTGTTCATAAAAATCTTTATCCAAACTTGGTGCACCAGCAATTACGAATTGATAATCCGGAAAATCATTTCTTACAGACAACATTGTTTCCAGCATTTTAGAAACTTCCTGCTTTCTGGAACCTGGTAAAAGCGCAATGATTTCTTTATCGTTAAGATGATTTTCTTTTTTGAATTCCTGAATATCAATTGGCTGTAAACCTTCGATTGCGTCAAGAAGTGGATGTCCGACAAAATGCGCTTCAACCTGATGTTTCTTGTAAAAATCTTTCTCGAAAGGAAGAATCACTAGCATCTCATCGACGTATTTTTTAATCGTTTCGACACGACCTTCTTTCCAAGCCCAAAGTTGAGGAGAAATATAATAAACAACTTTAATTCCCAATTCTTTTGCAAACTTCGCAATCCTCAAATTGAATCCTGGATAATCTACCAAAATCAAAACATCCGGCTTATTTTCCACGATGTCTTTTTTGCAGAATTTGATATTATTGAGAATGGTTTTTAGATTCTGAACCACTTCTAAAAATCCCATAAAAGCCAAATCACGGTAATGCTTGACCAAAGTTCCGCCTTGTTTCTGCATCAAGTCTCCGCCCCAAAAACGAAAATCTGCGTTTTGGTCTTTTTGTTTGATGGCTTTCATTAAGTTGGAAGCGTGCAAATCGCCGGAAGCTTCGCCTGCTATGATGTAATATTTCAAGGTTTCTGGGTTTTAGATTTTGAAAGTCTTTTCGATAGATAAATCTAAAGAAGTTTTCCGTTCAAAATAATTAACTTTGAACAAAAATAAGTCATTTTGGTTTATTAGGATTGGGAAAGTTCTGTTGTTGAGAAAATTTGTTTTATGACAAATCCCATAGCCCCGATAGTAGTGGAAATCCTTTTGCTTTTTTTTCACATATGAAAAAGCAAAAGATTGCAACGGATAGCGGGATTAAGCTCCTAAAAAATATTAGAATTTAGAAAATGGAAGAAATCGTAAATAAAATTGCAAACAGCGGATTGGTGAATTTTGATATTTCTGACCTTGTTCCGAAAGGGAAACGTTTGGGAATCGATATCAAAGATTTTCTTTGGGAAGGAATGATTCTGAGGGAAAAAGATTTCCGTGAGAAAATCAAAAATATTGATGAGGAAATCTACAAAGACGCTTATGTTTACATCTATTGTTCTGAGGATGTGATTATTCCGCTTTGGGCTTATTTTCTGATTACTTCCAAAATTACGGATTCTGCGAAAAAAATTGTTTTTGGGAACAGAGAAGATTTGGAAGTTTTGTTGATGCATAATGCCATCCAAACTTATGATTTTTCTGAGATGCGTGACAAACGTGTTTTGGTAAAAGGCTGCAGTGACGAGTTTATCCCCAACAATGCTTACGTGGAATTGGTGGAGCAACTGAAACCGCTTGTAAAGTCTCTGATGTTCGGCGAAGCGTGCAGTAATGTTCCGATTTTTAAGAATTAGGTTTCCTTTTAAAAAGTTTTTTTTATACCTTTATATTTCTGCTTCTTTTGGAAGCAGATTTTTTTGTTGAAAATTTAAAGAAAATTATGTTGTACAGAGAAGAATTTATGAGGAGGGCAATTGCGTGCTCTTGTGAAAACATAAAATTAGGAGGAGGTCCATTTGGAGCCGTTATTGTAAAGGATGGGAAAATAATTGCGGAAGGCGCCAACAAGGTGACCATCAATAATGACCCGACAGCTCACGCAGAGGTTATGGCAATCCGGAACGCATCGGCTTATCTGAATGATTTTAATTTATCAGGATGTGAGATTTATACTTCTTGCGAACCCTGTCCTATGTGTCTAAGTGCAATCTACTGGGCAAGATTAGACAAAATATGGTACGCCAACACCAAAACTGATGCAAAAGATATCGGTTTTGATGATTCTTTTATCTATGATGAGGTACAGCTTCCTATGGAAAAAAGAGCTATTCCGATTAAACAATTATTACGAAATGAAGGTTTGGAAGCTTTTAAACAATGGGAAGAAAAGGATGATAAAACAGAATACTGATAAGATTATATTCTAAAGTCTAAAAAAAATATCAATTATTTATCTGAAATCAAAAACTTGTAATCTTATTTTTTATCTTTGATTTACAAATTTAAAAAAACATAAATTATGAGTCTATTAGACCTTATCACTGGAAGCGCTGGAAATCAAGTTGCTGAACAAGCTGAAAACAAATTCGGAATCAGCAAAAATCAAATCATTGCACTTCTTGTTGTAGCTGCACCTTTGGTTATCAGTTACCTTAAAAAGAAATCAGAAAATGCTGACGAAGCAGACAAACTGAATGCAACGCTAGACAAACATCACGACGGAAGTATCTTGAACAACCCTTCGCAAGCTCTTGACAGAGAACAGGAAGGAAACTCAATCCTTGACCACATTTTTGGAGGAAACAAGGCGAACGTAGAAAATCAATTATCTGCAAACACAGGAATTTCTATGGACAAAATCGGTCCTGTTTTGGCGACTTTGGCACCTGTTATTATGGGTTATATCGGTCAGCAAAAACAAGCTAGCAACGTTACTTCTGGTGGAGGTTTAGGTGATTTACTAGGCGGAATTCTTGGAGGTTCTGCACAGGAAGCTCAAGCTTCTAATAATCCTTTAAGTGATATTTTGGGAAGCGTGATTGGAGGAGCAACTCAATCTTCCGGTGGAGGTTTAGGTGATATCTTAGGAAATGTACTTGGTGGTGGAAATCAGCAACAATCTCAACAAGGCGGACTTGGTGGATTGCTTGGAAGCATTTTTGGAAAATAATTTCTTTTAAAAATATAAAAGCCGTCTCGTTTTTAAATGAGACGGCTTTTTTTTATTCTTCAGCAGATTTTTTAGCTTTTTCAGCTTTCGGTTTCGTGGCTTTTGGCTTTGGTTCTGCTTTTACTTTGGTTGGTTTTTCTACAATTGCTATTGGTTGAGAAGATTTTCTAGGTCTTGTTTTTCCATAGCTTCCACGCACTCTTTTTCCTTTGGTGGATTTTTGGTCACCTTTTCCCATAATAATTAAGTATTTGATTATTACGAATTTATGAATTAAATTTTAATTAACCAATACTTCAAATTAGTCTTTAATTTATCTTGGAAATTTAAAATAACAATAATATTTTATTGTTTTACGATAATTAATTATAAATTTGCAATAATAAAATTTTAGATTAATGAAAATAATCGGCAAAAATTCGCTTTCATTATACATCGCTTATTTGATGTACTTTATATTTATTGTTTTTCTATGTCATTTCATTTATGAATTAATTGGACATATTATTTTATTGTACAAATATGAAACTGGGAATACTATTTTTTCTAACATATTCATCTTGGCAAAAGATATTGGTTGGGAGAAAAACCAATGGACTCAGCCATTAGATAATGAACTAAAATTTAGAATCAATTATCCATTTACTGATGTTCAAGTAATTACCGGATTATATAATAATGCTTTCATCATTATTCATAATTTAGTTGGACTTTTATACTGTTCGCTATTCTTTTTCTTTTCGTACAAGTTTTTCAAAGAAATGACCAGCGAAATTATATTCAACAAAAAAGCAATTTCTTGGCTCAGAAAATTGGGGTTCTTAAATTTAATTTTTGCTGTTACAGGACTATTCGAATTGAATCAATTTAATGATAATTCTGGAGTTATTTTATTGACGCGTGTATTCATCGGGATTTTTGGACTCATAATGCTTTTCATTGTGGAGTTTTTCAAAAAAGGAATCGAGTTACAAGAACAAACCGATTTAACCATTTAAATTATGCCAATCATCATCAATGTAGATGTAATGCTTGCCAAACGCAAAATGCAATCTCAGGAATTGGCAGAAAAAATAGGCATTACGCAAGCCAACTTCTCGATTTTAAAAACAGGAAAAGCCAAAGCTGTTAAGCTTTCTACATTGGAAGCTATTTGCAAAGCGTTAGATTGCCAGCCTGGCGACATTTTGGAATACAAAGAAGACTAAATCTTCAAAATTTCTTTCACGAACAAAAACTATTTCTATTGAGAATTTCTCTCAGTATAGGATTCTTTTTGTCTAAAATTCAGATTAATAATCAACCAATATAAAACTAAAAAAAATGAATGTTCCTATTTTAAAATTAATGATAGCACTTTTTTTATTCATTACTTCTTTATTCGTAAAAGCTCAAAACTACTACATTGTTCAAGGCATTAATACCGAAAAATATCAAGGCAAAAAATTTCTGTTAAAAGTCAAAGTATTTTATGTGGATGCTCTCAGCAAAGATTTTATGGTGGTTCCTATTGCCGGAACGGGTGAAAACAAAATCCAAAACACCATTCATTATGATGACAGCACTTGGGCAAATTATAAAGAAAATGATTGGACAGAATTGGAGCTTTCAGGGAAAATTAATCCAAAAGATAATCTGATGTTTGCGGGAATTCAGGCAGTTGGAAAAGGAAGCTTTTATTTGGATGATTTTAAATTATTCATCATTGATAATAAACAAGAAATCGAAATTCCATTAAAAAATGCTGATTTTGAAAACGAAACTTTCTCAGATTGGCAAATCAATAATAAAGAACCGAATACAAAAATCACATTATCCCCCGAAAAACATTCTTCCGGAAAGCAATCTCTCTTCGTTGATAATAGGGAAGTAAAAGTAAAACCTAAATTTGGTAGCAATCAAGAAGTTGGAAAATATATGGACGTTAATGGCGTGAAACTTTACTATGAAACCTACGGACAAGGTGAACCAATGCTTCTACTCCACGGCAATAATGAATCGATGGTGACTTTTTATAATCAGCTGGATTTACTCAGCAAAAAATATACAGTCATTGCTTTGGACAGTCGTGGGCAAGGACGTTCTACATCCAACGACAACAAACTCACTTACGAATTGATAGCAGAAGATGTCAATACTTTTTTGGATAAACTTAATCTTAAAAATGTCAATATCTTAGGTTGGAGCGACGGTGGAAACATTGCAATCATTCTTGGAATTACACATCCTGACAAGATTAAAAAAATGGCAATTATGGGCGCAAACTTGTACAACGACGAAACTTCGGTAATTCCTGAAATCAATCCAATCTTACTCCAACAAATTAAAGAAATGGAAGACAGAGGCCTTCCAAAAACGGATATGAATTATCGTTTAAAAATGTTATTATTAACCGAACCGCACGTCAATCCTGATTCATTAAAATCAATCAAAGCAAAAACTCTGGTAATGGCCGGCGAACACGATGTCATCACAGAAAACCACACAAAACTGATTGCCGAAAAAATTCCAAACAGCGACTTGGTTATTTTCAAAGATGGTGACCACGAAGCTCCGGCAAAAATGCCCGAAATATTTAATAAAACAATTCTTGATTTTTTTGAGAAATAAAAACTCGGTTCAAATATAATTACCCCTAACAATATGTGAAAATTCTAACAATATGTTATATAATTTAGATATATCCTTATCTTTGCACTCGAAAATTCAAAGTTCTGATTTGAACTTTAAACATTGAACTTTAAACAAATAATTATGTTCCGTACACACACAAACGGCGAATTGACGCTGGCAAATCTGAATGAAAAAGTAACACTTTCCGGTTGGGTTCAAACCATCCGTGACAAAGGTTTTATGATTTGGGTCGATTTGCGAGACCGTTACGGAATTACACAATTGGTTTTGGACGAGGAAAGAAGTTCAAAAGAATTGTTGGAATCAGCTAAAAAATTAGGTCGTGAATTTGTGATTCAGGTAGAAGGAACCGTTATCGAACGTGCTTCCAAAAACCCAAAAATCCCAACCGGCGATATCGAAATTTTGGTTTCTGATTTAAAAATATTAAATGCATCTGAACTTCCTCCTTTCACTATCGAAGATGAAACTGATGGTGGAGAAGAACTGAGAATGAAATACAGATATCTGGATATCAGAAGAAATCCTGTAAAAGACAAACTGATTTTCCGTCACAAAATGGCGCAGAAAGTGAGAAACTACCTTTCAGATTCAGGTTTTATCGAGGTTGAAACACCCGTTTTGATTAAATCTACTCCAGAAGGTGCGAGAGATTTTGTAGTTCCAAGCAGAATGAACCCAGGACAGTTTTACGCTTTGCCACAATCGCCACAGACTTTCAAGCAATTATTGATGGTTGGCGGAATGGACAGATATTTTCAAATTGTGAAATGTTTCCGTGACGAGGATTTGCGTGCTGACAGACAACCAGAATTCACACAAATCGATTGTGAAATGGCGTTCGTAGAGCAAGAAGACATAATGAATGTTTTCGAAGGAATGACCAAAACGTTGTTGAAAGATATTACAGGACAAGATTTCCAAGATTTCCCAAGAATGACTTTTGCTGATGCAATGCAGAAATACGGAAACGACAAACCGGATATCCGTTTCGGAATGGAATTCGTGGAATTGAATGAATTGGTTAAAGGAAAAGATTTCAAAATATTTGATGATTCAGAATTGGTTGTTGGAATTAATGTTGAAGGAATCGCAGATTATACAAGAAAACAAATCGATGAATTAATTGATTGGGTAAAACGTCCACAAATCGGAGCTACAGGAATGGTTTGGATTAAATTCCAAAATGACGGCGTTGTAACTTCATCAGTTAATAAATTCTATTCTGAAGAAGATTTGAAAAAAATCGCTGAGAAATTTGGTGCAAAAGCTGGAGACTTGATGTTCTTAATGAGCGGAAATGCAGACAAAGTTAGAACTCAACTTTCAGCTTTGAGAATGGAATTAGGAAATCGTCTTGGACTTAGAAAAGGAAACGAATTTGCTCCACTTTGGGTTGTAGATTTCCCATTATTGGAATTTGATGAAGAATCTGGAAGATACCACGCAATGCACCATCCATTCACTTCTCCGAAAACAGAAGATTTCCATTTATTAGAAACAGACCCTGGAAAAGCCAGAGCTAATGCTTATGATTTGGTTCTTAACGGAAACGAAATCGGTGGAGGTTCTATCAGAATTTTTGATAAAGATTTACAATCAAGAATGTTTGACTTGTTAGGTTTCTCAAAAGAAGAAGCAGAAGCGCAATTCGGATTCTTGATGAATGCTTTCAAATATGGAGCTCCACCTCACGGAGGTTTAGCTTTCGGATTTGATAGATTGGTTGCAATTTTAGACGGAAACGAAGTAATCAGAGATTATATCGCTTTCCCGAAAAACAATTCAGGAAGAGATGTGATGATTGATGCGCCAGCACCAATTCATCAGGAGCAACTCACGGAACTGGAACTGAAATTAGATTTAAAATCATAAATTAGAAGCGAGGAAATTTTTTCTTCGCTTTTTTATTATGAAAATATTGATTTCAACAATTGTAACATTTGGATATATTTCTGCTATAATTGCAGTAGTATTTTTGATTTTATTATTAATAAAAAAAGCTACCTTTTATCCTTCAAACAGACAGGAAGAAATTTCAGGTAAAATATTTAAAATTAACCGTATTGCTGGAATTGCAATGATTATTAGTTTCATTAGTTTTATGCTATCAAAAGAATTAGTAAAACTAGATTTCAACAATACTTTAAGTGAAAATAAAATTATTTCATTCGAGATAGATGACTTTTTCATAAATCCAGATGAGATAAGAGATGCTTTCAAGAATTTTGAATCTTCAGCAGGTCGTTTTAGATGTGAAAAATTCAACGGATTTATTAATTTTGAAAATGGTAAAAGTATTCCAATTGAAGTCTTTAGACATTGCTATGAAAAAAAAAGATATACTATAATTTCGAAAAAACATAGTATCGATGCCACAATCGGAGATGTAAGAACTTCCTTATTTGATTTTATTAAAAATGACAGTATTACATCTCAATAAATAATTATAGCGAAACAAGAATTCACTCAATTTATAGAAAACCTTAGAGTTGACTTTATAAAAAATAATGCCCAATGGAAAAATAAAACTATCGAAGATTATCTAGAAGCAATGTCTGCTTATATTGAAGATATTAACTTAGAAAAGATTGATTGGAAAGTTTTTTCAGATATTTTGAAAGGGAGTAGTATGTATGAGTTAATCATTATAGTAACCTCATAGTTTTCAAAAATTATGAGGTTTTTCTTTCATTAAAAATCAAACTGAAAATAATTAAAATTTTTTATTTTTACTAAAAACACAAATTATATGAAATCTCCATTAGAAATATTACAGCAATATTTTGGTTACGACAATTTCAGACTCGAGCAAGCGAACGCAATAGAAAATGTAATTTCGAAAAAAGACACATTTGTTTTGATGCCGACTGGAGGTGGGAAATCGCTTTGTTATCAAGTTCCAGCGTTGGTTTTGGAAGGAACTGCCATCGTTATTTCTCCATTGATTGCGTTGATGAAAGACCAAGTTGACGCTTTGCGTGTGAATGGAATTTCTGCGTCGTACATCAATTCTTCGATGTCAGCTTGGGAACAAAATGAGACTTTAAATCAATTAAAAAACGGAAATCTCAAACTTTTATATGTTGCGCCCGAAAAATTGAGTGCCGACAATGGTGCATTTTTAAAATTGCTAAATGACATCAATATTTCACTTTTTGCAGTCGATGAAGCGCATTGTGTTTCGCATTGGGGACACGATTTCCGTCCGGATTATTTATTTTTAAATGGCTTAAAAAAACAATTCCCACAGATTCCCATCATTGCTTTGACAGCAAGTGCAGACGAGATTACGAGGCAAGATATTATCAAACAACTTAATCTTCAAGAGCCATTGATTTTGATTTCTTCGTTTGACAGAGCCAATATCAAATATTTTGTTCAGCCAAAACAATCCGTTCTTCAGAATATCATTCAATATCTCAATGAACATCCGAACGATTCGGGAATTATCTATTGTTTATCGAGAAAAGGAACAGAAGAAATGTCCAATAATTTGAGAGAAAACGGTATTAATTCAGCATTTTATCACGCAGGACTTTCTTCAATGGAAAGGGCGAAAGTTCAGGAAGATTTTTTGAAGGACAAAACTCGGGTAATGGTTGCTACGATTGCTTTTGGAATGGGAATCGATAAGAGTAATGTCCGTTTTGTGATGCACGCAGATTTGCCCAAAAATATAGAAAGTTACTATCAAGAAACGGGAAGAGCTGGAAGAGATGGTTTGCCGAGTGAAGCGATTTTGTTTTATTCGAATGCGGATGTGATAAAGTTGAAAAGATTTGCAATGATAGAAGGCAATGAAGAGCAATCTGACCTGATGTTGCGAAAGCTAAAACAAATGTCAGATTTTGCAGAAATGCAAAAATGCAGAAGACAATATCTGATGGAATATTTTGGAGAAAAGCACGATGGCAACTGCAATTCTTGTGATTATTGCCTGAGTGATTTTGAAGTTTGGGACGCAACTACTGATTCTCAAAAATTATTAAGTGCCATTTACAGATTGAAAGAACGTTTCGGAAAAAACTTAATTATTGATTTTCTACGAGGTTCCAAAAGTGTAAAAATTACAGATTATATGCGCAGTTTGCCAACTTACGGCGTTGGAAATAATCAAGATAAAAATTACTGGCAAAATTTGATAAGACAATTACTCATCAATGGTTTTCTAAGTGAATCGAATGAGGAATTTTCGGTTTTAAAGTTGAATGAAGAAAGCAGTCAAGTTTTATTTAAAAATAAAAAAGTAATCTTCAAAAAAGTCAGAGAACAAGCCAAAGCTGTGACTGTTGCTGAAATTGAGACCGATTATTCAATTACCAATATTGATGCAAATGATGAATTATTTTCGGAACTAAGAACATTGAGACGTGAAATCGCAGAACAAGAAAATGTTCCGCCTTATGTTATTTTTTCTGATGCGACTTTGCTGGAACTGTCAACTTATCTTCCAAATAACAAAGAGGAACTGAATCAGATAAGTGGCTTCGGAGCTTTTAAAATTGAAAAATATGGGGAACTATTTCTTCCAACTATTATTGAGTTTTGTAAGAATAATAATTTGAGTAGTAAAATTTCAGATAAAAAAACAAAAAAGAAAACTGTCGCTAAAAGCGCAAACAAATATGAAGCAGGAACTTTTACTACAACTTTTCAAATGTTCAAAGCGGGAAATAGCATTGAAGAAATTGCGAAAATTAGAAATCTTGCTATCAATACCATTCAAAATCATTTAGTGAATTTTGTAACTGTAGGAACCATAAAACCAAGCGAATTGATTGACATCAATAAAATGCCACCAATTATCGAAATAGCAAAAAATCAAACCATTACATCTTTGAAAGCCATCAAAGAAAAATTAGGCGAAGGTTTTTCTTATTTTGAAATTCATATTGCGATTGCCTATCATAAATCTCAACAGTAAGATTATATTTTTTCAAATATTTAATATAAACTGAGTTTGGGGTAAAATATATAATCGCAAAGCCAAACAAAAGATGGATTATTTGATTTTAATATGTAAGATAAACAAAGTGGTATTGTTTAACTTAAAATCGTTTTAGAAAGTATATTCCTTTGTTTTTCTTTGCTATAAAACAATTGAGCATTGTAAAATAAATAGTTTAATAATTTACTTATTCCGAATTCAAGTTAATTTACAATATCAAAAATGTATCGGTATATCAGGAATATCATCCAGAACGTGTCTTCCTTCAATTCTGTCAATGGCATTTTGAGCTCTTTTCTTCGCAACTGAAACTTTATAATCGAACCATTTTTCTTTGAAAAGTCTTCTCATCAAGTTATCAAAATGCCTTGTAAATACAAGATTCCTAAAACCTCTCCATTTTTCAATTAATTTAGAAGGTAATGCTCTAACCGAAATAGAATAGCCTTCCGTTTCATATTGGATAAAATGCCACCAGCCAGAAGGCATATACAGTGTTTCGCCAGGTTTCAGAACAGCTTCGTAGCCTTCGAGATATTTCAATCCAGGGAATTCTTCTGAAGTGGAAGTTTTAAGATTGGTAATGCTATGAAAATTGTAAGGTAATTTGTAAAGTAAATCAGATTGGTTAAGTGGAAACAGCCAAACTCTTTTAACTCCTTGATATTGTGTCAAAAAAACGTGTGACATATCAATATCAACGTGATTTCGAGTGTTGGAACCTTCGCCTCCGAAAAACATAAATGGCAACCAATGCAGAACTTTTCCCTTTGTAATATCTCTGTACAAAATATCTTTTTTGAGTTCCGGTTTTATAGTGAGCAGATTAAAAAGAAACAATCGATATTCTGTTGCCTTTTCTGAGATGAGGTCAAGATATTCTGCAAAAGTCATTTTGGCAATTGGCTTGCTTGCAGCTCTGTTGAGAGAATGGATTTCTCCGCCATAAACATCCACTTCTTTTTCTCCGGCAATTTCCTTGAAATAATCATAATTCCACTTTTGAAATGCATCACTCTGAGAATCAACAAAATCTTCTAGAATAACCGGAATATTCCGTTTCATATATTGAGAAACAAATTGGTCCGAAGTAAGATTACTGACTTTATCTAATGATTTCAGTTCCATTAAAAACGATTTTAAAGGAACAAATCTATTAAAATAATTTTAATTCATACTAAAAAAGTATGAATTAAGTTTTTACATATTAAGGCAATTTCGCCACCAAAAACTCCGGTGATAATTTCAGAATCCAATAGATGATTTTCCATTTCCAGTTAGGAACAATTTCAAACGATTTTCCTGCATTTGTAATAAACTTAGCAACATAATCTGGTTCCATTATCAGATTTTTATTGAGTTCCAATCCAGCATTAATTTTTGTATTGATATAGCCAATCACTAGAACATTCACAGTAATTTTTCTTGAAGCTAATTCTTGTCGAAGTCCCGCCAAATATTGTGTAAAAGCAGATTTTGTACTTCCATAAATGAAATTACTTTTTCGTCCGCGAACGCCTGATAACGATGACAAGCCGATAATTCTTTCTAAGTTTTTATTTGACTTGTCTGTTGCAATAATATTCAAGATAGAAACTGCCCCGATGTAATTCGTTTTCATCATTTCAAAAGTTCCTTCGAAGTTTCTTAAAGCTTCCTGATTTTCCACTAAAAAACCTGCAGAGTAAACTACAATATTTGGTTTTACAGGCAATTCATCATAGAAATATTGATGAGAAGAAAAGTCTGTAGCATCGAAATATTTAATCTCGAATCTAGATTGATTAAGATGATTTTCATCAGCAAATTTTTCCAGAGATTTTAGATTTCTGGAAGCGAGAATCACGAAATAGCCTTTATCCATATAAAGTTTGGCGGCTTGTTTTGCAACATCCGAATTGGCACCGAGAATCAGAACAGTTTTATGAGTATTCATTTTACAAAAATATAGAATAGAACACTTCAAAAATCCTTAATTTTGTAATATGTATAATGTTTTAGGAAACTTTTTAACGCTTTCTTCTTTTGGCGAAAGTCACGGAGAAGCTTACGGCGGAATTATTACCAATTTTCCCGCTGGTCTGGAAATCGATATTGAGAAAGTTCAACTCGAGCTTGACCGTAGAAAACCGGGACAATCTGCTATTGTTACACAAAGAAAAGAGGGCGATAAAGTTCGATTTCTATCAGGGATTTTTGATGGAAAATCGACAGGAACGCCAATTGGTTTCATTGTAGAAAATGAAAACCAACGCTCCAAAGATTATGACCATATTGCACAGGCTTATCGTCCAAGTCACGCCGATTATACTTACGACCAAAAATTCGGAATCCGAGACTATCGTGGCGGTGGTAAATCTTCTGCTCGTGAAACTCTGAACTGGGTTGTTGCCGGAGCTTTAGCAAAACAATTTCTTCCAGATATTGAAATCAATGCTTATGTTTCTTCGGTCGGAGAGATTTTCTGTGAAAAACCTTATCAGGCTTTAGATTTTTCTAAAACTGAAAGCAATATCGTCAGATGTCCGGACGAGGAAACTGCCGAGAAAATGATTGAGAGAATCAAGGAAATCAAAAAAGAAGGCAATACTATTGGTGGAACTGTAACTTGTGTTATCAAAAATGTCCCAACTGGATTAGGCGAACCTATTTTCAATAAACTCCACGCAGAATTGGGGAAAGCAATGCTGAATATCAATGCCTGCAAAGGTTTTGAATATGGAAGCGGTTTCTGTGGTGCAAAAATGACAGGAAAGGAACACAACGACCTTTTCAACCAAGATGGAACAACGCAATCCAATCTTTCCGGCGGAATCCAAGGTGGAATTTCGAACGGAATGGATATCTATTTTCGAGTAGCTTTTAAACCGGTTGCGACTATTCTTCGTCCACAGGAAAGCATCAATAAAGATGGAGAAGCTGTTACAGTTGAAGGTAAAGGGAGACACGACCCTTGCGTAGTTCCGAGAGCTGTTCCTATCGTGGAAAGCTTGGCTGCTTTTGTTTTGGCAGATATGTTTTTAATTAATAAAACCAGAAAAATATAATGGACATCAAACAATATTGGGACAACGCTATTTCTTACACAGAATATCTTCGTGATGCAGGAGAAAGATTAGGAAATCCAAAAGATACACAAGAAGCTGATTACGCAGAATATTACAGACTTGGAATCCAAAGAATGAACAGAATGACGGAAAAATATCTTCCTAATTCTGAACAAGTTGAAACTTTGGCTAAGAAAAAATTCAATGGGAAAATATTGATTATTTCTGAATCTTGGTGCGGTGATGCAAGTCAAGTTATTCCTGTTGTTGTTAAGTTTTTTGAACAATTCGAAGTTAAAATTTCTTATCGTGACCAAGAACCAAGTTTGATTGATAACTATTTGGTAAATGGCGGAAAATCTATTCCGATTGTGATTTTTCTTGATGAAGACTTCAACGAAATTGCGCATTGGGGACCAAGACCAAAACACGGAACTGAACTTCTGAATAAACATAAAGCGAATCCTGAAGAGTTTACAAGAGACCAATTTTATGTGGAATTGCAGACTTATTACGCTAAAAACAGAGGTTTTGATACAATTGAGGAGCTTTTGGAACTAATTTAATTTAAGCCTAATGAACTTCATTAAAAAAAATACAATCTACATTATCATCATTGTTGTTGTATCAGCTTTTGCTTTGATAAAACCGCTTCGTGATTTTGTTTCGGAACAGATTGCAATGAGCCCGACTGTGGCTAAAATCAATGATGAAACAACACTTTCCGACGAAGTTTTGAACATCGATTTGAAAGGAATCAATACAAGCAGTACGAATCTGAAAAACCTGCGTGGAAAAGTTCTTTTCTTGAATTTTTGGGGAACTTGGTGTCCGCCTTGTAGAACAGAATGGCCAACGATTCAGAAATTGTATGATTTAAAAAAAGACAAACTGGAATTTGCACTGATTGCAATGCAGGACCAAGAGGAAGATGTGAAAAAATATTTGAAAGAAAATAATTTCACGGTTCCTGTTTATATTGCCGAAAGTCCGCTCGACCCAAAAGTTTTGCCCGTTGCTTTTCCTACAACTTATTTGATTGGAAAAGATGGAAGAATCCTTAAGAAAGAAGATAGCTCGATGGATTGGAGCAAGGATTCGGTTTTGGAATTTATTGATAATGTGACGAAATGATAAACCGTTGATTCGTTAAATTGTTATTTTGATGATAAAATAAAAATCCCTGAATCAATGATTCAGGGATTTTTTATATTTAAGAATAATTAAAATTATTTCTTTTTCTCTACTCCAAAAGTTTCTGGAAATCTTGCGATTGTGAAATCTCTAGAGATAGCAGCTTTTTCAAATTTAAGCTTTCCACTCAAAGTTTCTAAAACTACACCTTCGTCATTAATCGTAAAAATAGTTCCGTGCATACCTGAAGTGGTTACTACTTTTGCACCTGGTTTAAGCGCTTCCTGGAAAGATTTTTCTTGCTTTTGTTTTTTCATTTGTGGACGAATCATCAAGAAATAAAATCCTACGAACATCAATCCAATCATTATTAATGTTGGAGTCATAGACTGTGCTGGAGCTGCAGCTTGTAAAAATATTGTAAGCATAATATTATGGTAAAATGTTAGCTGAGAATGTTAAACGAACTGGCGCTTTTTCTACATTTACAAATACGTCAGCAACTTTGTTAACTGCTCCATCGAAGTTTGTAGAATCAAAATGTAAAGTAATCTTTCCTTTTTTGCCTGGTAAGATTGGTTCTTTTGTAAAATCTGGAACTGTACATCCGCAACCTGGTTTTACGTTAGAAATAATCAATGGGTTAGTCCCTGTATTGGTTACTTCGTAGATATGTTCTACTTTTTCTCCTTTTTTGATGTCACCAAAGTTATGGTCAGTTTCACTGAAAGCCACAGTTGTCAAAGGCTTGCTTTGTGCTTCTTTTACCAATGCAGCATCATCTGGATTTACTGACTCTTGAGAAAGAGCCTCAACAACAGTCTTCGCAGAATCTACACCTGGAATATGATCTAGAGTGTTCTCTTCTTTTTTGTTACAAGAAAAAGCAAGTGTGCAAAGTGCAGCTACTGCTAATATTTTGATTGATTTCATATGTAATAATATTTTATTAATTGTCATATTTCATCACTTATAGCGAATTCATATAAATTATTTTGAAATTATACTCTATCAAGATCCTTGGTATATTTATCAAGAATTCCGTTGATAAATACATTTGATTTTTCTGTTCCATAAACCTTTGAAACATCAATATATTCATTAATGATGATTCTCGATGCTGTTAATGGGAAACGGTCTAGTTCTGTAATTGCAGCCACCAAAATAACTCTATCTATAAGAGAAATTCTTTCAAGATCCCAGTTTAATAATTTTGATTCCAACTTTTTCTCCGTCTCTTCCCAATTGTTAAGAGAAGATCTCAGAAGTTTTCTGGCAAATTCTTCATCTTCATCATCTTTCAACATTTTTATCAAAGTGTGAGAAGATTCTGATTCTTTCATAAAACCAATAGTTTTCTGAATCATAGAATTGGCAATGTGAAAATCATCTGCCCAAGACATTTCTTTTTCTTCGAATCTCTCATGCAAATCTGTATTTTCTGCAACATATCTTAGGAATAATTTACCAATGAATTTCTGGTCATCTTCAAAAGATATCTCACCATCAGTCATATAATCCTGATAACGTTTCCCTGCTTTGATTCTTTGGAATGTCTTTACAAGCAACTCATCATTGGGGTCCCAAATCAATTCTTTGTGTTTTTCAGAAAAGCTTCTTCTTTCTTCATTATCTTCTAACTGAATTAAAATTTGGTTTCTGATTAACTTTTGGTTTGGGTCTATATCTTCTTGAGTTTTAAGATATTTATTCTTTCCAATCTCGATTTGGTCTTCTGCTAAACGCTTCAGTCCAACTAGAAAATTAAGTTCGTAGATGTAAAGATGGTAGATTTTGTTGATTTCTGAGAACATATTCTTCTCCAGAACATCAAATTTGATGGGGTTTTGATAATAAGAATATAGTGATTCTACAATTTTTTCGCGAATTTGTCGTCTTCCCAGCATTTCAAAGAACTTTTTTAAGTGGGTGCAAAGATAGGGAAAATTGTGGCAAAGTCATAATCTAACGATATAACTTTAACGCAAAATTAAAACCACGAATCTCTCTCAGCCCGACTTATCTCAATTTATTATTTATTTTGATTTGAATCGATGAACCACTTCGTTAGGTTTGAGTGGAAGGTGGATTAAGCTGTCCAAATAAAATCAATTAAATTTCTTTTTCTGAATCTATCTTTTTCAGTTGTTTCAAGTTCTTGGAGAGTCTTTTCAAAATAATACCATAAGCGATTCTGTAATAAAGCAAAATGATAATGATACAAATCAAAAGACTGAAGATAACACCAGTTATAAGTCCCCAAAATGTTGGATTATCTATCTCAATATTTTGTTTCTGAATAGTGAAAATTATAAAACTAGTAAAACTTCCAATGAACAAAAACAACAAAATAATATTACTAAATATGAACAGATTAACCGCTTTTTTAAAATCCAAAATATGAATGATAAACTTCTTGAGATTGGATTCTATTGTGATTTTTTTGTAATTTCTATAGAAAATCACCACGAAAACGCCTGTAATGATAAGACTTGCAATCTTCATCCAATTATAAATTTTGTCCAAAGAAAACTCGACTTGAGATTGATTTTTAATCTGAAGCCTGTTGAGAATATTCGTAAAATCGGTATGGAAATCCGCTGAAAAAAGTGTAATAAAGTTGATAAGACCGAAAATAACGAATTCGGCAACGCTAATCCAAAGTATGTATTTTACATAGTTTCTGGATTTTCTATTAAGCATCACTTCGATTTCATCCTGATTGTATCCATCAGAAATCGTTTGGTCTTGCCACGTTTTTTTCAACGAATCTATATCAAAGTCTTCTGAGTTAGGCATGCTTTATCATTAATTCTTTTAATGTTTTCTTTAATCTATTCATTTTCACACGGGCATTAACTTCTGTAATCCCCAATGTGTCCGCAATTTCTTTATATGGTTCATCATCCAGATACATCATTACAATCGCTCTTTCTACATCTGGCAACATCTTAATAACCTTGTACAACAAAGAAATCTGCTGTTGTTTTTCATCCGAGTCTTCCAAGAAATTCTTGCTGTGAAAATCCTGCAATTCGTCGGTCTGAGGTTGCCTTGTCTTTTTTCTGAATAATGTAATTGCGGTGTTAAGTGCTACTCTGTACATCCAAGTTGAAATCTTGGAGTTACCTTGGAATGAGTCGTAGGATTTCCAAAGTTGTAACACTATCTCCTGAAAAAGGTCTTCTTGGTCTTCTGCGGAATGGGTGTAAAGGCGTGAGACTTTGATAATAAGTCCTTGGTTATCCTTTATTAATTTAGAAAACTCTTTCTGTTTATTCTCCATTCCAAGGACGAAGATAAGAATTTATTCGTTCTGCAAAGCTGTTCCAAAGATTTAATTATTTTGTTAAACAAATGTTAATTTCGTTATATATTATTGGTTATATTTGACTTATGATTATTAATAAAGTTATCAAAACTCTTTTTTATTGTTTATTGATTTCTGTTTTCAGTTGTACAAATCAGTTGCCAAATCAAGCTGGAATTCGAAATCAAAATAGCAACGAAGAAATTAAGCCCAAAATGGTTTACTTATTTTTTGAAGTTGAAAAAGCATCTGATGGAAAAGAGGTTGTGAAATTAATGGACAAAAAAGTATCGGATGGATTCTTCAAAAATGAAGAATTTGGAACGGCAAAAGACATTACAAATAGTAATTATAAAATTGTTTTGCTGGATAAGAATAGCAAAATCTACAAAACAACAATCATTGATAATCCTCTGTCGCCAGTTTTTGAATCTTATGATAAAGACTCGATGGAGAAACAAATTGGGAAACTAAACAAAGCTGAATTTTTCTACAGATATAATGATAATGGAAATGTTGCTGAGATGGAAATTCATAAACTAGAGAATAACACTTCTACACTCATTTTCAAATTAAAATTATAACACTTATGAAATATTTTTACTTTTTATTCATCTTAATTTCAGGTTTTTCTAAGGCTCAGCTATTTGATTTGGTTCCGCTTGTAGAAAACGGTCCGAAAGATAAGAGAATTAATCTGGTTATTCTTGGAGATGGTTATACGGCGAGTGAGCAATCTGCTTTTATGGAAGATGCAACTTTCGTTTCGGATTATCTCTTGAATAAACAGCCTTATTCAAATTATAAAAATTATTTCAACGTTTATGCACTCAAAGTGATTTCACCTCAAAGTGGCATAAAACATCCTGCAACTGCAACTGACGTTACAGAACCCGTGATTCCTGTTTCAAATCCGACAAATTATTTCAATACTTCTTACGATACTTCCGGAACGCATCGTTGTATCTATGGAAACACGACTAAAGTAACGCAAACTTTAGCTACAAATATTCCTGAATTTGATATGGCTTTAATTTTAGGAAATGATACAGAATATGGAGGCTGTGGTGGAACTTACGCTTTTCTTTCCAGAAATGAACAAGCTCCGGATGTGGCTTATCACGAGCTAGGACATTCTTTTGGAAAGCTAGCTGACGAATATTGGTTTTCAGGCTCCGGAGAATCTCCGAATAAAACAAAAACTTCCGACCCAACGACGGTTCGTTGGAAAAACTGGCTGAACACTGGAAGTGTTGGAATTTATCAATTTACTGAAAATACAGCTTGGTATCGTCCGCATCAAAATTGCGAAATGCGATATCTTAATAAACAATTTTGTAATGTTTGTAAAGAAACTTTGGTTGAAAAAATTCATACGGTAAAGAATCCTATCGATAGTTTTACTCCAACAAATACTTCTACAATTAATACCAATTCAAATATTGATTTATCAGTAAATTTAATTTTACCAATTCCAAATACTTTAAAATCCGAATGGAAAGTCAATGGAACGACTATTCAAAATGATGTCAGTAATATTACAATTCAACCCAATCAATTGAATGTTGGAAATAATACTGTTCTCTTTAGTGTTTATGATAATACGACGATGGTAAGGACTAATAACCACAGTACGATTCATCTTTCTACAATCAGCTGGACAATCAATAAAACACAACTCGGAGTTTCAGACATCAAATCAAATGAATACGATTTTGTTCTTTATCCCAATCCTGCAAAAGATTATTTTGTGTTAGAAAGTAAATCAATCTTTAATGAAAAAATCAAAGTTGAGATTCTTGATGCTTCCGGAAAATTAATCAAGAAACAAAATATAGAACCTAGTCAAAAAGATAAAATAGATATTTCTAGACTCAATTCTCAGACTTATATCATTAATGCTTATAAAGACGGACAGCTTATTTTATCTCAGAAAATGATAAAGAATTAAGTTATAATTAAGTATTTTTGCCAACTGAGAAGCGTGGCTTGTTGATTCAAATTCATTTTTGGGTAGGAAAGTCCGGACACCATAGGGCAGTATAGCGGATAACATCCGTCATTTGTGAAAATAGGACAAGTGCAACAGAAAGCAAGTACAGTTCGGCTGTAGTGAAACCAGGTAAACTCTATACGGTGCAATACCAAGTATATCATCAGTCAAGGTCGGCTCGGCCATTGATGAGGGGTAGGTAGCAAAAGTTTTGCAGTAATGTAAAACGCAGATAAATAACAAGCTTCAACAGAATCCGGCTTATAGCGCTTCTCTATTTTTTGATTTGGGAATGTTGATAATTTTTAATGATAAAGTTAATTCCTGTTTCCAGTATTTCTCCCATATTTTTACACTTTTTGAATTGAGAATTGTAAGTCAATTTTTGAAGAGAAGTACTTAATTCTTCTATTTTATCAGGTGTAGAAATATTATCTGTTTTCATTATTTCTATCAAATCCTTATATCTCTGATTACTTGTCAGAACTCTTTTGGCAATTGCAGAACGAACTTCTTTTCTATATTGTTCTATAGAATTAGGTTTAAGTTTTTCATTAACGAGTTGAACCATTTTAGTATTCTCTTTAAAATACTGAGGAATGTAAATCTTGAGTT
>CAUSBY010000030.1:0-36154 GCA_963530025.1 uncultured Weeksellaceae bacterium
ACTACTACTACTTAAAATATCCTCTTTATAAATATCCTCTTATATTATATAATATATATATACTTATATAATATATTCATATTCAATGGTATATAAATATATAATAATCAACAAAATTTAACAAAATGGAAATAAGAAACGACTTCTATTAAGAAAACAACACTCAAAACACCATTAACGATTTTAAAGAAGTTACAACAATTTTAATTCGTTTCTCTGCGTAATTCCATTGAAAACTAATTAACAACGATTTTTGGATTTAATAAAAAGTAAATTTTGAATGTTTGATGATTAATCTCAACGGAAATTATTTAATTCTGATTTCAAAAGAAAATGTTTCTTACCAATACGGATTGTTTTTAAATCTCCGTTTTTAATCAGTTTTCTGATTGTAGATTCAGAGATATTCATCAACAAACAAACCTCTTTTATAGTAAGATATGTTTTCTCCTGAACATCTTCAATAGAAACCACTTTGAGTTGTTTGAGTTTTACCTCCGTTTGAAATTCCTCTTTTGATTTTTGGAGTTTCTCCTCCTTAACTTTCTTCTTATAATCTCTTTGATTACACCTATGAGTACAATATTTTGTAGAAAATGTTTTAGCGGTGAATTTCTCTTTACAGAAGATACAAATCTTCTCAATCCTAATGTTACTGCTCATTTGATACTTTCCGATTTTCTGTATGTTAATAACCTCTCTCAGTATTTAGCGGTATTTGCGTGTATCTACGATTATTTACCGTTTAAATTTCCCTTAGAGTATCCTAAAATTCATTTTTTTAGAGATTAAAAACAACGGAGTATCACATTTAGTGGTATAAAATATGTCAACAAATGTCAGAAAATGTCAATTAACACTTTCTGATTTTCCTTTATTAATGTGGGTTGTATAGTTGTATTATGGTGTTTAGAAAATGGCGATTATTTCCCGATACAAAACTTAGAAAAAATATTTCCCAAAACCTCATCATTACTAAATTCCCCAGAAATCTCACCAAGATACTCTAAAGCATTTCTAAGTTCATAAGCCAAAAGTTCCGTAGTAATTTGAGAACTAACCGCTTCTTCTACCATTTTAACCGAATTCAAGGATTTTTGTAAAGCTTCATAATGACGCTGATTGGTAACAACAACATTTCCTTCCTCAGATTTCAAATGCTCAACATAAGATGACAACTCATTTTTCAAATCCTGAATATTTTGGTTTTCTACTGCCGAAATTTTAATAAAATCAAACTCAGTTGAGATTTCATTTCTGAAAATCTGTTCTAACTTTTCGTATTGAGTCGGAATTACTTCATCAATTTTTGTAGCACAGATAATCAGTTTTAAATCATCTCTTAGCAGAGATTTTATCATTTCGATATCTTCTGAAAAATCTTCTGTAGCAGAATCAGTCAAATAAACCAATATCTCTGCACTTTCTACTTTTTCTTTAGCTTTTTTTACACCAATCGCTTCGATTTCATCAACTGTTTCTCGCAAACCAGCTGTGTCAATCAATCGAAAAGCGTGACCTTTGATATGCAGAATTTCTTCAATTGTATCGCGAGTTGTTCCAGCAATATTACTTACAATTGCTCTTTCTTCTTTCAACAAAGCATTTAGGAGAGTTGATTTTCCTGCATTTGGTTTTCCGATGATGGCAACTGCAGTTCCGTTTTTAATCGCATTTCCGTATTGGAAACTATCAATAAGAGAACTTAATTTATCTTCGATTTTATGAAGTAAAGACTTAAGAGCAGTCCTATCTGCAAATTCCACATCTTCTTCTGCAAAATCAAGTTCTAGTTCGATCAATGAAGTGAAATTCAGTAAATCGTTTCTTAGGAAGGAAATTTCGTTAGAAATTCCTCCTTTCAATTGATTAAGGGCAACTTTTCGGGAAGCTTCGTTTTCAGACGCAATCAGGTCAGCAATAGATTCGGCTTGAGAAAGGTCTATTCTGCCATTCATAAAAGCACGCATCGTAAATTCTCCGGCTTTTGCCATTCTTGCTCCCTTTTTAATCAAAACTTCAAGGATTTTTTTCCCAATGTAAGGCGAACCGTGGAAAGAAATCTCAACCGAATTTTCTGTCGTAAAAGTTTTAGGAGCGTGAAAAACAGAAATCATGACTTCATCAATCGTTTCATTTTCATCTTTAATAAAACCATAATGAACCGTATGAGAATCAACTTTTTTCAGATTTTTCCCTTCAAAGATTCTATTGACAATTTCAAAAGATTCATTTCCGGAAACTCTGATAATTCCGATTGCTCCGATTCCGTTGGCTGTTGCTAATGCACAGATTGTATCCTGATTCATACTGCAAAAATAATGTTTGAGAAACTTTAATTGATTTTATTTGATGATTTTTTTCTGTTTTCCAGAATAGTGTACAAATTGGACTTAGCCCATTCCGTAATATTAGCAATTAATGGATAGAAATCTTCGCCTAATTCCGTTAATCGATATTCCACTTTTGGAGGAACTACCGGATAAACTTTTCGCGTAATCAATCCGTCATTTTCTAGAGATTTTAGCGTTTGAGTCAGCATTTTTTGAGAAATGTCTCCAATGAGTTTATTGATTTCATTGAATCTTAAAACTTTATTTTCTTTCAATAATAATAGAATCAAAATAGACCATTTCTCTCCTATTCTATCCAAAACTAACCTTATCGGACAGTTTCCGTTATTAAAATATTTACTTTTTTCAATCTCTAAATCTCTCATTTCCAACATTAATTACTTTTAAGTTCGTTAATTCCTATCAAGTACGTTCTTGTTTTGATTTAGCAAAGATAATACTTTTGCTCTCCAAAAGAGAGTAACTTTATAAAACATACTGAAATGAGTAACGTATTAATTATTTTAGCACACCCCAATTACAGTGCATCAAATGCTAACAAAGCATTATTGGAAAATATTTCTAACGAAGAGAATATTACAATCCACAACATCTATGAAAATTATCCTGACGGAAAAATTGATATTGCAAAAGAGCAGGAATTATTGTCAAGTCATTCCAGGATTATTTTTCAGTTTCCGACCTATTGGTTCAATGCACCAGGATTTTTGAAGACTTGGATTGATGAAGTTTTCACATTTGGTTGGGCTTACGGCCCTAATGGAACAGCATTGGTAGAAAAAGAATTTGGAATTGCTACAACTACAGGTGGGATTAAAGAATCTTACTTACCAAATGGAGAAAAAGGTTTCACTGTTGAAGATTACTTAATCCCAATCAGTGGTTCAATAAAATATGCAGGAGCAAAATATATTGGACAAATAAGTTTGAATGACGCCCACAATCTTAAGGAAGAAAATGTAAAGATCGCTCAAGAACTTTACAGAGATTTGATTTTTAACTAAATCATTTCATTATCAAAAACAAACCCGTTTGATTTCTCCAACGGGTTTATTTTATTAAGTTTCAAAATTAATAATTCCAGAAACTCCATTGTGTACCATTATAAACAGCTAGTATCTTTATCGTGGCATCAGTCAATAACACCATCGTTCCTGGAGCAGGATTTACTATATTTTGATAAGACGTCGCCATTGGTAAGACCATAGCTTTTGTTGCAGACTCTAAAACTAATATTCCATCCGCTGATGAGGTCTCACTTCCTATGATAACCTTAGCATTAGTATTTTCTCGAGCCAAAGGTTGTATCGTTAAATAAGAAGAGACATCGGTTGGTTGTACGCTTAAATCAACCCAAGTTGTACCATTATAATACTTTACCTTTGCAGCTGTAGGTGTAGATGCATCTAAGATGATACTCCCCGGTGTTGTAATTGCAGTTTTGTTTGTAACATAAGGTAGAATAAGACCTCTATTTCCTGTATTGGGAAATTCCATTAGAACCGAGGTTTTATTAGCTGCCGTACCTACCGCATTACCAAATATTACTTGGGCAGAGAGATTATTTTTAACAAAAATAAAAATCAGAATAATTAAGATCTTTTTCATATTATGGACAAGATTTTCTATTATAACATTTCCATCCAATGCTGGAACTTACATATATTTTTAAACAATTCGCTGTGGTATCATAAACCATCATACCTTCTACCGGATTAGTAATAGCAGCCAAACCAGCAGTAGTAACTCTCGTTGGAATAAAAGGCTTTGTATTAGACTCCAAAGCTAGATAACCACCGTTTCTCACCATTGGCCAGTTATTATCAGCCGTTTCCGAGCCCGCCCTTCCTTGGGAAGTAATACCAGTTTTAGTTGGTAATGAAGTCCCTGTGGTCACAGCATTTTCCAAGCAATACAGTGACATAGAGTTTGTACTGTAAGCAGAGAATGCAACATCGCTATCTCCCGATAGAACCTGGATAAACCTTACCGCACTTGTATAGTTAGATAACGTAATCCCAAAATCACTTAATTTGAAAGTTAAAATTCTGATATCACGTGTTGTATTGGAAAATCCACCAGGATTACCTACAGGACCATTATAATATGTATGCGGACAAGAACCTGCAGAATAGAAATTCCAAAGTGCCGTTCCAGATGATGCAACACTAGAAAAATTAACCTGCTTCTCTACACCAATCGTATTTCCAGATAGATCTGTGAATTTGAAAACATCAGCATTTGCACTGGGAGCTCCCACTTGTGTTACGATAATATCCGGAATATCGTCACTTATACAATTCGGGTTGATATCAGCCAATACATTAACATAAAATGCCAATTCTTGTTTTGGAATATTAAAAACCGCCGTACCAAGATTTAGTCCATTCAAACCGTCCCTTAAGTAAAAACCAAGAGATGTATCACAACTAAGAGAAGGTGCAACCGCTTGTGTTTGCTGAACGCCATTGATATACCTAGGCATTCCTACAAGGAAATTGGAAGCTGTACTCAGAACCGAAAAAGAAGAAGGAAAAGACCTATAATTCTCATTTACAAAACCGACACTATGAGAAGTTAATGCCGCATTGTTTACACCTGTAGCATAAGTCACTCCCCCAACCGTAAAACCTATTAAATTATTGTTATCCTGAGATGTAGCATAAGTTGTTGTATTATTTTGAGAAACCCAGTAGCCATTATAGTCTCCATAGATGGCAGAAGGTCTTACTTGACCTAACAATAAACAACATGTAAAAAAAGCGAGACAATCATAAACATTTACATTAAAAATCCTATTCATTTGAGAAATATTTTATAAATCTATTTCATCATTGTGTGCGTGGAATGCAAATATATAAAACCCTCATAAAAACACCGATTAATCATATATTAATTCATTATAATTACATTATGTTTTAAATCATGAAAAAAATAATCAATTATTGATAATTTAAATTCAAAAAATTACTATAGAATGATTTTTACATTTTGAAAAAAAATTACAAATAGTAATCATTATATTTGCACCTAAATTTTTTAAGACAATGAATGCATTTATTGAAGAGCTAAAATGGCGCGGACTTTTTTCTGACATGATGCCGGGAACGGAAGATCAACTGAATAAAGAAATGACAAAAGCTTACATCGGGTTTGACCCAACTGCGGATTCTTTGCATATCGGAAGCCTTATCCAAATCAAAATCCTAGCCCACTTTCAGCAGCACGGTCATCAGCCGATTGCTCTAGTTGGAGGTGCAACAGGAATGATTGGAGACCCTTCCGGCAAATCAGCAGAACGTAATCTTTTGAGCGAGGAAACGCTACTCTATTACGTTGATTGTCTCAAAAACCAGTTGTCGAGATTCTTAGAATTTGATGGAGATGGTGATAACAAAGCAATTCTTGTCAACAACTACGATTGGATGAAGAATTTCACTTTCCTTGATTTTGCTAAGAATATTGGAAAGCACATCACTGTTAATTATATGATGGCGAAAGATTCTGTAAAAAAACGTTTCTCCGGAGATTCTGGAGTTGATGGAATGAGTTTTACAGAGTTCACTTACCAGCTTTTACAAGGCTATGATTACCTTCATCTATATCAAAATGACGGTGTGAAACTTCAAATGGGAGGTTCTGACCAGTGGGGAAATATCACAACAGGAACAGAATTAATCCGAAGAAAAGCCCAAGGAGAAGCTTACGCATTAACCGTTCCTTTGATTACAAAAGCTGATGGTTCCAAGTTCGGGAAATCTGAAAGTGGTGAAAATTATTGGTTAGATGCTAAGAAAACTTCGCCCTACAAATTCTACCAATTCTGGTTGAATGCAACAGACGACGACGCAGAAAGATTTATCAAGTTCTATACTTTCCTTCCAAAAGAAGAGATTGAAGCTTTGATTGAAGAACATAAAACTACAGCTCACGAAAGAAAACTTCAGAAAAAACTAGCCGAAGAAGTAACCGTTTGGGTTCACGGACAAGCTGAATATGAAAAAGCTTTGAAAGCTTCTCAAATTCTTTTCGGACAATCTACAGCAGAGGATTTGGTAAGTCTTGATGAGGAATTGTTCCTTCAGATTTTTGATGGTGTTCCGCAAAAAGAAGTTTCAAAATCCGAATTGGTTGGAAGCAATATTGTTGATTTGATTTCTGAAAAAACAGGTTTCTTAAAATCTAAAGGCGAAGCTAAAAGAGAATTAACAGGAAACGCCATCTCCGTTAACAAAACCAAAGTTGGCGAAGATTATTCGGTTTCTGAAAGTGATTTGATTGATGGAAAATTCCTTCTTCTTCAAAAAGGAAAGAAAAATTATTTCATCGTAAAAGGAATTTAAATTCTTAAAATCATTAATTACAGTTTAATTACATTTTTATAAATGGCGATTATTATTTTTATCATTGTACTTTGGTACTCTGGTTTATTTTTTCAAACATTTTTTCTGCACCGTTATGCGGCTCATCAAACTTTCAAAATGTCAAAATTTGGTGAGAAATTATGTTATGTTTTGACTTGGGTTACACAAGGTTCTAATTATCTTTCTGCTTATGGTTACGGTGTAATGCACAGATTGCATCACGCTTATGCCGATACAGAAAAAGACCCGCATTCTCCAAAATATGATGCGAATCTTTTTGCAATGATGTGGAGAACGAAAAAAATCTATCAACAAATCAATGACCAAAAAGCAAAAATAGAAGACAAATTCACGAAAAATGTTCCGCAATGGAAAGGCTTTGACAGATTCGCAAGTTCTTGGGGTTCCAGAATTGGTTGGGCAGTTTTATATACTTTGTTTTTCTATTTTTTTGCAACCGCTTGGCGGCAATGGCTTTTGTTGCCAGTCGCTTATATGATGGCGCCAATCCACGGCGTAATCATCAATTGGTTTGGTCACATCTACGGCTATGTGAACTTCAAAGTATCTGATACTTCCAAAAATCTTCTAAGATTTGATTGGTTGATGATGGGAGAAGCTTACCACAACAATCATCACAAACACGGCGGAAGAGCTAATTTCGGAGGTATAAGATGGCATGAGATTGACGTTACTTATTGCATTATGATTCTTTTGGACAAGATGAAATTAATCAAACTAAATCCTGTCGCAGTCGTAAAAAGAGAAATTTAATTTTAAATAGATATTAGGTTAGACATTTGGTCTAGCCTATTTTTTTGACATTGAAAAAGAATAATCATTAATTATAAAATTAATAATATCTTCGTGCAAAACACAAACGATGCATCCCTTCTCAATAACAATTCAAGAGAGTGACAATTTAGTCTTCAAAATTATTTCGATTCTTCTCGGTCTTTTTATTGTTGGGACTTGGATTTATAATTCTTCTCACTTCAAATTAACTTTACGTATAATCATTGGTTTAATTGGAGGAATCACAGGCTATTATATCGCAATATTTTTCTTCGGAATTCTGCAATTTTCTTACACTACAATCAAAGATAATTTCAGCTCGGATAAACATTCTACTACAATCATTAGATATGAGAAATTTACCAGTACAAGTACTTCCAGAGACAGAAAAAGTATCGGTTCAAGAACAAGACAAAATACATTTTACAAACCATTATTAGAATATAAAGATGACAATGGAATTGTTAAAAACGCTTACGGCGATGTATCTTTCGGCGACAATAACAAAATATCTGTGGGTGATAAAATAGACGTCATTATAGAAAACAACGAAGCAAGAATGATTACTCCTATCAAGACTTTTGCTTTTGTGGTAAACATTATTGTAATTTGCTTTTTGATAATTTTCTATTATATTCTTTACAACTACGCAAAAACTCAATCCTTAGAAGACATAGGAACATTCGTTTTGGCAATATTTGGATTTATCATTTTCCCTATTGCTTTTTGTATTCTTATTTATCTTTTCTTAAACATTGGTTATGATTATTTCTTTCTTGGTAAAAGATATACTAGCAGAAATGCAGCAATTGGCGTTTCCGCTTTAGGAATCTTCCTTGTGCTTTGTCTATTTGGATTGATAAAAAGTATGTTTACCCAAAAGCGCAAAAAGAAGAAAAAGAAATCCTTGAAGAAAATTAAAGAATAGTCAATTATAATTATTGGCTTTTTCAAATTCAAAAATTTCCGACTAACTCGGGGATTAATTATCTTTGCCCAATGGAATTACAATACCTCGTAAGAGAACCTCAAAATATCACGCCAGAAACTCCAATTCTATTTATGCTTCACGGTTACGGAAGTAATGAAGAAGACCTTTTCAGTTTTGTTCCAACTCTGCCGGAAGATTGGATTGTCGTAAGTTTCCGAGCTCCGAAAGATTCAAATTACGGAGGCTATGCTTGGTTTGATATCAACTTCAATGACCCTCACAATTTCATCGATGAAAACGAAGGTAACGAAACTGTGAAATTAGTAATGGAAAATATAATGTCTGTGAGCAACAGATATGGTTTAATAAATAATCCAACGCATCTTTGTGGATTCAGTCAAGGAGGAATGATTGTTTATTCTTTGGCATTGCAATATCCAGAATTGTTTAACAAAATTGCTTGTCTAAGTTCTTTCCCAGAAGAAAAAATGCTCAAAAATATCGTGAAGGATAAAAAGAAATATGAAAAATTGCGTTTCTTCGTTTCTCACGGAACAGATGATGCGATGATTCCTTTGGAATGGGCAAAAAAAGGTGCTGAATTATTGTATGACCTTAGTGCTTATTTCTCTTTCCGAGAGTATATGAACGGACACGGCGTGAATCAGAAAAACTATCTTGACCTGATGGATTTTTTCAAGAAATAAAATAAAAATCCCGAACATTAATTCTGTTCGGGATTTTTTTATGTTTGAATTTAATTTCAAATTAAGAATTCATCAAATCTTCAATTTCTTCCACAGTAATCGGAATATTCGCCATTAGATTGAATGGTTTCCCAGAAGATTGAATCACATAATCGTCCTCAATCCTTACTCCGAAACCTTCTGCCGGAATATAGAAACCAGGCTCGTTTGTAAACACCATATTTTCCACAAAATCATCAGTCAAGATTCCATAATCGTGTGTGTCTAATCCCATATGATGAGAAGTTCCGTGCATCATATATTTCTTGTAAGCTGGCCATTTTGGGTCTTCGTTCTGAACATCAGCTTTATCAATTAATCCTAATTGTAACAATTCTGAAGTATAAACCTCTCCCATTTCTTTGTGGAATTTGTACCAATTGTTTCCTGCAACCAATCTGTCTTCAGCTTCAACTTTACATCTCAAAACCGAATTGTAGATTTCTTTTTGTCTTGCTGAATATTTTCCACTTACAGGAATTGTTCTTGTCAAATCACTTGAATAATTCGCATATTCTGCACCAACATCCAAAAGAATCACGTCGCCATCTTTACATTGCATATTATTAGCAATATAGTGAAGAACATTTGCGTTATTTCCACTTGCGATAATCGGAGTGTAAGCAAACCCTTTACTTCTGTTTCTTACAAATTCGTGAATCAGTTCTGCTTCAATTTCGTATTCCCAAACATTAGGTTTGATGAAATTAAGTAATCTTCTAATCCCTTTTTCTGTGATATTACAAGCGTTTTGGATTAATGCTAATTCTTCCGGTTCTTTGATACTTCTCAAACGTTGAAGAATTGGATTACTTCTTTTATAATTATGCATTGGAAAATCTGCCTGTACTTTTTTGATGAAACGGTCTTCTCTCAACTCCGTTTCAACAGAATTTCTGTAATGTTCGTTTTTGTTCAGATAAACATTTTCCGCTTCATACATTAGATTTTTGAAGACTTTATCAAAATCCGTCAACCAATAAACTGTTTTGATTCCGGAAACTTCGTAAGCATTTTCTTTTGTCAACTTTTCGCCTTCCCAAACCGCAATATGGTCGTTTGTTTCTCTTAAGAATAAAATCTCACGATTTTCTTCAAGATAAGCATCAGGAAAAATCACAAGGATACTTTCTTCCTGGTCTACTCCACTCAGATAAAAGATATCACGGTGTTGCTGAAAAGGCATCGTAGAATCTGCACTGATTGGATAGATATCATTAGAATTGAAAATCGCAATAGATTTGGGTAATAATGAATCTGCAAATTTCTTTCTGTTTTTTACGAATAATGAACTTGGAACTTGCTCGTATTTTGTTGTCATTTAAAATTAATATATTAGATGTTAAACTTTAAATATTAGATAAAAATTACTTCTTAATATCATTTAAAGTGTTCCAAATTTACGAAATCATAAAAAATAAAATTCTAAACTAAGGCTTAAAATTTTCATAAAATAAAAATTAACATAAGATAACTCTTGATTTTTACTATATTTGAGACACAAATGATTTTTGATGAAGACCCAACATTATATTTTACTTGTTTTCTGCCTTTCCATTCTTAGTATTCTAAGCTATAAAATCAGCACGAGCAAAGACAAGCAAGATATCCAACTTCCTAATATTCCCATTAATTACAATCTTCACAAAGACATTGTCTATAAAAAAACGCCAGAAAACAAAGATTTAGAACTGGATATCTATCAACCTAAGAACATTAACAAAAAAACACCAGTTGTTATCTACCTGCACGGTGGCGCTTGGGTAAGAAGTGATAAAAATATCATTACTCAAAATTTCAGACAGTATGTTTTGTCGGAAATGGTAGCTAACAATTATACCGTTATCAGCATCAATTACACTTTGCTGAATAAAAAAACACATCTGGACAAACCACTACAAGATTGCAAAGATGTCATTAATTGGATCAAAGAAAATGCCGAAATGTATCAATTAGACCTGGACAATGTTGGAATTTGGGGAGCTTCTTCAGGCGCGCATCTCGCTATGCTTACGGCTTACAATCAAGAAATTAACTCCTACCCAAAGTTGAATTATGCTGTGAATTTTTACGGACCAACTGATCTGAATGAACTATTCCGAACTGACGCAAATTCTGCGGCACTCGAAATTTTCAAATTGTATGCTCGTGACCAATTCATGTTGAGACATGAAAAAATACAAGAATTGACAGGTTATAACATCGAGAATCAAAAGAAAAAAGCTATCAAAGAATGCAGCGTTTATTCCCCTTTGAAATACGTATCGAAAGAAACAATCCCAACCTTGATATTTCATGGAACCAATGATGACGTTGTAGATATTTCCCAATCTCAACTATTGGTAAACGCATTGAAGGAAAATAACGTTTATCATAAATATTTTATTTTGAAAAAAGCAAAACATACCTTTAGCAATATCAATTTGGAGGAAGCAGAATATGTTGCAAAAAAAACTTTGGAATTCATAAAGTCACAGACCAAGAATGTTCAATAATTGCATTAAAGTTTTTCTTTTCAGAAAATCATATTTGACATTATCTCTGCTGATGACTTTAATTCTAAACGCACAGATGACTTTCAAGATCATACAACTTCCAGAAGAGAATACAAACAAAGATCCAAGACTTTTTCTAGCTTCAAATCTCAACAATTGGAATCCAAATGACAATCAATTTGAATTCAAAAAAGATGCTGATGGCTTTTTCAAATTAACAATCCCTACTCCATCCCAGAAAATTGAATATAAGATCACTCAGGGAAATTGGGCAACTGCAGAAGATTCTTCAAACAGAATTCTAGAGATCTTCGATCTTCAAAAAATTGTTGAGTTAAAAATTCAAAATTGGGCAAAACCAACCGAAAAGAAACACACAGCAAATTCTAATGTCAAAATCTTAAGTGAGAATTTTAAAATCCCTCAACTAAAAACAACTAGGAAAATATGGATTTATCTCCCGCCGGATTATGAGACTTCCAATAAAAGATATCCTGTAATCTATATGCAGGACGGGCAAAATCTCTTTGATGAGTTTACGAGTTTTTCAGGAGAATGGAACGTTGACGAAACTATGGACGAGATTTTCGCAGAAACCAAACAATCTGCAATCATCATGGGAATTGATAATGGTGGAGAAACCCGATTGGCAGAATATTCTCCTTGGAATAATAAGAAATATAAGACCATGGGTGAAGGCGATCTTTACTTAGAATTTCTTACAAAAACATTGAAACCTTATATTGATAGAACGTATCGAACTCAGAAGCAAGCTTCCAAAACAATTATTATAGGAAGTTCTATGGGGGGATTAATTTCTCTTTATGGTTCTGTAAAATATCCAACTACGTTTGGAAAAGCAGGAATCTTCAGTCCGGCTTTTTGGTTTGTCTCTAAAGATTTGAAAGTTTATCTGAACAAAAATCAAAATGATCTTAAAAATTCCAAATTCTATTTTGTAGCTGGAAAAAACGAAGATGAAACGATGGTTCCAGAAATAGAAACTGTAAACGAATCATTATTAAAAAAATCGGTTCCAGAAAAAAATATCGTTGTGAAAATAGATGAAGATGGAACACATTCTGAAAATTATTGGAAAAGAGAACTAAAGCAAGCTTTGATTTGGCTCTTGAAATAAAACGCACCTTTCAAACATCGAATCATATGCAGCCCGGCCTGAGTGGAAATCCTTTTTTGCTTTGGAAAAGGTCGGGCAAAAAAGATTGGGAACGGAGGACGGATCTAGTTGCCCAAAACCTAATGAAGTGATTAGACAAAGTGAAAAATCCAAACAAAAACACTAAATTTGCAGACTTATGGAAAGCAATAGACAAAGAAAAGTAGCGCAAATTATTCAGGAAGACATGGCAGAAATCTTCCGTAAACAGGCATCAGAAAGCAAACAAAGCTTTTTGGTATCGGTTTCTGATGTAAAAGTCACGGCCGATCTAAGTATCGCAAAAATATATCTGAGTATTTTTCCGGCAGAACACAGAAAGCCAATCATGAAAGAGATCAATACCAATAATGCCTTTTATCGCAATTATATTGGACAAAAAATGGGAAAGCAGGTTCGTATCATTCCTCAGCTGTCTTTTTACATTGACACAAGTCTTGACGATGTAGAACGCATAGAAAGAGAACTGAAAGGCGAAGGTGACAATCCAATTCTATAATCTGCTGCAATCTTGAAAAATGCTTTTTACATAGCATCCCGATATCTTATTTCTAAAAAAGGAAGTACAGCAGTAACTTTCATTACTTGGCTCGCAGCTTTTGCAATGGTAGCGGCTGTTGCTGCGATGTTTATCATTATTTCAGTTTTTTCTGGTCTGGAAGAACTGAATAAAAACATGATTGCTAATCTACATGCCGACCTTACCATCAAAAGTAAATCTGGAAAAATATTACCAGATATTAACAAGATACAAAACACGCTAAAGAAGAATTCTGAGATAGCTCATTTCTCAAAGATCATAGAAGAAAAAGTTTATATCAGTTACAAAAACAATGGAGAAATTGCCTATCTAAGAGGCGTAGACTCGGCTTATACAAACGTGAATCCCATCAATGAAAATATCTATTATGGGAAATATCCCGATTTCAAATACAGTAATGAGGTAATCATTGAAAATAGTCTGGATAACAGACTTTCTCTTCCTGTAAACTCTAGTCAGGATTTTGCAACGATACTAATGCCTAAACCTGGAAAAGGAATCATCCAACAGGAGAATGATATTTTTAACAAAAAAGATATTTTCGTGAGCGGAATTTTCCCAGGAAATGACCAACTTGACAATTACATCATCGCCCCGATAGAATTAGCACAACAACTTCTTGGACTTCCAAAATCTGCTTGCTACCAAATCGTCATCAAATTGAAAACCCCCAACAATGCCGAAGCTGTTAAATTAAATTTATCTAAAGAACTGGGAAACAATATCAACATCAATACAAAATCTGAGGAAAACGCAGCGTTCTGGAAGATGATTAATACAGAAAAACTAATGATCTATCTGATTTTTGGTTTGGTTATTTTCATTACGACCTTTAATTTGGCTGGAGCAATCACTATTTTACAATTGGACAAAAAAGACCAAGCAAAATCATTGATTGCATTAGGTTTTAACAAACAGAACCTTCGTATGATCTATTTTTTCACAGGACTTTTGATTGTAGCTTTTGGTGTTATTGCCGGACTTGTAATAGGCTCTACTCTTTCTATAATGCAAATCTACACAGGATTATTCCGAGCAAGTGAAACCTTGCCTTTTCCTATCAAAATAGAAATATTGAATTATGTGATTGTTTCAGGAGTCGCTCTATTTTTCGGATTATCTATTTCATGGATATTTTCAAAGGTGAATAAAAGATATCTTACAGAGAATTAAGGCTAATCTTTCAAAGAATATACAATATAAAGAGAATCAAATTATTTGGTTCTCTTTTTTATTTTAATGAATTTATTTTTCCAATATAATCATTTAGACTAAAATCAATTTCTATCAGAATCAATTTAACATAGATTTATATCAACTTAAATTTTACTTAAAAATAACTGATTACTAATAACTTAAATCAAATATAAATTAATTTTGCAGTCTTAATTTCTTTGAAATGAAAAATAAAATTATTCTATTATTTTTTGCAATTGGAAATATTGCAAATGCTCAAGCACCTGCCAATTATTACAGCACAGCAACCGGACTTACAGGATATGCTCTAAAAACCAAACTTGCAGAAATCATAACTGCTGGAGCAAAGGACATGGGTTACGGAAGTGGTACAGGTGGATTATGGCTTGGATACAAAACAACCGACATCGACAAGTATTATGAAAACGACGGAACCATCATCGATATGTATTCTGAAAATCCAACAGCCAACACGCCTGGCGTAAGCAATGACCCTTATGAATTCAAATGGGGACAGGTATCTGCTGGAGGAAATCAATGTGGTAATTATTCTGGGGAAGGGAGCTGTTACAATAGAGAACATTCTTTGCCAAAAACATATTTTGGAGGAATAGATGCAGTTCCTATGTCACACGACATCCATTTCATTGTTCCAACAGATGGCTACACAAACTCAAAAAGAGGAGACTATCCTTATGGAGAAGTTTCTACAGCAACTTGGACATCCAAAAACGGGACTAAAGTAGGACCAAGTAAAGTGCCCGGTTACAGCGGTTCTGTTTTCGAACCTATCAATGAGTTCAAAGGAGATTTTGCAAGAATGGCTTTATATTTTGTTACGAGATACGAAAATCAGTTGACATCTTTTAGTCAATATCAAACAGCATCGAGCCCATTAGATGGTTCTAAAAACAGAGGTTTACAATTATGGTATCTTAATCTTATGTTGAAATGGAGTGAACAAGATCCAGTTTCTCAGAAAGAAATCGATAGAAATAACGCTTCTTATACTTTCCAGGGAAACAGAAATCCTTTCATCGATCATCCGGAATGGATCGCAGAAATTTGGGGACTTTCTCCATTAGCCGTAGATGATGCTTCTTTTTCCAAAAACCTAACTATTGCTCCAAATCCTGTAAAAGAAAATACCATTAATATAACTGGCGATAAAGATCTGAAACAATTCACAAAAGCATTCATTTATAATATGGTTGGACAAAATGTTCAAACTATTGAGAATCCTTTTAAGAATGGAAATACAATCACGCTTAATAATCTTCCAAAAGGTGTTTATATCTTGAAAACGGGAGAATTAAACACCAAATTTATTGTTGAATAATTTTTTATTACATATAATTTTAAAAAGACAGAATAAAATTTCTGTCTTTTTTATTTTAGCAATTATAACATTCTTTTTTTAAATTATTAACAGATAAACATTAGAAAATTAATATATACAATACTATATTGTTGAAAAAAATTCCATTTTTTTACAAAAATTATTTTATACCTTTAGCGCCCTTAATTTTTTGAAATGAAAAAATATTTACTTATTCTTTGTGTTGGTATGTTCGGCATGATGAGTGCTCAAGAACCAACTGGGTATTACAGTACTGCAAGCGGATTGACCGGCTTCGCACTTAAGACAAAACTTGGTGAAATCATCACAAGTGGTTATGTTACAAAAAGCTATGATGCTCTTTACACAGGATATCCAACAACGGACACCGACAATTTTTATGAAAAAGACGGCTCGGTTTTGGACATCTACTCAGAAAATCCAACAGGAACTGACCCTTACAATTACCAGCATGGTGTGAAAAAATGTGGTAATTATTCGGTTGAAGGCGATTGCTACAACAGAGAGCACTCTATTCCACAAAGTCTTTTCAATGAGGCAAGTCCAATGGTTTCTGATATCCAGCACATCCTACCTACAGACGGGAAAGTGAATGGAATGAGAAGTAATTATCCTTATGGGAAAGTGAATAGCCCAACTTGGACATCTAAAAACGGATCAAAAGTTGGTCCTAATGCATCTTCCGGCTATTCTGGAACTGTTTTCGAACCAATCAATGAGTTCAAAGGTGATGTTGCAAGAGTAATGTTATATTTTGTTACAAGATATCAAACAAGACTTTCCAGCTTCTCTAGTGGCAACATGCTTAACACAAGCAATGTGAATCAAGGATTGACAACTTGGGAATTGAATCTTATGTTGCAATGGCATCAGCAAGATCCTGTTTCTGAAAGAGAAATTGCGAGAAACAATGCTGCTTACACTTACCAAAAAAACAGAAACCCTTTCATCGACCACCCAGAATGGGTAACTACAATTTGGGGAGCTGCTCCAATGGCTGTGGATGATGCTTCTTTTTCTAAAAACTTGAACATTGCTCCAAACCCTGTCAAAGGAAATGTAATTAACGTAACTGGAGATAAGGATTTGAAACAATTCAAAAAAGCGTTTATTTACAATATGGTTGGACAGAACGTTCAAACAATTGAGAATCCTTTCCAAAATGGAAATACGATTACTTTGAAAAATCTTCCAAAAGGAATTTATATCCTGAAAACTGGAGAACTAAACACCAAATTCATTGTAGAATAATTAACAAGAATTTCATAATTATAAAGACAGAAAATATTTTCTGTCTTTTTTGTTTTTTATTATAATTATATTCTTTGATTTTAGAATAACACAATAAAGTCCTTTTATTTAATTAAGAATCATAACTATAATGTTAATAATTAAAAACATTGATTTTTAGATTAATTTAATATATTTGTCGCCCCTAATTTTTTGAAATGAAAAAATCTATTCTTTTATTATGCGTTGGTTTTTACGGCATTATGAATGCCCAGATTCCGACAGGTTATTATGACGGAACAACTGGTCTTACTGGAGCCGCTCTTAAAACTAAACTAAGCCAGATTATTACCAGCGGTCATCAGGACAGAGGTTACAATTGGGCAGTATTCGCATCTGCAGACAGAGACAAATATTATGAAAACGACAATTCTGTATTAGACATTTATTCTGAAAACCCGACAGGTCCAGACCCTTACAAGTACACCATTGTTACTAACCAATGTGGTAATTACAGCGGAGAAGCTTCTTGTTACAACAGAGAGCACACGATTCCGAAATCTACCTTCGATGATAAGACGCCAATGCACAATGATTATCATCACCTTTTACCTACAGATGGTTATGTAAATGGAAAAAGAAGCAACTGGCCTTACGGTGAAGTAGGAACAGCAAGCTGGACATCTAAAAATGGTTCAAAGTTAGGATCAAGTTCTTTATCTGGTTACAGTGGAACAGTTTTCGAACCAATCAATGAGTTCAAAGGCGATGTTGCAAGAATTTATCTATATTTTGCGACAAGATATCAATCATTGATTACCACTTTTGTGTATGATATGTATGATGGGTCAACCTACAAAGTTTTTGCAGAACCATTCTTGAGTATGCTTCTAAAATGGCATCAGCAAGACCCAGTTTCTCAGAAGGAGATTGACAGAAATAATGCAGTTTACACTTATCAAGGAAACAGAAATCCTTACATTGATCATCCTGAATATATTGCTCAAATTTGGGGAACTGTTATGGCGGTAGATGATGCATCTTTCTCTAAAAACCTTACTATTGCTCCAAATCCTGTAAAAGGAAATGTGATCAACGTATCTGGCGACAAGGATTTGAAACAATTCAAAAAAGCGTTTATCTATAACACTGTTGGACAAAATGTACAAACAATTGAAAATCCTTTCCAAAACGGGAATACAATTACTTTGAAAAACCTTCCAAAAGGTGTTTATATTTTAAAAACAGGAGAATTGAACACGAAATTTATCGTGGATTAATATTATAATTAAATATTAAAAACTTGAAATCAGTTGCTTCAGCAGCTGATTTTTTTTACCTTGAAACTTCAAAAAAAATTAAAAATGAAATTCAATAAAATTCTTTTCAAAAGACTTTTCTTCTTTGCAATGATGTTCAACTCTCTCCTATTCTTCGCTCAGGAGAAACCTTACTTGAAAGAGATTCAGGAGTTCAAAACACTTGACCAAACCAACGGAATTCCGAAGAAACCAATTCTATTTTTAGGAAGTTCATCTTTTACTTATTGGAAAGACGTGAATGATTATTTTCCGAATAAAAATATCGTCAACCGTGCCTTCGGAGGTTCCAGATTATTAGACCTAAATAATTATTCTGAAGAACTTTTGACACCTTACAATCCCAGACAAATCGTCATCTATTGTGGAGAAAATGATATTGCTACGGATAATCCTTCTTCAGCAGAAGTTTTAGAAAGATTCAAAACATTCTTTGGAAAAGTCAGAGCTAAATATCCGAAAGTTCCAGTAGCTTATGTTTCCATCAAATATTCTCCAAGTCGTGAACAGTTTTGGCCACAGATGAAAGAATTAAACGAAGGAATCGAAGCTTATCTTAAAACTCAGAAAAGAGCAAAATACATTGACATCACCAAAGTGATGAATGATGAAAATGGAAAAGTAAGAACAGACATTTTCAAAGAAGATATGCTACATATGAAGCCCGAAGGTTATCAGCTTTGGATAAAAGTGATGAAGTCTTATTTGAAATAAATACTTAAAAATCTAAATTAATTCCTTGGTTTTGAAAATATTAAGATTTTTTTATTTTCAATTTGTATTTAGTCTAAATTACTTTATATTTGCAGCTATGATTCCAACAGTTATAGCTTTCAAGATTGCGCCTTTGGCTCCAGCTTACAGAAACGATGAAATGATGTATTGCGACAAGAAAAAATGTTGCAAAAAATTCAAAAAAGGGAAACGTTGTAAAAAATGTCCAGGCAGATTGAAAATCAGCTAAACATCAACCAGATAATCATAGCAACCAATGCTAAAAATATAAGAACAGAAACCAGTCTTTTAGATTGGTTTTCTTTTTTTTGCGGTTTCGAGGAAGATTCAGAAGGATTATTTAATGATTCTTTTTCTTCAGAATTCAGTTCGGATTCTGCTAATTCAGTAATCGTAATTCCTTGGACGATTGTTTTATGAAGAACAGTATTCGTAGCGTGAAGTAGAATTTGAAATTTTCCTTGAGAATCAAATTCCTTGATTCTAATCGTTCGTTCACCATTCGGTTTTTCTAATCCGAAAGGGATTATTTTCACCAAATCAGCATCATACGTATTCCAATAAATAGTAATTTCTTCTCCTTTTACTGCTCGAATTTTACTTGCAGAAAAATTTTTAATTTTCGGAGGAAGAATACTTTTTACATTTCGTTTTTGACCGTCAAGATTCTGGTCATAAAGTCGTCTTCTATCAGTATCAGTCAATGTTTCATAAGCTTCCTTAATTTCCTTGAATCTATCCGAAAAAAACTCATCATTATCATTTTTATCTGGATGATATTTCAGAGACAATTTCCTGTACGCTTTTTTGATGTCTTCTGCAGAAGCATTTTGAGGAATTCCGAGAAAGTAGTAGTAATCCTTCACAAAGCAAATTTAACGATTTCAAAACTTTTCATCAACAAAAAAACGGAAAGCTCTCACTTTCCGTTTTTCTAACAATTTAATTTAATTTTCTAAAAATTATTCTGCAGTTCTTGGTTTGCAGCATCCTCTTCCGAATTGCGCTCTCACTTTTTCTTTCAGCGAGTTGTATTCCTCGTCATTCATCGTTCTGATTCTGTCTGCAAATCCGAACGGTGTTCTTTCTTTCACGTCATACTCGTCGAAGATTCCTCTTACGAATGCTTTTCTTTTTTGCGCTTTTTTGGCGATGATTGCGATAGCGGCTAAACCTGCGATTGCTAAAATTCCTTTTTTCATTATTTTAAAATTTTACGTTTTACATTTAGGAAGACGCAGTGTAAAATCTTTTACTTTAAATAATTTTTTGGCCGCCTATTTCCGCTATTTTTTTTCAACTCTTTTCCAGCCACAAAAATTGAGCTCCATTCAGGTCGGGGCGCGCTTCGTCGGGTTGGACCATTATTCCTTTGAACCAAGTTTTCACTACATTTGTTAAAAACAAGTTGTGCACAGAATACTCTTTCTTTTAATTTTCAACATTTATTTTGGTCAAAAAAATGAATATTTTTCTGATTCAAAGACCGTTATAAAAGCTAATCAATACAAAATCGAAATCACACAAAATAATAAAAATAAAAAACCTATTGTCTATTTTAACTTATACAGAAAATCATCTAATAAATGGTTAAAAATCCAGTCTGGAAATTTCACAAAGGAAAGCAACAATTTGTATGTAACAACGGATGAAGATGTTAACAACGACGGTTATAATGATATAAAGATTTCATTTGCTCAGGCTGCACGTGGTGCCAATGAGATAGAAAAATTATTTATATTCAATCCAAAACTTCAAAAATTAATTGAAATTGTAAATTCTCAAGAATATCCCAATCTCCATTACAATTCTAAAAGAAACTGTATTAATTCATATATGTTTTCTGGCAGTAATACAACATTGTTTTTTAATCTAAGAAATAACAAATTAGAGAATTTTGCGAGAGTAGAATTCTATAATGATAGTGTTTATAGTTATAAGATTAGAAATAACCAAGAGATTTTACTGAAAAAGAAAGCTTATCAATCTTCGGATGCTGCAACATTCTTTTCAGATTTTGACCCTATCACAGAATAATAGATTCTTTAAAAGTAAAGATTTAAAGATCAAGGCTAATATTCTCATCAATTCAAAAACATTGTCCCCTATTAAAATTAAATATTATTAGTCAGTACTAACAATCGCCCTCTCTCATAAAATCCATCTATAACAATACTTTTCTAAATTTTGTAATGTTTTTTTATCGAGATATAGTATTGTAAACTAAAATTATATTCTTGCTCTTGCTAATTCTCATCCTGAGGCTCTCGAAGAACTCGAAAATATTTACACAAAAAATCCCCTGATAAAATTCAGGGGATAATTAATTATATAAAGAACTAATTCTTAAGCTTCAGATGAAGGATTTTGATCTCCGGCAGGTTTATCACCTTCTGGTCTCGTAGGTCTTTCAGGTCTGTTTTGACCTTCTGGTCTTGGACCTCTTTGCTCACCTTCTTTTTTCTCAGGTCTTGGTGGTCTTGGCAACAAAACTTTTCTTGAGAGTTTCATTTTCTTACGGTCATCATAACCCATGAATTTCACCTCAACTTCATCACCTTCTTTGTAAGGAACTTTATCAAGTCTAGCCCACTCGATTTCAGAGATATGAAGTAATCCTTCAGTACCTTTAGCAATCGCTACAAAAGCTCCGAAATCCATTACTTTCACAACTTTACCTTGGTAAACTTCACCTACAATAGGTACAAAAGTAATCTCGTTGATTTTCGCAATCGCCTCGTTGATTTTCTCTCTGCTAACACCTGAAATCTCGATTCTTCCGATTTCGCCAACTTCTTCAATTGCGATAACAGTATCTGTATCTTTCTGCATCTGCTGAATGATTTTTCCACCAGGCCCAATTACAGCACCGATGAAATCTTTAGAGATTTCCATCATTACCATTTTAGGAGCGTGAGGTTTCACATCTTCTCTTGGTTCAGCAATCGTTTCAGTGATTTTGTTTAAGATATGAAGTCTTCCGTCTTTAGCTTGTAAAAGCGCTTTCTCCATAATATCCATAGAAAGACCTTGGATTTTGATATCCATTTGACAAGCAGTGATTCCGTCTGCAGTTCCAGTTACTTTGAAGTCCATATCACCCAAGTGATCTTCGTCTCCTAAGATATCAGAAAGCACCGTGAATTTTCCTGACTTAACATCCGTTACCAATCCCATTGCAATACCAGAAACTGGTTTCTTGATTTGAACACCTGCATCCATCAATGCTAAAGTTCCTGCACAAACAGTTGCCATAGAAGATGAACCGTTAGATTCCAAAATATCAGAAACGATACGGATTGTATAAGGATTTTCTTCAGGAATCATATTTGCCAAAGCTCTTTGAGCTAAGTTTCCGTGACCAACTTCTCTTCTTGAAGTTCCTCTCAAAGGACGAGCTTCACCTGTAGAGAACGGAGGGAAATTATAATGTAAGAAGAATCTTTCGTCATAATTTACCATTACGCTGTCTACCATATTCGCATCTTTTACAGAACCAAGCGTTACAGCCGTTAAAGACTGAGTCTCTCCTCTTGTAAAGATTGCAGAACCGTGAGCTCCCGGTAAATAATCGATTTCAGACCAAATTGGACGAATCGTTTCAGGATCACGACCATCAAGTCTGATTTTATCATTGATAATCATCTGACGCATCGCCTCTTTTTCCACATCGTGGTAATATACTTTTACGAAAGGTGTTACTCTTTCCAATTCTTCAGCATTTTCAACATATTGAGCTAAAAACTCATCACGTACCGCTTTGAATTTTTCACCTCTTTCTTCTTTGCTTGAAGGTGTTTTTGCTACTTCGTAAACTTTATCATAAGTTTCTTTCCACACTTTTTCACGAATCGCTTCATCGTGATTTTCGTGGCTGTATTCTCTTTTAGGGAAAGATTTACCAACTTTTTGAGCTAATCTTTCCTGAGCTTCTACTTGTTTTTTGATTTCTTCGTGAGCAAAAGTAATCGCTTCAAGCATTTCTGCCTCTGTGATTTCTTTCATTTCACCTTCCACCATTACGATAGAATCTTTAGTTGCTCCAACCATAATATCAAGGTCAGATTTTGCAAGATCTTCGAATTTTGGATTGATAGAAAGTTGACCATCGATTCTTACTACTCTTACTTCAGACATTGGTCCGTTGAAAGGAATATCAGTAATCGCAATCGCTGAAGACGCTGCCAAACCTGCTAAATCATCAGGAATCGACTGTCCGTCATAAGAAATTAATGATATCATTACCTGAACTTCTGCGTGGAAATCTTCAGGGAATAAAGGTCTAAGAACTCTGTCTACCAAACGCATCGTTAAGATTTCTTGGTCTGAAGGACGAGCCTCTCTTCTGAAAAAGTTTCCAGGGATTTTACCGCCTGCATAGAATTTTTCTCTGTAATCAACTGTTAAAGGTAAAAAGTCTACACCAGGATTGGCTTCTTTGTTGGCTACAACTGTTGCTAAAAGCATCGTTCCGCCCATTTTTACTACAACAGATCCGTCAGCTTGTTTTGCTAGTTTCCCTGTTTCGATTGTGATTTCTCTGCCGTCTGCAAGAGTAATCAGCTCTGTAATTGCTTGAGGTGCACTCATAAATTGTTTTGTGTTGCGCTCCGTATTGAGCACTTTTAATTAATGTATTTCGTCTAAAATTTGGTGCAAATTTAATGTATTTATTTGGATTATAAATATGTATTGAAAACTGGTATACTTTTAAACACTTAAGTCACTTTAGATTAAACAAGAACTATAATTAAAATAAGTTCACTTGAGCTGAAAATCTTTGATTTTCAAAACTTAATTGTTCTTAAGTAACTTTAAAGTGTTTAAATATTATTTCCTCGTAATTCTCAACAAAAGAATAACAACCAAGAAAATTGAAAACACAAATCCTAAAACCGCTACCAAAGACATTTCTCCAATTCTAGGTCCCGATTCTGAAACAAAAACAATGGCAGTTGCAATGATATTCGCACCTAGAATCATTGCCAATATTAGATTAGTAATACTTGATTTTACTAGGTTATTGGTCTTTTCAATATTTTTGATTTCACTGGAAATAGTAAATTTATTATCATCCAATTTCTGTAATACCGAACGTAATTCTTTAGGAATTTCATCCACATTTTCTGTGAAATTGATCATTTTGTCCATTCCGTTCTTGAAAAGTTTCTTTGGACTGATTTTTCTCGTCAGTATTTTCTTTGTGTACGGACGGAGACTTTTCACAATATCAAGATCAGGATTAATACTTCTTCCAACACCTTCTATCAGGCCGATTCCTTTGAATAAAAGATAAAAGTAATCCGGCATATAGATCCTATTATCTTTTAAAACATCTTTCATTTTATTAATGATGATGTGTGGATCAATTTCTTTAAGAGAAGTACTGTGAACAAAATTCAAAACCTCTTCTACATCGCTTTCAAATCTTCTTTCATCCGGAATCTCATAACTGACCGCCATTTTCTTGAGATAACGAACAATCTTATTAGAATTTTTGGCAACGAAAGCAACAATCAGACTTTCAAGAATATCCTTATCATTTGGCTGAATTTTTCCAACCGCGCCAAAATCTATAAAGACCACTCTCCCATCTTTTTTAACCAAGATATTTCCGGCGTGTGGATCGGCGTGAAAAAATCCGTAATCCAAAATCTGAGAAACGAAAAGCCTTAATCCAACTTCCGAAATTTTAATGGGATCGATATTATAATTTAAAAGTTCAGCTTTGTCTGTGACTTTTATTCCATCAATAAACTCCATACAGAGAATATTGTTATTAGAAAATTCATCATAAACAATCGGAACATAAGTCTCTTTATTATTCTTGAAATTGAGAGAAAATTGTTTGATATTATTCCTTTCATTGACCAACGAAACCTCTTCAAGCAAAGACTTTTCGAAAGTTGCAATTGCTTGTTTCAGATTTAATTTCGAAGCAATTTCTGAATAAGTTGAAATTAATTTTATTAAATCTTTAATAAGCAACAAGTCATCTTCAATGACCGATAAAACATCAGGTTTTTTGATTTTAAGAATGACTTCTTCGCCAGAAACCAAAGTCGCTTTATAAACTTGTGCAATAGAAGCCGTTGCTAAAGGTTTTGCAACAATCTCCGAAAAATGTTCTTTGATAGAAATATTGAATTCATTTTCAAGAATTTCCTCAACATTCATATCGACAACTTCCACTCTATCCTGAAGTTTCTGCAACTCTTGAATCAACTCTGCAGGCAACAAATCTTCACGATTACTGAAAGTTTGACCCAATTTCACAAAAGTTGGTCCTAACTCTTCCAAAACCAATCTTATTCTTTCATAAACCGTTCCTTTAGAAACAATCTCATCAGAAATTATTTCAGGCTTTTTTCCCATTCTTGAAATCAAATCCTTGAATCCATATTTGCTTAGAACAGAAATTAATTTGGCAGATCTTTTCAGTTTTCGTTGTTGCTTATCAAACATATTTATAAAAATAAAGGAGCTACAAAGTAACTCCAAAAATTATTCCTATACATTAAAAAAGTCTTCGATAACCTTAGACTGACATTAGAATCTCTTTTTTTTAGGATTAAGGAAGGTCGGAAAAACCATTACTTCTGGCCCAAATCTTTGCGCGATTCTCTCCTCAAGATTTACCAATTCGCTTTCCATAAACTGATCGCGTATTTCATCATTATCAAATAATAGAAAAAGATTGGTATTCTTACCTTCATTTATCATATCCGAATGAACTTCTGACAGGATATATTTTTCTACATCTATCAGATTTTCAACCATCTGATGAAGATCGTTTTCTACATAAATATCCCACTCTTCAATCCTATCTTCGATAGTATGGAATGTAATACTAAGAATGCTCATATTTTTAATTTTTTATGATTAATGTTGATAAATTCAGACTGCAAAAATCGGTTTTTTTTTGTAAATTAGCCCGTTATAAAAAACAGAAAAACTCAACGGGTCAGAATCTAATGTAGATTTCTGATTTACAATAAATTAAAAATATTTATGCATAAGGAAGGAGAAAGGTTAATACCGATCAACATTGTTGACGAAATGAGAACCTCCTATATCGATTATTCGATGTCGGTAATTGTATCAAGAGCTTTACCAGATGTAAGAGACGGCTTGAAACCCGTTCACAGACGTGTTCTTTACGGTATGTATGGTCTCAATGTATTTTCTAACAGAAAACATTTGAAATCTGCGAGAATTGTTGGAGACGTTTTGGGTAAATATCACCCACACGGAGACAGTTCTGTTTACGATGCAATGGTAAGAATGGCGCAACCGTGGAGTTTGCGTTACGAACAAGTTGACGGACAAGGTAACTTTGGATCAATGGATGGCGATCCACCTGCAGCAATGCGTTATACAGAAGCAAGACTTAAGAAAATTTCTGATGAGATCCTTGCCGACCTTGATAAAGATACGGTTGATTTTCAAAATAACTTTGATGACAGTTTAACAGAACCTACCGTTCTCCCTACCAGAGTTCCAAACTTATTAGTAAATGGAACTTCTGGAATTGCCGTTGGTATGGCTACCAATATGGCGCCACACAATTTATCAGAAAGTATTGACGCCATTTGCGCCTATATCGATAATAAAGAGATCACGATTGATGAGTTGATGAAACACATCATTGCACCAGATTTCCCAACGGGAGGAATCATTTATGGTTACGATGGCGTTCGTGATGCTTTCCACACAGGAAGAGGACGTATCGTTCTAAGAGCAAAAGTTGGTTTCGAAGAGATTGGAAACAGAAATGCAATCATCGTAACAGAAGTTCCTTACCAAGTGAACAAAGCGGAAATGATTGCCAGAACTGCAGAGTTGGTAAAAGACGACAAACTTCCTGGAATCTACGAAATCCGTGATGAGTCTGACAGAACCGGTTTGCGTATTGTTTATGAATTGAAAAACGATGCGATTCCAAATGTTGTATTGAATCTTTTATATAAATATACTTCTTTACAAACGTCATTTTCAGTTAATAACATTGCGTTAGTTAAAGGAAGGCCTTTACAGTTGAATGTTAAAGATTTGATTCTACATTTCGTTGATCACCGTCATGAAGTAATCGTAAGAAGAACCGAATACGAACTTAGAAAAGCCCAAGAAAGAGCTCATATTCTTGAAGGGTTTATGAAGGTTATAGGAACTCAGGATTCATTGGATAGAGCGATTGCAATCATTCGTCACAGTGCAAATCCGGCAGCGGCGAAAGAAGGCTTGATTTCTGAATTTGAACTTTCTGAAATCCAAGCTCAAGCAATTCTAGATCTTCGTCTGGCTCGTCTTACGGGAATGGAATTGGACAAAATCCGTGCTGAGTATGAAGAAATAATGGCATTGATTAAAGATTTAGAAGATATTCTTTCTAATGAGCCAAGACGTTATCAAATCATCAAAGATGAACTTCTTGAAATTAAAGAAAAATATGGCGACGAAAGACGTTCGGAAATCGATTATTCTGGTGGAGAATTCTCTATCGAAGATATCATTCCTGACGAAAAAGTTGTTTTGACGATTTCTCATGCTGGATATATTAAAAGAACACTTCTTTCCGAATATAAAGTACAATCTAGAGGTGGTGTTGGAAACAGAGCTGCAACTACAAGAGATGAGGATTTCTTAGAATACATTGTAACTGCAACCAACCACGAATATCTATTATTCTTCACAGAAAAAGGAAAATGTTTCTGGCTAAGAGTATTTGAAGTTCCGGAAGGTTCTAAAACTGCAAAAGGAAGAGCTGTTCAGAATTTGATTAACATCGAGCCTGATGATAAGATCAAAGCTTACATCAGAACAAAAGATTTGAAAAATCAAGAATATATCAACCAAATGAATGTTGTGATGATCACCAAGAACGGAACCATCAAGAAAACATCTTTGGAAGCTTATTCAAGACCTAGAACCAATGGTGTGAATGCTATTGAGATTCGTGATAATGATGCATTATTAGGTGCAAGATTGACAGATGGAAATTCTGAGATTATGATTGCTACCAAAAACGGAAAATGTATCCGCTTCCCAGAAGAAAAAGCAAGAGCTGTTGGTAGAAGCTCAATTGGGGTAAGAGGTATTTCCCTTGAGGATAACGATGAAGTAATCGGAATGATTGTTGTAAATGACTTGGAAAATGATACCGTTTTGGTAGTTTCAGAAAGAGGTTATGGTAAGAGAACAGCAGTTGAAGATTATCGTGTAACCAATCGTGGAGGAAAAGGTGTAATCACGCTTAACATTACGGAAAAAACAGGAAATCTAATAGCTATTCAAAGTGTGACAGATGAAGATGGATTAATGATTATCAACAAATCCGGAGTCGCCATCAGAATGAATATGAACGAGATGCGTGTAATGGGTAGAAATACTCAGGGTGTGAAAGTAATTAACCTTAAAACTAAGGACGAAATCGCAGCTATCGCAAAAGTTGAAATGGACAGAGATGTGGAAGATGAAAACGAAGAAGGTCTTGAAAATGATGACAATAGTTCTGAAACAATAGTAAATCAATCTCAAACGGAAGAAACTCAGGATAATTCTGAAAATGAAAACACTGAAGAAACTTCTGATAACGAATAAAAATTTTAAAAGTTTAATATGAAAAAATTAGTTTTAAGTTTAGCAATTCTATCTGTAGCATTAGTTTCTGCACAGAAAAAAGAAATCGCTAATGCTGTAAAAGCAGTTGATTCAGGTGACCTTTCAACGGCTAATTCAGAAATATCAAAAGCGGAAGGTATTTTTGGAGATAAGACATATCTATTAGAACTATCTGTTCTTGAGCAATATTATTATGCAAAAGGATTGTCATTAATTAAATCTGGAAAAAATATTGAGGGAGCAGAATATCTTTCAAAAATTTCTGAGCTTGGAAAAGAAGCGATCTTTACAGGAAAAGATGCTGAAAAAAATAAAGTTTATTTTGTTGGAAAAGAAGCTTCAGATAAATTCGGTGCTGGATTATCTTTGAAACAAGATAAATATTCACCAGCTTTGGGAGATAAACTAAGACAAGCTATTGACCCTCTTTTGAGAAAAGCAAACCAAACCGCAACGACAAGTTATAATGAGAAAAAATTTGATGTTGCAGGAGAAAAATTTGCTGAAACCTATTATCTTTTCAAAGCAGCTGGTGAAGACAACAAAAATCTATTGTATTACGCAGGTGTAGCTTATGCACAAACAACAGATAAAAAGGCACAATCAGTAGAAATACTTCAATCTCTTATAAAATCAGGCTATACAGGTGTAGAAACTATCTATACTGCAAAAAATAAGGCTGGTGAAAAAGAAACTCTTGATAAGGCAGCTTTTGATCTTTACAAAAAAACGCCAGATGGCGCAGGCTACACAGATTTCAAAACAGAAACTACACCTAGCAAGCAGGAAGAACTTTATGATGTAACGGCATCATTATTATTTGAACAACAAAAATATGATGAAGCTGCTGCTTTATCTACAGAAGGTTTGAAGAAATTCCCTTCCAACAAAAGCTTAGCTCAGGTTCAAAGCAATTCTTACTTCAAATCCGGAAAAACAGATCAGTTTGTAAGCAATCTGAAAGCTAAAATCGCTGCAAATCCAAATGATAAAGAAAGTCTTTACAATCTTGGTGTAATGCTTAGCAAAGACCCAAGCAAACAAGCAGAAGCAGAATCTACTTTCAAGAAGTTGATAGAAATAGACCCTAAATTCCCAGACGCGCTTAACAATTTGGTTTTCGCTATCATCGGAGAAGATGAAGCTGCAATCAATTCTTACAGAGACTTGAAGAAAGCGGGTAAAATTGATGAAGCAAACAAAGTTCTGGAACAAAGAAGAGCAAGATTCCAAAAAGCTTTGCCTTACGCGGAAAAGCTTTATGAGCAAAACCCTAGCAACAAAGAGGTCGTAAGCCTTCTAAAAGGAATGTATCAAACCACACAAAACACGGCTAAGTACAACGAATTCAAAGCTAAAGAAACAGCACTGAAATAAATTCCACAGAAGCCTTCGGGCTTCTTTTTTTATTTTTTCGATGCTAATTAAAAATGATATATTTACAAACAATTTTATAAAATTCTACATATGAAATTTTTTATTGACACAGCCAATTTAGATCAGATCAGAGAAGCTCAGGATTTGGGAATTCTAGATGGCGTTACAACCAATCCTTCTCTTATGGCAAAAGAAGGAATCTCCGGCAAAGAAGCAATCAACAAACATTATGTTGACATTTGCAATATCTCAGACGGCGATGTTTCTGCTGAAGTTCTTTCCACAACTTACGAAGAGATGATTAAAGAAGGTGATGAATTGGCAGCTTTGCATGAGAGAATCGTTGTAAAAATCCCAATGATCAAAGACGGAATCAAAGCTTTGAAATATTTTTCTGATAAAGGTATAAAAACAAACTGTACTTTGATTTTTTCTGCTGGTCAAGCTTTGTTAGCTGCAAAAGCAGGAGCAACTTATGTTTCTCCATTCTTAGGAAGACTAGATGATATTTCTGTAGATGGTCTTAATTTGATTGAAGAAATTCGTTTGATTTTCGATAATTATTTCTTTGAAACTGAAATTCTTGCGGCATCTATAAGAAGTCCTATGCACATTATTAATTGTGCTAAGATTGGAGCGGATGTAATCACTTCTCCTCTTCCATCGATTCTTAATTTATTGAAACATCCTTTGACAGATTCTGGATTAGCCCAATTTGTTGCTGATTCTAAAAAATTAGGATAATCTTAATTTCTAAATACAAAAAAACCGGAATTTTAAAAGTTCCGGTTTTTTTATTTTAAATATTTTAGATTAAGGAAAAAGCGTTTCTTTCAGAAGATAGAGATTCAGAATGATAATAATTCCGCTGATTGCCCAAGCTAAAACTTTGAGCCACATTTTATTCGCAAAATCTCCCATTTTTGCCTTGCTTCCAGTGAACATCACAAGTGGAACAACTGCAAAACTCAATTGCATAGAAAGAATTACCTGACTGAAAACCAACAACTCCGCAGTACCTTTTTCTCCATAAAGAATCGAAATAATCAAAGCCGGGATGATTGCAATTAATCTAGTTATCAAACGTCGAACCCAAGGTTTCAGTCTGATATTCAAGAAACCTTCCATTACGATTTGACCTGCTAAAGTTCCTGTTAAAGTAGAATTCTGTCCTGAAGCCAATAATGCAATTCCAAAGAAAATACTCGCTAAAGTAGTTCCTAAAAGTGGAGTTAACAGCATATAAGCATCGTTGATATCAGCAACATCTTTGTTTCCAGAAGTATGAAAGGTTGCTGCAGAAATAATCAAAATCGCAGCATTGATGAAAAATGCCAACATTAGAGACAGACTGCTATCCCAACTTGCAAACTTCAAAGCTTCTTTTTTGCCTTCAGTTGTTCTAGGATAATTTCTGGTTTGAACAATACTACTATGTAAATAAAGATTATGAGGCATTACCGTCGCACCCAAAATTCCAATTGCAATATAAAGCATTGATGGATTTGTAATGATTTCTTTCTTTGGAATCAATCCTTCTAATAGTGGGAATATATCTGGTTTACTTAGAATAATTTCATAAAAGAAAGATGCAAAAATCACAAATATCAATCCTCCCACAATACTTTCGATATATCTAAAACCTCTAGATTGTAAGAATAAAATCAGGAAAACATCTATAACCGTAATTACAACACCAACACTTAATGGAATACCAAATAATAGATTAAGCGCAATCGCAGAACCAATAACTTCAGCCAAATCACAGGCAGCAATCGCAATCTCACAAAAAATCCAAAGAACAAAATTGACACTCGGATGAAAATGGTCTTTACAAGCCTGCGCCAAGTCTCGCTCTGCCACAACGCCCAATTTTACGGACAAATGTTGCAAAACAATCGCAAATAAATTCGAAATTAAAATTACAGAAAGTAATGTATATCCAAATTGCGCTCCACCAGCAATATCTGTCGCCCAGTTTCCCGGGTCCATATAACCAACTGCAACAAGCAATCCAGGCCCAACATAAGCCATAAATTTTTTCCAAGAACTTGCATTTTCCGGAACATTGATACTAGAGAAAACTTCGTGAAGAGAATTTGAACTTTTATCTTTTCTCCAGCCTTTATTGATATCAGAATTATTCAAATAAGTTTCATTGTTAGATTAGACTAACAAATTTAATAATAGTTTTCTTAACTCACAATAAGACAATAAAAAAACTGCCAAGATTTGGCAGTTTATATTAATTCGAAATTATAATTTTTACTTTGTAAATCTTACAGCTGTTTTTCTGTCAGATTCTCTTTCTTTATCGGTTGCTTCTGTTGGAACTTTAGCAAATTTAGAACCATAACCATTTGCTTCTATAATTTGTGAAGAATTGACTGCAGATTTAACAACATTAGCTCTTTCACCTGACAATTTCAAATTCACAGCTTCATCACCTTTTTTGTCCGTATAAGCTCCTACTTTGATTTTAGCATCTGGAAACTCAGCAAGAATTAATTTAAGATTATCTAACTGAACTTGAGATTCTGGTGTCAAAACTGCTTTTCCAAATTCAAAATTAAGATTATCAAAATTGAACCATTTATCTTTCAATTGTGCTTCTGTTGCATTCTTGTAGTCATCAGATTTAAGGAAAGTAACAATTTGGTCTTCTATTCCACCTTTGTAAGCTTGCAAAGTTTTTCCACTTGGCAAAGTAACTACTGTGGTTTCCTTGGTAACCGCAACTGTATTACCTGCGGTATTGGTAGAATCTACGATTACTGTTGTAGAATCTGTTGTTGCAACAGGCGCTGGTTCTGCTTTTTTATTGCATTGTTTCCAGAAAAACCATCCTAAAAGCAATAACAATAATAATGGCAACAACCATTTCCAGATACTTCCTCCAGAATCATTATGAGAAACAATCTCGTGAGTTGTTCCACTTCTTGTCACATCAATTTTTGGAGTTTCTGTTACAACCGGCTCTTCCGTGATAGGCGTTACAGGATTTACATCAACAATTGGTGTCTGTAGAGGTTCAGGAACTACATTTATAGCTTCCGCATCTGCTGTTCCAAACCAATTGCCTAAACCTAAAGATGCAAAACTAAATCCTGCTGGTAATATTGAAGATAAAATCCCTTTTTGCTCACCCAACAAGTTTCCGAAAGATGAAACATCCAGATTATTATCTGTAGCATATTTCCCTAAAGTTCCAGCAGTCGCTCCAGTTACAAGATTTAACAAAGAGTTTGTGGATTCATTTTTAATTCCTGCAAAAGAAGATACCGAATTCGTAATCGCAGCCAGTTTATCGCCATCTCCGAAAATCAAACTCAAGATTTTTGAGATAATAGAATCACCTCCATTCAGATTTCCTAAAAGGCTTGACAAAACTCCAGAAGAAGCCGCTTCTTTTACTGTGCTGAAAAGTTCTGATTGTGTATTGTTATTAGCAAAACCTCCAATAACAGCAGGCAATAAAGCAGAAATCGCTTTTGAAATTCCAGACTCGCTTTCTCCAAGTTGAGTCGCTGTTTGGGAAACCGTTTCTGGTCCCAATTGACCTTTGATAAGGTCGATTAAGTTGATTGACATAATAGTTTATTTTTTGTGATTGATGTTTGTAATATTACCAAATATTAATCCACATCTTTTCATTATTAATAATTTTAATAAAACTTTAACAGAATGATATTTAACTTTCTATAATTATTTTAGATAAATATTATTAATGGAAACAAAAAAATCCGAAGAATATCTCCGGATTTATAATATTATTAAAGCTAAAGCCTAATACGCTTTTGCAAAAACCACTCTTTGCTTCGATGGTTTTCCTGATATCAATGAAACACCATCTTCCAAATCATTATTCAAAGGAATACATCTGATTGTAGCCTTTGTTTCCTGTTTGATTTGCTCTTCCTCTTCTGCCGTTCCATCCCAATGTGCTAAGATAAAACCACCTTTTTCTTCCAAAACTTTTTTGAACTCTTCATAAGAATCAACTTTTGTAATATTTTCTTCTCTGTAAGTTAAAGCTTTGTTATAAATATCTTTTTGGATTGTTTGAAGCAATTCTTCGATATAATTTTCTAATCCATCAATTGAAACAGATTCTTTCGTCAAATTATCTCTTCTTGCTAATTCAACAGTTTTGTTTTCCAAATCTCTTGGACCCATTGCAATTCTCAACGGAACACCTTTCAATTCGTATTCAGCAAATTTCCAACCTGGTTTGTTTTGAGTATCATCATCAAATTTAACCGAAATCCCTTTTGCTTTCAATTTAGCCTGAATATCCAAAGCAACATCGCTGATTTGAGCCAATTGTTCTTCACCTTTGAAAATCGGAACAATCACAACCTGAATCGGTGCCAAAGTTGGAGGTAAAACCAAACCTAAATCATCGGAATGCGTCATAATCAAAGCTCCCATCAATCTTGTAGATGTTCCCCAAGAAGTTGCCCAAGGATATTCTTGCTTACCTTCTTTGCTAGTGAATTTCACATCAAAAGCTTTAGGGAAGTTTTGTCCTAAGAAATGCGAAGTTCCTGCTTGCAAGGCTTTTCCGTCTTGCATCATTGCTTCGATACAATAAGTTTCGTCTGCTCCCGCAAATCTTTCTGAAGGCGATTTGATTCCTCTGATAACTGGCATCGCCATAAAATCTTCTGCAAATTTTGCATAAACTTCAATCATTTTCTCAGTTTCTTCTACAGCTTCATCTTTTGTAGCGTGAGCTGTGTGACCTTCTTGCCAAAGGAATTCTGCAGTTCTAAGGAACAATCTTGTTCTCATTTCCCATCTTACAACATTTGCCCATTGGTTGATTAAAATAGGTAAATCTCTATAAGACTGAATCCAATTTTTATAAGTATTCCAGATAATTGCTTCGGAAGTAGGTCGAACTACCAATTCTTCTTCCAATTTCGCATCTGGGTCTACAATTAATTTACTTGGATTGTTTGGATCAGTTTTTAATCTATAATGAGTAACTACAGCACATTCTTTGGCAAAACCTTCGGCATTTTTTTCTTCTGCTTCAAACAAGCTTTTGGGTACAAAAAGAGGGAAATAAGCGTTTTGGTGTCCAGTTTCTTTGAACTTCTTATCCATTTCGTCACGCATTTTTTCCCAAATTGCATAACCATAAGGTTTGATCACCATACATCCTCTAACACTAGAATTCTCTGCTAAATCTGCTTTAACAACCAATTCATTATACCATTTGCTATAATCTTCGGCTCTTGATGTTAATTTTGCCATAAATTTTTTTGATATGATTTTAACTTTTTTAACTTTTCTTAATCTAAATAAAAAGCCTAATTTTACACGTATTTAATAGAATTTAAATGGTATAAAATTTGGTTTCGTTTAAGAAATGCAAATATAGGAAACTTAATACTTCTCATAAAATGAAAAATATCAACAATACAGGCTTATTCAATTTCATCAAATCAAAAGGTTTGATATTGATTTCCAGCAGTTTTCTTTTGACTTCTTGTGTTATTTATACGGGAGGTTACTCAGAAACTGATGGTGTATATTATGACCCGAACAAAGATTCTCTTCCTGCGGGCTCATATTCCGGCAATTATGGTAATCAAGTTGATGATTATTATAACTACCAAGATACCTATCCAAGTATCTACGACAACAATCAGCAAAATATCCAAGACCAACAAAACAGATATAGCTTAAGCAGTGATTCTGATTGGGGAACTTTCACCGGATCCGAAACCAACTACACCAGTTTTAACAATTGGGGTTGGGGCGGAATGGGAGGTTTCGGCTGGGGAGGCTGGGGTTATCCTAACTACGGTTGGGGATGGAACAGTGGTTTCAATTCTTTTGGCTGGGGCATGGGCTTCGGTTGGGGATGGGGAAGCTCATTCTACTCACCTTGGGGTTGGGGT
>CAUSBY010000031.1:0-34869 GCA_963530025.1 uncultured Weeksellaceae bacterium
CAAGCTCTAACAATTCTGGATCATCCACCATGTCAACTTTGTTCATGAAAACAACAATTCTAGGTACGTTTACCTGACGGCAAAGCAAGATGTGTTCTCTAGTCTGAGGCATTGGACCGTCAGTTGCAGCACATACTACAATAGCTCCGTCCATTTGAGCAGCACCAGTTACCATGTTCTTTACGTAATCCGCGTGACCTGGACAGTCAACGTGAGCATAGTGTCTTTTTTCAGTTTCGTATTCGATGTGAGCAGTATTGATAGTAATACCTCTTTCTTTTTCTTCAGGAGCAGAGTCAATTGCAGAGAAGTCTTTTTTCTCAGCAAGACCTTTGCTAGCTAATACAGCAGAAATAGCAGCTGTAAGAGTAGTTTTACCATGGTCAACGTGACCAATAGTACCAATGTTCAAGTGGGGTTTGTTACGATTAAACGTTTCCTTTGCCATGATTTTAATATTTAATTTATTTAATATTGTTTTTTTCGGTCTGCAAATATAATGAATTTTTAAATATCAAAAATTATTTTGTATAAAAAATAATAATATGATTTTCAAGTTAAAACGACTTAAAAAAATTCATGTATTCCACTTCCGAATCAGAATGCAAATTTACACTAAAATAATATAAAAATGATTCTAAAAAAGTCCTGAACACTTCCAGTACTTTTAGAGCCAACTACGGGATTTGAACCCGTGACCTCTTCCTTACCAAGGAAGCACTCTACCCCTGAGCTAAGTCGGCGTAAAAAAAAATCACATCCCGTAAGGTTTGTGATTTCTTGAGCGAAAGACGGGGGTCGAACCCGCGACATTCAGCTTGGAAGGCTGACGCTCTACCAACTGAGCTACTTTCGCATTTTTGTTACCAAAAAAGGTTGGTTTTGTGTTTGCAAAGATAAAAATATTTTTTGACTTTGCAAATAAAAAAAATGTGGGGAGAGCAGGATTCGAACCTACGTAGCCGAAGCAGCTGAGTTACAGTCAGCCCCATTTGACCGCTCTGGTATCTCCCCAGTATTTTTTGAGCCTCCAGAGGGATTCGAACCCACGACCCCGAGATTACAAATCACGTGCTCTGGCCAACTGAGCTATGGAGGCATTTATTTTTTAATATAAAGATCGTTAATCTTGCGTTTAGGTCACTTCCTTTTTGCGAGTGCAAATATGAAACTTTTTTTTAAAACTTACAAATATTTTTTTTGTTTTTTTTATTTAAATCTAAACATTTAGTTTAAACAAAAAAATAGGTTTCAAATTAAAGATCATACTTCTGCGTCGCGGTTGTTTCCGTTTTGCGAGTGCAAATATGAAACTCTTTTTTGAAACCTACAAGTGTTTTTTTATAAAAAAACGTATTTTTTTTCTAAGCTAATTCTTTTTTCTTGATTAGCAGTTTTTTAGCTGTTTCTACAGATTCGTCTAAACTTTCTTCAAAAGTAGCACAAGTCTTCTTTACTACGATATCATTGCCTGGAATCTTAACGACTAACTCGGTTGTTTTATTTTCTTTTTCTGATATATTTTCAACTTTAAGGTAAACTACCGACTCTACTATTTTATCATAAAATGTTTCAAGTTTACTCAATTTTTTTTCAATTCTTTCTTTTAATGGTTCGTGTGGTGTCACACCTACTGTCTGAATTGTAATTTTCATAACGTCTGTTTTAAATGGTTAAACAATAAAAATGTAAATTTTCACTTCATATTATTTTATTTATTAGTTTCTCTCGGATGTGCATTTTTATAAACTTCTTTCAGTTTCTCTATATTAGCATTCGTATAAACCTGCGTACTCGCCAAACTAGCGTGTCCTAATATTTTCTGAACTTTCGATATTTCCGCACCCTCATTTAAAACGTGTGTTGCAAAAGTATGTCTCAGGATATGAGGACTCCGTTTTTGTTTGGAAGTCACATTACTAAAGTACTTATTAACGACCAAATAAACAAACTTTTCACCCAGTTTTTTTCCCTTTTTATTAACGAAAAAATAATGCTGATTTTCTGTATCTGCTAATCTGATATTAAGATATGTTTGATAATCCGACAGCAATTCATCGGAAATAGGAATCACTCTAGCTTTATTCCCTTTACCAATGACCAACATCTCTTTCTTTGAAAAGTCAACATTTTCAAGCAAAAGATCACAAAGTTCTGCTTTTCTGATTCCGGTTTGATATAAAGTCTCTATAATTAACTTTTCCAAAAGCGTCATTTGTCCCTTCTCCTCTATTTCCGTTTTCATTATATCCATTTCTTCTACAGAGAACGGAATTCGTTTTTCCGCATAGAACTTAAGCGAATCTATCGTTTCCATTGGCGAAACCTTTATCTCTTCTAGCCTAAGCATAAAAACATAAAAACTACGAAGCGATGATAATTTACGATTAATGCTCCTTTTACTCAAGCCAGAATTACTCAAATCCACAATAAAGTTTTTAATTACTTTTTTATGTACACGGACAATATCTTCCGAAGCTTCGGTCTTCAAGACAAAGGATGAAAAATCCGAGAGATCTTTCCTGTAATTGGTAAGTGTGTGAGGAGAATATCGTTTTTCTATCTCGATGTATTCTAGAAATCTTTCTATCATAGGTCTATAAATGCAAAATCACTTCCAAATATAGAAATTCGGAAGTGATTTTTATTATGTTTTGTTAAAAAAGAACTTAAGCTTGTTCTTCTTTACTCAAGTTTCTTTGCTTGTGAGCTGCTTTAAGTTTAGACTGTCTCAAAGTTACAGAAGGCTTAATAAATTGTTGTCTAGATCTAAGTTCTCTTACAACTCTAGTTTTATCAAATTTTCTTTTGTACTTTTTTAAAGCTCTGTCGATAGACTCTCCGTCTTTTACTGGTATTATTAACATAATTTACATCTCATTTTGAGGTGCAAAAATATAAATAATTTATTAATCTACAAATTTTTGTAATGTTATTTTTAAAATTATCAAGATTTTTTTTCATCTACATATTTTTAACTCAAAGCCAGCTAAGACTTTTTTGACATTATTGAAAATATCTTTAAGATTCGCAAAGGCGCTTGCGCTAAGCAAAGACAAAATTAAAAAGTAAATTTGCCATTCCGTAGGAATCTGAATCGCGGAGATTCCTACGGAATGACAAACTTGTATTTTAGATGGAGTGTTAATTGTAAAGCAAAACCCATAGCCCCGATTGTAGTGGAAATCCTTTTGCTTTTTTTTCACCTATGAAAAAGCAAAAGATTGCAACGGAAAGCGGGATTAAGCTCTTAAAAAAAACTCCCGAATAAATCCGGGAGTCTTACTATATCTTATGCTTTGATGTACAATGCATTTTTGATTTCTTCTTTCACTTTGTCCACTTTCGGGAACCACTCTGCAAACAATGGTGCTGAATAAGGCGCTGATGCATCCGGCGTAGTGATTCTCTTGATTGGTGCATCCAAATAGTCGAATGCTTTCTGCTGAACCATATAAGTGATCTCTGTTGAGATACTTGCAAATGGCCAAGATTCTTCTAAGATCACTAATCTGTTAGTTTTCTTTACTGACTCAAGAATTGTATCATAATCCAAAGGACGAATGGTTCTAAGATCGATAACTTCTACAGAAATACCTTCTTTTTCCAAATCTTCCGCAGTCTGCAAAGCTACTTTCATAATCTTACCGAAAGAAACCAATGTTACATCTTTTCCTTCTTTCTTGATATCTGCTTTTCCGATTGGGATATAATACTCTTCCTCAGGGATTTCCATTTTATCACCATACATTTGCTCAGACTCCATAAAAATCACTGGATCGTTATCTTGAATCGCGGACTTCAAAAGTCCTTTCGCATCGTAAGGATTGGAAGGAACAATCACTTTAAGACCTGGGCAGTTCGCATACCAGCTTTCGAAAGCTTGAGAGTGTGTTGCTCCCAACTGACCTGCAGATCCTGTTGGACCACGGAAAACGATTGGGCAATTCCATTGTCCTCCACTCATCTGATAGATCTTCGCAGCGTTGTTGATAATCTGATCAATAGCAACCATCGAGAAGTTGAAAGTCATATATTCTACGATTGGACGATTCCCATTCATTGCAGCTCCTACAGAAATACCTGTAAAACCAAGCTCTGCAATTGGTGCATCGATGATTCTTTTTGCACCAAACTCATCTAACATCCCTTTTGAAGCTTTGTAAGCCCCGTTATATTCTGCAACTTCTTCTCCTACAAGAAAAATGGATTCGTCTTTACGCATTTCTTCGCTCATAGCTTGAGCAATTACTTCACGAAATGTATGTTCTTTCATTTGACAATAATTGATTATGAAAATGTTCTTTTTAAAATTTCGAAATACAAAAGTATTAATTTTTTTGTTATGCTAATAATAAAAAAAGGCTTCCAAAAGGAAGCCTGCTATTTATCATAATTTTCGTTTAGTCAACTTTGTGCCAAGTCTGTGTTTTAACCGCAATTCCTAGAATCAGAGCTTTTACTTTCAACTCATCACCTTCTCTTACGATTTCGGTTTTATAAGATTTCCCGTCTTTTGGATTCGTGATTGTTCCTCCAGAAAACTCGTTACCGTCTTTTGAAAGTCCTCTAATGATTTCTAATCCTATAAGAGGTTTGTTCTTTCTGTCATCTTTACATTTCACACAGTTATTATTTTCTGGTTTTATTAATAACTGAACAATTTTACCAACATATTTTCCTTTAGAATCTTTAGAAATTTCTACGATGGATTTTGGCTTTCCAGTTTCGTCGTCAATCGTTTTCCATTTTCCCTCGATTTGAGCGAATGAAAGAACCCCGATGAATGATAAGGCAAATGATAATAATAACTTTTTCATTGTCTTTTATTTTAATTTGTTTGTTGTTTGATAAGCTTGCATCGTTAACGTTAAATTAACATTGTTAAAAATATAAATTTATTTTAAACAAACAAGAATTATTTGCTATCCAAAGCATAAATAAAGCCAACTAACAGAATTTTCAAAACTTAAACAACGCTTCTATCTAAGTTTTCTATTGATGACTCTATCCATATAATCCTGATACCAAGCTTTTGTTTTTTCGATTCCCAACTTTTGTTCAGGATTTAAGTTTTTACTCAAAATATTTTTGGATAACGCTAAATCCGATTTGTCATAGATTCCCGTCACTTCTTTTCCATTAAATATATAAATATAATTCCCGATAATCATTTGCTCATTAATTGCATCGGAATTAACAATCATATAATTTTCATTCTTATCAGATAACAAACTTCTACCCCAACTTCTAATCTTTTTATTATATCCAAGTAAATCTGCCAAAGTTGGATAAATGTCAATCTGTTGGGCGAATCTATCATCAACACCTTTTAAGTTATATTTTGGATTGGGAGAGAAAAACAATAACGGAATCGCAAATCGGTTCATCGCTTTTTGATATTCGGGATAATTGATTTGGTTGGTATGGTCAGCCGTTATCACAAAAATTGTGTTCTGATACCAAGATTGCCTACTCGCTGTCTCAAAGAATTTTTTCAGAGCATAATCTGTATACTGAATCGGTTCGTGAATCTGCAATGTTCCTTTTTTAAATTTCCCATTATATTTCTCTGGAATCTTGAATGGGTCGTGAGAAGATGCTGAAAACAAAGTTGACATAAATGGTTGTTGCTTCCCAATATTCTTTGCAAAATATTGAAAAAACGGTTCATCCCAAATTGCCCAAATCCCATCAAAATCTTCATCCTTATTATATTCGGTTTTTCCAAAATAATGTTTGAAGCCTAAGATATTTCCAAATCCCTGAAAACCCATAGAACCATTCGGTGCACCGTGATAGAAACTCGTATCATAACCCAAATCATTGCAAACCGAAACAATAGACTGGATTTTCTGATTAGAATAAGGCGAACTCGTGAAAGCATCAGTCAAACTCGGGATTCCAGCTAAAATTGAACTCATTCCGTGGATAGATTGTCGTCCATTACCAAAAGTATTAGTAAAAATCAAACTTTCACCAGCCAAACTATCCAAAAACGGTGTATAAGAAACAAAATCCTTAATATTATTTTGCATGTTAAACGCTCCAGAATATTCTTTCCCGAAGCTTTCCATAATGAAAATCACAACATTTGGTTTTGAGCTAACTTCTCGATTGTATAATTTATAAGGTTTAATTTCTTGATTAATGAATTTCTCATCCACAAAATGAACCAATTTAAAATTATTAGTATTAATTGTTCTGAAAAACGAAAAAACACTATTCAGAACAATATTCGCCTGCAGTGGATTGCTCACGTGTTTATTAGCATCAACCAAATTAATTGGTCTTGTAGAATGTTTGAAATCTCCTCGGATTCCACCAACCACCAAAGTTGCAATCAAGCATAAACTAATAATTGATGAAACGAAATACACAATTAGATTCTTAGGTTTTTCGTCTTTGATTCTCACTTTTTTATAAAGAAAAATCCACACAAACAAAACCACAACAAACCAAATAATAACAAACGAATGCTGTAGAATTGCATTCCAAAATATTCTTCCAAGATTATTTTCGTGCTTCCCAACTTCAATCGCAGCAGACGTTAATCTCGCTTGACTGAATCGATAATAAATCATATCGCCAAAATTGAGAGAATAAGCAATTCCATTCGTGATAAAGTACCAATAGAAAAGAAATTTCTGATAGCCGTTTTTTGTATTAATAACCAGCGGAATGATGCTTAGCAAAATAAAAACCGCATTCACATACAAGATTGCAGTGGTGTCAAACGCAGTTCCGTAATAGGATAAATTGAAATATTCTGATATTCCGTCAACTTTTATAAGGTCATTGTTGAATATCCAAAACAACAATCTTGCTACCTGGTAAAAGAAAAACACCAGAAAAAGCCTGTAAATCAAGGCAAATAATTCCTGCCCTCTTAAATTCTTCATTTTGCAAAATTAAAACTTTCCTTGTATTAGTTTTTACTATTTTTGTGATATGAATTTCATCAAGAATAACCTCGCCAATGCTTTTACTTTAGGGAATCTTTTTTCCGGATGTGTTGGAATTGTTCATTTAATTTCTGGCGATTATCAAACAGCCGCGATTTGTCTTATTATTTCTCTTGCTTTGGATTTTTTTGATGGATTCGTAGCAAGAGCAATGAAATCAAGCAGTAATTTAGGTGGACAATTGGATTCTTTGGCCGACATGGTAAGTTTTGGAGTTTTGCCAGGCATTGTAATGATGAAAATGCTTGAATATGAATTAGAAGTTTGGGAATATGCTCCTTTTCTAAAATATTTTGGACTGTTGATTACACTTTTTTCTTGTCTTAGATTGGCTATTTTCAATTTGGATGACGACCAGAAATATTACTTCAAAGGATTGAATACGCCGAGTAATACAGTTATGATTTTTGGAATTTATTATTTAACACAAGTTCCATTACCTGAAAATTTGGAATTTTTATTTGGTGAAAATGTTACTAACATTCATTTTTTCCCTACAATTCCATTTTTGATTTTAATAACCATTTTAAGTTCTTGGCTTCTAACCTCTCCAATCAAGATGATTGCAATGAAATTCAAATCAAAAAAAATAGCTGATAATTATCCCAAAATAATCTTACTTGTTGGTGGAATTTTAATACTGATATTTTTTCAAATAGTGGCTGTTCCGCTATTAGTAATATATTACATTTTAATCTCATTGATATTTCAAAAACAACTAAAATAGTTTTGAATTTTGAAACTCATCATTCATAACTAATAATTTATAACTAATAAAAAATGAACCTAAAACTCCATAAACCACTTTGTGTTTTCGATTTAGAAACGACTGGGACCAACATCGGAAAAGACAGAATCGTAGAAATTTGTATTCTAAAAGTCAACCCAGATGCTTCCAGAGAAAGCAAAACTTGGCGCGTGAATCCTGAAATGCCAATTCCAAAAGAATCTTCCGCAATTCACGGAATCTATGACGAAGATGTTGCAGAAGCTCCAACTTTCCGAGACATTGCGCCAAAAGTAATGGCAATGATTAAGGATTCGGATTTGGGAGGTTTCAATTCTAACAGATTCGACATTCCTGTTTTGGCTGAGGAAATGTTGAGAGCAGATGTAGATTTTGACCTTAGCAAACATCGTTTTGTAGATGCTCAAACTATTTTCTTCAAAAAAGAACCGAGAAATCTTGGCGCAGCTTATCAATTTTATTGTGGAAAAACTTTGGAAAACGCCCATTCTGCTGAAGCTGATGTAATGGCAACTTTCGAGGTTTTGGATGCTCAAGTTGGAAAATACGATGACGTTCCAAATGAAATTGCCGAATTAAGTGATTTTTCTTCTCAGAACAGATTTGCTGATTTAGCGGGAATGATTCATTTTAATGAAAAAGAACAAGAAATTTTTGCTTTCGGAAAATACAAAGGTCAAGTTGTGAAAGAAGTTTTCCAAAAAGATTTGGGTTATTACGGCTGGCTTCAGAGTGCAGATTTCCCACTTTATACGAAGAAGATTTTTACTAAGATTCAGTTGAAGTCTCGATTCTAATTAAATTACCAATGTGAAAATCTAACAATGTACCAATTTGGAATTATGGATTGTTACATTGTTAGATTGATAAATTCTTACATTAAAATTATGAAAATAATCTGCATAGGAAGAAATTACGGCGAACACGCCAAAGAATTAGGTAATGAAATTCCAGAAGACCCAGTAATCTTTATGAAACCTGACACAGCAGTTTTGAAAAAAGGTTCTGATTTTTATATTCCGGAATTCTCTGATGATGTTCATTATGAATTGGAAGTCGTTTTGAAAATCTCAAAAGGAGGAAAATACATTCAGAAAGAAAATGCTGGAAAACATTATGATGAAATTGGTCTTGGTATTGATTTTACCGCAAGAGATTTACAATCCAAACTAAAAAACAAAGGTTTGCCTTGGGAATTAGCAAAGGGATTTGATGGTTCGGCTGTTATTTCGGATTTTATTTCTAAAGAGAATTATGACTTGGAGAATCTAAACTTTTCTCTGACAAAAAATAACGAACAAGTTCAAAACGGAAATACAAAAGATATGATTTTCAGCTTTGATGACATTATTGCTTTTGCTTCACAATATTTTACTTTGAGAGTTGGTGATTTGATTTTCACAGGAACGCCAAAAGGTGTTGGAAAAGTTTCTGAAAATGACCTTTTAGAAGCTTCTCTCGAAGGCAAAAAGTTGTTTTCTCTGAAGATACAATAATACTTTATTAAAACTTATATCATATTTAGAAATATAAAAATGGCTAAGTTTTTGCTTTTCTACAAACAAGAAATACTATAAACCTTGAGATTATGAAAAAAATTATTTTACCCGTAGATTTCTCTGACAGCTCCGACAAATTGGTAGATTATGCTGTTGGTTTTGCGAAAGATATTAATGCTGAAATTGCTCTGATTCACGTTGCTGCTACGGACATTGGTTTTGTGATTGGAGATATGGGTTTCCAGTATTTTCCAGAAGTGGAAGAAAATGAAATCAAGTACGAATTGAAAGAACTTAACAAACTTGAGCAAAGAGTGATTTCTCAAGGTGTAAATTGTACTCACATTCTAAAACAAGGAATTGCTGGTGATACAATTTTAGAATATTCTGACGAAAAAAATGCTGACTACATTGTAGTGGGTTCTCACGGAAGAAGTGGTGTTTACGACGTTTTCATTGGAAGTCTGACTAAAGAAATTACCAGAAAATCAAAAATTCCTGTTTTGGTTGTTCCTTGTCACGATGAAGAATAATATTATAAGAAACAAGAGTCAAGAAACCAAAGATTCAAGATTTTAAAAATAAAAGAACCCGTCTCGTTGCAATAACAAGACGGGTTTTTTATAAATATAATCAATTTATTTAACCTTCGTTTTTGTAAATTTTTGGGTCGTAGTAAGGGTGCTTTCCTTCTGTTGGAGAATGATAATCCTTATCTTTTTGCGCCCCTAATGTAACTACCAAGATATAGCACCAATAAGTGAAAAATCCAGAAGCTACTAGGAATAAAATCCAATTCAAAACATTAGCAGTAAGGTCGAAGAAACCAAAAGACCATTTGAATGCTGCACTTAATGCTAACCAGAAAGATGTCATATTTTTCTTTTTTTAAATTAACTTTGCACAAATTTATAAAAAATGTTTCGATTACTTTCTAAAGAAAGCAATATTTTTTCGGTTCCAGTTTATATCGGTTTTTTGTTTCTGATATTTTTATCACTTAATCTATTAGATTTCAAATACATAGATGTATTTCCAGCCGTAATTACATTTACAGGAATCAGTTTGGGATATTTTTTATTCAATGCGATTGCGCTTAATCAGTTTTCGCATCTTCCGCTTTTTCTTTACACGATTTTTGTCGCTTCGTTTTATGACGGAACTATCGATTTAGGATTGGCTTTTACTTTTCTGATGAGTTCCATTTTATTATTGATTCTCACCAGCCAAAACGACCAATTGAGAAAAAGTTCTTTTATGTTGGTTGGTTCTATTCTGGCTTTCAATTATTTGGTTTTTCCACCAAGCTGGCCAATGGGCGTTTTCGTTATCTTTCACATCATTGGAACTTCTGGAAGAATTGGACTTAATATTTTCAGATTAATTTTTGGAGTTATTTTGATTGTTCTAAGTTATTTCGGATTGATGTATCTCATCCATTACACGACTTGGGACAAAACCTACCTGCCTTTTAATGGTAAATTCGAAGCATTAGATTCTTATTATCCGTTGTATATCTTAAGCCCGATTGCATTAATGTTGCTTTACTCGCTTTCTGACCATTTCAAACATTATAACGAGAAAAGTCCAATCAGCCGATACAAATACACATTTGTTCTCGTATTTTCTCTCGCTCAATTAATTACGATTATCTTTTATATGGGAACCAACTACGAATATCTGTTGCTTCTAGCTTTGCCCTCAAGCATTATTATTAGCAGAATGTTACGTTTCTTACCCAAATATTGGATGCAGGAACTGGGACTTTGGATAATTGTCTTTACGCTTGCAATCTTTAAAATCGTTAATTTTGTATAAAATTTAAAATGGATGTCGAATGATTCAGATAGATGATAAATTAATTTCAGAAGATGTTTTCGCAGAAAGTTTTGTCTGCAATCTCACCAAATGTAAAGGTGTATGCTGTGTTGATGGTGACACCGGAGCGCCTCTTGATAAAGATGAGTTACCAATATTGGACGAAATTTTCCCAAAAATAAAATCTTACCTAAGACCAGAAGGCGTAAAAGCCATCGAAGAACAAGGCACTTGGGTTGTTGACCCTTATGACGGCGGTTACGTAACGACTTTGGTGAATGGAAGCGAATGTGCTTATGTGATTTTTGATGAAAAAGGAACAACAAAATGCGGTATAGAAAAAGCTTATGAAGATGGCGTGGTTGATTGGAAAAAACCGATTTCTTGTCACCTGTACCCAATCCGTGTGAATGAATACAAAACTTTTGTTGCCTTGAACTATCACGAATGGGAAATCTGTAATGATGCCTGTACTTTGGGAAAAGAATTACAGGTAAGAATTTATCAATTCCTTAAAGAACCGCTCATTCGAAAATATGGCGAAGCTTTTTACAATACACTTTGCGAAGCTGCTGAAGAATGGGAGAAAGAATATAATACTTAATTAGATTTTAAATCTTAAAATATTTCACAAAAAAAGGATTCAAATAATTTTGAATCCTTTTTATATTTTATTTCAAATTGACTTATTTGAATTCGTCATCAGAAACCGGCTGATTAACTTTGATATCCGAATTTTTTACAGAAACCTGCTGTCCAGCCGCATCGATAGACATTTCTTCCACAAATTTGATTCCATCAACATCAATATATTTTGAAATACTCATTGTTCCTTTATCGCCTTCTGTTTTTGAAAGCAAATTGGTTTTTGCATCAAAATAATATTTGCTGTCATCGGAAGATAAAACGATATAATCTTTACCATCAACTTGCTTTTTTTCAACGGTTTTCATTTTATCAGGATTCATACCAAGAGCTTCCATTAGTTTTGCATCTTTTAGTTTTGCTACTTGGTCAGCAGGAAAATCTACTTTTTGTCCCATTTGGTTTGCAAAACCTTTTTCTCCATCAAAAACCTGAACCATCTCCTGCCCCATCATAGTTTGGCTAGATTTGAATTTGTTGTCCTTTTTTACAGTTTTTCCTTCCATTTCCATTCCCATCACGCTGATGGTATTTTTCATAGAAAGCGTTTTTACAGACTCCAGTTTTTGTTTTCCTCCAAGTGCAGTAATATAATTATCAATCACTTGCTTTGCTGTTTGAGCAGAAATATTTGCTACTGTCGCAACAGAAAGAGCAAATGTCAAAATCAATTTTTTCATTTTAATTTTTTATTTTATATGAACGAATATAGTGAATTTAAAAGATTATCACCTTTCTGTTAGTTCACTTCAAGTTGTTTTTGTTACAAAAAAATAAAAACAACTTCAGGATTTGAAGTTGTTTTCTATTGATTCAAAAGATATTAATCTTTCTTTTTGATATCGTCTTTTACATCTTTATAAGTATCACTTACAGCATTTGCGCCTTTTTTGGCTGTCTTACCTGTCCATTTTGTAGCTTTTTTCACACCTTTTTTGGTAGCTTTTGCTCCCTTAGTTGCTGTTTTCCCTGTCCATTTAGCACCATCTTTTACACCTTCCACAGTTGCATCAGCACCTTTTTCAGCAGTTTTACCTGTCCATTTTGCTGCGTCTTTTACGCCTTCTCCAGTTGCTTTTGCACCTTTCTTAACGGCAGTTCCTACAGCTTTCGAGTCTTTTTTAACTTCTTCTTTTACAGTTTGAGCATTCATTGCAACTGCTACAAATAGAACTGCTGCTAATGATAATAGTCTCTTTTTCATCGTTTTTTATATTTTAAAATTAATGTTACAATATTAGCATAAAGTAAGCCAAAAATATTCAGTAATTATTTAATTTTTTAAAATAAATTTTCTTTGATATTTCAATTAATAAAAATAATATTTTTGCAAAACTTATGACCAAGATAAATCCAACTTCCAAAAGAAAAATTCATCAAAAAAGAAGAAAAACGTTTCTCAAGAAGCGTTGGATTTTGTTGATTATACTTTGTATTTCTTTGTTAGGAACTGGTTTTTATCTAAGACAAAAAATCAATTATTACTTTGCTTACTATCTAGGAAAACATTTTGAGCATAAGAAACTCTCCAATACAGAAACCGAATCTCAAAGAATCGAAAAAATAATCGGTTTATATTCTAATCAGACTTTTGGTTTTGACATTTCTCATTATCAAAGAAAAGAAGATATTCAATGGGACAGCCTGAGTATAGGAAACAGAACGATTCCTTTGAAATTTGTAGTTCTGAGAGCAAGTATGGGAAACCGAAAACTGGATAAAAACTTTGACCATTTTTGGGAAACCGCCAAACAGCATAACTTGATTCGTGGTGCTTATCATTTTTATCGTCCGGATGAAGACCCTATAATGCAGGCTAATTCATTTCTTTCTGTTGCGAAATTAGAATCAGGTGACCTTCCTCCAATTCTTGATATCGAGAAAAATCCGAGAAAAAAGTCAAAAGAACAATTGGTTTCTGACCTCAAAGTTTGGATTAAAATAATGGAAGATACTTACGGCGAAAAACCGATTATCTACACTTATTATCATTATTACAAAGATTATCTGAAAGGTGAATTCGATGATTATCCGCTTTGGCTGGCGAATTACAATGATGTTCCGACTCCTTCTCCTGACGATGAATGGCAGTTTTGGCAATTCTCAGAAAACGGAATTGTTTACGGAATCAATTCAAAAGTAGATTTGGATATTTATAATGGGAATCTTTGGTCGTTGAAAATGTTAACTATTGATTAGATTAATGACTATTCTAAAAGTCTTCGACTACGCTCAGGCTGACAAATTACAAAACATTTAGTATTCGAAATGTCACACTGAGCGGAGTCGAATTGTTTTAATTTTTTTTGAAATAATTATTGTTTTTTTATAAACTCAATCACATCTTTACTCAACTCTTCTGCTCTTTCAACAGGAACACCGTGAGAAGCACCTTTGAAAATTTTCAATTTAGAATTTGGGATTTCTTTGGCGATGTATTCTGTATGAGAACGAAGAATCAAATCATTTTCTCCAGCCACTACAAAAACTTTTGCTTTGATATTATGGAGTTGTTCTTTGGTAATTTTTGGTTCATCAATCATCAATTGAAGTAATCTAATATCTCGTCCAGGTTTTACTTCTAACTCCATTTTAGCAGCAACATCTTTTTTCATATTCTCCACTTCATTTTCGCCAACTCCATTTGGGAAAACATTCGCACCACTTGTGATGATTTTGTTTGTGTTTTTCGGATATTTGATAGCAAATTCAATTCCTGTATTTCCGCCATCACTCCAACCTAGAATATTGATTTTTTTCAATTTCAATTCATCTGCCAAAGCTTTTACGTCATCAGCGAATTTAATATAAGTCAATGGTTCTACCGAAGTATCCGTACTTTTCCCTTGAGCTCTTGTGTCCATTGCAATGACTTTGAAATGTTTGGAAAGTTCAGGAATTTCCTTCGAAAAAGCATCAATACTTCCACCATTCCCGTGAAGTAAAAATAATGGTTCTCCTTTTCCATAAACTTCATAATAGATATCTGCATCTTTCAAATGAAGTATTTTTCCTGCTTTTGGATTCTTACCAAAATCATACACTTGAGCAAAAAAAGCCATTGAAACGAACAGAACTATTACAGAAATTATTTTTTTCATCTTAATGTGATTGATAATCAAATTTAAAAATAAATCAAATTACTTTTGAACTTTCACATCAATATTAATTGCTGGAGCTGCCATTCCGATTTTTTCCCAATTTCCGTAAAATGAACGGTAATAACCTGACCTGAACAATGCGCCACTCAAAGCAACTTTACCATTCGATTTTCCAATAAACTGAATCCCAACAAAGAATTTCCCTTGAAGCCAGATTTTTTCATTAGTAACATCTAAAGAGTAACTAAAATCGTTCAAATCATCTTTACCAATCGTTACAATGATATCTTTGCTCAAAATCAAATTGTTCGGTTTTCCGTCCTTCTCATCATAAACTGTATATCGAACTTTGATTGGCGTGGTCGATTCGAATCTAGAAAAATTCATATTGATTTTTGTAATCTTTAATTTTTTATTAGAATTAAATTCCACAGCAGTTTCTTCCACTACAGAATCCCCTTTTTCCATATTTGGCGTAAACATCAAAGATTTTGATTTGCTATTGACTCCTAAATTTTTGTCTTTATAATTTTTCGGAGCGATAACAACTTCTTGGATATCGGTTACTTTTTCATATAGATAAATGTTGTGAGGATTCTGCTTTACAAAATCTTCCACAGAACTTCGGAATTGCTTGTAACCGGCAACTGCAACGAGCAACTCTTTATCTTTCGAAATATTATCCAAATTAATTTGAAACTTCCCATTTTCATCCGCCTGAATTCCGTAATTATTATTGACGATTCCAATTTTCGCATAAGGAACGGGTTGGTTATCATCTTTTGAAATAACAGTTCCTGAAATAGTTTGTGCGTGAAAAGATAAGAATGCGAATAACGCAAAGATAAAGTTGATTTTTTTCATTGAAATTAATTTGACACAAACTTCTGAATTTTCTTTTTCTCAATCTCTCAAAGAAAGGTTAAATCCACTAATCTTTTAGTTAAATTTTTCCGAATATTAATCAATAGTAACAGAATTATCGAGTTTCAATTTCTTATTTTTGCAAATCGTTCAATTATCAATCATCATTTATAACTAATGAATTACGTTTCTGCAGAAAATCTTAGCAAATCTTACGGTGTCAAAGTTTTGTTCAAAAATATTACCTTCCACATAAACGAAGGCGACAAAATTGCCATCGTTGCCAAAAACGGAAGTGGAAAATCGACACTTCTAAAAATCCTGATGGGAAAAGAAATTGCTGACAGCGGAGATGTGGTTATCAACAAGGATATTCAGGTAGTTTTATTTGACCAAGAGATTGATTTTGACCCAAAATTATCTGTGGATGAGTTTATGATGACTTTGGATTCTGCACCGATTTTGGCTTTGAAAAAGTATCATCACGCATTGACATCGGAAAATCCGGATGATATGGAAACGGCTTTAGCAGAAATGGAAATTCACAAAGCCTGGGATTTGGAAAACGAAATGGAACAAATCCTTTCTCAACTTAAAATTACTGATTTATCAGCGAAAATGGGAACGCTTTCCGGAGGTCAAATTAAAAGAATCGCATTAGCGAAATTATTGACAGAAACCAGAGCGGAACATCGTCACACGCTTCTGATAATGGATGAGCCGACCAACCATTTGGACGTAGAAATGGTAGAATGGCTGGAAAATTATTTGAGTAAGGCAAAAATCACATTGCTTCTGGTAACTCACGACCGTTATTTCTTGGATGCAGTTTGTGATAAAATTTGGGAAATGGAAGACGGAAATCTCTATCTCCACAACGGAAGTTATGCGACTTACCTTGAGAATAAAATGATTCGTGAAGATAATCTGAATTCGACTATCGACAAAGCGCAAAACCTTTACAGAAAGGAATTGGAATGGATGCGAAGGCAGCCAAAAGCTAGAACTACCAAATCTAAATCCAGACAAGACGACTTTTATGAAACTGAAAAAGTAGCCAAAACCGACACTAGAAAACAAGCTCTGGAATTAGATTTCGAAATGAAAAGATTAGGAAATAAGATTCTTGAACTTAAAAATATTAATAAAAGTTTCGGAGAAAAAGTATTGTTCAAAGATTTTTCTTATCAATTTCAAAGAGGTGAAAAGGTGGGAATTGTTGGGAAAAATGGTGCAGGAAAATCCACTTTGTTGAATATCATTCAAGGTTTTGAGCCAAAAGATTCTGGGGAAATTGAAACTGGAGAAACGATTAAATTCGGATATTTTGCTCAGAAAGGACTTCAATATAAAGAAGACGAAAGAGTGATTGATTTCATTAAGGAAATTGGAGAAAATTTTCCTTTAGCGAATGGAAAAACAATCTCTGCTTCTCAGTTTTTGAGATTATTCTTGTTTGACGACCAAACTCAATATTCTCCAATTTCAAAACTTTCCGGAGGAGAAAAACGTCGTTTACATTTGATGTATATTCTTTATCAAAACCCGAATTTCCTGATTTTTGATGAGCCTACGAATGATTTGGATTTGCCAACTTTGACGGTTTTGGAAAATTTTCTTCAGAATTTCCAAGGCAGTTTGATTATTGTTTCTCACGACAGATACTTTATGGACCGAATTGTAGACCACGTTTTAGCTTTTGAAGGCGAGGGAAAAATTAAAGAATTTGTCGGAAACTTTTCAGAATATCGTGAACATCTGAAATCAGAAGATAAAAATTTAAAACCTGAAACTCCGAAAGTTGAAAAGATTGAAACTCCAAAAGAAGTAGAGACTCAAACTATTACAGCTACTCAACCAACCAAAAAGAAATTATCTTTTAAAGAGCAACGTGAGCTAGAAACCATCGAAAAAGAAATGCCAAAATTGGAAGAAAAAAGAGCAGAAATTTTGGAACAACTCAACAACGAATCTGATTATGATAAAATCTCCAAGTTGTCAAAAGATTTGGAATCACTTTCTGAAAAATTGGAGGAATTTGAAATGCGTTGGTTGGAACTTCAGGATTAATTATAAATAGACTTATTATGGATAAAATAAAAGACACTAAAAGTTTTATGAGGATTGTTCATCGATATCTGGGATATCTGATGGCTGGGATTATTGCTGTGTATGCGATTAGTGGTGCGATTCTCGTTTATCGTGATACGGATTTTTTGAAAAAGGAAAATCATTACGAGAAAGTTTTTGATAAAAATATTGATGCAAAAAAACTGGGCGAAGAAACTAAAATCAAGAATCTGGAAATCACAAAAACAGAAAACGGAGTTTTGTATTTCAAAGAAGGAACTTATAATTCTACAACAGGAAAAGCTGATTACACCAAGAAAGAATTGCCTTTTGTGTGGGACAAAATGACGAAACTTCACAAAGCAAAATCTGAGCAAACACTTTCTCCACTCAATACATTTTTTGGAATTTGTCTTTTATTCTTTGTGATATCAAGCTTCTGGATGTTTCCGCCAAAGTCAAAAATCTTTAAACGCGGAATGGTTTTCGCAATCGTTGGATTTGTAATTGCGTTACTTCTAACATTTATTTAAAATGAAATTCAATTCTTTAAGGCCAATTCTTTGGACAGACCAATTTGAAGAAACGATAGAATTTTACACAGACATTCTAGGTTTTGAACTTGGAGAAAAGAATGAAGATTGGGGTTGGGCTTCCGTTTCTCGAGATAATGTTGAACTGATGTTTGCCAAACCCAATCAACATACAGTTTTCATTAAGCCCAATTTCACAGGAAGTTTTTACATCAATGTTCAGAATGTTGATGAAATCTGGGAAAGTTTAAAATCTGTAACTAAAATTTGTTACGAATTAGAAACCTTTGAATGGGGAATGCGTGAGTTCGCCATTTATGATAACAATGGTTTTATCTTGCAGTTTGGGCAGGAAATTTAGATTAAATGAAATGTCTTCAAAAGAACATTCAAACTCCAAATAATTACCATCAATCCGACTCCGATGAACATTGCTTTCAAAGGTAATTTCCCAGCTAGTTTTGCAGCAATTGGTGCAGCAAGAACACCGCCTAAAATCAAGGCTGCAATCAACTGCCAATGACTGATTCCTATAACGGAAAAGAATGTCAATGCACTTGCAAAAGTTACAAAAAACTCTGTTAAACTCACAGTTCCAATCACATAACGTGGTGTTTTTCCTTTTGAAATCAAAGTTGAGGTTACTAATGGACCCCAGCCTCCGCCTCCAAAAGAATCTAAAAATCCACCTGCTCCTGCTAACCAGCCTACTCTTTTGGTTTTTTTTCTGCCTTTATTTTTTTTGAACGCATTCAGTAGAATTCTGATTCCAAGAATAAATGTATAAGTTGCTAAAATTGGTTTGATGATTCCTGCGTATTTTTCTCCGAAATAAGCCAAAAGTAACGCGCCTAAAACAGCTCCAATAACACCTGGAATCAAGATATTTTTAAATAATTTTTTATTGATATTCCCGAATTTGTAATGACTGAAACCCGAAGCGCCACTCGAAAACATCTCAGCCGTGTGGATACTACTACTGATTGCCGGCAACGGAATCCCGATATATAAAAGCGCAGCTGTACAAGTCACACCGTAACCCATTCCCAAAGCACCATCAATCAATTGTGCTAAAAATCCAACCAAGAATAACCAGAAAAAGCGTTCGTCCGTATTATGATTCAGATATTGATAGGCGACTTCTAAATCGTTGAATCCGATGTAAAAGGATAGAATATTCCCTATTAACAAAATTACAAAAGCAAAGAAAAAAATACTTGCAATTCTTCGCCATTTCTTTTCACCATTAATGAAGAAAAGATTTTTTCTGTCTTGATTATCATTATTTCCCCGAAAGAAAAAATCATTATCAGAAGGAAGACTAGGCGCAAAATATAGATTCTTTCTTTCCTTAATTTTATTAATTATCAGTTGGTCCTGAGCAGAATCTTCTGTCGCCACAATGAACAAATCTGCAATCTCCAAATAAGAATCATCGAAATCTTCATTGATAATCTTGACCGATGTATTTTCCAGCAACAGATTTTTAATATCATCAGAAAGTCTCTTTGCAAGAACGCTGATATTAGCATCCGGAATATTCTGCATAATATCATTAAGCTGTTCCGAAGCTAATTTTCCACCGCCGACAATCAAAATCTTGTTAGTCGATGCGTTGATGAAAACCGGAAGTGAAATTTTTGATGTCAAAGTTTGTCTTATTTAAAATTACTGAATCAATCCTGCTCCAACTGTTACAAAACTCGTCTCATCGATAAAGATAATTCCGCCATTGGAAGCCAAATCTTTGTAAGAATCGTAAGCCAGTGGTTTTGCAGTTTTGAGTTTTAATTTTACGATTTCGTTGAGTGAAACTTGTTCAACTTCTTGTTTTTCTAAAGTATTAACATCCAATTTATATTCGATGTCTTTTACGATTCCTTTGACTTGAGTTGTATTATTTTGAATCAGATATTTTGAACCGGATTTCAAAGGTTTGTCGCCCATCCAACATACTAGAACTTCTAATTCCTGTTCGATTTTTGGAAGGTCATCAGATTTTACAATCAAATCTCCACGGCTGATATCCACATCATTTTCCAAATGCAAAACAACACTTTGAGGCGCAAAAGCCTCTTCAACTTGTTTTTGAGCGACTTCTATTGCAGAGATTTTACTTTCAGTTCCGGAAGGTAAAATCGTTACCGAATCTCCAACTTTGTAAATTCCGCTAGTGATTTTTCCTGCATATCCACGATAATCGTGAAGTTCGTCTGTTTGAGGACGAATCACGTATTGAACAGGAAATCTCGCTTTATCCAGATTGATTGTATTTTCCAACTCAACAGTTTCCAAATAATCAAGTAAAGTTTTTCCTTCGTACCAATTTAGGTTTTCTGATTGGTCAACGATATTGTCTCCGTTTAAGGCTGAAATTGGAATATAAATGACATTATTCAAAGACAGCTGTTCTGCCATTTTGGAATAGTCTTCTTTGATATTGTTGAAAATCTCTTCCGAATATCCAACCAAATCCAACTTGTTAATTGCCACAACAACATTCGGAATGTTAAGTAAAGATGCAATGATAGAATGTCTTTTGGTCTGTTCTATGATTCCGTTTCTGGCATCGATTAGAATAATGATTAAAGCAGCGTTGCTTGCACCTGTAATCATATTTCGTGTATATTGAACGTGGCCCGGCGCATCTGCAATGATAAACTTACGTTTTGGTGTTGAGAAATACTTATAAGCCACATCGATTGTAATTCCTTGTTCACGCTCGGCTCTCAAACCGTCTGTCAGCAAAGCCAAATCAATAGTTCCGTCATTTTTGAATTTACTGGCGCGTTCAACGGCTTCTAATTGGTCTATCAGAATGTTTTTGCTATCGTATAATAATCTGCCTATCAGTGTACTTTTTCCGTCATCTACACTTCCTGCAGTTATAAATCTTAATATGTCCATTATTGTAATGGTTAATTGTTAATGTTGAATGGTTATCATCTAACCATAGAATTGCTCAATAGCCCTGATGGTAGCGGCATCCTTTTTTCTTTTTTGCAAAAAAGGAAAAAGATACAGCGGACAGCAGGTTCCTGGCTCCTAAAAATATCCGGCTTTTTTTCTGTCTTCCATTGCGGCTTCCGAAGTTCTGTCGTCTATTCTGGTTTCGCCTCGTTCGCTTGTTTTTGTGGTGATAATTTCGGCAATCACTTGCTCGAGATTATCAGCCTCGGATAAAACCGCAGCGGTGCAAGTCATATCGCCAACCGTTCTGTAGCGAACTTTTTCAGTGGTTACAATGTCACCTTCTTCTAGATTCACAAACTCGTTCATTGCGATGAATTGATTGTCCAAATTCAAAACTTCTCTCTCGTGTGAAAAGTAGATTGAAGGTAATTGAATGTTTTCTTTCAAAATGTAGTTCCAGACATCCAACTCTGTCCAGTTACTGATAGGAAATGCTCTCACCTGTTCTCCTTTATGGATTTTCCCGTTGTAAGTATTCCAAAGTTCGGGACGCTGAAGTTTCGGGTCCCATTGTCCAAAATCATCACGAACTGAGAAAATACGTTCTTTAGCTCTGGCTTTTTCCTCGTCACGTCTTCCGCCACCAATACAGCAATCGAATTCGAATTCTTCAACTGTGTCCAAAAGCGTGAAAGTCTGTAAAGCATTTCTACTTGGCAATTTTCCTTTTGGTTCGGTCAAGCCTTTTTCTTTGATGGTATCTTCAACTTTTCTTACAATCAGTTTTTCGCCAATTTGTTCAGCTAATTGGTCACGAAATTCCAAAACTTCGGGAAAATTATGACCTGTATCGATATGAACTAGCGGAAACGGGAATTTCCCAGGACGAAAAGCTTTCAGCGCCAGATGCACCAACGTAATACTGTCTTTTCCGCCACTGAAAAGCAAAGCCGGTCGCTCAAACTGACCCGCAACTTCCCTGAAAATATGAGTGGCTTCGGATTCTAACTGCTCCAGATAATCCAAATGATATTTTGACATTTTAATCTTAATTAATTGTTATTTGTGAACGTGAAGTCCACATTCTTTTTTGCTGGCATCTTCCCACCACCAGCGACCGGCACGAAAATCTTCGCCCGGCTGAATCGCACGTGTACAAGGTGCACAACCAATGCTGACGAAACCTTTGTCGTGCAAAATATTATAAGGAATATTATTCTTTTTGATGTAATCTTTTACCTGTTCCGTTGTCCAGAAAAGGATTGGATGATATTTGATGATTTGATTGGACTCATCCCATTCGAATTGAGAAAGATTTTCTCTTGCGACAGAATGTTCTGCTCTGAGTCCTGTAATCCAGATTTTGTTGCCTTTCAAAGCTCTTTTTAACGGATGAACTTTTCTAATATCGCAACAAGTTTTCCTATTCTCCACAGACCTGTAAAAAGAATCAGGTCCATTGTCCTGAATGAAAGGTTCTAATTCTTCCGGATTTGGATAGTAAGCTTTGATTGGAAGTTTGTACTTGGATTTGGTCAAATTCCAAGTGTTGTAAGTATCTTCGAACAGACGACCGGTGTCCAACGTGAAAACTTTGATTTCGGAATTTTTCACATAATCCGTAATCACTTGGTCTTCGAAACTAAAGCTTGTGGAAAAGCAAACTTCATCGGGAAAAGTATTCGTCAAAATCTCCAGAACTTCTTCTATCGATTTTGATTCGATATTTTCATCAATCAGTTTTTGGTAAGTTTCTTTTAGTTCGTTCATCATCATTAGATATTATCCGAAATGCAAATTTAACAATTCATTGAAATCTGACCAAATTAGTATAATTTAAATTTTGTTAATTAAATCAGTAAAATCTTTTCACATCAATTTCAGAATCGAGTTCAATATCGTTTTCCAAATAATCGAAAAGAACTTTGGAAAAATAACTTCCGTTGTAAACACCTCTAGCTCCTAATCCATTAAAAATAAAAAAATTTTGATGTTCCTGATGTCTTCCTAAAATTGGTCTTCTGTCAGCAACGGTAGCTCGAAAAGCAAAATTAATATCTTTGATTTCAAAATCGTTTTTGTATAATTCGCGAAGTCCATTTTCTAATTCCTCAAAAGACGCTTTGTTGATATCATCTGAATTATCAAAACGGTCATAAGTTCCACCGTAATAATATTCATCATTTTGAAGATTGAACAAGAAATGTTTTTTCTTGATAATGTAAGGTTCTGGTTTATCTTTAAGTTTAAGTTTTAAGCAATGTCCTTTATTTGGTTTAATTGGAATTTCTTTAAAATAAGGATTATGATTGCTTGCGACACCTTCGCAGAAAACAAGGCTTTTGAATGAAATATATTTGTAAGAATTATTTTCAATATTAATCAAATCATAGTCAAACTTTTCTCTGATTAAATAATTGTTCCCTTCGAAATAATTGAGCATATCTTGGAAAAACTCAGTAACATTTAATCTTGAAGAATGATTGACTTTTCCAGCTTCGAAAGGATTTTCTACGCTTTCAAGTTTAATAAAATCATTATTAAGAAAAGAATTTAAGCTTTCTTTTTCAGAATTTTTTTTCCATTGAGTTTTCTCAGAATCGTTATGAAAAATTCGAACTACATTTTCATCAATCAAATATTTTTTAGACTGATACTTTTCAATTTCATTAAAGATAACATCAAGATAATCGATTTGTTCCTGCGACTTCCAGAACGTTGTAAATCTTTTCAGAATAACAGGATTACAAACACCAGCAGAAATTTGAGACGCAGAAATATTCTCATCATAAAATATCTTGAAAGACTTATTTTCTTTGATTAGTTGATGTGCAAAAAAGAGTCCCGCATAACCTGCTCCGATGATGATATAATCTACCTGTTCCATAAAAATAAAAAACCTAAGTAAAGATACTTAGGTTTTTTTATTTGAACTATGAGAAATATTAGTAATTCCACATATCATTTTCCATTTGAAGAATCTGTGCTTTGATTCTATCACTTTCTTCAAGCTGTCCTTCCGCATCGTTCGGGATATATTCATCAATAACTCCACTTCCGCCTCTACCAAGACCATTGTCTGATTTATAGATAACTGCAGAGAACCTTCTAGCATTAAGAACATCATCAAAAGTAATATCAGAAGAAGAATTCTTAGCATTAAATATAAAATTGCTCGATAGGACTGCTCTTGCATCTGGGTAATATATCCAGAAAAGATCAATAAGATCTTCAGCACCTCCGCTAGCTACTTCCACAGGTTGCCCTGCTTCTGCCAAAGCCTGAGCCTGAGAAGCTCTAAGCTTAGCTGCATTAGGATCTTCTCCCATTGCGGCAATTCCTAACAATCTGTATCTAAGCTGAGAATCTCTCTTATCAACATACCACATTCCCATTAGCTTTAAAGCTTTCACTTTTTCAGTACCAGTAACGATTTTATCTACGTTTGCAGAGATATCATTTCTGTTGATTTTGTACCAACTTCCATCCAATTTAACCAAAACAGTTCCTGGAGGGATATTAACTGGTTTAGCAGCTGCTTTCTTAGTAACTTTCTTTTTCTTTTTACCTTTTTTAGTAGTAGTTTCTTCTACTGGTGTTTCTTCTGTTGTAGTAGGAGTACTTCCATCTGCAAACAACAAAATATCTTCTAATCTTCCACCATAGAAGGCTTTAAGAGAACTGATATCAGAATCTGTGGAATTAAGAATTGAATTGAAATATTTTTTCAAACTATTCGCAGTTCCATCTTCAATTTTATTCTCATTAAGCGTTTGAGAAAAATAATCAGCAACTTGTACCGCAGAGGTTGCAGTTACAATTTGTTCAGGAGTCAATCTCGCTGTAAAATCATCCCCAGAATATACTTCTTTTATCTTGCCATTATTTACGGCATCTAAAAGAATTTGATATAAAGATTTGTTTTGAGCAACAAGCCCATCAGAATTATGGTAAAAAGGCTGATTGATCTTATCATTCATATCAATAATTTCCCATACAACCATACTTCTCAATATATCTTTATCTTCGATAAAACCATATTTAAGAGGTGAAGTAATACTATCTTTCTTGACCTCGCGATCTTCTCTGAATGTCTGTGGAGAATTAGCATTTAGAATGCTATTCTGAGCAAAAGACATTGTAGATGAAAGACAAATTAAACTATATATAATCTTTTTCATAAATAAATATTGAATAGTATAAAATCAATCAGTTTTTTAAGTTCTACTAATTAAAGAACGTTTATAATAACATTGCCAATGTTAGGAAGTACAACTCCATTCAAACCATTAGCTTTTGCTTGAATATCGAATATTGTAACAATATCTCCACTTTTTAGCGCTTTTGTCAAAGACTCTGCTTGACCTAAAGAACTTCCATTGATGGACATTGCAGGTTTTCCAGCAACTTTAACTTTGAAACTTACAACATCGAATGTCACAGGGAAATCAAAGTCTGGCAAAGTAGCCGTAAGTGTTTGTTTTGAGATAGAAGCGCCAGGCATAGAAGCATAGCTTGTTCCTCTAATCTGTCCTTTTGGTGGTGGAATATTCTTGATTCTGAAATCAAAACCTTGAGTAATTAATTTACCGCTAGGAGATTTTCCAGAAATTGTTAATTTAACAGTATTTCCAGCACCTGGAGTTACCATCCATTTTCCTTTCCCTCCGCTTACAGAAGCACCAGGAGCAGATAATGTGGTAGCTGCAAGATCAGCTCCTAAGATAGATCCAGAAACAGGGTTTTCTAAACCTCTATATAATACCATCATTTTATCAGCAGCTAAAATAGCGCCATTTTGCTCTTTAAGCGTCTCCGCACCAGAAACAACATTTAAAGTGTGAGCATAAGGAAGTGTATGTACCTTTCCATTCTTATCAGTAAATGAAACCTGACCTTTAAACTCTTGTGTTCCAACAGCTCCAGTAGCAGGTGTAATGATACCTTGTCCATTTACAATTTTTGCACCAGTAATAGCTAAACCTGGAACAGAACTTGCAAAAGTTCCAATTGCAACTTTAATCTCAGCTGGTTCACCTTTCATAACAGAACTAGGTCCTGAAACCAAAGCCTCATAAGCATCAAACTTGATATCTGCATCCACTTTTTCTTGTAACATAGATGAAATTGCATCTGACTGCAAGTTTCTTGCTTCAGATTGGATAACTTCCAAGTTAGAAAGAGCAGCTACCAAAGGCTGATTATAGAACTTATACTGCATCCAACCTTGTACACTTCTTTTATCTCCTTTAGGGAAATCTGCAACAAGTGTTTTTTTAGCTCTATCCGCTACATCTTTAAGTTGAGGATTAGATCCGAATGTTGAAATAATAAAATTTCTCAAATCATCCATCTTACTTGTAAGATCTTGTGCTGTTTTTGAAGGCAATTTTTCATCACCATCATTAAAGAAATTTTTACTAGATGGTTCTGTATTGTTAAGAGCTGTAAGACTTTCTTCAATAGGCAAATTAGCATCGTACTCCGCCTCCGAACTCATTTTATTTTTTACACCTTCGATAAAAGTAACTAAATCATTTGTTTTAGTTTCCAAAACTTTATACTGGTCTAATAATGGGCCATAAGTTTCTGGTGATGTAGTTGCTTTAACTTCTAGGGTCTTTTTGAAGATCTTATCATTCTTATCTTGAACCGTAAGTCTTGTATCAGTTAATGACTGATTTGTATCTTTATATGACCTGATGATTTGCTGATCAATTGTCATTGCAAGCATCGCAATGAAAACCAGATACATCAGGTTAATCATCTTCTGACGTGGTGTCTGTTTACCTCCTGCCATTTTAATAGAATAATTTAATTGTTAAACAAATAATTAAAATGATAGTTATTAAGACTTCATTGCGCTAAGCATACCACCATAAACTCTATTAAGATTATTAAGATTAGATGTCAAACCTAGTAATTCTTCATTGAATTTTTCTGATTGTGCTGCAGATTTTTGAATATCTTCAACATATTTTTTACTGAACTCTGATTGCTTTTGACCATGCTCTAACTGAAGCGCATATAATGCATTCATGCTTTCCAAATGAGAAGCGGCAAGGTTCAATTGCTCGTTATATTTGTGAGTAGAAGCAGATACATCAACAGTTTGGTTAATCTGATCCACAGAAGAAGAAAACTTATCAATTCCTCCTCTTAATCTCTCGAATAAGCTAACATCAAGTTTAGCATCGGCAAGCATTTTATCAAGTTTATCAGACAATGATAATTCTAATTCTTTGTTCTCAACTTTGTTTACAACTTTTCTTGGTTGTCTCTCAGCAGTTTCGTCTAATAATTCAGGATATACATTTTCCCAAGCGTAGTTTTCTTCTGATTTTGGTGGATCGAATGCAAAGAATAAGAAAATTAGAGCCTCGGTAATCAAACCTGCTGCAAGAGCAACGTTACCACTAATAGGACCTAAACTCCAGTGTGTCATTTTAAATAGAGCTCCCAAAATTACGATAGCTGCACCAAACGAATAGACAAAATTCGTGATTGAATCTTTAGTTTTAAACATTTTTTTTGAATTTTTAGTTAGTAATAGTTAGTTAATTATTATTTAGTTTTTCTTGAGAATCTTCCTGATCCTGAAGGAATATCTTGAATTGTTCTGAATCCGATATAGCTTCTTGCAGAATCTTTTCTTTCCCAATCTCTGTATCCTGTCATCAATAGATATCCTACATCTTTCCATGATCCTCCTCTGACAGTTTTTCTAACATCATTTGCTGCATTAGCAGAAAGACTTGGATTCAAAGAAGAAGAAAATTCATAAGCCGAATTATTGAATGGTGATTCTGTCCATTCGGAAACGTTACCTGCCATATCATATAATCCGTATCCATTTTTAGAGAATTTTTTCACAGGAGCTGTATAAGTATAGTTTCCTGTTTTTTCATCTTCTATATAGTTACCTCTTTTAGGCTTAAAGTTTGCCAAATAACATCCTCTGTCATCTTGCAAATATGGTCCTCCCCAAGGATAAGTAGCATTCTGAATCCCTCCTTTTGCTGCATATTCCCATTCTGACTCAGTAGGAAGACGGAATCTCATAGCTTTTTGTTTTTTCTTTTTCGTACTATTATTATAATCCGTTTTCATTTTGGTTCTGAAATCACAGAAAGCTCTAGCCTGATCCCATGTAACTCCTACAACAGGATATTCTTTGTATGCACTATGCCAGAAATATTGTCCAAATAATGGCTCATTATAAGCGTATTTAAAATCTTTAACCCAAACAGTTGTATCTGGATAAACGGCAATACTTTCTTTTTTAAGATATTGTGAACCTCTATTCTTATCTTTTACAGCCGATGCTACATCCTCCCATTGGTAAGAATATTTGATTTTTGACCAATCAATAATTCTTTCATTATTGATTCTTTTTTCAGCTGGCAAATACATAGATTCTAATACTTCTGCATATTTTTCATCTGGGTAAGCAGAAGTATTGTATGTCAATGGAACTTTTTTATCTAATTTTTTAGACTCATCGTAACCACCTTCTCTACCTCCTTGAGATTCTAAGAATTTTTGGTATGGAGTTGCTTCTTCCCCTGTTTTTTTACCCGCATAAGCATAATCTGCAATAGAACCGCCATTACCACCTTCACCATCACCGCCGCCTTCACCAGCTGCTTCAGCTAACAAGCCTCTTGCTATTGAATCTCTAACTGCATTGATGAATAATCTATATTCGGCATTTGTGATTTCAGTCTCATCCATAAAAAAGGAAGATACTGTCACGGTTTTTGGCATTGCTTTTTCTGGAGTATTGGAGAAATCCTGATCTGCCATACCCATTACAAAAGACCCTCCAGGGATTGGAACCATTCCATATGGTCTTTCGGCAACAAACGATTTCGACGACCCTCTTGGAATCAATTCTCCCTTAATACCGGGATTACCAGTTATACCTTTCCCGCCCCCTTTGGAACAAGAAATTATAACTGAAGTTGATAATAATATAAGTAATATCCTTTTCATCCTATTTTAAAGAAATTAAGCGGTAAATATATAATTTTTTTTATGAATAATTATCAATTTTTATTGAAAACGTAATTTGTTAAAGAATATTTCACAAACCGTGAAATTATTCTACAGTTACTGATTTTGCAAGGTTTCTAGGCTGATCTACATTAGCTCCTCTTTCCACAGCAATGTAATATGCTAATAACTGTAGTGGGATAGATGCTAATATTGGAGAAAAGCACTCTGATGTTTCCGGAATTTCTATGATATGATCCGCCATAGAAGCCACTTGAACATCACCTTTATTGATAATCGCGATAACTTTTCCTTTTCTAGCCTTAATCTCTTGAACATTGCTTACAATTTTATCATAATGCCCAATTTTAGGAGCTATTATAACAATTGGCATATTCTCGTCTATCAATGCAATAGGACCATGCTTCATCTCTGCTGCAGGATAACCTTCTGCATGGATATAAGAAATCTCTTTAAGTTTAAGAGCTCCTTCTAGTGCCGTTGGAAAATTATATCCTCTACCTAAGTATAAGAAATTGGTTGCATCTACAAACTTAGAAGCAATTTCTTTAACTACCGAATCCACGGAATTTAAAACCTCTTCTATTTTTTTAGGTATTGCATCCAATTCAGTAATTAGCCTCATAAAATCAGCTTTACCTAAGTTCCCATTGTGATTTCCTAATTTTATAGCAATTAAAGAAAGAATTGTAAGCTGCGCAGTAAATGCCTTGGTAGAAGCCACTCCTATTTCAGGTCCTGCATGTGTATAAGAGCCTGCATCTGTAATTCTAGCAATAGATGAATCTACAACATTACAAATACCGTAAACGAAAGCTCCTTTTTCTTTTGCTAATTTTATAGCAGCCATTGTATCTGCAGTTTCTCCAGATTGTGAAATTGCAATAACTACATCTTTAGAATTGATAATTGGATTTCTATATCGGAATTCTGATGCATACTCCACTTCTACAGGGACTCTTGCGAATTCTTCAATCAGATATTCTCCAATAAGACCTGCATGCCAAGAAGTTCCACAAGCAATAATGATAATTCTTTCCGCATTGGTCAGTCTTTCTAAATGATCCCAAATACCAGCCATTTTTATCACTCCTTCTTCTACAAGAAGCCTACCTCTCATTGTATCTAAAACAGATTTTGATTGCTCAAATATCTCTTTCAGCATAAAATGCTCATATCCTCCTTTTTCTATTTGTTCTAGATTAAGTCGCAATTCTTGTATCGCTGGCTCTATCTTGGTATTTTCTTTTATTGTTCTGATATCAATTCCAGACTCTAAAGAAATGGTTGCCATATGACCTTCTTCCAAATAGACAGCTTCTTTAGTAAATTCTACAAATGGAGAAGCATCCGAAGCCACAAAATATTCGTCATCACCAATACCGATCGCCAAAGGAGAACCTAATCTTGCTACCACTAACTGACCAGGGAAATCATCATGCATTACAGAAACAGCATATGCTCCGTAAACTTCATTCAAAGCATATCTTACCGCTTCTGGAAAACTAAGATTGATTTCTTTATCCAAAAAATACTGAATAAGATTTACCAAAACTTCAGTATCCGTTTCAGATTTAAATTCGTAATCTTTATTGATCAGCATCGTTTTAATAGTATCATAATTTTCAATAATACCATTATGAACTATCGCAATTTTGCTATTGTTAGAAAGATGTGGATGGGAATTATTATCACTTGGCACACCGTGGGTAGCCCACCTTGTATGTCCCATTCCTATTTTAGAAGTACTTTTCAAACCTTTGGAGATAGCCACAAGGTCATCCACTTTACCTTTAGTTTTTTTAACTTCTAAATTTCCATTTTCTGTTTCTAAGATAATACCTGCACTATCATAGCCTCTGTATTCTAGACGACGCAATCCATTGATAACAATTTCATACGCATCCCTAAAACCTGTATATCCGACAATTCCACACATATTTTATTAGTTTCTATTTTTGGGTAAATATTAATCTTAGTTGGGCATTTTTAGAATCAATATTAATCTCTTGCCCTGTCTTATTCAAATCAGTTCCTTTCAAAACTATACGATAAGGAGCATAAGCTCTATCATTATACTTTTGACCAAGCAATGTCCCTGTAGAAGCATCGGAAAGATAACTTCCTACATTTATAACAAGATCTTTTGGTTCAGTCTCTTTTTCAACTATGTTTTTTAACGTTTGAGTAATTCCTACATCATAATATCTTTCTTTTGTGCTAAGGGTTCCCGTTTTTATCAAACTATATCCAGCAGCTGCCAAAGAGGTCATATCTGTTAAGAAACCAAAAGTATCTTTTTCCTGAACCAATAGGCTATTAGGTTTTTTGTAAGAGTTATTCCAGCTTTCGTCATTATACAATCTAATCTTAGCTGATACAATACCAATTTTTTGATTTTTAAACATATCTCTTAATTCAGAAACTGTTCTAGCAGGGATTTTTATACCAAAACCAGCTCCTCCCATACCTTGACTATACAATATTGGATCCCCATTAGTTGTGGAAATATTAGACATTGCAGTAAGATAAGGAGTTCCTACTCTATCATTTGTAATTTGGCTAAAATGAACATTAGAAGAACCTAAATTCAAAGCAGTTTCGGCCTTTGTACGAGTTACAGTTCCATCTGTACCGGTAACATCATTTTTATAGTACATTATCAGTGTAGCATCATTCGGTGCCATCGAGAATAGATAACCATCATTCTGCTCCACAGCAATACTAATTCCTCTGAAATATCTTATGAATGAAGCAGCATCTTTAAGAACCTGATTACCTTTCTTTGCAATAATCTTATCTTGGAAAAAAGTCTTATCTAATTGCATACGGAAAGAAGCCGCACGATTTACCAATTCCGAAGCATCCGAATCTTTAGTAATTACAACCGAGTTAACGGTTCCATCGAAAGCTTTGGAACCAATCTCCGCTCCCAAAGCAAAAGCCTTGTTAGAAAACAGAGAATCAGATGTACCTCCTAAGAAATCACTCACTTCGCGTATTTTTATAGTAAGTGGAGTCTTAGCTCCTGCAATTTTGTATTTACCATACTTACTTACTGGATAGGTTGTTACTACTTTTTTAGCAGCTACATCTCCATCTGGATAGATATAGTCTTCATTCGTACTTGTAGTTATAGAATCTGTTGCAGATTCATATCTTGGTTTCAATGTAAGAACCACAGAGTCTAAAACAGGGTTTGTTCCAAAATCAGGGTCATAAGTATTAAGTCTAACTTGAGTAAGATAAGAGACTTTCTGAGTACCAAATATCGATTCAGAAAAGGCACCTATTCTTACACTATCCAATTTGGAAGCATCTGAACGGACATTGTTGTTATTATCAATATTATATGCGACAACACTATATGCTCTATTATAACCATCAGAACCTTCTACAAGTTGAGACCCAAGATTATCCAATTCCCCTTCACAAGAATTCAAAACAACAATTCCCATTATCAGAAATGGGATCAGCTTCATTATTTTTTTAATTTTTATCATTTTTTAAACAACTAGTATTTAATAAACATTTGCTATAGAATCAGCATTAAGATAGTCAGATTTCTCTACAGTAGCTTTTTCGTAAGCTTCCTCTAGTTTTTCTTCCAAGAACTCGTTTCCTTTTACAATCACATCTACATAATCCATACTATCATTCACGAAACTCAGAAAGCTTGGCTTATCTAACGACTTTAATTCAGAAATATTATCAAACTCAAGAATCTCTTTTGTATTTTCATTAAGGTCTATATCATCTTCATTATAGACAGAAAGTACAATTTTGGTATCTTTAAAATAAGTATCATCCTTATAGTATGTTTTCAAATAAATTGGAATAAGAGAAGCCATCCAACCATTAAGATGAATTACATCTGGAACCCAGTTTAGCTTTTTGATTGTTTCTATAACACCTCTCGCAAAGAAAATAGCTCTTTCGTTGTTATCCGTAAAAGGAGCTCCTTCATCATCAAAGTAATATTGCTTTCTTTTGAAATACTCTTCGTTGTCTATAAAATAAACCTGCAGACGCTCGCCTGGCAACGAAGCTACCTTTATAATAAGCGGTTGATCAAGATCATTGATAATGATGTTCATCCCAGAAAGTCTAATGACCTCATGTAATTGGAATTTTCTCTCACTGATCTGTCCGAATCTTGGCATGAAAACCCTTACATCGTTACCTCCACCGTGCATTTTCAGCGCCATCTTGTGTACCAAACTTCCCATATTAGTTTCCTCTTGATAAGGGTACATTTCTGTAGTAACGTATAAAATCTTTTGATTAGGCATAAAAATTTACTTTAAAATGAAGCATAAATTCTTCATTTTGCAAAATTACGAAAAAATAGATCAAATCATTTATTTTAAACAACATTAATATCAACACTCAAAAAAGACTAAATATCAACGTGTTAAACTATTAAAAATGTTAATTTCCAACTAATTTGTTACAAATATTAAATTTTGAATGAACAAATAACCATTACTTATAAATGAAACATTAAGAAAGATTTTGACAATTTCAAACATCATAATTAAAAACGGTTAACTTTGTCTGACAAAATAAGTAAATCATGCAGATCTTTTACGACAAGCCATCTTTTTCCAAATACATAACCGACTTAAAAGAAAAAAATAAGAAAATAGGCTTTGCACCTACAATGGGAGCTCTACATTCGGGTCACATTTCACTTTATGAAGCAGCAAAAGAAGATAATGACATTGTAATTTCTTCGATATTTGTAAACCCTACACAATTCAATAATCCGGAAGACCTTGAAAAATACCCAAGAACTGTTGAAGTAGACATCAAAAAACTGGAAGATTCTAAACTGGTAGATGCCGTTTATATACCAAGAGTTGAGGACATCTATCCAAACGGCATGGAAAGGAAGCATTATAACTTCGGAGGAATTGAAAACGAAATGGAAGGCGCAGCAAGACCCGGACATTTTGATGGCGTAGGAACAGTTGTAGAAGAATTATTCCGACAAGTACAACCAGACAATGCTTATTTTGGAGAAAAAGATTTTCAGCAATTGAAAATCATTGAAAAATTGGTTGAAGTTTTGGATTTGAAAATCAAAATTCATGGTGTAAAAATTCATAGAGAAGACAACGGATTAGCTATGAGTTCTAGAAACATGAGACTTTCCGAAATTGAAAAAGAAACATCCTCTCTCATATATAAGACTTTGAAACAAGTTAATGACTGGACAAAAACCTTAAGTATTTCTGACATTAAGGAAAAGGTTGAAAATACCTTCAACCAAGGAGAAATGGATTTGGAATATTTTATGATTGCAGATGAGCAAACCTTGAAAGAGGTAGATTCTTTATCAGAAAATAAAAACTACAGAGCTTTTATCGTTGTGAACGTTGGCAGCGTAAGATTGATTGATAATCTTCATTTGGATTAAAACGAGAGATTGGACAAAAAAAAAGAAGCTTCTTTTACAAGAAGCTTCTACACCAAATCACAAAATATTAATATGAAAAAAATTTACTTGCGTAAATTGTGACCTGGCTGGGATTCGAACCCAGGACCCATACATTAAAAGTGTATTGCTCTACCAGCTGAGCTACCAGGTCGGCCACTTTAATTAATAATTGAAATTATATAATTAAAATAAATTTTCTTTTGCAGTGCCTGCGACTGGACTCGAACCAGCACATCCTTAGGAAACCACCCCCT
>CAUSBY010000032.1:0-20588 GCA_963530025.1 uncultured Weeksellaceae bacterium
CATCAAGACCCGATTGACAACAACTGTAGCGACCACCAACACTGAAAAGGTCTTGAAATATGTCGGCGTAACATCAGACTCACTGAATGTGCGTTCCGGCGCCTCCTCTTCCAATGCCATGGTAAAGGACCGTGAACCGGCACTTTTCGGGGCTGTCCTGAGGGTGTACGAGGAAAAGGACAAATGGTACAGGATATCCTCATCTGCCCAGCATTGGGTCTCTGCGGCCTATACCAAAGAGGTAATGAGGGCGCTCGTGAACGCCGATGCTCTGAATGTGCGCTCCGGTGCGGGGACTTCCTTCCCAAAGCTCGGGTCACTCAAAAAAGGGACAGAGGTCTTCATCTATGACAATGATAACGGTTGGTCGAAGATCAGCGTGGAGGACAAGTGGTTGAAGGATAGCTATCTGGACCTCAAGGAAAAATAAGAAAACCAAAAAATCAAGCAATTAAATATAATATGCCGACCACAACAGACAATATACAAGGTACCACATCGGATAACGGACGCAATGTCCGTGCTGAGCTCTATGCCGAGTCCCATTTTTTTCTGGAAACAGGGATAGACCTCTCACAGACCGATGATCAGAAATTCGGGGTGCAGTCCGAAAGCCAGTTCAACACGACCACCAGGATATCTTTTCTGGGAAAGGCAAAGGTCTATACCATCTGCCAGGGGCAGGTCTTCCTACAGCCTAATTCCAACAATACCGATAAGGTAAACCTTATCCTGAAACCATTCCGCCAGCCGGTCAATGGACTGGCCATCCGATATATCATCTATCGGGGGCTTTTGAAAAGTGACCTTATGGATGGGAAGGATATCATCAATCCTGAAGGAAATGATTCTACCGGATTTGTTAACCACATCAGGAAGGAGTTCAAGGACTTCTATGCGATGCTAGGTAAGGAGGCTCCTGTATTTAAGGCCCGATTTTTAGGATACCCGACAAATGATGCTCCGCAGTTAACGGAAAGCCTGATAGATGAATATTTCTTCAAGGTCTCCAAGGTTGATGAGAATAATGGAGATAAGGAATCCCATCTGTTCGATCTTCCTATTATTCCTGCCGGAACCTTTCTGGGAACGGTGGAAAAAGATATGGGGATAGACATTGTCCTGAATGAAGGGGACTTTACCATAGAGAACGACCCGAATCCTTTCAGGCTGGACCTGGCTTTTGCCCGTTGCTCAAACTATATCCTGGATACCGATAACGGGAGCAGTGTCCTTGAGAAAAAATTGATAAAAGAGACATGTACCCAGTTCCTAGACATCGCCGCCTTCTATGGGCTACATACGCAAGGGAGGGGAAAGATATATACGAATGGACAGACCAGCGACCCTAAGCAAGATGCCGATGATATCTATGGTCTCATCAGAAATTTCGGGACTGCCAATACGGTATATCTCTACATCCAAAGCAACAGGCAACGGAGCTATGATTTCTATGGGAATTACGGCTACTCGGGAGACAATACCGCCAATATAAGGGTCAAGAAAGGAGGAGAGACTTTTGAGAAAGATATCTTCGGGGAAAGATGGCCGGTCATTACGTTTGATGGCGAGACTTCGCTCCAGATACAGCTCACCACCGACAACAGCTCCGGGGCAGGGCTGTATGTGAAGCAGGGTGTTCTTGATGCTACAGTGACACAGCACGAGGACCATTTTGTACGGGACAAGAATCTGTTGCAGGATAGCGATGCCGAGGAGGCTTTCTACACGAGACCGGTGGCATTTAGTTTCGTCAGGTCGGGAAACACCACCGTTTCTTCTTTCATACAGCTGATATACGAAGGAAAGCAGATATCTGTGTCACAGGAATCTGCCGACCCTGAAGTTCCATCTAGGAACTACTATATGAAGGACATAGATGATGTGTTCGGGCTGATAGATGTGAAGCCGGCTATGGAAGCACAGACCACTTCCGACCTGCACTATATTACAGACCAGAATCTGCTGCTTGTCAATTTTGAGAACAAAGCAGGAGGACAGGATATTGCCACTGTTACCACCAAACGTGTGGACGACGTTATCATGAAGAATGCTGAGGAAAGTCTACCGAGGTTTACCTATGAGACCCTTCTGAACAGCATCCGCCAGAGTATGGGCTCATTTTTCCAGAGCCGATCGGCGTATATTGACAACAGCAACAGTGGGATGATCTCCTACAGCAAAGGCAGGAATAATTTCTACACACCAGAAAAGCCTTACTATTTGCAGACCGAGGTCTTCACAGGTTTTGATGGTAACACGATTACGGGTCTGTCCCTGCAAGTGAGTGACGGCACCTTGCCGAGCAAGAAGCTTTTGGGCATCACCAAAGATGAGAACGACAGGATAACAACACTTATCAATGACAATCTTCTTAACAATCCGAAGTTCTTCTTCAAGAATGAGTTGGATGATGAGGAAAGTTATTATACTTCTTCGGAGGGTACACAGTACAGAAAGTATAGTCTCTGCGTGATTGGCGAGGACCAGAACGGTGAACTGAAATTCTACGAGCCTACGGATAAGGTTTTTGTGACTACTATTGACCAGATGGTTTTTGCGAGCGAGGAGTATAGCAAGTGGATGCCGATTATCAATTACAATACAAATTCAACAACATATATAAAATTGCCGGTATAAAATGAGTATAGCATATCTTACACCAAAGGGTCAAGTCATAAAAGGAAAAGGAACGGATGTTCAAAGTTCTCAAAATGCCGAATATACAATCATAAATGAAAGATTTGATGCAGGAGGACAGTTAATTGAGTTTTCTTTAAATACTGAAAATTCAGCGGCTGATGAGAATAGTTACATTTTTGTGGACAATTCACATTATTATCTTACAGAGCACCGGAAAAATGGAAGAACGGGATATCTTAAAAAATCCCATTTTGTGAAATTGAAAAATAATCCGATTGACACATATAAATTAATAAATAATCCAAATAATATTGGTGATGTATGGTTTGATGTTCATTTTCAATCTGTTTCAGAGGGAGATATTTTTCATATAGAAAAAGTTGTGATAAAAGAATCTACTCTTACTACTTATTATACCTTTTTAAGGCAATCTTTCAAAGTAAAGCTTAATAGTAATGTAGATTATACTAATAGTGAAACTTATCCTACAAAAGAAAACCCAGACTCATCAAGTTCAGAGTATAATGTTATTAATACTCAAGTAATAAACAGATCAAATACAGAAGAAGGTAACTTTTTTGCAAAAAATTTTGAGCCCATTATAGATTCTAATACTATACAAATGGCAAGTAAGATAATTTTGTATAGGAAACTTATTGATATCTGTTTTGCAATATATTGGGTACGCCGAGAGGTTCTTGATATCTTGGCAATAGAACCAATTAATAAAATCGAAACTGCAGTAAAATCAGGTACAATAGATTCTAAAAATGGTAATGAATTCATTTTCTCGTTGATTGATAGAACAATTGGACGATTACTAGTTGATTGGGGATTTAAAGACAAGTCTAGTACAAAGTTGCTCGTACCCGAACCTGATAATGATTATTTCTATGAAGGTTATTATACTGCTTTTGAAAATTACGAGATAGGACTTAATAATTTCTATCATAACTTAAGAGAAAAAAAAGAAGAAGGATTATTCCCTGAGGGAGCAAATAATACAAATGACTGGCAAAGCTATGCAAGGATAAAAGTAATGAAGCAGATTCTACCAGTGTCAGCAATTGCAATTCTACCTTATAAATTAAGGGAAGATATAATTGATGATTATATTAAAGCATATGAAAGTTACAATTCGAAGACTGACCACATTGATTATGGAGATAGCAGAATACCCGATCTGAGCAGAACTGATCCTTTTACATCCAAGGATCAAGAACAAGCATTAGTTGTTATACATTCTTTTTATCAAACAAAGGATGATAGAGAAAGCTTTTTAAAATATTTGTTAAAATTAAGGGGGACGGATACAAATTTTGTTGTCTTAATGAATATGTTCTTTGCAGCTAGGATAATGCGCATTGCACCAATCATTGGTTTTTTCCTCAGACAGAAGAATTACAGGATGAACTTTGTTTTTATGGTATATAAGATATGGGAAAAATCTCAATACAACTTCTTTTATTACCCAGATATTAACGACAGTATAGATAATAGTATGGTAAATGCAAATTCTTACTTTTTTAAAGAAGGATTTAAGTATTTTGACTACAATGATAAAAAAGTATCCAATTACACGGTCTATTTTGGTGTGACCTGGAAATCTAATCCCTCCACAGATTTTTATGATGTAGTTACAAGTAACTATACAAAGAGATTATACACTGATATTTTATTGGATGGCATACTTGTAAAGACTACTTTCAGCGATTATCTTTATGAGACTACAACCAGACCAGGCGAGGACAAAGAAATAAAGGTAACAAAGCAACACGCTATCAATATGAATCTTGTTCTACATCTTTATCAGCCCATTGCATTGCAAGGCTATCAGATAGATGAAGAATTGAAACCTTCATTTCCGCCATTACATCAGATTCCTGCATTTTTATGGTACTATTCCCGGGATTATGAGATCATCAAAGAATTTGATGCAGGATATAACCTTGCTTTGGGGATAACCTTTGATGTTGGTCTTTTCTTTATTACAGGAGGTGCTGGAAATCTAATTACGGCATTCCGACATTTACGTAGCTTAACCCTGATAGGAAGAGCATTAGGTGTCAAAGAGGGAACTCAGGTTTTTATTGCATTTTTATTTGAAAGTGTTGGAGCAGGTGCAGAGGCAGTAGCTGTAACTAGTTCTGCATGCGCAAGATATTATGATTTTATGATGGTAAATGCACCTAATGAGACAGAAGCGAAAAAGTATGAAGAAATGAACAAAATGTTCTTCTATATAACTTTATTGGCAGCGGGTGCATCATTATCTTTTAGAGCATTGGCCGTTAAACAAGCTAGACTAATACAAGGAACAACCTATTATAATACCATACTTAGTCAGATTGAATACAAAATCCTGAAAAAAACGATAGACAATATTGCAGGAACTTTGCAAAATGCAGTAATAACTTTTAGAAACACAAAAATTAATACTTTTGAAGAAATAACTTCTAAATTTGATAATTGGAGCGATGTAAAGAAAACTGCCTTTTTTGAAGATTTTGGTAATCTTACAGATGATGCTCTAAAGCAGTTAAATACAACAAAAACGATTGCAAACTGGGAAAAGCTGCATACAGAGAATATTGTTGATAGGAATATCTTTACTGTTGTTACTAATGAAAAACGAACAAATATTATTATTGAAAATTATAAACCTTATAAACTTCGCCAATGGTTACGCAGTCAGACATCTGTAGAAAGATGGAATTTTCTTGATGAATTTGGAATCATTGAAGATGATATTTTTAATAAAATGAGCAATAATACAATGTGCGCCAATCTACTGCAACAGACACAGCGGAAAGAGTATCAATATCTTAAAAATTTTATCACTGTTGAAAGAACAAAAAAAATTATAAAATTTGTTAATAATGAAACTCGACTTGAAGTACTGTATCAAAGGAATAGATTATTAGATTTTAATGAAGCTGGCAAAATATTTAGGAATAACATCAAGACCATTGAAGTGCCTATTGATGAAATTAAAAATTTAAGAAATAATTATATTAGTCAATTAACTCCTTTCCTTTCGGATATTAATAAATTAGAAGAATTAAGGAACGTAAATTTTATGCAGACGAAGTTTATGGTATATAACTCGTCAGGACAACTTGAAACTACCTTAGAGAAAACCTATATGAGTGTTACTTTTAATAGAATGGAGGAGTTGTTTGGCAGTAATGTAAATAATCTACCAAGTAATCTGAAGATAAATATTCCTGGAGATGATTATGAATTTATGTATTTTACATCTAATGCAAAAGAAAATGTACTTACAAAATCTCCAAAACAATGGTCTACAAGATTTAATGATACTGAACAGTATATGCTTAATGATTATTTTAAGCTTTATTCGTATGAGAAAAAAATAGAAATAGAAGCAACAAGTATATTATGGTCTTGCCCAAGTTGTCAGCAATATTTAGGAGCAACTACAGAACATATAAAAAGTATCAACAAAGGAAATCTTGATAAGCTAAAAATTAACTTCAAGGGGAATCCAAAATTGCAAACTTTGGGCGACGCAAGAAAATACTATTTAGATAATTAATAATTAGAATATGGAAATAAAATATTTGAAAACATTTCAGCAGAATCCTAGGAGTAATATGAATGATACATTTGGGGGAAATATTCCAATGAGTTTAGAGGAAATACAGCAATTGGAACAATTGTGGAACAATGGTAAGCCATTTCCTATTGTTGTAAGAGAATTCTTATATATAGCAGGACAACATAATTGGCTCTTCGAAGGAGGAGAGCCTAAATATATTAGAAATAGAATACTATCAGACAACAAAGGAATAAATGTTCCTTTGGACAGACCTTTTATAGGTATATATGCGGGACTTGGTGATCCTCAGTTCTTTCTTGTCTTCGCAGATGAGGACCAGGTAGATCCTGACTTATATGAATTGCTACTTTATGAAGATCATCAGATGGATGCTTGGGGAAATGAAGACCATCCTGGGCAAAGATTATTCAAGACAGGTTCAAAGATGTCTGAATATATAAACGACGCTGTGGATAGTTACAGAGATTGGCAGTCCAGGGGGCTTATATAAGAGATAACAAATTTAAAAAGGAGACTTAATTTTAGTCTCTTTTGATTTTTAGTAGATATTGAATTACAATTTTAACTTTCGATTATTGTCAATAAATAGCATTTTTTAAGGATTTTGGTAATCTTTATGATGATGCGATAAAACAATTGAATAAAACAAAAACAGTTGCAAACTGGGAAAATCTGCATGCAGAGAATATTGTTGATAAGAAAATTTGGTAATGTTCCAAACTGGTAATGTTCCAAACTTAGTGATAATCACTTTTAGAAATATATTCAGTTGATTATCAAGACTAATTAAGATTTAATTTATAAAACGAGAGTAAGATAACCTTGCTCTCGTTTATTTTTGTAGAAAAAACATATCGCAAATGATTGAGAATCATAACAGGTGTATCAAATTTAGTGATTTAACTGCAGACTGAGGTGTTTACAGGCATTGATTAAGAAAGACTGCAATGTAGATTTTACAGACCACCTTACATTTCCAACAGAGATAGAACTTGATATAGCAAGTCCAAATTATAATAAGCGCAGGATTGATGTAGCAGACAGGTCAAACTATGAGGAGAGGTTTTTCTTTAAGAAAAATATTCAAAAGATCAAGGAGTCCGGTCTGTCCTAGTTCTATGGATAAAATTGACATCTATATGCTTTGTGATTATTGTAAGTCCAGGTTATAGCTGCTAATTTAAATTCTCCACTATATAAAGCAGGCTTCATATGCAGTCCTTCAACTGGTAAGCCACCTGCGCAAAGGTGTTTGGCTTACACCTAAAAAAAAGAGCTACAGACAAGACTGTTCATATCTCTCAATTATGGCTAAAACGGCCGATAATTTTTTTATAAGAATATTTCATAAAACACGCCAAAAAATTTTGTGCAATTTTTGGGTTCACTTCAAACTAATATTTTGTTTTTTTAGATTGCAGACACCAAGTCAAGTATAGCGGGAATTTTCTGAATGTCGACGGAAAGTCTCGAAGAAGTCAATACGATTATGGAAAACGGACTGAAAGCAGGCGGAACAGAACCTAATGAAATGCGCGATTACGGCTTTATGGTACAACGCACCATCGAAGATTTCGACGGACACACATGGGAAGTTTTCTATATGGATATGTCTAAATTCCCAACGGAGGAGCCAGCTGAATAATCATTAATTAAAAATGAAAGCCACGATTGTACGAATATCTATAAAAATTAGTGCATTCGTGGTGGTTATTGTAGAGAACGATATCTCAGAAATCAATGAAGTACAAAAAAATAAAACCTTGCCGAGAATTAGAATCCTATATTCATTTCTATTGGGAACTGAATGGGCACAATGTTGAAAGGCAATGGGAACGTGTTTTTCCAGACGGCTGTGCTGGTATTGTGATGAATTTTGGAGATAATTGTATAACTGACAACGGCTCGACTATAATGGAATTTGGTAAAACCTATGTAGTTGGAGCTATGACTTCATTTAAAGACAGCTTTATTGATAGTGATACACATCTAATAGGTGTATGTCTAAAACCAGCAACTTTTGAGAATTTTTACAGCTATGCTCCACAAAATGAACTTACCAACGATACTATTGAGTTTGAGAAATCCAATTCCTTTGATATTGATAAAACATTTGAAAATCCATTCAGTTATTTTGACCATTTTTATACGGAAAGAATAAAAACCAAAAGCAATCAATTACAACCTGTTATTAATGATATATATTGTACAAACGGGCAAGTTGGTATTTACGAACTTGCAAAAAGACATTTCACAACGGTAAGACAATTGGAGCGAAATTTTAAAAAGCTCATTGGACTTTCACCAAAAGAATATTCAAATATTATTCGTTTTCAGTATGCTTTGGATTTAATAAAAAACTCAAATCAAAAGCGAAGCTTATTAGATATTGCATTTGAATGTGGTTATTATGACCATTCGCATTTAAGTAATGAAATAAAGCGTAATACCGGACTTTCGCCATCATTACTTTAATTTGTCGCATTTTTACAAAGTACAATTGGTTTTCGAAAGTAATTTTGCAGAAACATTAAAATTTAAAACAAATGCGAAAAATATCACTTTTCATTGCTATGAGCTTAGACGGTTATATTGCAAAACCTAATGACGACCTAAGCTTTTTGAAGCTTGTAGAAAAAGAAGGAGAAGATTATGGTTATGCAGAATTTACATCTAAAATTGACACCATAATTATTGGTAGAAGAACCTATGAATATGTAGTTAATGAAATTGGGGCATTTCATTACGACAACGGAAACCGAGATGTGTATGTCATTACAAGGACTGAAAGGCCAAAAATAGGTAGAACGATTTTCTATAAAGGAAACTTGACCGAATTAGTTGACCGTTTAAAATCTGAAAGCGGTAAGAATATCTATTGTGATGGTGGTGCAGAAATAATAAACGAATTATTGAAACACGATTTATTAGACGAACTAATAATTTCGGTTATTCCAGTTTTATTAGGCAATGGAACAAGACTTTTTCAAGACGGAAGACCTGAACAAATACTTGAATTTGTGGAAGCTAAAACATTTGATACTGGATTGACACAACTGTATTACAAGCGGAAAAAATAAGCGAATAACCACTAGCGCTAACAAGGTTTTGCAATAGTGATACGAAAATACAAAGTTTAGCGGCAGTTCTTCTAAATTGCACAGAGCATAGGCTTCACATCGACTGTGATTAAATGAATTTTAGCGCTGTCTAAAACAATGACCGGATTATAGAAAATATTCCTGATTTATAAAACTTTACGGCTCAAGGGTTTATTGCTTTTTTGAACTCGAGTGGTCAAAAAAATCCCGACGAAAGTCGGGATTCCATATTCAGATGGCTTCTCAGAAGCCCAACTGTGCAACAATATCAATTTTCTGTTATTCTGTCTTTTGCACTGCTATCATCATATGAGGGCTGAAGGACAGGAGATACTTGTCGTTTTCTGTAATTTCGAGAAGCTCTGCCAAAGTTCTGCTTTTTCTCTCGTCAAGCATGCTGCTGAAATATTCTTTATCCAGCCATGCAATACCTTCGACAGCATAGATATTGAGATAGTGCAGGTTGTGATTCAAAAATTCATCTTCCAGTTGTTTTGGCTTATGATAATAAGCCTCTGCTAAGATCCAGGGAAAATCGAAAGGCTGATGGTGCATTCCGGTCGTCAATTCTTCCCTGCACATTTCGAAAAATGTTTTCTTGTGAATTAAGCCGTTTAAAAGACCAGCCAAAGTGGAGGCGGTATAATTAATAGCAAATCCAAGAATGATACCGCCATTTTTAAGAATGCGCTTGGCCTCAGAAATAGCTAAAAATCTATCCTTCTCATTTTGTAAATGATAAAGCGGACCGTGCAATATGACCAGGTCTGCATAATTGTTTGGAAACGGTAAGTTTCGGGATTCACCCTGATGGATATGGAATTTCTTTTTCAATTTCTTGTTACGGTCCTGCGCTATTTTGATATGTTTTGCTACAGGCTCTACCAAATGAACTTCATGTCCTTTTTGGGACAGCCATTCCGAATATTTGCCGGTACCACCGCCGACATCAATTATTTTTGAAGAATTTTTCTGAAGATATTTGTCAATCAGGTTTTTTATCCTTTCAAATTCGAATATGCCCATACCTTTATTGAGCCTTGTTTCTTCCGATGCTTTATTGTAAAATATTTCTATGTTTCTGCTGATGAGATGTTTACTATTCATAAAATCAAATGTATTATAGACACAATGGATAATAAGATACCATACAAAAACCTAATGGAGGTGTATGTGATCCTTGTGAATGTTATTGAAAAAAAATGTTGAATGTGGGTACAACTTTATCTATGTATTAAAACTAGAAGATTTTAATACCTTTTTATCTCTTTTGTAGAGATGGCCTTACAAAAGGCTCAGATAATATTTGGAATAGTATAACAGACTACAAATATACAAATACAAATGTACTTGCATATTTTTTCGATCAACATTTTATGTAATTTAAATTCGAATAAATATTAAGATTATGAGCGCTTTTAGGATGATTTAAGAATGACTGTTTTCCAAAGATCAATAATTTACATATTTTTGCGTACCATGACTTCTAAGCTAGCAAACTACAGACGTATAAAAGGACTAAGTCAGCAACAGCTTGCAGATGTTTCTGGCGTGAGTGCAAGAACGATACAACGTATTGAAAGCGGAAAGGTAGAGGCACATCCAGCAACGTTAAAAATGCTTGCGGACGCTCTAGAAGTAGAAACTGAAGAACTGACGGTAAATGAACAGTTGCCAGAATCCCCGGAAATTAAAAATGGAGATAAAATAAAGCCAGTTTTTCATATACTGGCTCTGATCGGTCTTTTTTTTCCCGTTTTCAACATTATTCTTCCCGGAATTTTTTGGTTTTTTAAGAAGGACGAATCTCCGGATTATGACCTTGAAGGCAAGTCGATCGTTAACTTTCAGATCACGATGTCGCTTCTTTTTATACCGTCTGTTTTATTAATGATCTTTGTATTTTCAATTGGATTTCCGCTGGTTCTGATCATTTATTTTTATACACTCGTTATGTGCGTGATCAATATTTTCAGGAGTATCGATAAAAAAGATAGCTTCTATCCTTTGGCCTATCGATTTTTAAAATAAATCTCCAAAATGCTTTCCAGAGCCAAATGACGTTAACATGTCGTGAAGGTGTCCTGACAAGTTATAGCAATTTGTAGCTAAATTTGCCACAAATATTTTCCTTATGAAAAAACTCTTCACACTTGTATTCTTAATTTTTGTGCTGCCCTTAATTGCTCAAAAAAATATTAAGATCAGACATCTTGACGGAAAAACAATCGATGCCCAAATTCTGCAAAAACGGTTGGAACGTTTGGTCGATAGCGCTAAGATTGCCGGTTTGCAGGTTACCATCGTTAACCGAAATAAGGTGATCTATTCATCGAGTTTCGGTTATAAGGATATTGAGAACAAAAAGAAACTCAATGACAGTACAGTGATGTATGCAGCCTCTCTTACCAAGCCAGTGAGTGCATATATATTTATGCGTTTGGTAGACAAAGGAATATTCAGCCTTGATCAACCTTTCTACAAGTATCTGAAAAAACCGATAGGAGAATATCCGAAATGGAAAGACCTTGCAGAAGATGCAACATCTGTCAATCTGATCACACCCAGAATGCTCTTAAGCCATAGTGCCGGACTACCAGTTCTTCGGCAGCTTTATAATAACAAAGTTAACCTTATCGCCAATCCTGGTGAAAAGTTCTATTACTCCAATGAAGGTATTAATCTTTTGGGATTTATGATAGAGGAATATACGGGAAAGAAACTTAAAGATATTGCAAGGGAAGAAGTTTTCGGGCCTCTTTTTATGGTACATACTAGCATGGTCTGGGAAAATAAATTTGAAGGCAATTTCTCCAATGCTTATTTCAAAGATGGTAAGAAATACGGTTCGGAAAGGAGGGAAAGTAGCAGAGCAGCTGGTTCAATGTCTACCACAGCGAATGACTACGCGAATTTTATGATCAACCTGATGAAAAAGAAAGGCCTAGCCAGTAAAAGTTATCTTGAGATGCTTAAGCCACAGATCATGATAAAGAGTAAGAGGGGATTCGGACCGTTGAAGGATAGCATTACTAATGAGAATAATACTATTGATCTTGCCTGGGGATTAGGAGTGGGACTGTTCGACTCGCCTTTTGGGAAGGCTTTCTTCCATACAGGTCACGGTGATGCCAATCAGAATTATGCTGTGGCATTTCCTGAAAGTGGAACAGCTGTTATTATCCTGAGCAACAGTGAGAATTTTGAAAAGAATAACGCACAGGTATTAAAGCTCTGTATCGGGGATACTTATTCTCCATTGAGATGGCTTGGGCATTTGGATACAATTCCAGAGTAGAAATGATATGTTTTGTACTGATATACTTACAGGTACTAATGTTCAGTTATGTAAAGATGATGGTCTTGTAAATTAAGGCATTCGCTCAGGTAATCCTTAAGATTTCTTCTGTGTAATTTTTTTTGATACATTATTGCCTTATTTTATTCAAAAAATCTACAAAATTGTTGGCTCGTAATTCGGCAAGTAATTTAGTGGCATTCTGTGTAAAATCGGATTAATAAGCATATTTAGAGAGTAAGTCGTGATTCTCACTCTCTAAATGCCGATTGTTTTATCTGCAGAAGTTTTTCCGTAAAAGCCAAAGCTAAAATAACATTTACAAGTAAATAATAAAAGTGTAGTTAAAATTCTATTTTTCCATAATAATCTTATCCAATACTTGCTTTTTCCGATACTTGCTTTTTCCGATTCTCCAAAGTTCCGCTTACTTCCAGAATTTCATTACTAAAATCTCCAATCCAGTCTTCTAGAATATCATTTACTTCGTGTCTTAGATTGGGCAAATCTGATTCCTGACAACCTATTAAATCGACTTTTTCTATAGGAATAAAAATCAAGAGGTCAATTTCAGCAATTGCCGTGGTCATTTCTTCGTAGAGAGTTGATATATTTTTCCTTTTGCTTATTGCATAAATATATGCCAATAGGTCTAATGGACAACGGTCAAAAATTACATTGTCATCACTATTTTGTAGCTGTTCTACCGAAAAATTGAATTGCTCCATATAATCTTCCAACGTCGGTATTTCTGAAAACAAATGTCCTTCTTCCTCAAGTTGTAAGTAAGGCTCATTTATAAATTCATAATCAGGTAAACTTTCAGCAATCTCTTCTGCCAAAGTTGTTTTTCCAACTCTATGTGAACCTGTAAAAGCTATACGCATAATTAATATTGTAAACCTTTTTAATTTAATGTTTCTCCAAAAGTTATCAGATTGCTATCGGGGTCGAGAATAGAAAATTCTTTTTGTCCCCAAACTTTTTCCGCTAAATGTCCATTGGGATGTATTGGAACTTTATTTTCGATGAATGTGTTAAACAAATCCTCAATGGATGTTGTACGAATATAAATCTGTCCATAATTTTCGTCCGGAACAAGGTTTTTAAATTCAAAAAAGTGCAATTGCAAATTATCTCTTTGCAACATTAAGTAATTATCAAACTCATTTCCGAAAACTGTAAAACCCAATTTTTTATAAAAATTTAATGTAAGTTCTTTTTGCCTCATTGGCAATTTTGCAATAATATCAGTAATCATTTTTTTTCTTTCAAATTTCTAGAATTAATATTGAAGGAACACTTGATTGAAATCAAAAAATCACATTCGCTCTTACTCGGCTCAAAGTTTCTTGACGTATTTTCAAATAAGAAGCAATCATATTTAAAGGAAAAATTTTGATGATTTGAGGTTTGTTCTTAAGAAGATAATCATACTTTTCAGTCGGATTTAAGTTACTGTCATAAATATGAATTTTAGTAGACAACGAATTAAAAATCTTGTTGAGTTGCAAGAAATTTTGTGAAATCGAAATCAGTTTGTGTAAGCTTTCAAGTTTTATTTCTACAATTTCTGATTTAGCAAATGACTTTATAATTGTATTGGAAGGAATTTGATTCGTCAAACTATCAAAATTGAAAACCCAATCATCCTGAATATTTAAATCAATAATTTTTTCTTCATCATCAATCTTTTGGATTTGAAAAAGAGCTCCGATTTTAATAAAGAAAATCGATTTTGAAATTTCACCTTCAGAAAGTAGAACTTCATTTTTTTCAACAGTTTTAGTTTCAATATTTTGATTGAATAATTGAATTTCAAAATCTGAAAAAGCTCCCAAGCTTCTTAACATACTCTAATAATTTTTCTGATACCGTGGCGATTAACTATCAAATTTACACATTACAGTAATATTATGAATGATGTGCAACAATATATTTGATAATGTATAACTGAGCTATTCACTGAGCAATTCTTTTTCTTCTTAATTGGAAATTTCACTAAATGTTCTTTGGATATTTTCATTAAATGATTGTTGGTTTGCCATAACAATGAGCCATTGCAAATCTAATTGTCAAATATTTCGATGGTTAAAAAGAATGTTTCTTTATTCTTTTTGCTAAAGAATAGCAGGTTGAATGTTTTGTTCATTGTGTGATAACTTTAATTGTTTAATAATTTACTTTTTGTTACCACTTTTTGCAAGATGTACAATCGTTAGACTGCCTATTGGTCGGGCTTTCCTTGATTTTTCGTGACCCATTTTTGTAATTTTTTGAATGGGACACGAAATAGGTCATATAAATCGTGACCTATTTTGTTTTTTTTTAATACCTGCGCTAAAACAAAAAACGCTGTAAACATCAATGTTTACAGCGTTTTAGCTTATTTTGGTTTCCCAACTGGCGGAGAGTGAGGGATTTTGTAACCTCCGGTCATCCCTTTATTGATAAGCGTTTCGCTGTAGCATCTTTTAATTGGCCCTAAATAGGTCACCTGCAAAAAAGCGGTAAAATCCTAATTTAAATTTTACTTAGTAAAACTAGGAATTTCTGCTCAAATCTACAAGTAAAAAGGCTAAAATCTGAACAGGTTTTTTAGAGATCAACGCCTAAATTTAATCCTTCTCTTTGTGTCTGAAATTTCTCAATTGAAATATTTCTAAAACAAAACGAAGAAAAAAAATTTTTAAAAAAAAAAAAGAAAGCCTTTTGAAAATGAGCGTGGCATTCTGTCAAGGTTTTTTAGAAAAAATTTTTTCGTAGATTTTATACGCAAAAACTTTTTCTAAAAAACCAAGGGCTTGACCTTGACAGAATTTAGCTGTTGGGCTGAAGCGAATTATTTTTGGTTTCTGTTTTTATTTTGTAAGTGCTTTTAAGAATTATTTTTACATTCTAATATTAAAAAGATACAGATTTGCATTATAATATTTATTTGAATATTTAAACAAAAGTATTATTATAAAAACAAGAGAATTATAATTATGCAAATGAATCTAATTTTTCCTTTCTTTTCTCCCAATCAGGCATCATAAATGTGAGTAAATCAAAAAAATCCTGATTATGGTGTTTATGAACCGTATGACACAATTCATGCATAATGACATATTCGATACACCTTTTAGGAGTGTGAATTAATTTAGGATTGAAGATAAGTTTATTTTTAATGGTACAACTTCCCCATCGGGTGGGCATATCCTGAAAATAAATGTGATTCGGAGCTTTGAAGCGTTCTGAAAATTTTTTAATGATAGGTTGTGCTATTTCGCTTATTTTACTGTAAGCTCTTTGTTTTAACCACTCATCGAAAAGCATTTGTGCTTTTTCCTTATTTTTTACTGTAATTAAAAAGAGATTTCCTTTGTAGTTAACCTCTTCCTTATCAGATTTTTCAACAATTAATTTATACTGCCTTCCTAAATATAAAATAGAATACCCGGATTTTATTTCATAGGAGATTTCCGTTGCATCAAAATTTAAGAAATAAGACTGTTGTTTGCATATCCAGTGAGCTTTTTTTAAAAGTGATTCTTTAATTTTTTCCAACGATATCTCTAATGGAGCTACTACAAAGACGGAAGTGTCTGGCAATATCTTAATACCAATTGTCTTGCGATTAGAGTATTGTAATTCAAATTCTATCTCTTGTTTTCCGTATTGAATGATTTCTTTCATTATCTGTTTGCGATGGCAATATCAATTAATTTTTTTGTTAATTCATCTGCCTTAGCCATAGAAACATCAAAGACATCCATTAAATAATCTCCAAAATCTAATTCAATTTTATTGATTATATCAGTGCGTTTATGCCAGTCTACAACTTCAAATTTTGAAACAATTTCATCAAACATTTTTGTGATTTCTACTTCTTTATCGATTAAACTACTTTCTTGTTTTAGCAGTTGAAAAACAGCGATGTTTCTACTTTTATTTTTAATATCTTCAGGAATATCATCAATAAAACCTTTTGTAGCTTGCTCTTGATATTCTTTTACTTTTCTTAATGCTTCAATTTCAGACAGACGATTCGCACGCATTTCTGCAATAGTTTCGCTGATTAGTTCAGATAGTTTTTTGAATAACGCAGGATTAGAATCAATATTGATCGATAAATATTTTGAAGTTGCAGCTGCAATTTTTTCAGCTTTAGCTCTGGGGCCTACGAGTTTTTCAACTTCTTCAGCAAAAGCTTCAGTGTCTAAAATATTTAAAGGTTCTACTAAACGAATAATTTCCTCTGTAATGACATGCTGATCTAGTAATTTTTGAAGCTGTTTTTCGTATTTTGTAAAACTGATTTTATCCAGATAGACCGAATTTCCTGCAACACGAATACCTGCAAATTTTTTAAGATCGTCTTTGTAGTGTTGAATTTCTTGCTCCGGTGTTTGATTATGAAAGTCAATAGATGATAATGCTACTTTTAGTATTCTTGCAAAAACATTAAATTTATTATAGAAATCATCTCTTATATATTGATCGGATAAAAAAACGATATATTCATCAATATTCTGCTTATTATTGATTGTTTTAAAAATATTCAACAAATCGGTATGAGCAAGAGGTAATTTATTTATTTCTTGTGAGATATCTGTTAAAGAGCCTGCTAGATCTTTTGGATCAAAAGAATTATCATTCTCAGAATAATTTTCCAAAGCTTCCTGAAGTTCTTCCATTATACCTGCATAGTCAATAATATATCCATAATCCTTGCCCGGAAAAACTCTATTTACTCTGGCAATTGCCTGAAGCAATGTGTGTTCCCGCAACTTACGGCATAGATACATCACAATCGTCTGAGGGACATCAAATCCGGTAAGAAGCTTATCAATAACAATCAGTAATTCAATGTTTTCTCCCTTCTCATATTGCTGTATGATGTCCTCATCAATCCGCTGACCGTATTTAGTCTTTAACAACTCATAATATTGAGTGACTTCGGGCGATTCAGAGCTGTGTATATCTTCATTATTTTCTCTTGTATCGGGAGCTGACATTACTACTTCCGATTTCACTTTCCCAATAAGGTCAAATGCTTTCTTATATTTAACGGCAGTTAATTTATCTGGACAAACCACCATACCCCTGAAGCCTGAATGTATTCCTGTTTTATCTTTTCCCCAGTTTGATTGAAAATGCTTGCTGATGTCAAAAGCAATTTGGTCAATATTTTGTTCCGTTTTAGTAATCAACCTTGCTTGACTCATTTTCTTTTTCAAATCGGCACGATGATATTCTTCTAGGTCTTCCATTACCATATCCACACTTTTATCAAGTACTTTTCGGTTTACATCCTGTACCGCTAATCTTCCTTCGTATAAAATAGGCACGATAGCTCCATCTTCAACCGCTTCTGATATGGGATAAGTATCTATTATTCCTCCAAATTTGTTTGCTGTGTTTTTTTGTTTTTTCATCAAAGGTGTTCCTGTAAATACGATAAAGCAGGCGTTAGGCAATACTTTTTCCATATTCACATTAAAGATACCATGCTGTGTTCGGTGTGCTTCGTCAATCAACACAAAAATGTTGTGACTGGTTAATTGATTATCTGACAAACTTTTGACCGCTGCATCAAACTTATTGATGATAGTAGTAATCACAAAATCACCATTACCTTTCAGTAAGCTTACCAGCTGTTTACCAGATGCGGCATTAATTACATCAACTTCAACTTTTTGTAATGTTTTTGTAATTTGTCCGTCTAAATCAATTCTATCTGTTACTAAAATAATCTGAGGGTTATTTATTGTATCCTGAATTTTACGAGCTAACATTGCCATTGTCAAAGATTTTCCACTCCCTTGTGTGTGCCAGATAACACCGCCTTTCCTTTTGCCATTACGAACAGGTTTTATCCGTTCAATGATTTTGTTGATTGAAAAAAACTGCTGAAAACGGGCTATTTTTTTGACAACACCAGCTTCAAATAAAATAAAATCCTTAACAATAGTTAATAAACGCACAGGGCTTAATAAACCTTGTATAAAAATATCTTGTTGGGTAGGTGCTACATATTGTTGGTACTTTTCCTGATATGCAATATGGTCTGATTGGGTTCTAATATCCGGATTTGAGAAAAGCTTTGTTTCTATATGCTTTGATAAAGCAGTATTTACTAATACGTCTAAACCATCAATAAACTGAGCTTCCTTTTCTTTCCAGATTGCCCAAAACTCTTCTTTAGTGTTAGTGGTGGCATATTTAGTTTCTAACAATGAGGTTGCCAGTAACACCTGACTGTACACATAGAGATTCTGAATGCCATTTTCCTGTTGATTCCTAATATGCTGTGAAATAGCCTGTTTTATTGGTTCTTTAATTGTTGGACTTTTACATTCTATAACAGCTAATGGAATACCATTAACAAATAAAACAATATCAGGTCTATATGTGTCTTTTCGTCCTGTACGTAATACAGAAAATTCTTCCGTTATGTGAAAATGATTATTAGTTGGATTTTCCCAATCAATATATTGAATTGTATGACTTTTTTTGTCTCCATCAATAGATTGTTCTAAAGCGTGGCCAAATACCAATAAATTGTAGATTTGATTACAAGCTTGTACCAATCCCTCAGAAAGTGGTATATCCTGAAGCTTTTGAATAGCTTTTTCAATGTTTGCCGATTCAAATTTCGTCTTCTTGCTTCCGATTTTAATATCATTAATATGGATCAAACGTTCTCGGAGGATATCGGTTAAAATCACATTACTTTCTCTATTCTCTCGAAATTTTAAGGTTTCGCTTTGAGATAAGTAATTATACCCCAAATTAATAAGTAGTTTGAGTGCTGGAATTTGTGATATATTATCTTCGGTAAATGCCATTAGAGAATATGAGTTACGATATATCTACAAATGTAATAAAAATGACTATCATAACTCATAATTATCCCCTCACAACTACCTTAATGCCTTAAACATTTGTTCAATAGCTTTCTTCTTTTGTTCCATATTAGGATGTACATAAAGATTTAAAGTAGTACTGATGTTGGAATGTCCTAAAAGTACACTTACAGTTTTGTAATCACAATTACTTTCGATACATCTTGTGGCGAAACTATGCCTTAGACCATGAAATTTTAGTTCCGGCATATTGAGTTCTTTCATTAAGTTTTTATAGTAACTGCGGTATGTTCGAGGTTCTGTAGGTTTAGCATCGTTTGTCAGAACAAAAAATGATGGATTGACGATTTTTTTAAATGGTTTCAATATCCTCAATAAATCCTTACTGATTGGAATTTCCCGAATGGAGTTTTTGGTTTTTGGCGTATCTAAAATCAGTTCCGTTCTACGGCATCCTTCTTCAATCACATAAATACGTTGAATCGTGCGATTAACACTAATAACTCCGTTATCGGTGTCTATATCCTCCCAGGTTAATGCACACACTTCTCCGATACGCATACCTGCACTCAAGCAGATATATACACCTAAGTTTCTGAATGTAAAATGTTCCTGTATATAATTCATTATTTTTTTTTGATCTGCCCGGCTTAATACTTCAATATTGTGTTTTTCACGCTCTGTAGGAAACTGTATATCAAAAGGGGTATAATCCAACCATTTATGTTTTGCACCAAATTTGAGAATCATCTTCAGCACAATCAGTATATCTTTAATTGTCTTATGACTCAAACCTGATTCCAATTTCTGGAATACAAAGTTTTGTACATCAGTCTCTTCAACAATAAATTGATCACCAAAAACAGGTTGTAAATGATTTTCAATCAGAAGTGTATAAGCTGAAAAGCTTGATTTCTTTACATACTGCTTCTTGTCTGCTTTCCAAAGTATGATTACTTCTGAAATTCGTTTTTTATTCATTTTGCTTAAATTTTAAATTAATCTCAAAGGAAAGCAATTAAGGTTTTTTAAACCTTGAGGATATGAATTAGTCAATGTTCCCCCTTTGAGATTTCCGGGCTTTGAAGGAGAGTGGCAAACGAAGAAGTTGG
>CAUSBY010000033.1:0-19129 GCA_963530025.1 uncultured Weeksellaceae bacterium
AGGTCGCCGCCAGTTTTTTTCAAACGCTCATCAATTACTTGATGAGCGTTTTTTTGGTATATTATAACCTAAAGTTGGTAATTAAACTACTATTAAATATCCCTCAACGATTAATCATAATCGTCCGCTTTCGACGAGCTTTTGTATATTTGTTTAATTTTCATTAATTATAATTTTTGTCAACTTCCTATGAAAAAACTATTCACCTTTTCATTATCACTATTAATCATAAATCTTTTCTTTGGACAATTCTCTGGAGGTAATGGTAGCATTTCTTCTCCGTATGAAATTTCTACACTTAATGACCTAAAATTATTAAGTGAAAGCCCGCAATATTGGAGTAAAAGTTTTATTCAAACTCAAGATATAGATGCTACACAAACTAAGGATTGGAATAATGGGGCTGGATTTTTGCCAATCGGCAGACCGACCGACTTAACACCATATTTTTGGGGAAGATACGATGGGAGGAGATACGCTATAAAAAATTTGTATATTAATAACCAAGATTTGGATTATACAGGTTTTTTCGCGTATACATTTTGCTCATCTAGTACTTTTGACATTCAAGGTATTAATTTAGTAAATGCAGATATTACTGGTAAATCAGTTGTGGGAGGCATAGTTGGTTTGAATTACGCCTATACAAAGGATTGCTCTGTAACTGGTAAGATTAAAGGATTGGCTTGTGTCGGAGGGATTGCTGGTATACAGTATTATTCTATATTTACTTCTTTTTCTTATTGCCAAATTACAGGTACGAATGCTATAGGTGGGATAGTCGGAATTAAATATTATGGAGAAATAATTAACAGTTATTCTTCATCAGACCTTTTTGGTAATTCTCAAATTGGCGGCCTTGCGGGAGATGCTACTTCTGCAGTAATAAGAAATTCATATGCTAGAGGTAAGATTACAGGAAACTCATCTTTAAAAGGTCTTTTATCTGGAAATTTATCTTCATCTACAGTTGTTACAAATAGTTTTTGGAACAAAGATATTTCTGGTATTGATACTTCAGTCGGTGGTGGAACTGGTTTATCAGCTGCAGAAATGTTAGTAAAGAATACATATACGTCAAAAGGATGGGATTTTGTAGATGAAACTATTAATGGTACTCAGAATATTTGGAAAATGGATACAGCAAATATCAATGATGGTTATCCCATTTTTAATTATCAAAATTCTATTTTGTCTGTCGAAGATAGAAATCTATCTAAGAATATAATATATCCGAATCCGGCTACAAAAGATATTTATTTTCAAAGGCCATTAAAGAATATTATCATATATGATTTAATGGGAAGAAAGATTATCGAATCAAATAACATCCCTATATCAAAATTAAATCTAGACAAATTATCATCCGGAACATATTTAATGAAAGGCGAAATGGATAATAATCAAATAATAATACAGAACATTATAAAAAAATAAACTAAAAGTTAATTCAGCTATAGTTTATTTATAATATTTTAAGAAATAGCAATTAGCTATTGTAAGTTATATTAGTTATTTTTGCACAAATTAATTTTTAAAATGAAAAAATACTTATTTCTTCTTTTAATTGCTTTTATGGCAGTGTCTTGCTCTAAAGTTAAAGTTGAAGGAAATATCAAGGGAGGTTCTCCTTTAGAAAGAATAGAATTTATAGAAGCTTCAGGTGTGGCGACTTTACCATTGGTCAATATAGGTGTTGACGAGAAAGGTAATTTCAAAGGAGAATTCAAAGCTCCAAAAAATGGTATGTATGCAATGACTTATGCTGGAAAAATGAATTTCATTTATCTTAAAAAAGGACAAAACCTTAAAATCTCTGGAGATGCGACTACTTTTCCTGAAGTTTATAAGATAGAAGGAGATGCCAAGAAGAATAATGATTTCATTACTGCAACTCAGAAATATATGGAGACTTACAGTTCAAAATTGAATATGCAGTTACTTCAAAAGAAAGAGTCTGATTTTTTGACTGAAATCAAGAAAGTTCATGCTGACCTTGAAAAGAATATTGATGAAAATGATGACAAGATTGGTCCGGATAGTGATGTTGTAAAGTTAAAGAAAGACGAATTGACTACCAATATCCTTACATTCTTGGTTCAATACGAATCTTCACATGGACAAGTTGTAGGTGACCCTTCTTTCAAGGTTTCAAAAAACTTCCTCGATTATGAAAAGTCTCTGACAAAAAATAATGATAGAATGGTAGAAGATCTTCCTGTTTACAGAAACTATCTTTTGAATAAAGTAGGGCAGGATTTCCAAAATTTTGCAGTTAAGCAAAAAGATAAAGACAATGTAAGCATGTCAACTATCTTTGGAAGATTCTTAGCGACGAATAAAGAGATGTCTCAAAAAACAAAAGATTATCTTTTAGCTTTTGTAATTGCAAAGTTTGACCTTAATCCTTATACAAGTGAGGTAGAAAAAGTACAAAAGGTAAGCGAAGAATATATCAAAGATTCGAATGTTAAAAAAGACCTTAATTCTGCTATCAATGCGGTTTTTGGATTGAAGAAAGGAGATGTTGCTCCAAAAGTTAGCTTGTTAAAATTGGACGGTAAATCTGGAAATATAGAATCTAATGGCAAACCAACTTTGGTAATGAGCTATGCTTCTTGGAATCCTTATATTGGACAATCAACGGTTCCGGTTCTGAAAGAAGTTGTTAATTTCTATAAGGCTAAAGTTAATTTTGCATTTGTTAATCTTGATGATACAAAAGAGCAATTTACTAAAACTGCTAATGCAATGTTGAAAGGAATTCCTGGAACCAATTATTATGCAGAAGGTGGATTGTCATCAGAATATGCCAAGAAATTTTTTATCTATGGATTCAAAATTCCTGGGTTTTTCTTGATAGATAAAGATGGGAAAGTAGCTAGTCAAACTTTTTATAATTTGGGTGATGCCAAATTTGTAGAAGAAATGAATAAAATTTCTGGTTTGCAGGCTCCTTCTGTGAATCCACAAGCTCAATTACAAAATGATCTGTTGCAACAAAATTCAGCGACAACTGATTCTACAGCAACAAAATAAAATATTAGATGAAGAGAAAAAAGAATCTGATTCTTGAAAATATCAAACTCCTTTCCGCAGGTGCGAAAGGAGTTTCTGTTGGTAAGACCGCAGAAGGAAAAACTGTTTTGGTTTCTGGAGCAGTACCGGGAGATCTTGTGAATGTAAGAGTCAAAAAAGCTAAAAGTAATTATTACGAAGGAGAAGCTGTAGATATTTTGGAGTATTCTGAAGATAGAGTAGATCCAAAATGTGTGCACTTTGGGACTTGTGGTGGTTGCAAGTGGCAGAACATTGCTTACGAGAAACAACTAGATTTCAAACATAGCGAGGTTGTGAATAATATCACAAGAATCGGAGGCGTGTCTGGATTTGACATCATTCCAATTCTGGGCTCTGAGGAACAATATTTCTATCGTAACAAAATGGAGTTTTCTTTTTCTAATGCACGTTGGTTGACTCAGTACGAGATCAGTTCAGAAGAAAATTTTGGAAATAGAGATGCTTTGGGTTTCCATATTCCAGGAATGTGGAGTAAGATTCTGGATCTTAAAGAATGTTTTCTACAGGAGGATCCTTCAAATCAAATTCGATTGGCTGTCAAGAAATATGCTGTCGAAAATGGATTAGAATTCTATGATGTAAAGGCTCAAGAAGGTTTCTTAAGAACTTTGATGATGCGCCAGAATTCTAAAGGCGAGTGGATGGTTCTTTTCCAATTATACAAAGAAATGAAAGCTGAAAGAGTCAAACTATTTGACTTCTTGTTAGAGAATTTTCCTCAAATCAAAACGTTGGTCTTCGCTATTAATCCAAAAGGGAATGATAGTATATACGATTTAGATATCCAAAATTATTTCGGAGAAGGTTTTCTTTATGAGGAAATGGATGGTCTTAAATTCAAAATTGGACCGAAATCCTTTTTTCAGACCAATTATCGCCAGGCCTTAGAACTTTACAGAAAAACACTTGAGTTTGCTGAATTGACTGGTGATCAGGTTGTCTATGATCTTTACACAGGAACAGGAACTATTGCACAATATGTTGCAAGAAACGCAAAACATGTGATAGGGATAGAAGCTGTACAAGAAGCTATTGATGCGGCAATTGAACATGCAGAACTGAATGGTCTTAGTAATACAACATTCTATGCAGGTGATATGAAAAATGTTTTCAACGATGAGTTTCTTGCAAATCATCCGAAAGCTGATGTTCTAATCACGGATCCACCAAGAGATGGAATGCATCAAAAAGTAGTAGAGCAGATTCTGAAATTATCACCCGAAAGAATTGTTTATGTAAGCTGTAACTCTGCAACACAAGCTAGAGATATAGCTCTTATGAAGGATGATTATGAGTTGGTGAAGATTCTTCCTGTAGATATGTTTCCACAAACGCATCATGTGGAGAATATTGCTTTGCTTTTGAAAAAATAGAACAATTTCTATTATCTTTATTTAATGAAAAAAATATTTTTCTTTCTAAGTTTTGCTTTGATTCTAACAAGTTGTGGAGGAGATGATGATATATGTCTGGGTGGAGATTCTACACCTAGATTGAAACTGAAATTTCATGATGGTGACGGAAGATTGAGGCAACTCGATTCTCTTTATGTATATGTAGATTACGGAAATAAAACTCTTACGAATATTGCTTCTGCCGGAAAAGTAGATTCTGTTTTCATTCCTTTGAAAGTTGATGATAGTCCTTATACGGATGTCTATTTTAAGACCACAATTGATGGAGATAGTTCAAAAGTCCGAATCAATTATGATAGCAAAGCTGTATATGTTTCACCGGCTTGTGGTTTCAAAAAGAACTATGAGAACCTGAAAGCAGAACTTTTAAAAAGTAACCCCGTTTCACTTGTTGAACAAAATCATACATCACTTACAGATGAGAACACGATCAATTTTTATCTGCGTTTTTAGTCTATTTTGTATTTGCGTTTTTTCTCAAAACAAACCTGCTGAGAAAAAGTCAGATTCAATCAAATGGAAATATACACCTAACTTTACCATAGGTGTAGATGTACTGAATCTCGGAATTGGGTTCTTTGGAGATAGAAAATTGTTTCAAGGTTTTATCTCTAGTAGAATTAACAAAAGAACCCACGCAATTATCGATTTAGGTTATGATAAGAATATTTATCAAAAAAACGGATACGATGCAAAAGCGGATGGGATGTTTGCCAAAGTTGGTGGATTCTATATGCTCTCAATGGATCCGGAAAATGCCTTGAATGGTTTCTATGCAGGAGGGAAATTAGCAGGAAGCTTCTATACACAAGAATATATGGCTATTCCAGTAAAAGGTATGTATAATGAAGGTGTTACTTTGGCATTTGATTCCTCTACACAAAGCAGTTACTGGATAGAGGCTATGTTAGGAGCAAGAGTTCAGGTTTTTGAAAGTAATTTCTTTATAGATGTCAATGTCCAGCCGAGATATCTGGTATACACTACCAAACAAGATGGCATAGAGCCCATGATAGTTCCTGGATTTGGTAGAAGTTCAGGTAAATTCACAATGGGATTTAGCTGGAATTTGGCTTATAAATTCTAGAATATTAAAAAAAATTACTGGATGAAAAAAATTAACTTTCTGGCTTTGTTAGTAATTCTATTTAATTGTCGTGATAACTCTTATGATGACGATGTAATTCCTACTTTTATAAGTGAATACCGCACATATTATATGGAGTATGATTGCGGTAATTGCATTAATTTACCAATTATTGCAAAACTTAAAAATAACGGTTCAAATTATACAGAAAGAAAACATTTTGTTTATACGTTTGACAATCAAGAAATAGAAGTAATGCAGACTAATGTTTCAATAAATGGAAATATTATAACATTACAATCAGAAATTGTAGATTCTAATAACTATTATAGAAAAGAAATAAAAATAGATAATGGCAAAATTATAGAAGCGATTATAAAGAAAGATTATGATAATGCAAATTATAGAGAAAATGATACAATCCAATATTCTTATACACAAAATCGAATTTCTACTATAACTGTAAAAAACAAAGGACTGAAAACAAAATCATATCTTACTTATAATATTAAAGGGAATTTAGAAAATATAACTACAAAATTCCGAACAGTAGAGTTTCAACCCGATGGCACATATCAAACTTATTTTAGTGAAAATTCTCCTGTAAGAATAAAACGTATATTCTCTAATTATGATAATTCTGAAAATCCATTAAAAAATTTGATGATTTTTGATGAAATATTTTATAGATCTTTATCAACAAATAATTATAGAAGCTATGAAATAATTGGTTATGATGAAGAAGGAAATCCCAATGATTATTATGAGAAAAAAAATTGGACATTGGTATATGATGAAGATGGAAAAGTAAATTTTGCTAAATAAATATCAATATATGAAAATAAAAAAATCTGCAAAAAAATTGCAGATTTTTTTATTTGTCATTAATCTAAATTTGACTAATTAATTTTAATACTAAAAGGACTTTCCATCATTACGGCAGATCTGGTATTAGGATCGGTAATATGTTGGAAGATTTTAAAGTTTTCTTTTCCTATCTTGTTTTTGATTAGCCTTGTAGAGAAATCTTCTTCCGTCTCTGCTGAAAATATCTGTTCAAATTTCGAAACTTTTGCAGGATAAGAAGAAACACCGTAATCTTTTAGATTAGCTGACTTAGCTGCATAATTGATAGCATCTTGCAAAGTTCCCAATTCATCTACAAGACCTATTTGTTTAGCTCTCACACCGGACCAGATTCTTCCGCCACCAATAGCGTCAATCTCTTCGAAAGATTTTTTTCTGTTCAATGTTACAAAATGCACAAAACGTTGATAAGTAGATTCTACACTTCTGGTCATTATATTAAGCGTTCCAGGACTTAAACCATTGATTGCTGATATCATATTAGAATTAGCATTGGTGGAGACGACATCACTTCTGATTCCATTTTTCTCTGCCAATTCCTTGAAATAAGGAATAACTCCAAAAACTCCAATAGATCCGGTCAAAGTATTAGGTTCCGAGAAGATCTTGTCCGCTCCCATCGCAATATAGTAACCTCCGGAAGCTGCATAGTCTCCGAACGAAACCACAACAGGTTTTTTTCTTTTCAATTGTTGAAGTTCAAAAAGAATCTCATCAGAAGCATTGGCACTTCCACCAGGGGAATTGATTCTGAAAACAACCGCTTTCACATCATCATCTTTCTGAAGTTTTTTGATTTCTTTTATGAAATTCTCAGAATAGATGCCATCATATCCTTTGCCGTTATAGATTGCCCCGGACGCATATAGAACTGCAATTTGTTTACCATCATTATCAGAATTCAAGGATTCTGAGTATTTTGCAAATGATATTTTATTAAGTTTCTTATCGGTATCGATATTAAGTTTTTTCTTAATAATATTATCGTACTCCGATTTTTGAATCAGTTGGTCAGCCAAATTATATTTCAAGCTTAGATTTGGAAGATAACTATAAAGGCTATCTGTAATTGTGTTTAATTCAGCCAAAGGTATTTTTCTAGAACTTGCAATTTTATTGGAGGTATTCAACCAGATATCGTTCAATAAAGTTGAAAGCTGTTCTTTATTTTCAGGAGAAATCTCGTCTCTTAAAAAAGGCTCAACCGCCGCTTTGAATTTTCCATGACGAATCACTTGGATGCCAACCCCATATTTTTCAGCAAAGCTTTTGAAGAATGTTACTTCCGTAGAAAGTCCTTTCAATTCTATCAATCCTGCAGGATTAAGGTAATATTTGTCAGCAACAGAACCTAGGTAATAGGCTCCTTGAGAAACGGCATTACCATAAGCATAAACAAATTTCCCACTTTTTTTGAAGTCTATCAGTGCATTTCGGATATCATCTAGCTGAGTCATACCAGCATTGATATTATCCATTTCCAGACTAATCCCTTTTATTTTGTCGTCAGTTTTTGCATTTTTAATAGCTTGCAAAATGTCATAAAGTAGAACAGATGTTTCTTTTTCCTTATTATTAAATGCAAAAATATCCTCTTGATCTTCAGACGGACTATCGATTATTTTTGTTTTCAAATCAAGAGTCAGTACAGAATTAGATTTAATATCTGTGCTTCCTGATATCGATGATAAAATGATAAACGCAATAAAAAACAGAAAAAAACCTGCTGTTACAATAAAAATTGCAGTTAAATTTGCTAGAACTAATTTGAAAAAACTTTTCATCTATTATATTATTTGATATATATGTCGTACAATGATGTAGTTTTGTTACTGGGAAGTAATATAAATAATCCAGACAAAAACATAGAAAATGCCTTGAAAAAATTGGAAAGCAATATAGGTGCAATATTAATTAAATCAGAATTAATATTAACAAAACCTGTAGAGTTTGATAGTATTAATTTTTTTTGTAATATTGCAGTTAAAATAAAAACACAATTTTCGCCTATAAAGCTACTTGTTGAGTTAAAAAACATCGAAAAAGAAATGGGTCGTTTAAAAGATTCAAGTTATTTCGGTTCTTATCAAGACAGAATTATAGACATTGATATAATATTATACAATAATATAAAGTTTATCTCAAAGAAATTAATTATTCCTCACCATAAAAATCTTTATGAAAGGGAATTTGCAAAAGAGATAATAAGTTTTGTAAAATAAACTCATATAACACAGATGATTATGAAAAAAAAATTATTACTACTTTTTCTATTACCTATTCTTGGCTTTTCACAGACTAAGGAAGACACACAACCAAAGCAAACATTCAACAATAAGAGCCGACTTTTCAAAGATTGGTCTGTTTCTGTTGGAGGTGGTGGTGCGTTCATGGTAAATGCGGATCTTACATCTTTTTATGGAGGAGATATCAATTGGGGATGGAACGGCTATGTAAGTTTGGATAAACAGATTACCCATGTATTTGGTCTATCTTTGCTTTATACAAAAGGAGAGACTAAACAAAAAGCTTATTTGAATGATAAGTTAGGAATTGCTAACGGCAAGACAAAATTCGATCAGATTGCTTTATTGGGAGATGTTAACTTTTCCAATATCATGAGAAGGGTGGATAACCGTTCAAACTTCAGATGGGCATTGCACGGATATGCTGGTATTGGTTTTTTAGGATATAATACATCATTGAGAGATCAAGGATGGCCAGTGGATATAGATCAAAAAATTGGAATTGAATCTTTTTCCTATATAGGTGGTGTAGGTTTAAAATATAATATTTCTAGATTACTGGATATAGAATTAAGAGCATTGTATCTAATAAGCGGTGATGAAGAATTTGATGGTGGAGGCTGGACAAGAGATGCAATTCCTCATTATAATTTGATTAATGATTCTTATACAGATAACGCATTATTGGTTAATCTAGGTGTTTCGTTTAAACTTGGTAAAGGACAAGATCATCTTCGTTGGGTTGATCCTCTTCAAAGAGCTTATGCAAAAACAGCGAGCTTGGAGGAACAATTTAAAGATTTCAATGTTTGCGAAAAAGGTGATCAGGATAATGATGGTGTTTGTGACGACTGGGATAGACAGTTAGATACGCCAGCTGGAGCAAGAGTAGATGGAGCTGGGGTAGCATTAGATATAGATTTGGATGGTATTATTGATCTTAATGATAAATGTGTTACTGTTCCAGGGCCTATTGCAAATGATGGTTGCCCGATAGTAAAGAAAGTTGAACCTGTGAAGTCTAAAGAGCTTGCTATTGATGAAATCAATAAGTATTTCAATGGGATAGAATTTGAGCTTAATAAAGACGTAATCAGAGAGCAATCTTATTCCGATTTGAATAAAGCTTCTGATATCATAAAAACTTTAGGCGCGGATAATGGTTTTATTGTTGTAGGTGCTACAGATAGTAGAGGTTCTGCTATTTATAATAAAAAATTATCACAATCTAGAGCTAATGCTGTTGTTAAATATTTAGTAAACAAAGGTGTTAAAGCTGATGTTTTGACAGCGGAAGGTAGAGGTAAAGAAGATTTGAAATATACTGAGTGTGATCCGGCAACGAAATGCCCGGAATGGAAAAATGAAGCGAATAGGAGAGTATATTTTTTAGCGAAATAATTAATTAAGAAAAAAACATTCAAATATGAAACGAAATTTATTATCATTAGTAGCAATAGGTTTGTTGTTGCCAATGAGTTTAGCAGGACAGGAAGTTGCTTCAGGAGCTAATTCTGGATCTCAAAATGTTTCTCCATTTACCCAATCTTCTAAAAGATTCAATGATTGGTCTATCTCTGTAGGTGCTGGTGTACCTTTGATACAATCAGCAGATATGACATCTATCAAAAATGGTAATGGGAAAAACCTTTTTGGTTATTCAGCATATGTAAGTGTTGATAAGGCTATTACTCATGCATTTGGACTTAACTTACAATACGATAGAGGAGAAACTCGACAAGGACAGGCTAATACAAAAGATCATAAGCCATTAGATGGTAAACATCCTGCTGGAAGGACTCAATATGATGCTATTTCTATTTTGGGAGATCTTAATTTTTCTAACCTTCTTAGAAGAGTAGATAACAAATCTCCTTACAGATGGGCATTACATGGATATGCTGGTATAGGGACATTGGCTTACAGGTCTTATAGACAAGATCCAGGTCCTGTTTATAATCAGGTATTGAATACTGAGAAAAAACCTTTCAAGCTTAATTCTCTTTTTGGACAGGCAGGTGCAGGACTTAAATTTAAAGTCAATAATAGAATTGATATAGAAGGAAGAGTAATGTATGTTGTAACTGGCGACGATGAGTTCGATGGAGCTGGAGTTGGGCAAACCGGTTATAATCTTACGGAAGATCAGATTTCGGATAATTTCTTCAATACAACTTTAGGGGTGACTTTCAAGTTAGGAAAACATGAATCACATCTAATGTGGCACGATCCGTTGCAAGAAATTTATTATAAGCTTGATGTTCTTACAGATAAAACACAAGACTTGGAAGTTTGTAAGAAAGGAGATGTAGATAATGATGGTGTTTGTGATGATTGGGATAGACAATTGGATACGCCAGCCGGAGCAAGAGTGGATGGTGCAGGTGTAGCTTTAGATACAGATTTGGATGGTGTAATCGATCTTTATGATAAGTGTGTTACTGTTCCAGGACCAGCAGATAATAATGGATGTCCACGTACAGTTGATAATGGAGGTACAGGAGTTGTGACAGATGAAACAACATTACTTAAAGGAATTGAATTCGATTTGAATTCTGATAGAATTTTACCTTCTAATACTCCGATTCTGAATAATGCAATCAATTATATCAATTCTTCTAACAGTAGTTTCAAAGTAATTGGTGGTACAGATACAAGAGGATCTCAAGAGTACAATCAAGGGCTTTCTGAAAGAAGAGCAAATAACGTTAAAGATTTCTTAGTTCAAAATGGAGCTGATAAAAACAAGTTAGAAGCTTTAGGGAAAGGAGAAACTAACCTTCTTTATCCTGAATGTGAGCCTGCTTCTAAATGTCCAGAATGGAAAAACAGAGCTAACAGAAGAGTTTATTTCGAAGCTAAATAAGAAATAGATTTATAAATAATAAGAAGCCGTTTCGTTTTATTACGAGACGGTTTTTTTGTTTTCAATAATTGATTAAATTTACAAATGCTTTCTTCTACAGAATCACAAGATAAATTAATTCATCAAACACTCAAGCAATTTTGGGGCTTTGATGAATTTCGGTCTTCACAAAAAAACATTATTCTTTCCGCTGTCAATGGTAAGGATACATTAGCGTTGTTACCAACTGGAGGCGGAAAATCGCTTTGTTATCAATTGCCGGCAATCGTTTTGGAAGGAACTTGTATTGTAATTTCTCCACTTTTGGCATTGATGCGAGACCAAATTGATTCTCTACAATCTTTAGGAATCGAAGCTGAATTATTGAGTTCAGAATTAGACGAATTCGAGGAAGAATCTGTTTATAATCGATGTAAAAATGGATTAATAAAAATACTATACATCTCTCCGGAAAGATTACAAAATCAATTATTTTTAAGGAATATTCAGGAAATCAATATTTCTTTTATTGCGGTGGATGAAGCACATTGTATTTCTGAATGGGGTTCAGATTTCCGACCGAGTTATCAGAACATCAAAAAATTCCGACAGGAATTCAAAAATGTACCTTGTCTTGCGTTGACCGCAACGGCTACAAATAAAGTAGTTGAAGAAATTTCAATCAAATTAGGACTTCACAATCCTCAGATTTACAAACAAAGTTTCAAAAGAGATAATCTGAATATCATCGTAGAAAATACTTCTAACAAGTACAATCGGATTTTAGAATTTCTTAGACAAAATCAAGCTTCCGGGATTATCTATACAAGAACCAGAAGAGAAGCAGAGGAACTTACGTTGTTTCTTAAAAATAACAGATTTCAAAATGTCGATTTTTTTCACGCAGGTTTGTCTTCCAGTGAAAAAGAAAAACTTCAAAAAAAATGGATTAGTAGTCAGTTTCACGTTTTGGTTTCCACCAATGCATTTGGAATGGGAATCGACAAGGATAATGTTGGTTTTGTAATCCATCTTTCGCCGTCTTCCACGATAGAAAATTATTATCAGGAGATTGGAAGAGCTGGACGAAATGGAAATGAAGCTCTGGTTCTAATGCTATGGAATGAGCAGGAACTCACGAACATCGATAATACATTTCAAAACCAAATTCCAAATAAGTCAGAATATGAAAAAATATTGACTTATCTGTATTCCATTTTTCAGGTGGCAGATTCCGATTTGCCGGAAAGAACTTTTCAATTGGACATCAACAGAATTAAAAATCTGACCAAATTATCAACCGCAAAAGTCAAGAATATTCTGACGTTTCTGAACAATCAGGAACTCATTTATTACAAAAATAATATCTCGGCTTCTACGATTCAGAGTTTTATACAATCGGATGAGATAGAGCAGTTGGCTTCTTCCGATGCGTATTTTATGGAATTATTGTTCAGGAATCTACCCGGTTTGGCAATCCAGAAAGTGCATTTTAGTGATATGGCTTTTTGTAATAAAAATGGCTTTGATATCATTAATTTTAAAGAAAGATTAAAGCAATTGCAAAAAGCCGGACATCTGGAATATCTCGATGGAAGCCAGCATTCTATCAAGTTTTTGAAACCTAGAAATGACCGACACCTTTTTGGAGAATATTGGACTTTGTTTCATCATATTCAGAAAAATAAATTGAGAAAATGGGAAGAAAACAAGTTCTTTATCAAAGATTCTGATTTCTGTAAAATGAAATTAATCCTGAATTATTTTGGAGAAAATGATGCCGAAAATTGTGGCAAATGTTCTGTTTGCAGAAAGAGAACTAACTCCAAGAAAAATCTTTCGACAGAGATTATGCTACATCTTTCTCAAAAACCAATGACTTTGGATGAAACAGCTGCAACACTTAATTTCTATTCTAAGGAATCCATTTCAGAAACCTTGATTTTTCTTTTGGACATTGGAAAAGTTAGAATGTTGAACTACAAAACCTATATGCTCAATCAATAAAACATAGAATCTTACGCAGCCCGACTTGAGCGGAAACCCTTTTTTGCTTGTATTCAAATTCTATTTAGACTGAAATGGTCTGCAAAAAAGATTGGGAGCGGAAGGCGGATAAGCTGCCATAAAAATCAATTATCAACTATTATTCATCAACAATAATGAAATCTCTAAATGTCGTTTTTTTCGGAACTCCCGATTTTGCAAAAGCTTCTCTGGAAGCGATATTCAAATCTCATCATAAAGTGGTCGGCGTTGTAACTGCGCCAGATAAAGCAAGTGGAAGAGGGATGAAACTCACACCTTCACCGGTGAAAGTTTTCGCCGAAGAAAATAATCTCAATCTTTTTCAACCGGAAAAACTACGAAATCCAGAATTCTTAGAGTCAATCAGAAATTTAAATGCTGATGTTTTTGTTGTGGTAGCTTTCAGAATGATGCCTCAGGTTTTGTTCTCGATTCCAAGAATTGGAACATTTAATTTGCACGGTTCTTTGTTGCCGGATTATCGTGGTGCGGCGCCAATTAATTATGCAGTCATCAATGGAGAAATCAAATCTGGTGTTACTACATTTTTCATTAATGAAAAAATTGATGAAGGGAATATTCTTCTTCAGGCTGAAACCGAAGTTTTACCAGATGATAACGCCGGAACTTTGCACGATAAATTAATGGTAATCGGAGCGGATTTGATTATTGAAACCTTAAATGGATTAGCCGAAAATTCGATTGTAGAAAAACCTCAGCCGGAAAAAGAAAATCCGAAAACGGCTTACAAAATATTTAAAGAAAATTTAAAAATCGATTGGAACCAAAGTTCTGAAACGATTCATAATTTCGTGAGAGGAATGTCGCCTTATCCAACAGCTTTCACTATTTTGAAAATTGGAGAAGAGGAAAAATCATTGAAAATTTTCAAAGGACATTTTGAATTAGAATCACATTCGAGAACAGCCGGCGATTTTGATATTTCTAAAAACGAGTTCAAATTCTATACAAAAGACGGAATCTATTATCCGGAAGATGTTCAAATCCAAGGAAAGAAAAGAATGCCTGTCAAAGATTTCCTTAACGGAATTCAGAATTTTGAAGATTATAAAAAGTAAGTTCAATGCAAAATAACAAAGTCAAGATTTTAAAAACCGAAATCCTATCCGATAATTGGTACACTTTGAACAAAGTGACTTTCGAATATCTGAAGAAAAACGGAACGCTGGAAACCCAAAGCAGAGAAGCTTATGACCGAGGAAATGGCGCAACGATTTTGCTTTACAACAAAGAATCAAAAACCGTCATTCTTACAAAACAATTTCGTTTGCCAACTTACATCAACGACAACGAAGACGGAATGATGATAGAAGCTTGTGCAGGACTTTTGGACAAAGATAATCCCGAAGATTGCATCAAAAGAGAGACAGAAGAGGAATTAGGTTATGAAATTTCGGATATTAAAAAAGTTTTTGAAGTTTATATGTCGCCGGGTTCTGTGACGGAAATTCTTTATTTCTTCATTGCAGAATATTCCAAATCGATGAAAATCAATGACGGTGGCGGACTGGAAGAAGAGCAGGAAGAGATTGAAGTTCTAGAACTCGGTATCAATAAAGCACTTGAAATGATTGACTCGGGCGAAATCAAAGATGCTAAAACGATTATGCTTCTTCAACACGTGAGACTCAAAAATATTCTATAGATTTAAAATCAATTCAATTATAAAAATTTAAAATGAAAAAATTATTTTTCGGATTAATGTTCGCATCCAGTCTTGTGTTTTCTCAGGATTTGAAAGTGATGACTTACAATATCCGTTTGTCGTTGGATAGTGACAAAGAAAATTCCTGGAACAACAGAAAACAAGAAACAATGGCGCTGATGTCTTATTATCATCCGGATTATTTCGGAGTTCAGGAAGCTGTTCCACAACAAATGGTTGACATCAAAACAACATTGACAGATTATGATTACATAGGTGTTGGAAGAGATGACGGGAAAAATCAAGGCGAATTTTCGGCGATTTTTTATGATAAAAATAAATTGGAAGTTGTAAAGTCGGGAACTTTCTGGTTAAGTGAAACACCTGAGAAACCTTCCAAAGGTTGGGATGCGGCGTACAATAGGGTTTGTACTTATGCACTTTTCAAAATGAAAAAAACGGGTAAAAAGTTCTGGGCTTTCAATCTGCATTTTGACCACGTTGGAGATGTTGCAAGAGTGAATTCTGCAAAATTGATTCTTGAAAAAATCAAAGAATTCAACAAAGAAAATCTGCCTTTGACATTGACTGGAGATTTCAATTTGACGGATGATAAAGAACCGATTAAGATTATGTCAAAAGAGTTGATGGATTCTTTTTATCATTCAGAAAAGCCTCATTACGGACCAAAAGGAACTTGGCAGAATTTTGATATCAATACACCTTCTACAGAGCGTTTGGATTATGTGTTCGTAAAAGGATTTGATGTTTTGACCAACAGAACCATTAATGACAGAAGAGAGAATCTTCTTTATCCGTCTGACCATTTTCCGGTTTTGACCGAGATTAAGTTTAAGAAATAAACAAAGCAAAAATCCTCTTGAGAAAGAGGATTTTTTTTATTCCAAATTAAAGTATTCATCAATTTCAGATAAGTAATTACTAGAATGAATATTGGTCAATATTTTCATTTCTTTATTTGGAGCATTCATAATGATTCCATAAAGAATTGTATCTCTGTCGAACTTCGGTGGACAATTTTTACAGTTTTTGATTTCAATATACCTTTTGGTTGAAATACTACTTTTTAAATCTTTATATTTTTGATTGGTATTTAAACTATCAATTGTATTCTGTATTGCAAAACCAAAATCTGAATCAGCTTCATAAATTTCATTTTCTTCTTTGAGCGAATCAAATTTTTGGTCGTTTGGTCTCAAAAAAAGAACATAATTCTCTTGAATAAATTCAGTGTCATTCTTTATTAATTTAGAACTTGGGTTATTTTCGTTACAACTCAAAAAAGTAAGCAATAAAAAAGCTAATAAGAATAGATGTGTTTTTATCATAGCTTAAAATTAAGCAAACTATTTCTCCCAAACAATCTTCTTCGTCATCACATCACTCGAATTGGTTCCGACCATTATTTCAAATTCGCCGGTTTCCCAATCATAATTCAGTTCATCGTCATAGAATTTCAAATCTTCTGGAGTTAACTTGAAAGTTACCGTTTTGTTCTCGCCTTTCTTTAGAGCAATTTTTTGAAAACCTTTCAGTTCTTTTACAGGTCTCACCACTTTTCCGAACAAATCTCTGATATATAACTGGACCACTTCTTCGCCGTCAAAATTTCCTGTATTAGTAACATTGACATTAATCGTTAAAGTTTGATTTCCTTTCAGATTTTCAGAACTTAGATTAAAGTTTGAATATTTGAAATCGGTGTAACTCAATCCAAATCCAAAAGGAAATTTCGGGTCGTTATCTAAATCGATGTAAGCGGAAACATAGTTTCTATCTGTGGATTTTTCGGCAGGTCTTCCTGTGTTGTAATGGTTGTAATAGACAGGGATTTGCCCTTCTGTTCTTGGGAATGTCATTGGTAATTTTCCACTTGGATTTACATTTCCAAATAAAATGTCGGCGATAGAATTTCCAGCTTCTGTTCCCAGCCACCAGCTGTAAACAATTGTCGAAATATTATCCGCCGCCCAGTCAAAAACCAAAGGTCTTCCTGCATTAATCATCAATATAATTGGTTTTCCGGTTTTGGCGATTTCTTTCAATAAGTCTTCCTGAACACCCGAAAAATGAATATTGCTTCGGCTTTTCGCTTCGCCACTCATTGCGTGTCCTTCGCCGAGAGTCATTATCACGACATCAGCTTTTTTTGCTGTTTCGATTGCTTCTGCAAACATAGACTTGTCTTGGTCATTTTCATTGCAACCTTTGGCGTAAAGCAAAGTTGAGTTTTTATCTAATTGATTCTTAATTCCGTCAAATTGAGTTACGATTCTCTGCGCATCATCTTTGAAAGGAACAGACCAAAATCCGTGCATCGCAACAGCATCTTTCCCGAATGGACCAATCAATGCAACAGTTTTCGGTGATTTCGAAAGTGGAAGAAGTTTCTTTTCATTCTTCAGAAGAACCACACTTTTTGCTCCGAATTCTCTCCCGAATTTTCTATTCTCAAGATTATTCGTTTGCTGTTTTTGTCTGTCATTATTGATAAATCTGTACGGGTCATCAAATAATCCCATTTCAAATTTCTTGATTAAAATCCTTCTTACCGCATCATCCACAAATTTGATATCTACTTTTCCTTCTTTTACCAGCTTTGGAAGTTGTTCCATATAGATTCGGCTTTCCATATCCATATCGCTTCCGGCAAGAATGGCTCTTTCTCCTGCTTCTGCATTGTCTTTGGCGTAACCGTGTTTTATCATTTCACCGATGCTTCCCCAATCGGAAACTACGAAACCTTGGAAATTCCATTTTCCTTTTAATAAATCTCTTAAAATGTATTTGTTAGCTGTTGCTGGAATTCCATTAATATCATTGAATGAATTCATAAAGGTTGCAACACCTGCTTCTGCAGCGGCTTTGAAAGGTGGTAAATAAGTTTCGTTCAATTGTCTCAAACTCATATCCACAGAATTGTAATCTCTTCCTCCAACTGCTGCTCCGTAAGCTGCGAAGTGTTTGGCGCAAGCCATTATTGCATCAATATTTCCTAAGCCTTTTCCTTGAAAACCTTTGATTCTCGCCAATCCGATTTTGGTTCCGAGGTAAGTATCTTCGCCCGAACCTTCCATCACGCGTCCCCATCTTGGGTCTCTGGCAATATCGACCATTGGTGCAAATGTCCAGTGGATACCGTAAGCTGATGCTTCTGTTGCTGCGATTCTTTCGGATTTTTCTATCATTTCCAAATCCCAGCTTGCTGCCTGACCAAGATTAACCGGAAAAGTTGTTCTGAAACCGTGAATCACATCTTGCCCAAATAACAAAGGGATTTTCAATCTTGATTGTAAAGCGAGTTTTTGAAATGCTTTGGTTTCTTCTGCTCCAGTTACATTCAGCATTGAGCCAACTTTTCCTTCTTTGATTTCTTCCAATACCTTTTTCGAATTGGAATTTTGTGGTCCAGTTGCATATTCGAAGCCGCTGTATTGGACTAGCTGACCTGCTTTTTCTTCCAAAGTCATTTTTGAAATTAATTCGTTGACTTTTTGGTCAATGCTTTTCTGGGCGGAAATGCTGATTCCTAAGATTAATAATAGGAATGAAAGTGTCGTTTTTATCATAGGTTTTCTTTTGTCTCTAATTGAGGTATTAATATTCGTAAATGTAATTATTATAAACCACCCCGTCAAAAATTTTTCAAATTTTTGCCATCCCTCCACTGGAAGGGAATTTTGTAAACAGTTTTATTTTGCTGTTTGGTAACTGTCTATTTGAATTTGGAAGTAGTCTTGTTGTAATTGGAAGTTGCCTTGTTGTATTTGGAAGTTGTCTTGTTGTATTTGGAAGTTGCCTTGTTGTGATTGGAAGTTACCTTGTTGTGATTGGAAGTTGCCTTGTTGTATTTGGAAGTAGTCTTGTTGTAAT
>CAUSBY010000034.1:0-13305 GCA_963530025.1 uncultured Weeksellaceae bacterium
GGTCATGTAGTCATCACTTACATCTGTGTTATTTACAGTTGCAATATTATTCAAAGCTCAATGTATTAGGCTAATACTTGTTACAAGGATTGTTGAAATCATTAAATATTTCCGTAATACTTGTATTCACTTATTTTTGTTTTACAAATAAGTATTATTGAAAATGAATAATTTATGTATTTTCGTAGACTAATAAATACAGAAATTATTATGATTCAAAAAACATTACCTTTATAAAGGATTGTTGTATTTTTGGCAAAATTTTTTAGATAAAATAATCGCGAAATATATAGCTGTGTAATAATTTATTAGTACGCTATGAATGTATGATATTCGGAAAATTATACAAATTCTCCATAAATAATCCTCTTATGAAAGTACTTCTTTACATTCTTTTTATTTTTTCCTCCCTGCTCGGTCATGCCCAGAATAAGCAAATATCCCCGACTCGATCAGAGGAGTCTATGATAGATCAAAAACTAAAGGATGATGAGTTGGACTTAGATGGTGACCCCAAAAAAAAGGAAGTGCTATTCCTTCAATTAAAGCAGCGATCGGAAGAATTGAATTACACCCGTGGAATATTAAAAAGTGGCAATAAACTTCTGAGATTGTATTATGATCAAGGAAAATACAGGGAGGTAGTGGAATTGGCGAATGGGCTGAAAAAACGGGCTACAGACAAGAAAGATCCCGAAGGTATAGCTTCCACGATATATCGTATGAATGCATTGGCTCTGGGAAGTCTAGGTCTGGATGATGCCAGTCTGAAAGACTTCAGAACAGCTATCAAATATGCTGAGACCATTGAGAACAGAGATTACAGACTTTATGTGCTTTCTCTATGCTATCAGAATATGAACATCTATTTTGCCAAAAAGTTATTCGAAAATAAGAAGTACGGGGATTCTACTGTGCATTATCTTAATAGAAGCCAAGAATTGGCAAAGCAGATCAGGGATGATAACGGGAGGGTATCCAATAGTTGGAAGTATGACCTGATCGCTTTCACCAATTTGCGTCTTGGGATGTATTATCTTCAAGACACCGATACTCCAGGAAATCTGGAACGGGCAGAGAAATATCTTCTCGAAGGGGCAAAGATCTATGAGAACAAAGAATACGATATTCCTCCAACTAGCAAGACCATAATGCTGAATCAGCTAAGCTGGCTATATCTGGAGAAAAAGGACTATCAGATATCCATTGATCATGCAAAACGTGCAATGGAACTTGAGAAAGAATATAGAGACCCTTATAGCAGAGTGGAGTCTTTTGAGTTCCTTGCAGACTCTTATCTGGGGAGCGGTGAAAAAGAGAAATCAAAATACTACATGGACCGATATACCCGTCTTAACGATAGTCTGAACTTTGTTGATAAGAAGAATGCAAATATCTCTATGAAAGAAATGGTATCGGAGGCGGATAGTGAGCATAGGTTACTCTCACAAAGACAATGGATACTAATATCTTTATTGGTATTAGTGATAATAAATACGGTAATATTTTGGAGAAAAAGAAATAAGGACCTACGCCACAACTATGAACAGGTCATCGAGAGGCTAAAGCAAGAGCCCTTGAGCAAATCTGACAAATTACCAGCATCCAAAGCTAAAAGTGATATCTCCGATCAAACAGAGAAAGAGCTGTTGATGAAACTGGAAGCGTTTGAAGACTCGGTAAATTTCATTCGAGCAGACTTCACGATCGGTCATCTTTCTGTAAAATTTGGTACAAACCCGAGATATCTGTCACAGATTATCAAAGAGCACAGGTCAAATAACTTTAACAATTATATCAACAGTCTTAGAATCAATTATATTGTTAACAAATTATACAATGAACCAAAATATAGAGATTACAAGATCGCTTATCTCGCTGAGAAATGTGGTTTCGCTTCTTCCCAGGTTTTCATCATAGCTTTCAGGAAGGTAAACGGTGTAACCCCTTCTTATTTTATTAGGAATCTAAAGGATGATGATGTATTGCCTGAAAATTAAAGCTCTCAGGCAATTTTATATTGGATTTGGATTTGGATTTGGCTTTATTTGGATAGATACTGCTGAGAACTATTTGTTTTCACAAAGCGTAAGTCCCTTGGTAATGAAGTCCTGATATGAGACTTACAATTTTCAAGGAAAGAAAATATGTTTGGAAATATTTCAAATAATCCAATTACTGTTTATTGAAAAAAAATACTATATATTTCCATTTTACTGAAATATCGAATTTATTTAATTTTATCAAAAAAGTTATGAGAAAAATTTACCTTCTGTTTGCCTGTTTTTTTTTAAGCGGCATACATGCTCAAACTACTTTGAGGGTCCTAGACGACTGGGGAACTCTTCTGTTTGATATCAACAACAATGGTAATGGCGTTCACCGAAACGGTTATTATAATTATGCTACAAACACCACCAGCAGCGCCGAATCTGGGGTGCGATCTACCCGACAGATAAGCAATGATGAAAATGTGTGTGGCTCTATGCCATATACAGCTACAGACAATTCCACATTGGAACAACCTGCTTATAGAAAAAATGGGGTGTGGAATGCCATTGGATTTTTTCCGGGAGAAGTTCCTGTAAGCGGCAATTCTGGGAATTCACTTGCGATCTCATCAAATAGCAAATACGTAACAGGGCAAATGTCTTCGACCAATGCAAGCAAATATTATGCATACCTATATAATACAGAGACCAACACTCTTACAAAACTGACTGATGGAGAAAATATTTGGGGTTACGCAAGGGGTGAAAGCGTAAATAACGCTGGTTATGTTTCTGGATTTGTAGATAGACCTGATATTTTCAATGGTGGCGCATTTTGGGTACCTGCCTATTTTGAACCTAATGGAACATTGCATTATATAGATTTTGCAACACCAGAATATGGAGAAGCTGCTGGTATAAATAATGCTGGTCAAATTGTAGGATATAAAGGGAACAAAGCTTTTATCTATGACATCAATACCAATACTTACAGATCCTTTGGGTCTACAAGCAAAATAAGCAATCCTGTATTTTCAAATATTTCTGATAACGGGCTGGTCATTGGTTATGAAGGGGATCTTGGCAATCGTAATGCTATTGTCTATCATGCTGGATTGGATGAGCCGATGCTTTTGACCGACTATCTGACCTTTAAAGGGATAGATATCACCACATTTGACGGAAAGTTGGGAACTGGGATGAATATTTCTTCTGACGGCAAGTATCTTTGTGGGTTTGATAATTCGCCAGCAATGTTTGCCAGTGGTTGGATTGTGCACTTAGATGATTTTCCTCAAACACCAGGCTGTTTAACCTATCCAAATGGAGCAAACCCCTTATCAATTTATTACCCGAGTTGCAACGGGACAACAGAGACCATTAGCGCTTCTGCTCATACAGGAGAATATTCTTTCGTACAATTGACTGCAGGAAAACAATACACATTCAGTAGTTCTGTAAACACAGATTTTATAACAATCGCCAATGAAAATGGCACAAAAGTGATCAAATATGGTACGGGAAGTGTAAAAATAATAGCAACGGAAAGCTTAACGGTAAGATTCTCTCTTAATCTGGACAATAGCTGCTCATATTCATCAGAAACAAGGTCCAAATTTATTAACTGCAGTGATCCTACAGGCTGCCAATGGACAGTAAATGTTTTTGATACAAGTTATGGTGATGAGGTAAGCTGGACTCTGAAGGATGTCTCTGGAGAAACAGTTCTATCTGGTGGAAACTATGGACAAGGTTACAACGATACTAAAACGGTATTTGCTGATGGACCATTGACCTTTTATATCGAATCATTAGGTATGTTTGGGGACAATACTCCAAAATATACCATATCCAATGGCTCGACACAGGTTGTGTCAGGAGCACTGTCTCCAACAACCAGTAGAGAAGAAACTTATGAAAATCTTAACTGCGAGATATTAGCAGTTACAGGATCTGATCTGTCAAAATTCTCATACCATCCAAATCCGATAAAAGATATTTTAAATATCTCAGCGGAAAAAAATATAATTTCAGTTTCGATATATTCCTTAGATGGGAAATTGATAATGAACAATATCTCGATCAATAAAAAATCAGAAAAAATCAATCTTTCTGCTTTGAAAACAGGTAATTACCTAGCAGTGGCCAGTTTGTCTGACGGAACGAGCAAGGCTTTCAAGATCATTAAAGAGTAAAATATAACCGATGGCAGAATTTTATTTCTGCCATCGGCTTATATGATTTTGAAAATACTGGAGCTTCTAGATTTTATAGAACTTTTACACTTTAGTCTATGTAGATAATCGTAAATATTATTTTACAAGAGCTTACACGCACTCCTATATTCCTCAAAAGCATTCCCAAACGCTTCCGCAGCTTCATAATGGCTGATCTGATATTCTTCATTGATACCTGTTGAGTTGGAGAATCTAAGTCTTCCATATTGAACTACAGGAATTTGATAGTTATTCTTGAAGCGCTTATCAGGCGTTCCGTTCTTATTCACTTTTGCCCAGGTTTTACGGATGACTTTTGAATCTCGTGGAACCGTGCTGGTCTCTGTAAAGTGGACCGATGAAAATGTCATGCTAAGTTCGTCGATGCCTACAATGGCAAAGTTTTGATCATTGGTGTACATCAGGACAAAGGTGGGGTAGAGATACAGATCCGCCCCGTTTATATTTTGAAAATATAAGGCTTCATAGTTGGATTTGATGATGGGAAGTGATCGGAGACCGAACTTCACATCTCTTCTGTTCACTAGCGTACTGGCGCTAGAACGCGTTGCCACTCGGTCTTGGTAATGTGCGCCTGTAATATCCCATATCCGGTGAGATGAACTCAAATTTTTAAAAGCATTGTACAGGCGGTCAAATTTTTTCTTCGTGGGATCATCAAACTGGACATCTATGTTGACTGCCGAGTTATCAATGAGGAGCTTTGTTTCCTTGATGGCTTCTTTTTGAGCGTTGATGTCTTCATTTAGTTTTGGAACAATGCTTTTGTTGATCAGACCATAGATGAAAAGATAGCTTGCAATTTTCTTGGTTTTGCTATAGCTCAGGGCCGTTTTCATTTTCCTGAGGTCAGTTTGCAGTTCTGCTTTTTGCTGTTGGGCTATCAGGATAGATTCTTTGATACCGGCCATATTCTGAGACGTGATCTCATGCAGATCGGCACTGAAGATATTATCAGATAACTCGTTGTAAGTAGGTTGTGGATTCAGATTAGGATGCCGTCTTTGTGAGGATTGTCCTGAGAGATTGTAAGAATTTGAAAAGCCCAGCACATTGGTGTTGAGTCTGGTTCCAGACGCTTTGAAGTTAAGACTTGCACCTTTCACGCCAATACTTGTAGAGATGCCGCTTTTGCTGAAATTCAAATGCACACCCGGAATGATTTTGATTCTTTTTCTGTAAGACCAAGCCATGATATAGTTTTATAATGTTTATCTGTACAAATCTAAATCACAGTTGTTGAGAATTTTTACGGAAAACCGTATTTGGAAAACTGCCTGAGAAAATAAGAGGCAAGCTTCCTGATACAATATCTCTACAATCTATTAACTTAATTTTTCTTAATTTTGGATTTCTTATGGAATTCCACGAAATTAACATTTATCGTATGACACACATTGAGAATATTCCACATATTCTCAAATACGGAATTACCCATAAAAACTCACCAAATCACAATCCCAATTATAAAGATATTGGGGATTTACAGATTATTAAAACAAGAGCCGAAAAAAAAAAAAATGTCAATGATGGTAATTTTTCTGACACTTCGACTGAAATTACTTTAGGAGATTATATTCCTTTCTATTTCGGAGTAAGGATGCCTATGCTCTTTGTGTCAATGCATGGGGGGAATTTTGTCGAAAATGCTACAAGGAATGAAAATATTGTATATTTGGTATGCAATGTAAAACAGTTGGATGATTCGGGACTTTTCACCTGTTTTTTCACAGATGGCAGTGCTGTGAGTAATTGGACAACTTTTTATAGACAAGGAAAACTTCCGGATATACCTACTATTTTAGATTATGATGCGATCAAGTCCATACATTGGGATGGACAGGAAAACTTGATAAAGAAATGGAAGAAGCAGGCAGAGTTTCTGATTAGGGAAGATATTCCCGCTGATCTGATTATTGGATTTGTTTGTTATAATGAAAATGTGAAAACAAAATTGATAGCGATGGGAGTGGCTTCCGATATAATAAAAGTTTTCCCAAAAGCATATTATTGAGATGATTATATATAAAGAAGGAAATATTTTCGACAGCAATGCAGAAGCATTGGTCAATACTGTTAATACTGTAGGTGTTATGGGTAAAGGTATTGCATTGCAGTTTAGAAAAACCTTTCTTGCAAATTATAAGGCCTATTCAGACGCTTGCAAAAAAGGTGAGGTTACTGTGGGAAAAATGTTTGTTCAGAAGGATTCTAATTTATCGATGGGAGAAAGGCTGATCATTAATTTTCCAACTAAGAAAGACTGGAGAAAACCTTCGGAGTATATTTATATAGAAGAAGGACTTAGAGATCTTGTTAAGGTTATCGATCAGTATGGTATCAAAAGTATGGCGTTGCCACCATTGGGTGCTGGGAATGGAGGTTTGAAATGGGAAAATGTGAAGGATTTGATAGATAGATATCTAGGCAATTTATCTATTGACATTTTTGTTTATGAACCTAATGTTGAATTAAAAGAAGAACTGAAAAAAGAAAGGGTCAAGCTGACACCGGCCAGAGCATTACTTTTATATGTTCTGTTTGATCTGGTTAAGGATGGGGAAATGGTATCAGAGTTTTCAGCAGAAAAAATCTGTTATTTTCTTCAAAGATTTGGTGCAAAAAAATATTTTAAGTTAGATTATAAACCCCAGCTTTATGGTCCATATTCAGGTAAGGTCAGACGTTTGTTGAATACCCTTAGCGGTAGTTACATCATAGGGTATAGCGATATGGACAAAAAACCTTTTGACCCACTTTTATTGATAACAGATGGATATGAAGAAGTCAGTAGATACGTTCATGCTGATCAGGAGCTTAGTAGAATAGCTGAAAGAACTATTGATTTTTTGGATGGGTACTACTCAGATTTTACATTGGAACTGCTTTCTTCTGTTGACTATATAATGTATTCCAAACATACCACCGAGAAAAGTATTATTGCGTCAGAATTAGAGAAATGGAATGACAGAAAGAACAATTATTTCAATAATGAACAGTATATTAGCCTTTCTTTAAAGCATTTGACAAAGTCTTTTAATTAATAGAATTTTAGAAAAATAGACTTGTTGAATTAAAATTCTCCACTCTCGTTTGTATTTTAACTTTTAGATGGATTGTATAGGTTTGAATGGCTCTTTTGTAGGAGCCAAATCACTACCTTTAGATAGTTCTATCCAGACTTTGGAAAAGGATGTTTCACATTATGTGACACTTATCGCATTGCTTAGCCAGCAGTATCAGAAGGATTTAAATAAAAACAAATTCTTTTTGATTACAGATGAACCCCAACAAAATACTCACGAGCATAGATTCTGGAAAGAGATGAAAGATGTTCCATCTTTTGAGATGATTCCTTCCGATGAAGCTGAAAAAGTGGCTAAGGTTGTTGAAAGTACTAGTGCCTCAAAATTTTTATAAAAAGCTTTTGTAAATCTGGTTTTCGTAGTATAGGGATAGTTAGTGCTTAATTAATAGCGTATTTTTTTTATGAATGTTACCACGAATGTCCACTACTTTTAACTCTTCTACAATTCCTACTTGACTTGTTTAGATGGCCACAAAATACCCCCGATGAATATTGATAACTCAAGATGCTAAACATTAAAATGCCCCGAAGATAGTCGAGGCGCTAAATGTTTTCACAACGGAATAATCCTTATTGTGAATTGCTTTCGAATACAAATCTAAAAATTATTTTTTTTATCTGTTTACGGTTTTCCGTATTTGTATGAAATAATTTCTTTTTAATTTTAAGAAATTTCAAAAAACTGATAGCTATGACTAAAAATATACTTGGATTAGACTTGGGAACGAACTCAATTGGATGGGCGTTGATAGAGATTGATGATAATGGAACTCCTACAAGAATTATAGCAATGGGTTCGAGAATCATTCCAATGTCATCAAACGACAGAGATGAATTTGAAAGAGGTTTGTCTATTACTAAGAATCAAAATAGAACAGTCAGCCGAACTCAAAGAAAAGGCTATGACCGTAAGCAATTGAAAAAAAGCTATCTAAAAGAAATTTTGAATAAGTATAGTATCTTTCCATCAGAAGAATTATTAAAACTCCCAATGCTTGATTTGTGGAAACTTAGAAGTGATTCTGCCAATCCAAACGAAAATATTTCTGCGGAGCAATTGGGACGTATTTTATATATGCTCAATCAAAAACGTGGTTACAAATCAGCAAGAAGTGAAGCTAATGCAGACAAAAAAGACACAGATTATGTACAGGCAGTAAAAGGCAGATATGCTCAATTAAAAGATAAAAATCAGACCATTGGACAGTTTTTTTATGATGGACTCTATAATGCAAGTGCAACTGATTCTTATTTCAGAGTTAAGGAAGAGGTTTATCCAAGAGAAGCATATATTGAAGAGTTTGATACGATTATCAATGTGCAAAAAAATAAACACAATTTTCTTACAGAAGAGCTTATCAATCAACTAAGAAATGAGATAATCTATTATCAGAGAAAACTCAAATCGCAGAAGGGATTAGTAAGTATTTGTGAGTTTGAAGGATTTGAGAAAACTATTTTTGACAAGGACAAAAATAAAAATAAAGTTGTTTTCGTAGGTCCTAAAGTTGCTCCCAAAACTTCTCCATTGTTTCAATTATGTCGAATATGGGAAGTTGTCAATAATATTTCGTTAAAAATAAAAAATCCTGAGGGAAGCAAATATAAATGGGGAGATAAAATTCCAAATTTGGAAGAGAAAGAAGCTTTGGCAGATTATCTTTTCAAAAATGAAAGCCTAAGCTTTACAAAATTGCTTGAAATTTTATCATTAAATAAAAATGATGTGTATGTTAATAAGCAGATTCTTAAAGGAATAAAAGGTAATGAACCGTATTCGGTTCTTCAAAATATTTTGGGTGATAATGAGCTTTTAAATTTTGATGTTTCAATTATTCCATCGAATCATACTTCAATGTTGGTAGATAAAAAGACGGGAGAAATATTGGAAGAAAGGGCAGGTCTTGAGCTCGATGCTTCTTTGGAACAAGAACCTTTGTATCAGTTGTGGCATACAATCTATTCTTTGAAGGATTTAGAGGAATGTAAAAATGCCCTAATCAAAAGGTTTGGTTTTGATAATCATATTGCGGAACAATTGTCCAAAATCGACTTCAATAAACAAGCATTCGGAAATAAATCAAATAAATCGATGCGGAAAATTCTTCCTTTTCTAATGGAGGGTTATGATTATTCTCAAGCCTGCAGTTTGGCAGGTTACAATCATTCTAATTCTTTAACAAAAACAGAAAGAGAAGAGCAACAGACTTTGGAAAAACTAGAACTTCTTCCAAAGAATAGTTTAAGACAACCTATTGTAGAGAAAATATTGAATCAGATGATTAATGTGGTCAATGCAATTATTGAACAATACGGAAAACCTTCTGAAATAAGAGTTGAGCTTTCCCGTGAACTTAAACAAAGTAAAGACGAGCGAAACAATGCTGATTTGCAAAATTCCAAAAATAAAAAGCTTAATGAAGAAATAGGTAAACGATTGGCTGAATTGGGATTGCCTGTAACGAAGCGATACATTCAAAAATATAAATTCATTTTTCCATCGCTCAGTAAAAATTTGAAAGACGCTCAAGTTAATAATCAGTGTATCTATTGTGGAGAAACATTTAATCTTAGTGAGGCTTTAAGTGGTGATGCTTATGACGTTGACCATATTGTTCCAAAAGCATTGTTATTTGATGATTCACAAACTAATAAAGTTTTGGTTCATAGAAAATGTAATTCCACAAAAACCAATCAAACAGCTTATGATTATATCGCTACAAAAGGAGAAGAACAAGTTCGTGTTTATTCTGAACGTGTAGATGATTGGTTCAAAAGAGGGATTATTTCGTACAGTAAAATGCAAAGGCTTAAAGTTTCACATAAAGAGTATCTTGAACGTAAGAGCGTACAAAAAGAGACAGAGACAGATAAAAAGCTTTGGGAAAACTTCATAGATAGGCAATTAAGAGATACTCAATATATTGCTCGGAAATCGAGAGAAATCTTACAGAAAGTTTGTAATAATGTGACTACAACGGAAGGTGGAGTTACAGCTAAACTTCGCAATGTTTGGGGATGGAATGATGTTTTGATGAATCTGCAAATGCCTAAATATAAAGACTTGGGACAAACCGTTGTGAAAGAATGGACAAGTGACCACGGCAAAAGGAAACACCAAAAAGAAGAAATAGAAAACTGGACCAAGAGAGATGACCATCGCCACCACGCCATTGATGCTCTCGTAATTGCCTGTACAAAGCAAGGATTTATTCAGCGTATCAATACTTTGAACTCTAGTGATACTAAGGATTTAATGAATAAGGAAGTTGAAGAAGCCAAAATAGAATTTAATGAGAAGACAACACTTTTAGAAAAATATTTAAAGACTCAAGAACCATTTAATACAAATGAAGTAATGAAAGAGGCTGACAAAGTTTTAGTTTCTTTTAAAGCAGGGAAAAAAGTAGCAACAATAACTAAATTTAAAGCAACTGGAAAAAATACAGATACTGGAGTAATTGTTCCAAGAGGAGCATTGCACGAAGCAGGGCTTTACGGTATAAGAACAATATATTCTAAAGGAGGAATTGCAGAAAAACATATTGTTAAAAAATATAAAGTTGGGATTTCTGCACAAGACCACATATTTACAGGAAAAGAAACTTATTCAGTAAAAAAAGATAAAAATGGGAATGAAAAAGTTGATGATAAAATAAAAGTAGTTTTAGACAGTATAGTAGATAAAAAAGTTAAAGAAGTTGTTCTTAATAGGCTAAATAGAGGATTTGATAATGAGGAAGATTACAGAATAGATGTCAAAAAAGCATTAAATAATTTTAAAAATCTTGATGAAGACCCATTGTGGTATAATGAAAGTAAAGGAATAAAAGTTTTGTCAATAAAATTAAAAACAGGTTTGAAAGATTCGGTCGTACCACTTCGTTTGAATGAAAAAAATGATGTTATAACATTGGTAAAAACAGGTAATAATCATCATATTGCAATATACGAAGATAAAGACGGCAAACTTGTACAGTACAGTTGTACGTTTTGGCACGCAGTGGAAAGAAAAAAATATAATATTCCTACTGTCATCAAAAGCTCTTTAGAAGTTTGGAATCAAATATTAGACAAAAAACTTCCAGAATCATTTTTGAATAAATTGCCAGCTGATAAGCTCAATTTAAAATTCAGTATGCAACAAAATGAAATGTTTATTTTGGGTTTATCACAAGAAGAATTTGACGAAGCTTTGAAAAATAATGACAAATCTTTATTGAGTAAACACTTGTATCTGGTTTGGAGTATTTCAAACAATGATTACTATTTTAGACATCATTTGGAAACAAAAAATACTGAACTGAAGAATATTTCTACTGCAAAAGAATCTAAGCGTTATTTTAGGTTTAAAAGTGTTGGTGCATTAGTGGGAATGAGTCCAATAAAAATTAGACTGAACCATTTAGGTGAAATAACTAAAGTAGGAGAGTTGTAACTATGATTACCCGCTCCATCTATATCGGTAATCCCGCTTACCTCAAGCTCAAAGATGAGCAAATGTACATTATGGAACCTTCTTCCAACGAAATGAAAGGCAGAGTTCCGGTAGAAGATTTGGGGTTGCTGATGTTGGACCATTTTCAGATTACGATTTCTCATCAGCTGATTCAGAAAATGATGGGGAAGAATGTGGTTGTAGTCAGTTGCGACAGTCAGCATTTACCCCACGGGATAATGTTGCCACTGTATGGTCATACAGAGCATTCGGACAGGGTAAAAGACCAATTGGAAGCCAGTGAACCACTCAAAAAACAACTCTGGAAACAGACCGTCGAGTGTAAAATTGAAAATCAAAAAGAAGTCTTAGTTAAATTAGGAAATTACTATGAACCAATGCTGGAGTATCAAAAGAATGTGAAGTCTGGCGATATTACCAATATGGAAGGCATTGCGGCACAGCATTATTGGAAATATCTCATCAGTTTAGATTTCCTTAGACAGCGTTTTGGAGATTCGCCCAATCAGTTCTTCAATTTTGGTTATGCGGTTCTTAGAAGTATTGTGGCAAGAGCGATTGTGGAAACTGGTCTGCTTCCAGTGCTTGGTATTTTTCATAAAAATAAATACAATCCCTATTGCCTTGCAGATGATTTGATGGAGCCTTACCGACCATTTATAGATTTGTTGGTAATGGATTGGTTGACAAAGAATCCGAATATTGAGGAACTGACAAAAGAATTCAAATCACATATTCTGCAAATCGCAACCAAAGATGTAGTGATAGATAGTAAAACAAGACCATTGTTGGTGGCAGTAAAAACAACTACTACTTCGCTTTTTAAATGCTACACAGGAGAAAAACGATTGATTTCTTATCCTGAGTTCAAATAAATAAACAGTTTTGTCATTGTGCTTTTTACATCGTACATAATACAATAGAAAATGAATGCCGAAAGGTTTAACGCTTATCGAATTATGTGGGTTCTAGTATTATACGACTTACCGACAGAGACCAAAGCCAATATGAAAGATGCCAACCGCTTTCGTAAGGCTTTGATGGATGATGGTTTTGCGCTATTTCAGTTTTCGATGTATATGCGACATTGTCCTAGTCGGGAAAATGCTGAGGTGCATATCAAAAGAGTGAAATTTATGCTTCCAAAAGCTGGTAAAGTTGCAATAATGTGTATTACCGATAAGCAATTTGGCGATATAGAAATCTTCTTCGCCAGAAATAAAGAACCACCACCACCGACTTTCCAACAACTCGAATTGTTCTAATTTTCAAATCCTGAATAAATAAAAAATCCACTGAAATTCAGTGGATTAACTTTTGAGGTTGTGTTATATCTCAAAGATACTCAAAAATGAAAGCAATTCACAACTGCACAAGCGCACAAGGCGCAAACATCCAGTTGTGTTATATCTCAAAGATACTCAAAAATGAAAGCAATTCACAACTATGAACGGGAAGTTCACGGGATTAATTCAGTTGTGTTATATCTCAAAGATACTCAAAAATGAAAGCAATTCACAACTGCACAAG
>CAUSBY010000035.1:0-12179 GCA_963530025.1 uncultured Weeksellaceae bacterium
CTCCCCAACTCTCGTTTGGGACTGCAAAGATAAATAATCTTTTTATTCCTACAAGATAAATTTATTAAAATTAATTATTTATCAATTAGGTCTTCTGCGCTACCAATTCTCTCGTTTTGGTTCTGCAAATATAGGGTGGAAAAAGCTGTACTTGCAAATGGAATTAACAATGAGTTTACAATTGTGTAAAACTAAATTAACTAATCTACTGTAAAACAAACAGATAAACCACATCTCAAAGTTATCCACATTATGTTAAATAACTAATATCTATTGACAAATCTAGATTTTATGGTATCTGCGGCAGGGATAGTAACGGTTATCCTTTTACTTTTTCTAATGGGATAGGCAAAAAATGATTGGTTGGAAAATAGTAATATTAGAAATAAACTACTTTATATAGCAAAAAAAGTAAAAGATATGAGTGGATAGCCCGGTGACAAAAATAGCGAGGGAAAGGAAATGGCTTTTTGACAGCTGCCCAAATTATTATTTATGGAAAAATCTTCTTTTAAGATAATCTATGTTTTCTTAGGATATGAATTAATCTATTTTGAGAAAAAGAGAAATTCTGTTTTGAAAATTTGCAACCCGATAAACTAATGCTTCTTGGCTCTTGTAGATTTTACAAATTTAGCTAATTGACTTAATTCAGAGAAAGTATCTAAAGCGAATTAGAGATTCGGTTTTTGAATTTTTCATACTTATTATATATATAGTATGAAAGTGAAAGGCCTAAGGTATCTGCAACGGCGTCTAATATTTCTAATGATCGACCGAGCTTCATAATATCTTGTAGAATCTCCGTAAGTAACCCGTAAGAAACCAACATAAGAAAAAAGTAAGCAAAGTCAACTTTTGGAAAACGTAAGCGGAAGAAAAACCCAAGTAGAAAAAATATTGAGAAGTGAATAATCTTATCCACATGCTTGAACATAAAGGAATACTCTTTATTCTCTATCCCAGGGCGCAACAGCATATAAGTAAGAAATGCCCAATAAATGGGCAATGTTATCTTACTGTATTTTTCTATTAGCTTATCCAACTACTTCTTGATATTCTTCTGCAGAAAGTAATGTAGATAAATCCGCTGAATCTGAGATCTTCAGTTTTATAATCCATCCTTTTCCGTAAGGATCTGTGTTCAGCAGCTCTGGCTGATCTTCTAGATCTGCATTAATTTCCAAAACTGTTCCGGCTACCGGAAGATAAAGATCAGAAACTGTCTTAACTGCTTCTACACTTCCGAATACGTCGCCTTCATTCAGGTCTTCATCAACTGTATCAACATCTACGAAAACGATATCTCCCAATTCTCCTTGGGCATAATCTGTAATCCCGATCGTTGCGATATCGCCTTCTATTTTGATCCACTCGTGATCTTTGGTGTACTTTAGTTCTGCTGGTGTGTTCATTTTTATTGATTAGGTTTTCGCAAATTTAATTATATAATTATGATATAACAATAGAATCAAAATAAATTACAAAAAAAGAGTGAACTGTCTGTCCACTCTTTTTTCAATATTAAAAATCAAGCTATTTTAAATCCTAGTTTCCTGCTCCACCAAATGTCAAGGTAGCTGTGATACCTGCTCTAAGTGTAGATAATGGGAATGCTGTGGATATCTTGTACTTGGTCATCATTTGATCGTAGAAGAATTTCAGGTTCAGATTTTGTGACATATTATAATCCGCAGATAACTTAAGGCTGAATATTTTTTGCCCACCTGTTACTTGAGAATCATCTATCAAGATATTTGTAATTGTTGTCTTACTATCTCTAATTGATAAATCAGCTCTCATATTCAGATCACTTTTTACATCTCTCGCTCTTCCTTTATAATTGATACGAATCTTAAGATCTTTCAGAATATATCCATAACCAACTACAAACTCATTTCCTAGTTCCTCCGTAAGAGTTGTATTCACCAACCCTAATAAGTAAGTTCTATCTCTGTTATAATTGAAACGGAACTGCATGTTGTTTCTCATCGTTACATCGAAACCAATCAATGGTGAGAATGACTCCACATAACCCACTTGTGTGAATGTGTAAGGATTATATCTATTTCCATTAGAATCATAAGCCGAAGCTGGATCTCTATCTATATTAAAATAATCTACACTGGATTGTATCCCAGACATTGTGGATGTAGAAACATAAGAGTGAGAAATATCAAACTTAGAGAATTTGCTATTGATGATTGGAAGATTTCTAAGTCCCGAATACACCAATTTCCAGTTTGGCAACGGAATTCCTGCTTTTGTAGGATTACTCATTCTTTTAGGGGATTTACCTTCAATCGCTGCTTGGAAAGCCGGAATCAAAACATATGCATTACTTCTGGAGTATCCGGCAGCATAACCTTCCGTATCTCTTATCTCACCATATTGTTGAGAAATTGCCAACGCATTATCCTTAATAGCCTGATAAATTGCCGCCCCATCTTTGAAAGCCGTATTGAAAGTCCAAGCCGTATTGGAATAAGTAATCATCTCTGTTGCGAATGCATCTCTATATCCCCGATAATTGCCTTCCACAATATTGAATCCATTCTGAATATAATTCCTATTGTAAGTCTGTAAGACATTGAAATCTATTCTCAGATCGTTAGCTGGCATCACTTGCAAATTACCGGTAAATGATTTGGTATTTAGTTCAGAATAAGCATCTGTCATCAAGGCGGAATCTGACATCCAACCATTTTCTATAACAGTCCTTCTAATATCTGCCTGAGACCCTAATAAGAATCCAATCGTAGGACCTCCCAAAGTCTGTCCATAACCATAGAAGTTAGGTGCAGATAAAAGACCCGGCAATACTGTTCCGTTGTTCTCTGTATAGTTAAAATCCAATTGTTTGAAAGAAGTCAGTGCATAAGCAATCGCCTGAATTGGAGTCAGCTTATTCTTGAATTTATAATTCTTGAACTTGAATCTGCTGTTCTTTTTAGTGAATGCCGTATTGTAAACATTCCCAAGAGAATCTATCTCCTGACGACGTTTCTGCATCGTCTGATTGATTTTCTTAAAATAATTGAACTTAGTAAAGAACTTAGGTATATCGAATGTTGAAGTTGCAATAATAGCATTTGTATTCTGAGATAAGTTTCCTAAATTCTCTATATCTCCTGCTTCATTCACAAAATTCCTTACCGCAGTTGATCTCGCAGACCAGTTGTATTGGAATTGATAGCTCAATTCTGCGTTCACGAAATCCAAATATGGGAAATATTCGAAAGGCAATCTGTAATTAAGCTGTACCCTGTGATTATACAATACAGGTCGTCCTGCTCTGAAGGGATTTTCGAATATCGAACGATTATTCATTCCATCCACATCGATATTATCATTAAGTGTTCTGGTCTCAGAGTTGATCTCCAGTTTCAAGGATTTTGTAAAGTTGAAGCCTAAGCTATATTGCCATCCGAAATAGAAAGTCCTGTTCTTAATGGCTTCAAAGCTCGACCCTGTATCACCTGAAAGCAATGCATCTACATTTCTATATTCTAACTCATTATAATTTCTGTCCAAAATAGTTCTAAAAGACAATCTGGTAGGAACCGGATTGAAATTGAACTCCTTCACCCATCTCAGATATTTGTAAGACTTCGCAGTATCACTCACTAACTTATTGAATGGCTTCAAAACATATGGTTTGAAAGTATAATTATATTCCAAAGTTCCTTTTAGATATTGCTTATAGTTACGAACCGTGTAAATATCACGATAGAAATCATCATTATAGATAGCAGTCAAGTTCAAGTTTTCTACGTCATAGAACTTCGCTTTTTTATCCGGATTCATTCTTTCCTTTCTCATGTTCACAACACCGATACTTCTCTGTTGTGTGTACGTACGAACCACCTTTTTCAGCTCTGCCTCGTTAGGTGCTTTTTTCAATTCAACATCATTATCCAATGGGTTATATTTTGGATCCGTGATGGTTTGTGTGTAAGAATAGTTCAACGGAATTTTCATACCTGCTTTCTCTGGCAAGAACTTATCTACATTAACAGTTGTATTGATACTGAAAGCAGAATTCTCATCCTGAGATCTTTCAGACGGTTTCGAATCAATTGCTCCAAATCCAATGGATGCATAAGAAGCATTGGCATTGACCATTGCAAAATCTCCAAGATTGAAGTTCAAACTTGCATTAGCTGCATAACCACCTTTGTTCTCAATCTCAGAAAGACGAATCTCATTGACCCAAAGAATTAGATCTTTAGCGGTTTTACTATTGTTTCTTACCCCAATCATCATTGTGGTTACATTACCAATACTTGGGCGACCTTTTACATAAATTGTCTTATTGGTATCATCCGCATAATTAAAAAGGTATCTATCATTAATTTTCACTCCAGAGCTTTCTGCCCTCATAAGTTCATCTCTTTTGAGTTTTGCATTAACAAAGTTCTCAATTTCTAAATCAACAGTATTGGCATCTGGCCAAATATCTAAAGGCGAAGTAGCATTTTGCGCAGTTCTAGTCAAAGACGATTCATACTCATAATAGTTGTCTGTAGCATCGCTTCCGAAACGAATAAAGAATTTTGCATCAGGATCTAATGTATTAGAATTTGCTGTACTGGAATTTGTTTTATCTTCCGCGTGTACAAACAAAGCCAATTTTTTATAACGACGCATATCTAAACTAGTATTCTTGAAAACACCTCTTGCAGCCTCACTCAATCCTGTAGCTTTCAAATAAAGAGAAGACTCATTCTGTCTTTGTGCTCCTGCATTTCCGCTCAATACTTGTCTATCGATTCCCGGAGGCAAAACATATGGTGGAGCTCCCAAAGCATTTTCCTCAAGATTCACACTTCCTACATCAAAATTGGAATTTAGATTAGCATCTGCACTATTTCCTTCTTGATCATTAGTAACAGTTGGGCTAGAGATTTTGTTGGTATATTTTCTCCAATCCGATCTTACAAGGTCGAAAGATCCAAATCTAAGTGTAGAAGTCTGCTCAAAGCCTTTCAACATCAATCTTGCAAATCTTACGTTATTAAGCACAGATGCTTCAGAATCTTTAACAACAGAGTTATTTACCCCATCCTCAACACCATCATAAGCTGCTACCGGAATTCTAAATAAATACCATTTTACTTTACCCGCTTGCCCATTCTCGAACTTTACATCTACTTCTTTTATATCTACAATCTTATTATTTCCCAAAGTCATTTGGGCAGGAGAAAGATCAATCGTATATTGGTTGTAATTCTCCGTCTGATCCAAGTTGTAATCTCTGTTAAGGTCTTCCGCATCTGGAGTCTGTGTTGCTACCTCCAAAGTATTGGCAGCGGAGTTTCCTTCCGGTCCACGGAAATATTTATAACGCTCCGTTAAAGATGAAGCCAAATCTCCTTGAAACTTGTCTGACATATAGAACACAAAGTTATCAGAAGCAGGATCCAGCTCGTTTGTCACTGGATTCACAAAATCAACTCCGAATTTTTCTTGTTCCTGAACTCCGTTCAGACCGTCATAACCAAGATCCTGTTGTGTTCTTTCATCTCCCTCTGTAGAGAAAGCATAAAGGATAGGAAGTTGATTAGGTTGTGTTCCCCATTTTGTAGATGTTGTACTAGATGGAGTACTTGCTGTTGGCAATCCATTCTCATATTGTAATCTGCCATCTTTTAAGACATCTTCTGAAACGTTCCCTAATTGTAACAATAATTTTGGATTTCCGGAAACATTGCCATCAGCATTAGGATCTTGTAACCAAAACTCCACATAATCAATATTAGATGTCACAAAGTTGGTCACAGAAATAGGCCTCATCAAACCAGACCATCTTTGTGATGGCAACTCAGTAGATGCATTCAAATTGTAAGGACCTCTTTGATCAGGATAATAAGTGATATCAAATGTATTAAGAAGTGTCTGTTCCCCTGCAACATAATCTCTGTTATTATAAATCTCCTGCATCTGTACTCTTCGGGAAGAATAATTTGATAATGTCTGAGCATTGATTCCATTAGGTGCTCTTCCTCCCACTCCATAGAATCTAGGATCAATAGTATACCAAGACAATAGACCTCTACCATCACCCGATCTTAGATCATCATTATTCACTGTTTGAGGGAAAATAGGATCGTTAATATTTTTTTCAGGACGAGATGCCAAACTCCACATTGCCGGTTCTTTCAAAGAAATCTTGGAAGTTGTCTGCTCAAAATCGTCAATATACGACTGATCATTGATTCCCTTACTTTGCCCAGGAATCAGGTATGCTCCTTCCGCTTTGAAATTAAGGTTGGAAGGTGCTTCTGTATTGATAAAAGGGATTTTGTCTGTTAATCTCGTCAAGAATGGCAGCTCATTATTGTACATCATATTGAAACCAGCCATCGTGTTGCTTACAGCTTCTTGTCCATAATTCACTTTTTGGGTGAGTGGTCTTTCTGTATAATTAACAACCGTTGCACCCAATGTAAAATGCTCATTGAATTTTCTTTCAAGGTTCAAACCCCAAAAACTTTTTCTTTGAGTATTGAAGGTCAATTGATTTTCAAGAGAAATATTAATTGCCTGTCCAGACTGCTTAACAGTTTCATTAATGATATTGACTGTCCCCAACATGTAATCTACGGTATAATCCACACCTTCCACAAGCTGAGTTCCATTGGCTGTTACTTTTACAGAACCTTGTGGAACATTGATTGCTCCTAGGGAAATCCCTTGTCCTTGAGTTCCTTTGTATCGCCCTTCTATAGTATATCGTTGTTCTTGGGGGATTTGATTCTTTTGCTTAGTATATATTTCATTAAATACATAAGGTTTTTTGTCTCCTACTAATATTTTATCGAGATAACCTCCAAAAGGTTGGACTTTGGTAAAAATAACTTTTCCATTTTCAGCATCCACAGTGGTACCATTTACAAAGTCAAATATCCCGTCCCCTGTTCTTCCGTTCTTATCAGTTTGGAGGTCATTATTGGCATTCAATCGATCCCAATTGAATACTCTTAATAAATTTTCTTTGTCAAATTTTTTCGCATAATTGACTCCATTCAGATTATCATTAAAAGTAGCTCCTGCCAAATAATTGACCTTACCACCAGATGTTGGATCTTTGAAATAGACATTCAATAAAAAATCCTGAGAATTAAGCTGACTAGAGTTAAGAGAATAGATATTCTTCATCATCAGCTGCCACATTGGCGAAGTAGGCTTTACTGCAATATTGGATTTCAATAACTTGGTAAGAAGTACCGCATTTTCTTCAGAGAATTCCCCAACTTTATAAACAGTATTTCCTCCATTGATTGTATAGGAGAATGATACTGCCAAGAATTGATTATCATTCAATCTTTGGTTTAAAGAAATATATCCTAATTGCGGATTGAATTTGTATTCAGAAGAAGTCAACCTTCTGGCTTTTGCGTTGGTAATAAATTGCTCTCCAGATGTGTATGGCTCATTTGAACCTTGAGAATTCGGGAAAGATCTATTGTTCAAAGTATTATATGCGCCAGTAACATCTCTGGTAGTTCCCAGTGCTGATGTAATCTGACTGTATAGATTTCCATTGGTATTACTTGGAGCAACGCCATCCTGATCTCCTAAGTCTCTAAGCCCGACAATTGGTTTCTGAGTTTCCAGATTAGCGCCGCCCTGGTCCAACATCCAAACTTCTAGTCTTGTGATAGCAATCTTAGATTTGATCAATGGATAATCTGTAAGAGCCTCATCATAGCTATCAAGGAAATACTTATCCAGGAAGTAGTGCTGATTATCTTCATAATCATAAGCATTGACCTTAAAAGTACTCATCGTTCCTCCACCTTGAGCTACAATGGTTTTGGCCTCACCTTGTTGTTGTGAAAACACCAAAGTCCCTGTTGTCTTACCCAACTGGAACTCCGTCTTAAGCCCAAATAAAGATTGTGAACCTCTGATCAAACTGGTAGAAAGTGGCATACTGATGTTACCAACCTCTACTCTTTTGATGATCTTATCTTCCGGATCTTGTCCTTTTTCGTTAATGCCTTTGTTCATGAGGTCTTTCCAAGAACCTTTTGCCTGCCAGACCATGTTCATCCTATTCTCAAAAGCGAATCCACTTTGGGTATCGTAATTGGCTTTCAATTGAAGATTCTCTCCTACTTTCCCTGTAATACCTAATTGAATTCTTTGTTGAATATTAATCGCAAAACTTGTCCTATTCTGAGGAAGAATCAGCGGGTTATCTATCTTCTGGTATAATCCACCCAAATCGAAGGAAGCATAACCTTGGGGGATTAATTCTATCTTATTTCCACCAAAGATATTCTCAAACATCTTACTCTTGATGGTAACAGCTGGTAACAAACCTTTCTTTTTAGCATCGGTCTGATCTTTTCTTTTGGAAAGATCGTTCAACAGAGATTTTTCTTCGTAATAAGAACGAAGATTGTTCTGCATGGTGTAGTTTTTGTACTCTTCGAAAGTCATTGCGATAGGCGAGCCTACGACTGTATTCCCCACTTTAGGATACAAATAATACATACCTGTACCTATATCGTAGAATGCATCGTAACGAATCGGGTCTGCAAGACTGAAATCCTTCCTGACACTTATTAAGCTGTCGGATGGTTTTTCTTGTGCAAAAACGCTTGTAAAACCTACAAAAAGTAAAAATAAAAAGGTTAATTTATTAAGGTAGATATTTTTCTTCACTTATATTTTTTTTAAGAAACTGATGATACAGAGCCATCAATTGTTAAATGTTCTTTAAAATCTCTTTCACTAATTCTTCCACCGAAACATTCGGATTTTGCTTGAGAATTCTATCTGCAATCTTCTCACTCATTCTCTTGGCGATACCCAAAACTTCTAATGCAGATAACGCCTCATTCTTGATTTTATTGTCTGCAAAATTAGAAAGTTTTTCCTCGGAATTCCCGAAGCTTCCTACTTTATCCCGCAAATCAATAATGATTCTCTCCGCTGTTTTCACACCTATGCCTTTCACTTTTTGGATAAGTCCACTGTTGCCAGAAAGTATAGCATTAGCTGCCTCTGAAAGACTGAGCGAAGATAGTAATATTAATGCTGACACAGGCCCAACTCCGTTAACACTTATTAACAGGTTGAACATTTCCTTCTCTTCCTTGGTATAGAAACCAAAAAGCAGGTGCGCGTCTTCACGAATAATCTGCTGAATATATAGTAAAACATGAGATCCCAACTGAAGATTCTGAGAGGTCTGCAAACTGATTCCGACATAATAACCAATTCCGCTGACATCTATAACAGTAAATGTGGGAGTCAATTCCTGAACGGATCCTTTTAATGAATAAATCATCGAATTAATAAAAAATTAGGGTTTTGCGAAGATATAAATTAACTTAAAAACAAAAGCCATATTAATCTCTTAAAATGGCTTTTCTAAATTCTTTCTTTTATTTTTTGTTTCATTTGGACTATTTTCAACATAGTTTAAGAAAATCAACAAGTTTTACAATTAATTTGAATCAAATTTTTCAAAATCAGTTTTTAGATTATTGTAGATTCTTTCTGCTTCTTTATTTCCTTCTTTCGCAAGTTTCTTGACATTCTCAAAATAGGCTCTGGATTGTCTGTACAAACTTTCTCCTAAAATCAGCTTCATATCCTCCATTTGCTGCAAAATTTCTTTTAACTGTAGATTAAAACTTGCAAGCAATTCAAAATCTTCAGGTGTCTTGTCCTCCTTATTTTTTAAATCTTCCAAAAATCCAGAAACAATTAGCAAGTTTTGTTCTATTATTTGATGGGCTTCTGGCGGGATCTCTCTTATTGCTTTAAGGTTTTTCTGAAATTTTTCTTCAAAATCTTTGGTAAACTTATCGTCAAAATTCATATCTGTGTTTTTTTTATTAAAGATAAATTTAGAAAATTATTTTAATGATATAAATATCAAGTGTAAATTTTTCTCTTTGCTATCTATGATATATTGTTCGTCCAAAACAAGCTCAATACAAATTCTAATATCGCTTAAAATAAATTAGCCTTTGATAAACTTAAAAAAGACAACCGTTTTTATAAGTTCGCATCCTAATAAAAATTTCCACGCTAGAAAATTTTATTTTTCACACGTGGAAATTTTGGTTTTATGCTTAGGAAAAATATATACCTGCTAGACTTTTTCAAACTTTAGGGTTTGCTTCATCTCTTTCAGCTTCTTCCCTGGTGTGAAAACCAGCTTTGCGCTTCTGATAGCGGCACTGTTCACTTCTTTGTTTTCCGTTTTTCCTTCACTGCTTACGTTCAAACGTAGAGACCCCAGATCACCCAGACGTACGATCTGGCTATTGGAGAGATCTTCCGTTATGACATCTACCAACGCATAGAGCACTGCACGGATATCTGCACCGCTCACGGTACTGATCTTCTCTATGCTCACAGTCAGTTGATCCAGATTCTTCTCTCCTGTGAATACAGAAGTTGCATAATGTTTTTTGACACCGCCACCTTTTACGCCTGGCTCTCCTTTTTCAATTACTTTGTACTTTACACTCATCACATTGTGTTTAAAAAAATTAATACTTGATTATTTTGTATTGATAAAATTAAACAAATTTTAAAATAAAAAAAATATAAACATAAAATATCAGATTTATAGCAAAATTTATTTTCAACACTTATATCATAATAAGAAAGACTTTTGTATTGTGAATAATTGCGATTAACTATCATAACCATCCAATGTTTTTTTCAGTTCAATAATCTGAGGCTTTTTAAAACCTTTTAATTTATAAGATAGCTTTATTAATCTATTATTTTCTTGTTTAAGATATATCCTCAAAGTATAGCCTATAATATCTTTTTCAATTTCGCATCTATTATATAAATATTTAGGAAATTCAATCGGTCTATGCAAAGAGCTTTTATCGAGAGGATGATAATATTTTATAGATACACCTCTCCTGAATTTTCATAGATAAAAACTTTTAAATTAGCCAAGTTTATCATCAATGACAATGATAAAGGCAACATAACTGCGCAAATCATTTTTTGTGGGAAAATCGGAATCGCAATTTGTGACATAATCAATAATGATAAACCACAAATTACAATACAAAAAAAGAGTAAGCTATAATAGACATTAATTTTTCTTTGATTACTTAGATTTCTAGATTTCCTCATTTATGTTTTTATATTTTTATATTTTTTGACATAATATTTTTCGTTGACAGGTATAATAAAAAGCCTCCGATTCATGGAAAATTTAGTGTTAGCAAATTATGAAGATTCCCACCCCGAAGGCTCAAATCATCCAAATCAAGGTTTCCAAAAACTCCAATTTGCACCATTAAAAACCGCAAGCTGTCTATTGGTCGTATCATAGACCAGCATTCCCGCAGCTGGATTCTTAATATTCAAATGAGGTTGAGAAACTTTCGGTAACACCATTGCTTTCTCGGTGTCCGTAAGTACTAATATTCCCGGAGTAGTATCTGCTCCTCCGTTGGTTCCTATTGCAACTTTAGCAGTGGACAATTCTGTTTTAGTATTTTGTAATGTCGTATCTGCTGTACCATTTGCATCTACACTAAGGTCAAACCATGAGCCTCCTTTCAGATATTTAACCTTATGGTCGGTAATATCATAAATCAAGGTCCCATTAACAGCTCCAACAACACCCGATGCCGAATCTACCCAAGGAAGTACAATTCCTTTGTTTCCAATTCCAAACTCTAAAGAAACGGAAGAGTTGGTTACAGAACTCTTTCCAATCGCAACTTGTGCGAAAGCATAATTAGATAAGATCATCAATACTGATGACAAGAATATTTTTTTCATTTTGTGGATTTTTTTTCTTCATCTACTCCCCATTTTCAAAGAGCAGAGAGTAGATAAAGTTTGTTTATGTTTTTTTATTGCGGGCAAGCTTGCGTACTCATACAATACCAACCAAAAGTGCTTCCATTTGTAGAAGTATAGATTTTCAGACAATCGGCCGTTGTATCATATACCATCATTCCCTCAACGAGATCATTTGTTGGTATTGCCAAAATCTGGGAAGTGGTAAGTCTATTGATTACAAATCCTTTTGTCTTGGCTTCCATTAACGTCCAAGCACTTTGTCTTACCATCGGCCAGTTTTCATTATCAGAATCAGCTCTTCCCAGTGCGCTAATACCATGCTGAGATGGGTATGTATTGCTATCCGTAACCGCAGGCTTGTAGCAATATGA
>CAUSBY010000036.1:0-10199 GCA_963530025.1 uncultured Weeksellaceae bacterium
GTGTTGAATCATCTACCATTCTAGAATATCTAATTTTTCTCTTCCACAATAGAATAAGGTAATGATACCGTAAAGAACTTCCTAACGAAGAAAAAAATCAAACCTCCAGCCAGATAACAAAGAAAGTCCACAAAATCACCAACGAATTTTTCAGAAAATAATGGTCCAAAAACCTCAAAAATCAATGTAAGATATAATGTTGAAGTGAGTATGAATTTTAGGTTTATTTTCCACTTGTATTGAAAAAACTGTGTCATCAAGAATTCTATGGTATAACAGTACATCGGAACAGCATACAAATCTGTCAAATAGTTATTTACGACAGGAATGTAAATTCCAAATTTTCTCAGGATGACTATAAAAGCCCAACCCAATAAACCAAGATAATACCAGATTGAAATTTTCTTTAGAAAAATCATAGGTGAAAAGCTCCCATTATTATTCCTATTACAATCTGCAGGATTTTTAAAAGAAGCTTTCCGTCCTTCTCCTCATCTTTCTTACTGCTTTCCGTTATTTCATTTTCTTTATCATAATCAAACAGTTTTCTGCCTTCCATAAAATCCTTTTTGTGCAAATATATAAAAGGATAATTCAATATTATAAATTCTAAAACTACTTTTGTAAATTCAAAACCTGAACGTTCTTGGAATCTAATCTAGTTGACAACCAATCTTTCAGTTTGTCATTATTTTCAGAATTTTTAGAACTGTAAAGAAGAACAACCTGAATATTCATACTGTCCGTATTGGGATACTGCTCCAATCTACCCAAAGAAATATCTTTCACATCAGGAAATAGAATTCCGATCTCTTTTGTGATTTTCGGGTCTTCAATTTTATATTTTCCCAGTTCCGAACTTAGATTGTTGATGACAATATCTTTTTCGGAAATGACTGATTCTTTTTTGTTGATTTCACCTAAAATTTCAGATTTCAAATCGGCATCGTTTTGCCGGAAATTAAATTGAGTTCCAGTAATCCCTTTATCTTCAAGCATCTTGTTGTAGCTTTTCATTTCGTCTGGAGTCAATTTTTTATTAAGAAAAGCAATATCTATTTTCTTTGGAGACGAATTGTAATTCAGTTTTTTATAAATAACAGTGAAACCTTTGTTGGTGAATTCTGTATTGACAAAATCTTCAACGGTTTTAGTAAATTTCTTCTCCTGAAAAAGATTGTAAGCAAGATAAAAACTCGGTACAATCATAATGACAATTAATGATGTGATTCCTATTCTTATTCGCTTTTCATACTTCTTCTGAACAAATGTTGAAGCTGGATATTTCAGATATTTTATAACAATAAATGTCGCAATACAAATGAAAAAACAATTGATGATGTAAAGATAAAATGCGCCAATGAAGTAAGAAAAATTGGATGTCGCAATTCCGTAACCCGCTGTACACAATGGAGGCATCAACGCTGTTGCAATTGCAACACCTGGAATTGGATTTCCTTTCTCTACTCTTGTAATGGCAATAACTCCGACCAATCCACCAAAAAACGCAATCATAACATCGTAAATATTAGGAGCAGTACGCGCCAATAATTCTGACTGAACATCCTTGAAAGGACTGATGTAAAAATAACTCGCCGAAACAAAAAGGCTGACAACCGTTGCAATCAAAAGGTTTTTCATCGATTTTTTCAATAATGGGAAATTATATGTTCCCAAGGCTAATCCTGCTCCGACAATTGGTCCCATTAATGGTGAAATCAACATTGCGCCGATGATAACGGCTGTTGAATTGACATTTAACCCAACAGAAGCAATAATAATTGCACAAGCCAAAATCCAAAGATTGGAACCTCGGAAAGAAACCGCAGAGGTAACATTTTCTAAAACTTTTTGTTTGTCTTCTTCACCATTTTGAAGATTGATAAAATCAAATATCCGGCTCATACACGTTGAGTTTTTTAGATTGTCGATTGAGGATGATATAACCAATAATTCCGCCAATGATAGAAGCTATAAAGATTCCGATTTTGGCTTGAATCATATATTCTTCGTGTTGGAACGCTAATGAAGTTATGAATAATGACATTGTAAAACCAATCGAACCTAAAAACGCAAGTCCAAAAAGGTTTCTGATATTCATTCCTGATGGCATCGGTGCAATTCTCAGTTTGACACAAAGCAAGGAAAAGCCGACAATTCCAATAACTTTACCAGCTAAAAGTCCCAAAGCAACACCTAATGCAACATTATTGCTGAATATTTTTTCAGGCTCAATATCAAGAACTGAAATTCCTGCATTAGCCAAAGCAAAAATCGGAATGATAAAAAATGAAACAAACGGGTGCATAGAATGCTCCAATTGCTGTAATGGTGGAATTGCTTTGTTGGTATCTTTTTTCACTTCATCCAAAATATGCAGCTGTTCGTTGGTAAGTGTAGGAGTTGTATTATCAGAATCTGCATTTTTGAATTTTTCCACATATTTTTGGATTTTGCCAATGTAATTATCTTCAGCTATTTTCACATCTGCAGGAATCGTAAACGCTACTAAAACTGCGGCAATTGTTGCGTGAACACCAGATAATAAAAACGCTGTCCAAACACCGGCAATCCCTAAGATTGCGTAAAACAAAATACTTCTGATGCCCAACCTGTTTCCAAGATACATTATCAAAAGAATTGCAATCCCGATTGATAAGCTTAATATGGAAATATTCGAAGTGTAAAAAAATGCAATCACCAAAACAGCACCCAAGTCATCTACAATAGCCAAAGCAGTCAGAAAAACCTTCAATGATAATGGAATTTTCTTGCCTAATAAGAATAACACTCCTAGTGCAAAAGCAATGTCTGTTGCCATCGGAATTCCCCATCCGTGACGCACTTCCCCAGAAGAATTAAAAGAAAAATAAATAATTGCAGGCACAATCATTCCTCCAATAGCAGCAGCAATCGGAAGAAGTGCTTTTCTGAGATTGGATAATTCTCCAGCAACAATTTCTCTTTTTAGTTCAAGCCCAACCACAAAAAAGAAAACCGCCATTAATCCGTCATTAATCCAATGATGAAGACTGAACTTCATAAAAATAGAATCGTCTAATACAAATCCTAACTGATGTTCAAAAAAATGATGATATGAATGTGACAATGGAGAATTGGCCAAAATCAACGCTAATATAACACTGATTCCCAAAACAAGTCCTCCCGATTTTTCCTGCTGTATAAATTTTTGAATTGGGGCTACTACATTATCAATCGGATATTTTTTACTTTCTGCCATTAATCTTGTCTTTGATACAAAAGTAAGTTAAAAATATAAAAAAAGAGCTCCGTTTCCGAAGCTCCAAAATAATCAGAAGAATAGTTTATTATGAAAAAAATTACTTCTTAATTATTTTTTTCGTTTCTACTCTATTATCAGATGTTGTAATTTTCACAATATAAGTTCCTTTCTGAAGATTGTCAAGTTGCAAGTCTTTTTTGGTGGATTGTCCAACTATTTTTCCTGACATATCGAAAACCGTAACACTTTTCACATCTTTATCTGATAGGATATGAAGTTCTGATACAACGGGGTTTGGATAAATCATCAGATTACTTTTTGAAGGAATATTATCTACACCCATTGTCGGAGTATTAAGTAAGACTCTTGCTATTCTATTTTTACCAACGCCGTTGTAGTTGCTGAAAGCACCTCCAATCAAAAGTTTGTTTTCTTCATCCAAAGTAACGACATTCACATTAGAAGAGGTCGTCCCATTCGCGCCTGTCCCTACAGAAAAAGTAGTATCCAAGCTTCCGTCTGGATTAAGTCTCATCAAACCATTTGAAGATGTTGTAGAATATTGGGTAAAAACACCTCCAAAAATTATTTTCCCGTCCGCTTGTATAGCCATACTCAAAACCGCACCGTTTACCAATGTTGCTACCGGTGATGGCGTAAAGCTTGCGTCAGTCGTTCCGTCTGTATTCAGTCTAGCAACTCTCGTAGAAGTTCCTCCGTTCACTGTCGTGAAATTTCCACCAATTAAAATTTTACCGTCTGCCTGTAAAGCAATTGCATTGACAAGAAAATTAGCAGCTCCACCTGTAAAGCTTGTATCCAGACTTCCGTCAGAATTAAGTCTGATTACTTTTGCTGTTTTTCCATTAAAACTTGTAAAATTTCCTGCAAGAAGGATTTTCCCATCCGTTTGTGTAACGATAGCAGTAATAGAGCCACTATTTGCTCCAGTTCCCACAGAAAATCCTGTATCTACAGTTCCATCCGAATTCAATCTAATCAGTCTATTGGAAGAAGTACTTCCAAATGTGGTGAAGCTACCTCCTACCAAAATTTTATTATCTGATTGGATTGCTACAGATGCCACACTGTTATTGAATACAGATACGGCTGTATTGAATGTGCTATCCTGAGTTCCGTCAGAATTGATTTTTAATAAATTAGAAACCACTGTATTGTTATATTTCGTAAAAGTTCCTCCTACAATAGCTTTTCCATCATTTAAAGTCGAAATTGTACTTACTGACCCTACAATTCCTGTATTTCCAATATTGAAAGAAGAATCTAAAGAACCATCATTGTTCAGTTTTGCTAATCTTCCTACTACTGAACCATTGTAGCTTGTAAATGCTCCACCAATTAGCATTTTTTTATCTGCTAGTGTTGCAATTGCGTTGATTACAGCATCTGCCCCCGTTCCTGCATTATAAGCTTTATTCAGGCTTCCATCATTATTGATGAGCGTAAAATAGTTTTTGTTATAGTCATTATAAATATTAAATGACCCTTGAATATAAAATGAATTATCAGCATTAGCTATGATGACCTGAATAGAACCATTAGCACCGGATTGCCCGGGATTGAAAGTAGAATCCAAGTTACCAGCAGAGTCTAATTTAGCAAATCTCCCTACAGATGTCCCATTATAGGTGGTAAAGTTTCCTCCAATATAAATATTACTGCCAATTGATTTAATAATATATACGCCACCAGTGGTATTGGCTGAGTTATTGAAACTTGTATCTAGGTTTCCATCGGCATTCAATCGAATAAGATTCTGTACTGTAGTTCCATTGAAAGTAGTAAAACTTCCACCAACAAGAAACTTCCCGTCGGTTTGTCTTTCTACACAAGAAACAGTGCTTCCAAATCCAGAACCAGTCTGAAAATTGGTATAAACTGTTCCATCATTATTAAGCATAACAAGATTCTTGATATTTGCAGTAGTACCATTGAATGTTGTAAAAGTACCTATAGCCAGATATTTATCTATATCAGAATAATAATAGATCTTACTTATAGTATTACTACCAGAGCCTGCTCCTGGGTCTGACATAAAAGTAGAATCGTATGAACCATCATTGTTAAGGCGTGCAATTTTAAAAGCTGTATAGTCATCATTATACAATGTAAAAGAACCTCCAATCATAATTTTACCCGATGGAAGAACTGTGATTGTATTTACCAAAGCATTTGGACCAGAACCAGCTCCACTGAAAGTTGTGTCTAATGTTCCATTGGCATTAAGTCTTGCTAATCTATAAACTGTGTCTCCATTATATTTTGTAAAACTGCCTCCTATTAATATTTTCCCATCTGCCTGCTCTGCAACGGAATAGACATAGGCATCCGCACCTGCCCCAGAAGAAAAGCTTGTGTCAATGCTTCCGTCTGTATTAATTTTGACTATTCTCGTAGCTGTAACACCGTTATAAGTAGTGAAATTCCCAACCAAAAGGTTTTTCCCGTCAGATAATTTAATAGCCTGACTTACTGAGCCATTAGCTCCGTCTCCAAAACCATTCCCTGCATCTATTATATTGAATGTTGTATCTCCTGTTCCGGCTTGTGAAAATGCAAAATTACAGGACAACAGAAATATTATAACAAATAATAATTTTTTCATTTTAGAATTAGTTTTTAATGATTTTGTGAGTCGTAACATTCCCTTTTTTATCTTTCACAGAAAGCATATAAACTCCTTTTGTATAGGTGGAAAAATCAATTTTATCTGCTATTGTAGTTTTGATAAGTTGACCTGCAGGATTATAAATTTTTGCTTCTGCAACCTCATTTTCAGTATTGATATTAAGAACAGAACTAACCGGATTGGGGTAAATCGAAATACTATTTTTATCAGAAAGATTATCAACAGACAAATAATTATCTAGGTCATAGTTTTGCGCAAATGAATAATCTCCTCCGTTTCTTGGCTCCTGCCAAACAGCAACAAAATTATTATCCACGCCGCCTGTAAATGTAATATAACCTTTTGTATTATCAGAATTGGCTATATCGATGACCTTATTGGGAAAATAAAAAGAACCATCATTATTAAGAGCACTGAAGGAAATAATAGCCGTATTACCTCCATTATAATCGGAGTTGAGAGATATAAAAACAGGCTTATCATTTGACATCATAAGATTCCCCGTAGCTGCTTTATAGTTAGAATCCACACTGAAAAGCTCTTTTGCCCCATCTGTCAAAAGTCTCTCTCCGGTATTTTTGTTGAACTTCTGAATGTATGTTCCATTAGACCCTTGAGATGTTGTTGTATATCTTGAAATTTCCCATATATAATCACTTCCCTTCTGCATCGCAATTTTAGCATTCATCTCGTAGTAAGTATTCGTTGTGCTAAAATCCTTTCCGTTGTTCCCCCAAGGTAAAGTTCCATCCGCATTGATTCTTTGCAGAAAAGAGTCAAATCTTGTAGAAGATGCTCCCGTAAAACCAAGATAAACCACATCGCCATCTGTTATGGTATTATATCGTGTATTAAAAGCTGTTGTTCTTGTGGAGAGTTTTGTCATTGTTGCCCAAATAGGATTTCCAGTAGAGCTGTCATATTTCTGTGCATACAAATTAGAATCTGGCTGAGAAACAGTTGCTCTCGCGTGAATCAGTGCTACAAAACTGCCATCGGAAAGTACACCGCCTTCTCCCACAGTAGTTGCGGTATAAGTTGAAGACGGAATAGCTACCGTTTGTATGGCCGGCCAAATTAAAGTTTTAGAAGCATCATATTTTCCAATATAACTGTTACTTCCTGACAAATAAGTTACATAAACATTCGAAGAATTGGAATCTGTGAAAACTTTAACATCATAAGTATTAGATGGTAAAACTAAACCGTCATTACCCCAAGGCTGGACTCCTGAAGAGGAAATCTTGTGAACAAAGCTCCTTCCCGTTCCTAAGGTTTCTGTGAAAGAAACATACAAGTTATTGTCTTTATCAACTGTTGTGCTATACTGGACGGTAAAACTTGACATCCCAGTGTCCGTTCTTACCAACATTCCGTCATTTCCAAACAGCTTGTTGCCATTTTTATCAAGAAGTTGAACATACAATTGATAATAATCGGGAGCGCTAAGTTTTTTCCAATAGGTAATAAAAGTCTTACCATCGGTTGTACTAGAGGATTGCGGAACGGAAGATTCACTGGTCGAGACCGATGTGTTTTGTGAATAATCTGTTGTCCATTGTGCATTAACTGTATTAAGTGACAGCATTAGCATTAAAAGTGTAATTTTTTTCATAATAAAATCTTTTAGTGAGACAAGATTCGGTATTATGAAAAGAAATAAGAAAAATATTGCCACTACAACAACACTCACAAGCAAAAGAGCACCACTCTTTTACCACTCAGTAATTTTAATGCTTTGAAAACAAATAATTTATATTTCAGAAATATACTTATGTAATTCGGTATTTGTATTGGTAAGTCCTAGTTTTTTTCGTAGGCGTGTTCTGGAATTTTCTACCGATTTGATAGAAGTCTTAGTAATATCTGCAATGTCTTTGGAGTTGAGATTCAGTTTTATAAAAGCGCAAAGCTTTTTCTCTGTCTGCGTCAGGTCCGGATGTTTTTCCATCAGACTTTCATAAAAAGAATTATATACATTATTGAATCTGAGATTAAACTCTTCAAAAGTATTTTTGTTAATTGTTTTACTCAATCGGAAAATAATATTATTGAGTTCTTTTTTAAGTTCATCAATATCATCGGATTTGACTTTTTCTTTCAATTCATCAATTAGTTCTTGATAAAGTTCTGCTTTTTCGTCTTCCAGCATTGTTTTGGAAACCAGTTCTTTATTTCTCAGTTCCAAATCCAGCTTCAGCTCATTTGCTTTTGACAACGATAATTCTTTTTCTAATTTTTCTTTGACGAGATTATTTTTATTTCTCAAAAGAAAAAATGACAATGCAGAAATCAGCACAATCAAAATCAGAATCACAGATAACAATCTCAGTCTGTTTTTACTGTTTTCGAGTTCTAGCTTTTGTTCTTTATTTTTGAAATCTGCTTCTATCTTCCCTTTTTCAATATTGACAGCTTTTTCCTCAATATTGAGGCTATCTCTGACATTATCGTATTGTTGGAAATATTCTGTGGATTTTTTATAATCTTTCGCTTCATAATAGGCTTTATATAATGATAGCAAAACATCACGGTTTTGGAAACTATATTTAATTTTAGAATTACTCTTTGCTTTCTCTGCATATTTTATAGCAAGGTCACTTCTTCCTGTTTCCCTGTAAAAGTCCGAAAATGAGGTATAAAATCTTGTAATGAGTGATGGATCATCAGATTTTTCCAAAAGGTTTTCGACATAAGAAAACTCTTTTTCTGCTTCTGCTATTTCATTCTTCTCAGCTAATGCTTCTGCATAATTGGTACGAGAAATTACCTTAAGTGCAAGCAACTTTGTATTTTTAGAACTTTCAATAGCATTTTTAAAATAAGTAATTGCAGAATCCAGTTTATTATTGTGTAAATATGTAGTTCCAATATTATTTAAAGCCTTTGCTTCCAAATCGTAATTTTTAACTTTCCGATTAAAAAGATAAACACTTCTAAAGTGTTTTAAAGCTTCATTCTTATTATTCATTCTGGCGTTGATAACGGCAATAAGATTCTCTATTTCAGAAGCCTTTACCTTATCTTTCTTTTGGTAATATTGCTGTGCTTCCAAACTGTATTTCAATGCCAAATCAAAAATATCTCTGTTGTAATATATATTTGCGGCTTCTTTGTAAAAAGAATTCCTGATGCTTTCATCATTTGATTTTGAAGAAATCTCATCTGCCAGATTGATATTTTTTTGCGCTTCTTCCCAGTTATTATATAAAAGATTATTTGCTTTTTTTAGATAGCCATCCATTTTTTGCTCGGATACATTAGATTTTTGACACCAAATTAAATTTGATGTAGTAATCAAAAGAACTAAAACCGATTTTATTATTATTGATTTAAACACACTGAAAAATTGCACAATTACGAAGCTATAATAACAAATTTACATTTTTATTTGGATTTTTAATCAGATACTTGTTAACTACACTATTCCAAAAATTTTAAAAATATGGTGACGATATATTTTAATGTACTTAATTATATTTTTACAGAAATCCTATTATCTATTTATTATCATCGGCCTTCTTAAAAATATTTGTACAAAATAAAAGATAATCGAAGTAAATTAAAGTCAAATTATGTCAACCTTAATTGTTTCAAATTTTTAAAATTAAATTACAAAAAGCCTTACACCTATGACAAATTAATATTAGATTTGGAATCGACAATTCTTGTTTAATTTTGCTCAAACGAATCAAATCATCGACAAAAGTGTTTGTATAGAGGCTCGTAAAGTTCACATTACATGATTATTTAATTCTATAATTCTTTCTAAATCTTCCACAAAATGTTTCGATATTCTTGTGTTATGGATAGTGAAACCAAATGGTACCAACTATCTTTAGTTTATAATATTGATTTTTAAAATATCTCATAATCAAACTGTTACATATATTTAAAGTAAAGCCAAGAGAACAAAACAATTAAATAAATAATTAAAGTTATGACATTAAAGAATATATTTCAATAGTTCGACTTTATAAGTCTTGTTAACGTATCAGTAATTCAACCTCATAAATTTTAATATGGACAAGTTCGATTCAAATTTATTTTATTTATTCTTTGAATATTATTTTGAATCAATTCACTCAAATTGCTATTGAGGCAAAAACTTAAATATTCTTCTTATTAGTCAAAATATTAAGACTACCTGATTATTTCATATTTTAAAAATTTTAAAATTTTCAGAAACCAAATGAAAGCAAATGAAAAACAAAAACCACCTACAATTTTGTAAGTGGCTGATTTTTAAAGTGGTCCCACCTGGGCTCGAACCAGGGACCACCTGATTATGAGTCAGGTGCTCTA
>CAUSBY010000037.1:0-7974 GCA_963530025.1 uncultured Weeksellaceae bacterium
GCCCTGAGACGCATTATCAACACTATTTCCTTCAAAAATACAATCTGTTATTTGTACATTCTGTGGGCTTCCTGTATTATAATTGAAAACACTAACCGCTCCGCCAGCATATTTTGCATAATTATTAATAAAAGAGCAGTTTTCAATTTTAGTGAAATTACTTCCTGTATTATTAGAATTCACTTCAATAGCTCCGGTTTGAAACTGAGTATTATTTTTAAAAATATTATTCGAAATCGTCGGCGAATTATTGAACTCCGACGGATAAACCAAAATCGCACTTCCACTATATCTTGGCGCATAATTGTTATAAACACTGCCTAGACTTGCATTGGCATCTTGAAAAGTGAAACCGTCAATTTGCGTAGAGTTATCAATATCAGCAGTCTCTGCATCGATAATCATAATATGATAGCTATTGTCAGTCGTAGAGCCTAACGTTCCAATATCACCACTCAGAATAGTCACATTTTCTGAAATATTTCTTTGAGACATAGCTGTTTCAGTTCCTGCAAAACCACCATAAACTTTGAAGTTATTACGGGTTATTTGTAAGAAATCATCTCTGTTGGATGTCAAAGAAGGATAATATGTTCCTTTTGCTACCCAAATTTCTTTAATATCATTATTAGTTTTGACTGCTGAGAAAACATCTACCAGATTCTTTACAGCATTTGTCCAAGAACTCCCACTTTCTGTTCCACCATTGGCATTAGCATTGACATAAACCCTACCATTGGCATCTGGAATAACATCAGCTTTCACCAATGCAGAAACTGCGAAAACATTTGCAATAGAGGTACCTGAGCCTGTTCTTACAACAGTGATACTTTGGATACTCTTTGATTGGTTGATATTGTCTATAGCTAAAGGCAGCTGATACAAACGCGGGGTATTGTTACTAGAATCATATTCTAAGACACTAGTTCCACGATAAACTCTCCCAGTTCCTTTTACTGCTACAGGATTTGCAGAACTGTAAATATAATACCAATCATTAATAGTCGAATTAAAAGTTTGATTACTTCCATCAGAAAAATTCACAATTACATTAACATAACTATTGGTAGTACTGCTAGAGTTACTACCACTTGTTGCTAATATGTAAAGTATTTTTGCAGTTGTAGGAGCAGCAAAAGTAAGAATCCCTGAACTAGTTGACGAAGTTAAACGCAATGAGTTATTACCTGAATATGACGCCAACTGATAGGTAAGACCGCTAGTAATAGCAGAATTCACAAGTCCCGTTGTAGGCAATCCGTAAGTTGTAGGCGTATCACTAGCTGTCGATTGAAAGCTTCTGGATACCAATGCATAACCTGCACCATCCAAATCGTGTGTAGTTGAATTACTAGCTCCAATTCCGTTTGCAATAACATCCGCATTGAAACCACTTTGGATTGCAATAGTTTTATATTGTTGTGCATTGATGAAACTGGAAATAAACAAAAAACTGAAAAAAAGTCGAAGTGTTTTCATAATTTCATTTTAATAGATTTGAATTGAATGACAAGCGATTTGTCTTTCGTCCATTAAAATTAGAAACGACTATTTTCTTATCAGAAAAAATGTTCTGAAACTCAAGCTTTTTGTTCTGAAATCGAATCAAAAATGTTTAGAAATTTTGAAAACCTTATCTTCGATATATAATTTATCATTCACAATTTTGGAAATATGATATGGATTCACAGCAATACTTCTGTTGATTCGTTTAAAATATTTCGAAGGAAAAACTTCTTCCAGATGAGACATTGTAGTTCTCAATATTTGATTTTTGCCTGACTTTATATAAATTTCGACATAGATGTGGTCAGCTTCCGCAAAAAGGAAATCTTTGGACTGGAAATAATAGATTTGTTTCCCAATTTCAATCTTGAAAACATTATCCTGATTTGCTAAAGCTAGATTGATTGCTGTAATCAGATTCACACTTTCCACAGGTTTTGAAAGATAGGCAGAAGGTTTCAGATTGGTGACTTTTTCAAGTGTACTTGGGTCGGTCAAAGCAGTTGTAAAAATGAACGGAATAGAAATATTATCATTAATGAATTGTGCCAAATCCAACCCTGTTTTTTCCCCCGAAAGCGAAATATCAATCAGAACCAAATCGAATAACTTGTGTGATAAAAGCAGTTTTGCTTCTTCGTAATCGTTGGCAATTTCAGCAGAAAAATGCACTTCCAACATTCTTTTGACAGAGAACGCAATCAAGACCTCATCTTCTACAATCAGTATTCTGCTTTTATGTTCAGTCATTATGAAATACGATTTTGTAATTGGCATTTTCTCTTAGATAACTTCCTTTCAACTGTTTCACCATTCCTTCTATAATCAAAAGCCCAAGAGAATCTTTGTTTTCTTCAAACTCGAAAACAGTTCCGTTATCGGAATAAGACAATTCGATATTATCATCAATTAAATTTAATTTTAAATTCAATATCAATGATTCATTTTCAGCGTGTTTTATAGAATTGGTAATCAGTTCGTTCAGAATTAATCCAAGCGGTAAAGCTTTATCTACTTTAAGGAAAATATTTTCAACATCGGTTTTATATTCAACCTCTCTTCCGGAACTGTTTTGATGCGTTTCAAAAATCTTATCTACATAACCTTTGGCTTCAATCAGTGCATTATCATTATGATTCACGCTATAGGAATAGAGTTCGTGCGCAATCATAATAGTTTTAATCCGCTGATGAAGGTCTTCGAATCTACTCTTATATTCTGAATCTTCAACTTGAGCTTTTTGAAAATCAATTAAACTCAGAATCACGGCGAGATTATTTTTCACACGATGATTCAACTCCTGAACCAAAAACTGCTTTTCCTCGAGATTGGTTTTCAATGCCAAATTATTATCGGAAATCTCTTGTTTCTGAACTTCGATCTTCTTCTTGTTCTTCAGAATCAGCCAAAGAAAAACAGCTAAAACGAAAACTGAAACAAACAATGTAATATTAAGTTTTCTAGTGCCTTCGATATTCTTTTCCAGTAATTCTTTCTCCGATTTTTCTTTATCAAAGTCATACTGTATTGCCAGTTCTTTCACCTTCAAATCCCGTTGTTCATTATTAAATTTCTTATAAAAATCTGAGGCAATCTTGTAGTAATACAATGCTGAATCTGATTTCCCCAGCTTTTCCATTATCTCACTTTTTTGCTGGAAGATGTCGTACTTGTAAAGTATTACATTCGATTTGGATGAATTGGCAATGGCAGAATCTGCATAGATATTGGCTGTGACATAATCTTTTAGCTTTATGTAAGAAAAAGCAATATTATTATACATTGAGTTGATAGCCTCGTTGTGATGAAGCTTTTTATACAGATAAAGTGCGCGCTGAAAATATTGTATTTGTTTCTCCCGATTATTTCTATTTCCCAAACCAAGAATCAATTCCACATCGGGAAGATAGGCCTGATCATTCACCAAAAGAGCATATTTCTTAGCTTCGTTAGCGATTTTAAAAGCAATTTCCCTGTGACCATTGACTCTATAATAAGACGATTTTCGGATTAGAAAATTGGTATAATTTTTAGGTTTGAGCTCTGGATATTTCTCTAATAATTTTTCAGCTTTATCAATTTCTATTTTACTGGATTTTTCATTTTCATTGATTTCAAAAATCAATTCTCTCTCTATGTAGATTTTCAGTTGCTGTTCTGGCGTCAATTTAGAATTGATGAGGTTTTGGGACAGTTTGAAAGCTTCGTCATAAAGTCCTAACTCAATAAGAACCCTAACTTTCAGAACATTCAGATTTGTTTTCTCTGCATCATTATACTTCTCTCTATTTTGATTAATAAGCTCCAAAGCCGGTTTGAATTCTGAATTTCGGACTTTATCATTTAGATTCTTCTCTAATGACAAAAAAGCATTTTGTCCGAAACAAAACACCTGCAGAAAAAATAGAAAAAGACTCAAATAATTTTTCACCACTTAACAAAGATAAAACAAAATACAATGTTTGATTCGCTTGAATTCCAGTTCATTTTATCCTAAAATCAAATTTAGATTGTTACCTCAATCTAAAAATAAAAATGTTCTGAAACCACCGTTTTCTGTTCTGAAATCCAAAACAAATTTCAAAAAAACACGATTAATACTACTATTTTAACATTATTAACTAATTATAAATAACAATTACAATATATCTATAAAAAATATTTAAATAAATTTCAATATCATATTGTTTTTATCAATAACTTTACGTTAAATAAAAAATTAATCATTATGAAAAAAAATCTCTTCTGTTTTCTTACAGGAATCCTTGCGCTTAATCTACAAGCCCAAGTAAGTGTAGCCGCTACAGCAGGCACAACAACAGGAACTTACACCACTTTGAAAGGCGCTTTTGACGCCATCAATACCGGAACTCACCAAGGAGCTGTCACAATCAGCATCACTGCGAACACCTCAGAAACCGCAACCGCAATCCTAAATGCAAGTGGAGTTACTGGAAGTAGTTATACCTCGGTATTGATAAAGCCTGCAACTGGAGTAACCGCTTCCATTACAAGCAATGACCCCGTAGCTACGATCAAATTCAACGGAGCAGACAACGTGACCATTGACGGAAGTAACAACGGAACTTCAACAAGGAATCTATCGATAACCAGCACTTATGTTGCTACAACAGGAACTACCCCAGTAGTACTTTGGGTATCTTCTACAGCTACCGATGGTGCAGAGAATGTAGCTATCAAGAATACGAATTTTGCAGGATCATCTGGAACAGGAACAATTGGAGGTATTATTGTTTCAGGAACAACTTTAGGAGCAGCTGAAGTTTCCAATAACAATTTCTCCGCAATCAACAATACTTTTATAAGAGCTCAAAACGGTATCTTTTTGGTTGGGAATGCAACAAATACCGACACTGGCTGGATTGTAAGAGACAACACTGTCGGCTCTACAGTCACAGCAGACAAAATGCTTTTCCGAGGTATAGCAGTACAAAATGCCAAGAACTTCGAAGTAAGCGGCAACACCATTACCGGCGTAGCCCTTCCTGCCACATCAACCAATACCACACAAGGAATCTTACTTGGAGCAGCAGTAAGTAATGGAACCATCTTTAAAAATAGAATCTCAGACATCAAACAACCAAACACTTCAGGTTATGGAGCTGTAGGACTTTACATCAACTCGAGTATTGCTGCGTCAAACCTTTTAATTTATAATAACGTGATCAATGATATTGCCGGTACAGGTTATTCATTAGCTGGTGGCTTAGCTGATAATGGTAACGGTATTGTGATAGGGAATGGCGGAGGCTTTAAACTTTATTACAACACAGTGGTCCTAGACACCAACCAAGCCAATGCAGGAAGACCCTCTGCCCTTAACATTCTCAGCACAGTTACAGCTGCCGCATCAATAGACATTAGAAATAACATCTTTGTAAATAAACAAACACAAGCTGGAGATAGATATGCTATCTATTCAGGAGGTGCAAATACCGTCTTCTCCAACATTAACTATAACGATTATTATACCGCAGGAGCAAATCTTGCATTCATCGGTTCAGCAAGAACTACTTTAGCAAATCTACAAACAGGTTTTGGAGGCAATGCTAATTCCATTAATGTTCTTCCTGTATTTGCTTCAGCTAGCGATTTCAACTTAGCAGGCAGTGGAAACTCTTCTCTTGATAACAAAGGAACTCCAGTGGCAGACGTTACTGTAGATTTCAATGGAAACACAAGAAGCTCTACTACTCCAGACTTAGGTGGATTCGAATTCACTGATGTTACTTTAGCAGTCCAAGATATCAACAGAGCCAAAATCTCTTACTATCCCAACCCTGTTGTAGACCAATTAACAATCAGCTATGACAGCAAGATCAAAGGTATAGAGATCTATAACGCATCTGGACAGGTAGTAAAAACAGCAATTATCAATGCTGAAAAAGGTGCGATTGATATGAAAAACCTACCTGTAGGTTCTTACATCTTAAAAGTGAACTCAGAAAAAGATTCTCAGACCGTGAAAATTATCAAAAAATAACATTTCATTCTCCTATATTAGATGGTAAGGGTAAAGTTTTATCCTTACCATTTTTATTTTAATGACATCGTAAAATCGAATCTTATCCCAAAAAGTTCATCATTTAAAAAACTAAGCTTTATTTTTACAAAAAAATTACAGATTGGACTTATCTCTAAGAACAGTTACCGTCACACGATACATCCTTCCTTTGCGAGAAGGCGGATCCCTGCCCGCTTTGGCAGAAGCGGATGACGATTTCAAATATGTACTCAAATTCCGAGGGGCGGGACATGGCGTGAAAGCTTTGATCTCCGAATTGATCGGAGGGAAAATTGCTCAGGTTTTGGGATTCCGTATTCCTGAATTGGTATTTGCTAATCTTTCTGTAGATTTTGGCCGTGCCGAAGCAGATGAAGAAATTCAGGATTTACTGAAAAATAGTTGCGGAACCAATATCGCCTTACATTATCTTTCTGGCGCAATTACCTATGATCCAGGTGCTGTAAAAATCGACGCGAAATTATCTTCCGAAATTGTCTGGCTAGATGCTTTCCTTACCAATATAGACCGTACTTTCCGCAATACCAATATGCTGATATGGCATAAAGAATTGTGGCTGATAGACAATGGTGCTTCTCTATATTTCCATCATTCATGGGACAACTGGGAAAAGAATGCCGTAAGCCCTTTCGTAATGATAAAAGACCATGTGCTACTTCCTCAAGCTTCTGAACTAGATGACGCCAATGAAAGATTCAAAGCTATTTTAACAGATGATATCATTCGTGAAATTGTAGAATTAATCCCGACCGATTGGTTGCAATGGGATGACACCGAACTTTCTCCAGAGGAAATAAAAGAGGTTTATTTCCAGTTTCTTACAATACGACTCGCCAATTCTGATAACTTTTTAAACGAAGCCAAAAATGCAAGAGCAAAAGTTATATGAGTATGCGGTAATCCGCCTTGTACCGAAACCTGAACGTGAAGAGTTTTTCAATGTTGGATTGATTCTATTCTCGAAAAGAGAAAAATTCATTCAGGTCAAGATTCATCTTTGTGAGAATAAATTCCGAGCGATGCATTCTAAAACGGAATATGAAGATGTGAAAAAACACCTGGAATCATTCGAAAACATTGCAAAAGGAGAAAAATCCGCAGGCTCTATCGCACAACTCGATATCCCGGAACGCTTCCGATGGCTGACAGCCATTAAAAGTAGTATTATCCAGACTTCTCGTCCTCATCCTGGATCCAGTTCGGATCTGGAAAAGACATTTGACAGGTTATTTGAGGAATTGGTGCTGTAATTACCAACTTTAATAGCTCATCGATTCACTACTTAGCATGATCACTCTTCAGGTTATGGATAAAATAAGATGGTGTAACGCCATATTGTTTCCTGAAAGCCAATACAAATACCTGATAAGAGGCAAATCCACATTGCTCAGCAAGATAACTTATCTTATAATCTCTGTATTTGGGTTCATTATATAACTTATGGACAACATGATCGATCCTTAATCCATTGATATAATTGTTGAAGTTCTTCGACCGGTGCTTCTTGATGATCTCTGACAGATATTTCGTATTGGTATTGAACATATTGGAAATAGAGGTAAGAGTAACATCTGTTTCGAGAAAAGCCTTGGACTTTTCAAAGGTCTCCAATCTGGTCAACAATTCTTTTTCTGTTCCGTTGGCGATATTGTTCTTATGAGATGTTATCAGTTCTGCTTTATTTGCAACCATCTGGTCATCCAGAGCCTCTTCTTGCAATTGACCGATCAGTTCTTCATACTTTTTACGAAGCGCCTTATTCTTTCTTCTCCACAATAACCATGTACCTATTGCTAATACCAAAAAGACCACGCCCGTCACTATCCATTGTCTTTGTGAGAGTAACCTATGCTCACTATCCGCCTCAGATACCATTTCTTTCATAGAGATATTTGCATTCTTCTTATCAACAAAGTTCAGAC
>CAUSBY010000038.1:0-5179 GCA_963530025.1 uncultured Weeksellaceae bacterium
AAGTAAACCAGTCATGCCTAATCCGGCGCAGAATTTGAGCCGAATACTTTCGATACGGCTCAAAAATTGAGCTGCCCTGAAGTCATTGTCTTTCTGCTTTTTTTCTTTTCAGAAGCAATTAATTCAACTTATTAATAATCAATTAAATAAGATCTTTTTCAGAGCTCTGAAAAAATGAGCAGCATTACTTTGCAAGATGTGTCTTTGTATATACAAACTTTTCAAGTTTTATATCCAAGACTCTCTTGCCTTTTTTGCAAAAAGGGGAAAAGACTTCGGAACTCGTCTTTTTTCTTTGTAAACCATCTAGTTGATTCCAATTTATTCTTTTTTAATCTCCAAAAGATTCTGCATCATCCAGATTGTTCTTATTTAGCCCACGCCCCTCTAACACTATTGTTTTGAATGTTTTAATGCTACAACTTTGTAGAAGAAAACTAAGTCAAAAACAAAAATGAAGTAGTTATGATCGTAAACCTAATCACCAAAGAAGACCTTCAGGAATTTAGAACCGAATTGCTGGAAGACATACAAAACTTGTTTCAAATAAAAATTTCCCAACAGAAATTATGGCTGCGTTCGTCAGAGGTCAAAGCACTTCTGAAAATCTCCTCCGGAACATTGCAGAAGCTACGGATCAATGGAACATTATCTTACACCCGTGTTGGCGGGACATTATACTATAATTACAAAGACATTGAAGAAATGTTGAAAAATAAGCAATGATATTTTGAAGCACCGAAACTAAATTATGAATTATATCAAACACCTCACAGCATTTTATGAAAAGGTGGCTCAGGATAATACGCTTAATCCATCACACATCAGCCTCTATTTAGCCTTATTCCAGTTCTGGAACTTCAGCCGTTTCCGAAATCCGGTCAGTATTTCCCGCGATGAGGTGATGCGCATCAGTAAAATCCGCTCAAAAGCCACCTACCATAAATGCCTGAAGAATCTCCATTCTTCAGGCTATATTGATTATCAGCCGTCTTATAATCCGTTTCAGGGAAGCCAGGTGGTGATGTTAGATTTTGCTGGGGAGTTGAAGTGTGGTGTCAAACAGCAAAATAGGAAAAAGTAATTTTTTCTTAAAATCCCCAACGCACAAGTTGAATAAGTATTTTATATCAATTCCTAAATAAGTAAGGAAAGAATCATCTTCTTAGTATGATATTGATGAAGGATAATGGAAATAATGTTAAATTTGTAAATATGCATCAATTATCATCCACTCTTTTCAAATCCATTAAGCATTTGATTGAAAATGCTAAGAATAGTATCGTCCGCAATATTAACACTACGATGTTATTAACTTATTTTGAAATAGGTAGAATAATTGTTGAGGACGAACAAAATGGCAGAGATAGAGCCGAATACGCTAAGGAGATACTTAAAAAACTCAGTAAACAATTAACGAAAGAATTTGGAAGAGGATATTCTATTTCAAATCTGGAATATTTCAGAAAATTTTATTTAACATTTCAAGATAGAATTCCCCAATCGATGACTGGGGAATTTAGAAAATCCCAATCAGTGATTGGGATTTCTTCAGAAAATTTAAATGATGAAACACAATCTCGTAATTTACCATTTACACTATCGTGGACTCACTATATACAATTACTTAAAATTGAGAATGAAGACGAAAGAAACTTTTATGAAATAGAAGCTTCTCAAAACAACTGGAGCGTAAGAGAATTGACCAGACAATATAATTCTGCAATTTATGAAAGATTAGCTCTTAGCAGGGATAAAGAAGGTGTGAAAAAATTAGCTCAAAAAGGGCAAATTATAGAAAAGCCCTCAGATATTCTAAAAAGTCATTATGTTCTGGAATTCCTGGATTTGAAAGAAGATAGTCGCTATTCCGAAAGTGATTTGGAGACAGAAATTATCAATAAGCTGGAGCATTTTATGTTAGAATTGGGTAAAGGTTTCCTTTTTGAAGGTAGGCAACGGCGATTTACTTTTGACGGTGACAGTTTTTTTGTGGATTTGGTTTTCTACAATCGATTGCTCAAATGTTTTGTTCTATTAGATTTAAAAATTGGAAAACTAACCCACCAAGATATTGGACAAATGCAGATGTATGTAAATTATTATGATAGAAAGATAAGGACGAAGGATGAAAATTCCACAATAGGAATCATTCTCTGTAAAGAAGAGAACAAAACAGTTATAGAATTTACACTTCCAGAAAACAATAAGACCATTTTTGCGAAAGAATACAAAGCTATTCTTCCAAGTAAAGAAGAATTAAAAAAACAAATTGGATAACCATCAATAAAAACTAAACCCGTGTCACAAAAAATATTAACTCCCCATAAATCTCTGAATAAATCCTTTCTGAAACTTAAACCAAACAGAAAAGATATTGAAAATTTCAAACGCAACTTTATAACACTTTTTGATAGGATTAACGAAAAAGAATCTGAAGAATTTCAAAAAAACCTCATCATGGACTTCCTAAAAAAAAATAGTTTTGATGCAGATTTTTATATAAATACAAAAGGAAAAAATGATTTAGTTATACATACTGATAAAACAGCTGCCAGTCCTGTAGGAGTTATTATTGAAACCAAGAGCATTAGTAATTCTGCGGAAATGGTAAGTGCTAAAAAACTAAACACTAAAGCACTTCAGGAATTGTTATTATATTTTCTTAGAGAGAGAATTACACATAAAAATTTGGAGGTTAAGCATCTTATTGTAACCAATCTATATGAGTGGTTCATTTTTGATGCATATCAATTCGAATATTTTTTTGCAAAGAACAAAAAATTAGTTAAGCAATTTGAGGATTTTGAAACGAAAAGACTTTCAGGAATATCAACAGATGTCTTCTATAAAGAAATTGCAAAGCCATTTTTAGATGAAGTAGCTAGTCAATTAGAGTTTACCTATTTCAATTTAAAAGATTACGCATCTATTGTAAAGAACCATTCTCAAAGGGATGACAACAAGCTGATTGCTATTTTTAAAATATTTAGTCCGGCTCATCTCCTAAAACTTCCATTCATTAATGACAGTAATACTTTAGATAAGAGTTTTTATAATGAATTGTTACATATTATTGGATTAACAGAGACAAAGGAAGCTGGAAAACGATTAATTGAGCGTAATAAGTCTGGACAAAGAAATTTAGGTTCTTTATTAGAAGATACCATTATACAATTGGATTCTTTAGATAAGGTAAATCGTATCAATAAACCATTCTTGTATGGAGATTCATATGAAGAAAGACTTTTCAACATTGCACTAGAACTCAATATTACCTGGATTAACCGAGTTTTATTCCTAAAGTTAATGGAGGGACAGCTTGTCAATTATCACAGAGGCGACAAAGCATTTCTTTTCTTAAATTTTAACAAGATAAGACAGTACGACGATCTCAATACTTTATTCTTTCAGGTTCTAGCGAGAAAGTATGAGGACAGAAATGAAGATGTTAAGGAAGCATATGAAAAGGTTCCTTACTTGAATAGTTCGCTTTTTGAGCCTACCGAATTAGAGCATTCGACTCTATTTATTAGTAACTTAAAGGACGAAAAGAAAATACCCATACTTCCTACAACAGTTCTGAAAGATACAACAGGTAAGAAAAGAAGTGGAGAACTTAATACTTTAGAATATCTATTTGAATTTTTAGATTCTTATGATTTTGCAAGTGAAGGAACAGCAGATATTTTAGATGAAAATAAGACCTTGATTAATGCTTCTGTCCTAGGGTTAATTTTTGAGAAGATTAACGGATATAAAGATGGTAGTTTTTATACTCCAGGTTTTATCACAATGTATATGTGTAAAGAAACGTTACGCAAAGCAGTTTTACAAAAATTCAATGAGATAAAGAATTGGGATTGTAAATCAATTGTCGATTTACATAATAAAATAAACGATATAAAAGAGGCAAATGAGATTGTCAATTCTTTACGTGTTTGCGATCCCGCGGTTGGTTCAGGTCACTTTTTGGTATCTGCTCTTAATGAATTGATAGCGATTAAAAATGATCTTGGAATTCTGGTAGATAAATTCGGGAAGAAATTAAAAGATTATAATATCGAAGTACAGAATGACGAATTAATAATTACAGACGAAGATGGAGAACTTTTCGAATATAATCCTAAAATTAAAGAAAGCCAGAGAATTCAGGAGACTTTATTTCACGAAAAACAAACCATTATAGAAAACTGTTTGTTTGGCGTAGACATAAATCCCAATTCTGTAAAAATATGTCGTCTTCGTCTTTGGATTGAATTACTGAAGAATGCTTATTATAAATCAGAGAACGAATTGGAAACACTTCCTAATATTGATATTAATATTAAGAATGGCAATTCATTAATTAACCGTTTTGGATTGGACAGTAACTTGTCATCTGCTTTGAAAAAAACAGGAATTTCCATAGAAAAGTATAAGGAAGCTGTTGATCTTTACCGCAATGCAGAAAGTAAAGCTCAAAAATGGGAATTAGAACAACTTATTAACAACATTAAAACAGGATTCAGGACAGAAATTAGCAAGAACAGCAAAGAAATCAAATCTCTTAATCTGTTGAGAGGAGAATATTATACGAAGTATCAAAGTGAGCAACTTTTTGAAACTGCTTTAACAAAAGCTCAACAAAAAGATAAGAAAACTCTGGAGGCAAAAATCAAAAAAATTGAAGATTTTATTGAAGAGATTAAGAACAATAAAATCTACGAAAATGCTTTTGAGTGGCGTTTTGAATTTCCGGAAGTATTGGATAACGAAGGAAATTTTATTGGTTTTGATGCTATCATAGGGAATCCTCCATACATTCAATTACAAAAAATGGGAGCTGAAAGTGATGCCCTTCAGCAAATGGAATATGAAACTTTTGCTAAAACTGGAGATATTTATAGTTTATTTTATGAGTTAGGATATGATATTCTTAAACCAAAAGGAATATTAACCTTTATTACTTCGAATAAATGGATGAGAGCTGCCTATGGCGAGAGTCTGCGTAACTTTTTTGCAGAGAAAACAAATCCTGAAATTTTAATTGATTTCTCAGGCAATCAAATATTTGATACAGCAACAGTAGATACTAATATTTTGACATTTACCAGGGATAAAAATAGACAACACACAGAAGCCTGCATTGTTAAAGAAAAGCTGTTAATTAATTTGAGCGATTATTTTAGACAGAATT
>CAUSBY010000039.1:0-4716 GCA_963530025.1 uncultured Weeksellaceae bacterium
GTATAATTCTATTTTTTCTGCTTTTATGTCGGCTATTATTGCTGATTTGGTTACCAAATTATGGAATACACATCACACACATTATCATATTAATTTTGTTCCGGAACTGTCTTTCCAAAATATTATCTTATCATTAATCGCTGGATTGCTTTTTGGAATCTGCGCAGCTTTATTTAGTAAAACGATTCATTATACAGGACGTTTTTTTAAATCGAAAATAAAATATGCACCATTAAGACCGTTTGTTGGCGGAATAATAGTTTCTGCGATTGTCTGGATGTTAGGAACTACAAAATTTATTGGATTAGGAATTCCTGTCATCGAAGAATCTTTTCAACAACAGCTGCCTGCGTATGATTTTGCAATTAAAATAGTTCTGACGATTCTTACGCTGGCTTCTGGTTTTAAAGGAGGAGAGGTTACACCGCTGTTTTTCATAGGTGCAACTTTGGGAAATGCTCTGAGTTATTTTATTCCGCTTCCAATAGGACTCTTAGCAGGAATGGGATTTGTTGCTGTGTTTGCAGGTGCTACGAACACGCCTTTAGCCTGTAGTATAATGGCTATTGAACTTTTTGGAGTCGAATGTGGCGTTTATGTTGCAATAGCTTGTGTGGTTTCGTATTTGTTTTCTGGACTTACAGGTATTTATACCAGACAAATGATTGGTGAACCAAAACATAAAAGATTTGATCACCATAAAGGAAAAAGATTAAATGAATTATAGAGTACTATTGATTTTTTGAAATAATATCTTTAATAATCTGTTTGGCGTGAATTCTTGAGTTTTCTATAAACCAAAGATGCGTGTCTTTTCCGCCACAGACAACGCCTGCAAGATAGATTCCGTCAACGTTGGTTTCCATTGTTTCGGGATTGTAATGTGGGTTTTGACAATCGCCTTTCAAATTGATTCCTATATTTTTTAAGAATTCGAAATCGGGAAGATAGCCTGTCATTGCTAGGACAAAATCATTTTCTATTTCTTGAACTTCTCCTTTTTCAGTTTTGAATATTACTGTGCGCTCTTTGACTTCCAGAAGTTCTGCTCCGAAAAAAGCTTTGATGCTTCCTTCTTTGATTCGGTTTTCGATGTCGGGTTTTACCCAATATTTTACACTTTTAGAAATCTCATTATTACGAATAATCATTGTTACATTTCCTCCTTTTCTGTAGATTTCCAAAGCGGCATCAACCGAAGAATTGCTGGAACCAATAACAACAATATTCTGAAAAGCGTAAGGATAAGGTTCTGTATAGTAATGTTTGACTTTTGGTAATTCTTCTCCTTTGATATTCATCAAATTCGGAATGTCATAAAAACCTGTTGCAATAACTACATTTTTAGCAAAATAAATCTGCTTACTGGTTTCAACTTGGAAAAAAGTAGATTTCTGAATATTGATGACCTTTTCGTAAGGTCTGATGTTGATTTCTTTTGTGCGTGCAATTCCTTGATAATATTCCAAAGCGTCTTGTCGTCCCGGTTTTGGTTTGGTTGTGATGAAGGGGATTTCATCAATTTCCAGTCTGTCAGCTGTCGAGAAAAATGTCATATACAACGGATAATTGTAAAGGCTGTTGACCACAGTTCCCTTTTCAATCACGATATATTTCAAGTTATTTTTTTTCGCTTCCAAAGCACAAGCCAACCCAATTGGACCACCGCCAACAATAAGAACATCATATAATTCCATATAACAAATTTAGTGTTTTACTCTTAAAATGTAATCGTTTTTAGTCTGAATTCTAGCCAAGTTCTAATATTAAAATGTTGCCGTTTTTGAGTAATAACTTGTGGATAATAGGAAATTAAGCTTGATTATTAATAATCAAATTTATTTGATATGTTGTAAATTACGTTAGGTTTTAGCCTTGTGTTAAAAGGAGAAAGTAATTTGGCTTTAGCCCGAATATATCATAAGTTTTTGACTAAAGTCCAACTTGGTTTTAACTAGTAGGGTTTAAACTTATACCTATTGATGATTATCACTCGAACTCGGTTTTACGATTACTTATCGAACGATAAGTCTAACTCTTATAGCCCGATAAGTGAAGCTCTTATCACTCGATAAGCAATATGCATATCGCTCGATGTGAGATAGCCTCGTCACTCGGCGAGAGATAATTAGTATTAGAGCAAATAGACAAATGTGATGTTACCAATAAGAAATCGACAAAATAAAGTAAAACTGTATTGGTTCTTTTGTCCTGAGCTCTGTTATTCTATGCTTTTTAAAAGGATCCATCCATTGATGGTTCTGTCTGGTAAAGTTATATTATACCAATAGCTGGAGGTTGGCAAGGTTCTGCCATTACGTTTTCCGTCCCATTGGAACCTGTCATTACTAGATTGCTGATAGATCATTGTGCCGTATCTGTCATATATTTTCACGGTAGAAGGAGCGTCATAGACATCCAAATTACTAAATATCCATTTGTCATTTATCCCGTCGTTGTTTGGGGAAATCACATTTTGGATCTCTACAGACAATCCTGTTTTGACTTTACCAAGACAGTCCGAGTTCTCGAATTTGACATAGAATTTAACCGGACCTGGTTTTATATTTTCAAAGATATTGGACTCTTGCCAATTGATGCTGTCTTTGGAATAAAGTATCTTTTCGCTACCTGTGGCAATAACTTGATAAGAGTTGGCTCCCAAAGAGACCAATTGCTCGATAACAGGTACTTCATACGCAATGACATCAAAATAATCGGTATAGCTGCAAAGGTTTTCTGTAGTAATGGCAAGAGAATATTGGCCTGCAGATTTTACTTCATCAATATAAGAAATGTCTTTGGCTATTTCTTTGCCATTAGGGTCTTTCCATATGTAACCAATTATTTTTCCAAGGAAGGAAAGTTCTGGTTCTATTTTCCTGCCTACTTCCGGACAGAAATAATAAGGTCCTATATCGAAAACAGGAGAATCTTTCAGTTCTACATTGATTATTGCAAGCTCTGGACATAGTCCGGCATTGGTTACCATGACATAGATGTTCGGTCCATCGGAGCGGTTATATGAATATTTGGTTTTATCGCCAGTTATTTCATTTTGTAATTTGTTCAGATCTTCCATAGAGCGGTAATAATTGAATTTTGCTCCGGGTAGAATTGTATTTTCGAATTTTGTGATATCGATTTCTTCTTTACCGTCACTTCCAGCATCGCATTGACTTATAGTATAAGGTCCCAAGTCGGCAACAGTTTTTGAACCAAGTGTCAATGTTATTTGTGCTTTGGAATTAAGGTTGTCATAACAGCCAGGTAAGCTTTCTACACGAACATAGATGATTGCTGGTAAGCTAGCTGGTTTATAATTTTCCGGATTTAGAATAGGATTGTTGGCTATAATGTCAGCCTGGGTTTCATAAAACGTAAAAATATTGTCTGCGTTGATGTCACTTGCCAAAGTCATTTCGTCAGTATAAATCCTGGAAAGAAGGTTGACATCTGGGTCGCCATCTAGATTGTTGTCACACATCACAATAGATGAAGCTTTTGCTCTGGGAGGAAATTTTGTCCTCAATACCAATGGCGCAACAGAATAACAATGATTTGTTTTGTCTTCGAGTCTAGCCCAAACAGTTTCTTCATATTGATAGGTTGGCTTGGTGTTATATGTATTGTTTATCGTTGAGCTAGGGATATTATCATTGGCATCAGATTGGGAATCATGGAATGTGGCTTTTATATCACTTAAGGGGATTGTGTTTTTTGTCACATCAAACAAATCGGAGATGGCTTCGTCCATGTCAAAAGTAACACCATAGGCAAAACCTGCTCCGCATTTTGACAATACAGCAGAGTTGACAACAACTGTTGATAAGAAATTATAGTTGATTACCATTGCCCCCGTTGAAAAACAACCTTTAGAAGAGGCTATCTTCAGATAGATGGTTGCATTTTTTTTAAGTGGATAATTGGATGGAACTTGATTAGAAAATGTTTGCGTTGTAGGATTATATTTTTCATAATACGTTACAGTCTCTGTTCCTGTACTTGTAAAAAAATAAGATTCATGCTGGGTAAGGTCATAAGTTTCTGCATTGTCATTATTATTATCACAGATGTTTCCCAGATTTAAGTTCAAAAGAGTTTGTTTAAGTTTCGGACTTGAATTCAAGTGAAAAGTAACCGGGATGATTCTTTGACAACTTCCTTTAACAGCATCCAGAATATCAAGCTGGACGTTGATAACAGTAGTTGCTTGGGTGAAATTATAACTTGTAATGATCTTGGTTGGGTCATTAGGGTCCAGATAGGTAACTTTTATAGGATCTGATGTTATCGATCCATCATAAATATGTAGGTTTTTGGTTTCTGTTCCGTCTGCATTGTTGTCGCAGACATCCAGGTCTGTTATTTTAGCCTTAGGATTATAAACTTCAAAAACGAGTCTTTTTATGGTATAGCAACCATTATTGTTCTCGAATCTTACATAAAAGATATATTTCACAAAATCTCCATCCTTTGTTAAATCGACTATTGTTTTTGATTTTAATGGATCACCTTCTACAGCATCCTCATTAGATTCATAGATTCCGATAGTTTTAACATCAGAAGGTAAGGAGAGTAGCATTTCCGGAGTATATGGCAAAAGGTCTTCCCCTATGATATCACTTGTACCATCAAAACAATAGATTTTTTTTATCTCTTGTGCTTTTATTGTATCATAGAAAGTGATATCCATATTGATAACTGCTGTGGAAT